>NZ_JBIAFD010000003.1:0-489423 GCF_042869095.1 Streptomyces sp. NPDC007264
CGTCAGCCCGCCCCCTTGCGCGTACCGCATGAGACCGTCGTACCGCAGGGATCACACCCCGTCACCACCCCGGACATCGCGCATTCAACCTGAGTAATGGGTGAGGAGTCTGTCACGCTCAGCACTCTCGGCGTACATCGACCGAAACGGCCTGGGTCGCCCTCGCCGTGCTCACCGAGGCAGAAACCGCCGGGCACAACATGGCACCGTCCTCGACCGTGCCCGCCGTGGGGCAGCGCATGTTGGATGATGAACGCAACCCTGCCCGTGCGCTGGCTTGGTGCGCGCGGCAGCCTCGGCCAACGCCGAGCAACCAGTCTCCGGGTTGAAGGAGCCAAGGTCCGTAGGGTGGCGCAACACTCTCTGTGCAGACTGATGTCGGCGACGGGTGAATCCTGGTTCTGGATCACTTTCCGTGCAACGCTGACAGATGGTCACGGCCCCGCGCCGACCGCCGTACGGTCACCCGGCCAGAAGGACGCGCTTGCGGAGCAGAGCCAAGCCCGCACGGCCGAACATCTGCCGCTTCAGCATCTTGATCCGGTTCACCTGCCCCTCCACCGCTCCCGAGCTGAACGGCAACCTCAGCCCCGCCTCCACCGCCCGCAGATCACACCCGATCCCGTTCACGAACGACAACAGCTCAGGCAGGCTGCTGGCCTTCACGCTGTCGATCCAGGTCGCGAGCTTCTCGCCGGCGCGCGTGTTCATCATCTCGGCGAAGGCCCGGACGTGCTCTGCGGTGGCGTTGAGCTCGGGGCACCGGGCCAGGAGGTCCTTGAGCTGCAGGGTCTCGTCCTGGGTGAGGTTGTCGGGGTGCCGAGTGATCCAGCTGGTTACGTCCCGGACCGACGGGGGCCGCCTCCGGTCGGCGGGCTTGGTCCCGGCGCGCAAGGGTTTGAGATAGTCGCGGACCACCGAGTAGCCGCCGCGAAAGCCCGCGGCCTTGATCTCGTCGGAGAGCTTCTTGGCGCTGGTGCAGCCCTCTTGCCACCGCTGGTGAAGGTAGGGCTTGTCGTCATCGAGGATGCTCGCACGGCCCTGCCATTTGCCCTCGCTCAGCTCCTCGGCCGTGGCCGCGCGGGCGAACTTGCGCACGGTATTGCCGGCCAGGCCGAGCTCGCGGCTGATCGCACGCAGGGTGAGCCCTCTCCCGATCAGGGCGTGTATCTCCCGATGGCGATCGCGGGTGCGGTCGGCGCAACGGTGGGCGCTTCGGTCCGACTTCGCGGCATCGGTGATCTTCTCCAACTCGGCGATCGCGGCGGCGGACGCCTCCGGACCGGGCGCTGGTTCAGGGGCCCGCAGCTGAGTGGAGTGCCTGGCCACGCAGCGTTCCACGGCTTCGGTGAGGTTGTGGTAGAGGTGCCAGCGGTCTGCGACTTGCACGGCATCGGGGGCTCCGAGGCGGGCGCCTTCGGCGTAGCCGCTGGCGCGGTCTCGGCAGATGATCTCGACGCCGGGGTGGTCGGCCAGCCAGCGGGCCAGGGTCGCCGATTCGCGGTCAGGAAGCAGATCGATCGGGCGGCGGGTCTCGACGTCGATCAGCACAGTGCCGTAGACGTGGCCCTTGCGCAGGGCGAAGTCGTCGACGCCGAGCACGCGCGGCGTCACGGTCGACGGATCGGGCAGGGCCCGGATCAGCCGCAATAGAGTGGAACGGCTGACGTCGGCGCTCAGCACTTCGGCCAGCCTGGCGCCGGCTCGTCCGGCCAGCATCAGCGCGACCACCTGCAAGACGGTGTGCAGCCGCTGACTGCGCCGCCCGTGCCGGAAGGTGAGTCCGTCGATCTGCTCGACGAACGTCACTCGGGGGCAAGCCGCTACCAGGCACCGGAAACGCCGGACCCGCAGGTGCACGACCACCGGTCGCCCACCCACCGCAGCGTCCGCCAAGCGACGCTCGTAACCGCTGTGGACCCGCCGCGATGTTGCCCCGCAACCTGGGCAGGCGGCGTCGCCCGCGCGCGAACGGCCCGTCAGGTGATCGCTTCCTCACACAGCTCGACGTCGTCGACCTGCAGGCCGTCCAGGTCGGCGAACAGGACATCCTCCACCTCTATATCGCTCACAGACCTGGATCGTCAGGTACGCGGCGACGACGGCGCGGGGAAGCACCGAAAGTGATCACAAGTCGTCGTTGTCGTTCGTGAACGGGATCGGGTGTGATCTGCGGGCGGTGGAGGCGGGGCTGACGTTGCCGTTCAGCTCGGGAGCGGTGGAGGGGCAGGTGAACCGGATCAAGATGCTGAAGCGGCAGATGTTCGGCCGTGCGGGCTTGGCTCTGCTCCGCAAGCGCGTCCTCCTGGCCGGGTGACCGTACGGCGGCCGGGGCGGGCCCGTGACCATCCGTCAGCGTTGCACGGAAAGTGATCCAAAACCAGATTTCGGCCGCCGCCGACAGGGGCGGTCCCCGTGAGACCGCCCCCACACGACCGAAGCCGCGCTACACTCCGGCCGCCCGGCGAAAGACCAGGTCAGACAGCGAAATCCTGCTGGAGTACTAGGGTGTGGCGTCGGCACGTGCGGGTCGACGAGGTGCGGCGCGGAGCCGACCGCACGGTGCGGGAAGAGGGTATGGCGACTCATCTGGTGATCATCAGCGACCGCGAACCGCTGGCGTGGGTGTTGCGGACCCAGCGGATGGCCTTTCCGGCCGGCCGAGCCACGAGCGGCCTGCCCGCCGAGGGCGACCAGGCCCTTCTGTACACGACGCGGGGCTGCTACCGAAATCCGCCGCGTGACCGCGGCCGGGTCATGGGACTGGCCGTCGTCACGTCGCCCGTCCACACGCTCCCCGAGCCGGTTGTATTCGGTGAGAGGCGGTTCACCTCGGGGTGTGCCCTGCATGTCGAAGGCCTAGCGCCGGTGCGCGAGGGTGTCGTGCTCGCCGACCTGGTGCCGCAGCTGGAGGTCTTCCCGGACGAGCGTTCCTGGAGCGTGCGCATGCGGCGGGCCTCGCTCCCGCTTCCGGCAGCGGACGCGGAACTCTTGACCCGTGAACTCCGACCGTTTCTCGGACCGCGATCGGAACGCCTCGCCGACTACACGGGGGACCGAGTGGCATGACGGAACCTGATCGGAACCGGCCGATCACGACCGCCGCTTCCGTACACTGATCGACACGCTGTGTGCGTGGCCGGCGGGACGCGGCCGTCCGGGAACCGCATAGGCTCCCGGAGCGTTCCTCTGCCGTCGGCCGGATCTGATCCGAAGACGAGGGGCGGGGACGCAGAGCGGCATGCAGGCGTTGGACACGGAGAAGGACCCGGCCGTACTGGGCCCGTTCGAGCTGCTCGCCGTGCTCGGTCAGGGGGGCATGGGCAGGACCTACCTGGCGCGGCGGCTGCGGCTGGCGGACCTCCCACCGGAGCTGGAAGCGGCGTATCACCTGACGGACGTCGACCAGCGGCCGGACGGCGGTCCTGTGCTCGCCGCCGTCAAGGTGATCAAGCCGGACACACTGACGGACGGTAGCGAGCACTCGGAGCAGCAGGCGCGTGCCCGCTTCGGGCAGGAGATCGAGACGATGCGGGCCGTCGTCAGCTCCCGGGTGCCATCCCTCCTCGCGTCGGACGCCGACGCGGCCCTGCCCTGGCTGGCCATGGACTACGTGCACGGCCCGACCCTCCACCGGCTCGTGCACGCGTGCGGCCCTCTGGAGGTGGGCCCGTACGCGGCGCTCGGCCTCGCACTCGTCGAGGCGCTGCGTGCCATCCACGAAGTGAAGCTGCTACATCGGGACCTCAAGCCGGGCAACATCGCGATCGGTCCGGACGGCCCGGTGGTACTCGACTTCGGCCTGGCGGTGCTGACCGAGCGTGACAGTGCCGAGGCGCTGACGAAGACCGGTACGGGGTTCGGGACCCTGGCCTACATGTCGCTGGAGCAGGCGACCGATGCCAAGCACGTCCAGGAGCCAGCCGACATCTACTCCCTCGGAGCAGTGCTCTACTTCGCCGCAGCGAGGCGGGACGCCTTCCCCCACGGTCCTATTCCCGTCGAGCCCGGCTGGGAGCGGGTACCGCCGCCCTTCGTGCCGCTGCTCGCCCGGATGCTGGTGCACGTCGCGGTCCAGCGGCCGCTGCTCAGCGAGATCGAGCAGGGTCTGGTGCAGCTGCTCGCCCAACACGGCCTCACCCCTCAGGACGCGGCCGGGCAGCTCCGGGCCCTGGTCGACGCCTCCGGGCTCGTCCCGGTCCTGCCCGCCGGCGCGCTCGCCGACGACACCGACCCCGAGGCACGACTGGCCGCCCAGCGGGCCGTGGACGAGGGCGACCGCCCGGACGCGCCGTGGGCCTCGGCCGACGACCTCTTCGCCGAGTTCCTGGCCGAGGAGGACGCGGCGGAGGAACTTCCGGCGGCGGCCAAAGACGCGGACGCCCCTCTCCCCGCCGCTCCCGCCGAGTACGTACCGACCGGCGGGGACCAGGATGCGCGGCAGGCACCCGAGGACGGGGCATCCGCCGAGGACCCCGCCAAGGTCACCAGTTACCCTCTGGCCCCGCCGGACCCGGTACCGGCGGAGCCCGCGGCCTCCGGCCCGCCTCCAGCCGCGCTCCGAGCGGCGGAGTCGCTGCGGCGCGCGTACGCGCACAGCGGACGTCTGTGACCCGGAGGCCTGCCGGGAACACCGGGAGCCGCTGCCTCGGGCGACGGCCCGGCCTTGCGGCTGGCGCCGCCCGCGGCACGTGACGCCGTCGCCCCCTCCCCTACGCATCCCGTCCGCGTCGCCGTGACCGATTCCGGGGTGCCCGCCCGGTCGGAGAGCGGCGAACGGTACAAAGGAACACTCACGCCGAGACCGCACCCGCGACCCGGGGTCGTGCCGTGCGGTGTCCGTCGAAAGGAACGTCCGCCATGTCCGAGACCGCCTCCGGTCTTCCCTCCGGCGCGCCCCCGGCCGGGACGCTGATCGAGGTCCGGGACGAGGAGTGGCTGGTACGCAGCAGCAGTGAGGTGCGCACGGGCCAGTATGCGATCGACGCGATCGGCGCCTCCGAGCTGGTCCGCGGGCACACGGCGCGGTTCCTCACCGCGCTCGACGGCATGCCGCGGATCCTGCGCCCGGAGGACACCTGCCTGGTGGCGGACGAATCCGACGGCTACCGGGTCGGCCGGCTCTTCCTCGAAGCGGTGCGGCGCAGGTTGCCGCTCCCGCAGAGCGAGCAGGGCCTCGCGCTGACCGAGGGCTTCCTGCTGGACCGGCTGGACTACCAGTCACGGCCCGCCGTGAAGGCGCTGGCCAACCGCTTCCAGCCGCGCCTGCTGATCGGCGACGTCGTGGGCCTGGGCAAGACGCTGGAGATCGGGATCCTGCTGGGGGAGCTGATCCGGCGCGGCCGTGGTGAACGCATCCTGGTGGTGACGCCGGCCCCCGTCCTGGAACAGTTTCAGCACGAGATGTGGACGCGGTTCTCCCTGCCGCTGGTCCGCCTGGACAGTGTGGGCATCTCGCGGATCGAGCGGAAGATCCCGGTGGGGCGCAACCCGTTCACGTACTACAAGCGCGTCATCGTCTCAATGGACACCCTGAAGAACCAGAAGCGGTACGGGCCGTGGCTCCGGGATGTCGAGTGGGACGCCGTGGTGATAGACGAGTCCCACAACCTCCTCAACCGGGGAAGCGGCCGCCGGGAACTCGCCGAGCTGCTGGCCGAGAAGACCGACGCGCTGGTGCTGGCGAGTGCCACCCCGCACAACGGCGACATGCGCGCCTTCACGGGCCTGGTACGGCTCCTGGACCCGATGGCGGTGCGGGACGCCGCCCGTCCCCGGGCCGAGGAGCTGCACCATCTGATGGTGCGGCGTACCAAGGTGAGCCACGAGGTCGCACGGGTGCTGAAGGACAAGTGGGCGCCGCGCGGCGAGTCCCGCCCACTGCGGGTGACGGCGAGCGAGCTGGAGGAGGAGGTCTTCGGCGAGCTGGCGAAGGTCTGGCTGGCCAACCCCGGACAGGGCCGGTCCGACGCCCGGGGCGACGAGCATCTGTTCCCCTACGTGCTGCTGAAGTCGTTCCTCTCCTCGCACCGAGCGCTGTTCGCGACGGCCCGCGAGAAACTGGCCAAACTGGGGCACGCGCTGCCCGAGGGCCACAAGTACGTGACGGACCCCTCCCCGCAGGATCCGATGGATTCCCCCGCTCGCGAGGTGGCCTCCCTGCTGCGCCTCACCGAGCTGGCCCGCCGGATCGAGCGGGCGGCAGCGGATGGTACGGGCGCCACTGCGAAGCTCACCGGGCTCGTCGCCGAACTGCGGGACCACGTCAAGGTGGGGCCGGGTCGCGCGGCCCGCGCCGTCGTGTTCTCCGAGCGCCGCGAGACCCTCAACTGGCTCGGCACGGTGCTGCCGCCGCTGCTGGGCTGGACGGACCCGAAGGACGGCGAGGCTGCCGTCAAGGTGATGCACAGCGAGGTCTCCGACACGGTCCAGATGGGTTACGTCGACGAGTTCGCCCGCGCGGGCGGGGACATCCGCGTGCTGCTCACCGGTGACGGCGCCTCCGAGGGCGTCAACCTGCACCGCCAGTGTCACCACCTGGTCCACTGGGACCTGCCGTGGAGCCTGATCCGGGTCGAGCAGCGCAACGGCCGCATCGACCGCTACGGCCAGACCCGGCCGCCCGAGTTCCGTGCCCTGCTGCTCACCAGCGCGGTCGAGGGGGCGCTCGACGACCGGACCGTCGCGGAGAAGGTGCTGGCCCGTGAGGCCAGGGTGCACGAGGTGCTGGGCGCGGTGGAGGCCGTCACCCGGGAGAACGACGGGGCCCGCGAGGAGCGCAGGGTCATGGAGGCGCTGCTGGGCCGGGCCACACCCGAGGAGGCCGTCGCCGACCTGGAGGCGATCCCGGTGGAGGCGTTCGAGACGGGTGGAGCCGGTGGAGCGGTCGAGGGTGGCGGGGCATCGGGTACGGACGCCGCCGCGCCGCCGGTGGAGCGGCTGACGATGAGCGAGTTCGGCACCGGACCCGCGCCCGCCGACGGCCCGGCTCATGTCGTGGCGTCGACGGACGGTACGTCGGAGGGGAGCACCTTCGGCACCGACTCCGACCTGGACCTGGACATCGACCTGGACGACTTCGGGGACTTCGCACCGACGGCGCACGGTGAGGGGCTAGCTGACGACAGTGGTGCGGGTACGGGCTCGCCGGAATCCCCCGCCTCGGACATCCCCACGGTGGAGGAGCTGCGCTTCTTCTCCACCTCCCCGGAGCGCAACCGGCAGGAGTTCGTCCTGGCGGGCCTCGCCGAGCTGCCGGACCTCGGCGGGCTGCGGGCGGGACTCACCGTCGCCGGCACCGACCTGAGCTTCGAGCCGCCGCGGGATCTCGCCGACCGATTCGACGTCCTGCCGCCCGGGTACGTCCGCGAGCAGGGCATCACGAGGCGGATCAGTCTCACCTTCAGCCGAGAGGACGCCGCCGACTCCCTGCGGCGCGCCCGGGAGGACGCAGGTTCGACCTCGCTGTGGCCGGACGCGCACTACGTAGGCGAGTTGCACCCGGTGGTGGAGTGGATCACCGACAAGGTGCTGGTGGAGTACGGCCGCCAGCAGGCCCTGGTGCTCCAAGTGGGGCCGGAGAAGGCGCCGGACCCGGTGTTCCTGACGCAGGGGGTGTGGTCCAACGCGGAGGGCCGCCCCACCGCCGTGGCCTGGCTCGCCGTCGACCGGCTCGGCACCTCCGCGCCCCGCGTCCGCGAGCTGACCCCCGCGTTGCTCACCGCGCTCGGGGTGGGCCCAGACATGCGGGACCACTGGACACCCTCCGACCCGGAGACGCTGCGGCCGCTGGTGCCGCTCGCCGTGGCGGAGACCCGGCGGGCGATGGAGCGGGTCAGGAAGGTGGCGGAGGAGCTGGTGGACTCCCCGCTGCACGACCTCGAACGCGGGATCGGCGAATGGCGGGAGCAGACGCTGCCGGGGTTCGAGGGCGGCAAGCCCAAGCAGCGGGAGGCGGCGGACCGGCTGGCCCGGATCGCCGCCCGGCTGCGGACCGCCGGCGAGCCCATGGTCCGGGTCCTGGCCGTCCTGGAGGCCGGCTCATGACCGGGTCCGTCACCTGCCGCGCCCCAGACCGCCCGGCCACCTCCCGGCTGATCTGCGGCCTAGCGGCCCACGGGCCCCTCCCCCTCTTCCCGGCGGTGCCGCGACCGCCCCTGTCCTCCCCCGGTCCGAGCAGCGAGCAGGAGCCGCAGGCATGACGTTCGACTCCCTGATCAACGAGAGCGAGTACTTCCCCTCGTTCTATCTGGACGACATCCTGCCCAAGGAGCTCGCGAGCGGTCCGCTGAAGGAGTGGGCGGCGCTGGAGCGGCAGGGTGTGACCACCCCCCGGCAGGCGCTGCGCGACCTGACCCGTCCGTACATGGACGTACGGGCCGTGCTCGGACCGGAGGCGGACAAGTACAACCGGCTGCCGTACGCGCCCGCCATGGCGGCGCAGCTCGCGGCGGCCGAGGTGCTGAGAGCGGTCGGCGCGGACGCCGAGCCCCCGGCCTTCCAGCCCGCGGGGGCCCGCCCCGACGAGCCGGACGAGACGGTGGAGGACGAGTGGCGGACGGCGCTGGACGGCTGGCACCGCCGGCTGCTGTCCGCGCTGGGATTCAGCCCCTCCCCCGGCCACTTCACCGTCCGCACTCCGACCGGACCCGTCGCCGCCCCCGTCGCCCACCACGAACCCGGGATCGTCGTCCTGACCGGCGGCTTCGCCGAGGACCTGGACGCCACCCGGGGCGACGGCACCGCGAACCTGCTCCCGGTACCCGTGCGGGTGTCCGCGTCGAAGACCCTCACCACCGTCCGTGAGCTGGCGTCCTGGCTGCTGAACGCGGAGAACGCGCCCCGGTACGCGCTGCTGCTCTTCGGCGGCGTGGTGATCCTCGCCGACCGGCACGCCTTCTCCCGGGGCCGCTATCTGGCGGTGAACCTGGACACCGCGCTGCCCCGCAAGGCCGCCAAGGGCGCGCGGGCGAACGAGATCGACCTCATCGCGGCGGTCTTCGCGGCCGACTCGCTGCGCCCCGGCGAGAACGGCTCGGACGACGGCATCGCCCGCCTGGTCGCCGCCTCCCGGGACCACTCGGAGGGCGTCACCGACAAGCTCCGCATCGGCCTGCAGAAGTCCGTGCAGCTCATCGCCAACGAGGTCTTGGCCCGGGCCCGCATCGAGCACAGCGTGCACCCCGAGGACCTGCCCGAATGGCTGCCCGACGTGCTGCGGGAGCCCGGCGACCTGCCGCGCCTGCTGACAGAGGAGTCGCTGCGCTACCTGTACCGGATCCTGTTCCTGCTGTACGCGGAGGCCCGGCCGGAGCTGAACATCCTGCCGGTGAAGTCCGAGGCGTACGCCGCCGGTTACAGCGTGGCCCGGCTGCGTGAGCTGGTCGTACCGGAGAAGCTGGGCAGCGCCTCCCGCCGGGGCCACCACTTCCACGAGTCCCTCGCCCTGCTGTTCAAGCAGGTTTACCACGGGCATCCGCTGGCCGGGACCGTCACCGACCGTGCCTCGGCCTCCGTCCTCGCGGAGGAGGCACCGACGCTCGCCGCCGACGACGGCCACGACGACGTCCGTGTCGAGGCCCTGCGTTCCAGCCTGTTCGACCCGGAATCGCTGAAGCTGGTAGGCCGGTGCGTCCGCTACCCGCACCGGGCGCGCCCCGACGGCTCCCCCGCCCCCGCCAAGCCGCTGGACCTGCGCCTGCGCAACGAGGTGCTGCACCAGGTGCTGCGCCATCTGACCCTGGTGGAGGGCAAGGGCAAGGGACGCGGCGGCTTCATCAGCTACGCGAACCTGAGCATCAACCACCTCGGCGCGGTGTACGAGGGCCTGATGTCGTACTCGGGTTTAGTCGCCACCGAGCCGCTGTACGAGGTCGCCAAGGGCGGCAACCCCGAGGGCGGGAGCTGGCTGATCAACAAGGCCCAGGTGCGTTCCGGGCTATACCGGGACACACCGGGTGACAGCGTGTTCGTCAAGGCGGAGGGCATCAATCCGGAGACCGGCGTACCGGACTCGGTGGTGCACCGGGTCGGGTCGTACGTCTACCGGCTGGCCGGCCGTGAGCGGCAGACCAGCGCCTCCTACTACACCCCGGAATCCCTCACCCAGGCCACGGTGGAGCAGACCCTGCGCTTCCGGCTCGACGACGAGGGCCGCGTCGATCCCCGAGAGCCGGAGAGGTCCCACGTCAGGGCCGCCGAGGTGCTGCGCTGGCGGGTGTGCGAACCGGCCCTGGGCTCGGGCGCGTTCCTGAACGAGGCCGTGAACCAGCTGGCCGAGCTGTACCTGAGGCTGGCCCAGCACGAGCGGGGCGAGCAGATCGACCCGGAGGAGTATCCGCGCGAGCTGCAGAAGGTGAAGGCGTACATCGCCCTGCACAACGCCTACGGCGTCGACCAGAACGGTACGGCGGTGGAGCTGGCGGAGATCTCTCTGTGGCTGAACACCATGTACCCCGGGATGCGGGCTCCCTGGTACGGGCTGCACCTGCACCGGGGCAACTCGCTCGTCGGCGCGTCCCGGAAGATGTACCCGGGCAAGGGGCTGAGCGAGGGCAGTTGGCTGAAGGCCGGTGACCAGCAGAAGCCGCGCGCGCTGCCGTTCCCCCAGAAGCTGCCGGGGCGGGCCGTTCACCAGTTCCTGTTGCCGGCACTGGGCTGGGGCTCCGTCGCCGAGTCCGTGTCGGTACGCAAGCCGAAGAAGGGCGCGGCCGACCAGACGCCGGTGAGCGTGGTGGCCGGGGCGGTCGCGGAGTGGCTGGAACCCGAGCGTATCGAGGCGCTGAAGCGGTGGCGGTCGCGTATCCGGCGGGCGCCCGAGGGCTCGAAGCCGTCGAAGCGGGCGAGTGCGGCGACTTCGGCCGCGCAGGTCGTGCGGGCGACCCCGCAGGAACGGGCCGCCAAGTCGGAGGCATGGTCCGGGCAGGGGGCGTTCGACCTGGGGCTGGAAATCTGGGAGCAGCCGGGGCTGGAATTCGGCGGCTCCAGCGGTGCCGGAAGCGCGAACGGTTCCGGGGGCTCAGGCTCCCCGGCCGCTCCGGCCACGTCCGTGCCGTCGGCGCGGGCGGCGCGGGCTGAGGTGTCCGCCCGGACCTCCCCAATCGGCGGTGAGGACGACGAGAGGCCGGGCGGGCGGTCCCAGACCGGGCGGCTGATGGCGCTGGCCGAGCGGGTGGAGTACCTGTGGGGCCTGGTCCGGCTCCGCCTGGAACTGTCCGAGCGGGAGATCTCACGGCAGGTTCCCGTGTGGGGCGCGGACGCGCCGTCCGGTGCGCCGGGCGGCCCGGTCATGGACCGCAAAGCGGTGCTCCAGGCCCTGCACGCGGAGGGCAGCCCGTACTGGCGGCTACGGCAGCTCATGGACGCCTGGTGCGCGCTGTGGTTCTGGCCGCTGGAGGAGGTCGCCCTGCTGGACGGCACGGCACCGGACTACTTCCTCGGCGGCCGGGACCTGAAGAGGGTCGCCCGTGGCGGCCAGGACCGCAGGGTGGCCCTGCGGTCGTTGGACGACTGGATCGAGTTCGCCGAGGCCCTCGTCGGCCGCGTCGACGCCGACTCGGAGGCAGAGGCAAAGGCCAAGGGGACGACGTCGCTGTTCGAAATGCCGAAGGTGACCGGCCTACCGGACCTGGACACCTTCGAGCAGGACCTTGACACGCGGATGACCCGGCTGTCGGCCTGGGTGTCCTTCGTCGACCTGGGCAACCTGTTTCCGTGGCACGGGACGGCCGCGCGGATCGCCAAGGAACGGGGGTTCTTCCACTGGGAGCTGGACTTCGCCCACGTGTTCGCGGAGGGCGGGTTCGACGTGATGGTGGGGAACCCGCCGTGGGTCAAGCAGGAGTGGAAGGAGAGCGAGGTCCTCGCCGAGTTCGAGCCGTGGTTCGAGCTTGCGGAGAAGCCGAGCAACGAGGCGTGGGCCGAGCGGAAGTCGGCGGTGCTGGAGCGGGGGGACGCGCGGTCGGCGTTTCTGGGGGAGCTGGCGGGGGCGGCGGGACTCTCCGGTTTCCTGGCCTCGGCTGACGCCCATCCCGAATTGGTCGGCACGCAGCCAGACTTGTACCGGGCTTTCATGTTGCTGTCGTGGAGAGCGACAGGCAGGCGCGGGGTGGCGGGGCTGATTCATCCGGCCACACACTTCACTGGAGCCAAGGAAGGCGCTCTGCGACGGGCTGCGTACCGTCATCTCAGGCTGCACGCCGACTTCGTCAACGCCAAGCTGCTCTTCTCCCCGCCGGTGAGCGACACAACGCATTTCAGTGTCAACGTCTACGGAACAGAGCGCGAAATCTGCTTCCAGCATCTCAGCTGGCTTTTCCACCCTTTGGTTCTCACGGAATCCATCCGTCATGACGGTTCAGGGGAGTCACCTGGCATCAAGCATCAGGGGGCCTGGGACATGCGGCCCCACCTCAATCGGATCGTGACGGTGGACAAAGCGACACTCACCGACTGGCAGAAGCTGACGGGAGACGAAGCGGCTCCTGCCGAGGAATCCAAACTGCTGTTCCCCGTGACCAGGTCCGAGGAGTCGGCCATCTCGGCACTGGCCAGGTGGCCGCACCGACTCGGGGCGCTCCGGCCGCGTATCAGCCCCGGTTTCCACGAGAAGAACGACCGTACGGCGGGATACTTCACCTGGGATTCCGGCCCAGCGGAGGCATGGGAGGACGTGATCCTCCAGGGGCCGTTCTTCGGCATCGCGACACCGTTCGCGAAACGGCCGGTGGAGGGGGCGCGAACCTCGCTTCAGATGGAGACCTGGGATGTCGCGGGGCTTTCGGAAGGGGAGGTGCCGCGTACCAATTACCGGCGACCGGACAGTTGCACGCGTGCGGTATATTTTTCGGCTCTGGGGCGACGTACCTGGGTGGATGAAGAGCTGCAGGAGGACTTGGCAGCCGATGACCGCGTAGGCGAGCTGCTTGCCGCCCGGGGAGATGAACAGGAGCAGAAGGCAACTCTGCTTGAGTGGTCGGCTCGGCCGTACAGTCGGTTCACGAGGCTCGCCTGGCGACGTCAGATCGCGTCGAATACAGAGCGCAGCTTGTTCGCCGCACTCGTTCCGCCCGGACCAGCGCACGTTAATGCCGTGCATAGCGTGTCGTTGCCCACCGAACTCGACACAGTATTGTGCGCTGGGTACTGGTCTGCTTTGCCGCTCGACTATTTCCTGCGCGCAACGGGCCGCTCAGACCTGCAAGTAGGCGAAGCACCAGCCATGCCTGGCCATACGGATGGCCACCCCCTCGCCCCGGCCCTCCTCCTCCGCACCCTGCGTCTCAACGCCCAGACCAACGCCTACTCCCGGCTGTGGTCAAAGCTGTACGAGGCGTCCTGGACTGAGGACGACTGGGCGGCGAAGGACGAGTGGCCGTCCGGCCGACCGGGGCTGTCGGTGGGCGTCGGCCCCGACTGGACGCGGAACACCCCGCTCCGCTCGGAGTTCGACCGGCGTGCCGCCTTGGTCGAGATCGACGCGCTTGTCGCCGTGTGGCTCGGCCTCAGCGAGGACGAGCTGGTCGCCATGTACCGGGCCCGGTTCCCTGTGCTCCAGCAGTACGAGGAGAGCATGTGGTTCGACGCCACGGGGCGGCGGATCGCCAAGGCGCATCAGCAGCACGGCTACGGTCAGCCCAAGGACGCGTGGAAGCAGCTCAGTTCGCATGAGGAATTCCCGCTCGCGGCGAAGGTGCCGGAGGGCTACGAAGGGCCGCTGTACCGGGCGGACCGGGTGAAGGAGATGCGGGCCGCGCATGCGGAGTTCACGCGACGGATGCGAACCGTTGGGTGGGAGCCCGGTGACACCGAGCCTCCCGGCAGCAGCGGGAAGTAGAGCCTCCGGCAACGCACGTGAGCCCTCCCGCCCGAGACGGGTGGCAGGGCTCACGCTGTGTGGCGAGGTCAGACACTCCGGTCGGTCACGGCGAGGGTGACCAGCCCGGCCCACGCCTGCGGGGAGACGGTCACCATCGCGTCACCCGGTCGCTTCGAGTCCCGCACGTGGACGGTTCCCGGAGCGGCGGCGACCTCTACGCATTCGCCGCCTTCCCCGCTGCTGTAACTGCTCTTGAACCACGCCAGATCGTTGGTGTTCGTCATGCCGCCGTTCATCCCTCTCCCAACCGCTTCTCGATGAAGGCCATTGACTCACGCGGCGTCAGCGCCTGTGCACGCAGGATGCCGTACTGGGCCTCGATGTCTCTGACTGCCTCTCGCTCGGTGTAGAGACGACTGTGACGCTGCACCTCCACATAGGCGATCCTGCGCCCTTCATGCGTTTCGATCAAGGTGAACGGGCCTGCCAGTCCACTGTGTTCCTCTCGATCGTGCGGCATCACTTGAATGACGACGTTGCGCCGTTGACCGTGGAGCAGAATCTGCTCCAGTTGGCCCCGCATGACACGTCGACCACCGATCGGCCTCGTGAGCACCGCTTCCTCGATCACGAAGCTCAGCGTCGGCAACGTCTTTCGCGAGAAGATCTCCTGGCGGGCCAGTCGTGCTGAAACACGCTGCTCGATCGTCTCCTCGTCCAACAAGGGTCGGCGCATCCCGAACACCGCGCGGGCGTACTCCTCGGTCTGCAGCAGGCCCGGTACAGCGAGAGCCGCGTAGATGTGCAGTTCAACGGCCACCGCCTCCAACTTCGCCGCATCCCGAAAGAACGCCGGATACTGCGCCCGAGCCACTTCCTCCTTCAGCGCCGACAGCACCCCGCCCGCCCCCAACACCTCATCGGCCCGCTCGATAAACCGACCGGGCGGGATGCGGCGCCCCTGTTCGTAGGACGCGATGCTCGACGCGGAGTAGCCCAGCCGGGCGCCCAGTTCCGCGCGTTCCATGCCCGCCGCCGTTCTCAGCAGCTTCAGCTGGCGACCGAACGCGGCCACCACGCCCGTACCCGGATCATCCTCCGGACGAAAGCCGGCCTCCCCCTCCCCCGCTACCTCGTCCACGCCCCGGCCCAGTTCCATCGGCTCCATCGGCCCTCACCCGCCCGTCCCGTTCACTCGCGCACCGCATGTCGCACACACGGCACGCCCAGCCCCGCAGACAACACCACCGACAACCGCGTACAACCGGCCCGCGTCAGTGCGTCACCACTGGTCACGCTACGCGACAGGGCCGAATGCTGTCCGCATGCCGAAGGAAGCCACCACCCTTACCGGTGACCCCGAATCCCTCGCCCCCGTCCAGCACTTCGGGATGCGGTTCAGCTGCACCCCACGCGGCGCCCGGCTCGCCCGACGACTTGCCGCCGTGCGGTTGGACGCGTGGGGCTGGGCGTACGGCACCGCCGTACACGAGGAGGTGACGCTGATCGTGGGCGAGCTGTGCGCCAACGCCGTGCGGCACGCGCATGTGCCCGGCCGGGACTTCCGGCTGGACCTCGGCGCGCACCCGGGTCCGGTCGGGGCGCCCGTCGTCATCCGAGTGGCCGTCACCGACACCGTCGGCGAACGGCTTCCCGTCGCCCGTCCGGTCAGGCCGCTGGACGACACCGGGCGCGGACTGGTGATCGTGGCAGCGCTCGCCGCCCGCTCGGGATGGCGGCCCCGGGAGGGTCGGGCGCCGGGGAAGACGGTCTGGGCGGAGTACCCGGCGGTCCGTCCCTCCTGACGGCGGCCGCGGTCCGAACTGCATGGCCGTCTGCCCGATGCAGGGGGCGATGTGCTGCGTTGCGTGGCTGAAAGTCGCGTATTGATCTCACATCATGTGTGATCTCAGTTACCTTCGGAAAAATTGAACGGAGGACCGTGATGACTCGGGGCTGGGAAGCCGATCCCTCTTCTCCACTGGTGCGCCGCCTGGGAAAATCACCCGCCGAACTCGGGACCACAGGCGGCGAACAAGGATGTCCGGACATCTGGGAACTGGAGAACGGTGACATCGCCGTCGTGGGCCGCGACCTCACCGACTCCTACCTGACCCGCCTTCCCCCGGGACTTACTGTCGCCCCGGACGAGCGGATCGTCGTCATCCCCCGCAGGACTGCCGTTGCAGCGAAGGCGGATATCCCTGATGCGTAGCCCACAGACCGGCGGCTCCGGTCGGCGTCTCGGACTGGACGACTACATGGAGGACTTCGACCGCTATTTCTGGCGGTCCGGGCCCGAGGGGTTCTGGAAGCTCGAACGCCAGCAAACCTTCCGGGAGCCCGGGGTGCAGAGCTGGGAAGCGTTCCGCCGTGGGGAGTGGGACGAGTCCCTGACGCTGATCGAGGGACAACGGGATCATTATGAGGAGTACTTCCGGCGAATCGCCGGAAGCGGGTTCGCTCTCCACCGCGTTCGCTGCGTGGAGGAGCCCATCTCTCCGTACCTCCAGTGGGAACTCCACCTTCTGCACCTCAAGGCCCAGTACGGGGAGGACACGAGAGTCCTCAGCGGGGACGGAATCCGGCGGTACGAAACGCAGCGCACGCTTCCGGAGATCGTCGTGCTCGGTTCCTTGGTGATGTACGAGGTCCTCTATGACGACGAAGGGGTGCTCGCCGGCGGCGTCCGCTTCGATGATCCTCATCACATCTCCGAGTACCGACAGGTGATCCAGGAGATGCACCGGTCCGGTGAACCGTTGGATGACTTCTTCAGTAGCCATGTCGCCCCGTTGCCTCCGCCGAACCTGGCTGGGGAGCAGGTCTGAGGTGTCGCCGAGGCCACATATGCGCATCATCCTGATTTCATACTCTGCGCAAGGTTTCGCCCTCTTGCGTGGCGTCTGTGAGGAGGCCGGGCACGTGCCCGTCGCCTGTCTGCATGCGCGGTCACTGCGGCCGGGTGGGCCTACGCGCAGTGGTGGGGGCGATGTTGTGGGTGAGATCGTCGATGCGCTGCCGGACGGGATGGATCTGCTCATCCCAGGCCGGAAGGGCATGTTGCCGCACATCGTCGAGGGGTATCGGGCCGATCTCATCGTCTGCTACGGCTTCCCCTGGAAGCTGCCGTCGGCGGTCCTCCGGTCGACGAGTCTGGGCGCGATCAACGTGCACACGTCCATGCTGCCGAAATACCGAGGTCCCATTCCGGTCAACTGGGCAATCAGGAACGGTGACAAGGAAATCGGTGTGAGCATCCACTGGATGGAGAGTGAGTTCGACTCCGGTGGGATCCTGGCTCAGGAGGCGGGGATCGCGTTGGGCGACGATGTCGTCCCCCGGTTGTTGTGGGAAGAGGTCGACCGGTACATCGAGCGGCTTCTTCCTCTGGCGCTCTCGCGGGCCGTAGCCGGTTCCCCTGGTATGCCGCAGGAGGAGGAAGCCGCCACGTACGCGGGATGGATGGAACCCGAGTTCTCGCGGATCGACTGGAGCAACGCCAGAGAAGAGATCCACAACCAGGTGCGCGCCATCCGGTTCGGCAGTTCGGGGCGATCTGGCCCAGTTGCCACGGTGGCCGGCCGTCGGCTGCGGGTTCTGCGCACGTCGTTGCAGCCGGTGGACGGAACAAAGGTAATGTGCGCGGACGGTCCCCTGTGGCTCACGGAGTCCGTACCAGTGGCGGACTCCGAATCCTGAGCGGCTACCGAACCGCCGCGCATCAGCTCGGGGCGGGTGGCGCTGCCTCCGCCAGGGAACGCCGGTACCGGGCGAGTTTGTCCTGGATCACCGTCGTCCACGGGTGCTCCGGGCCGAGAACCCGCTCGCGCCATTCTCTGACGGCCTCCGCCTGTTCGACTGCTTCTTGGTACTCGCCAACCGCGTGCAGGACACTGCTGAGCAGGCTTCGTGCCGCCAGCGTGATGGGGTAGTCCGTTCCGAAGCGGTGTTCGTGTGCCGCCAGCGCATGGCGGGCCAGTATCAGTGCCTCGGCGTGCTGTCCGGTGTTGAACAGTGCTCCCGCGCAGTTGAGTTCGGCCGACAGGGTGATCGGGTGGTCGGCGCCCAGCTCGCGGCGGCAGTCCGCGACCAGGTCCGCTCCCGCCGATACCTCGCGGTCCAGTTCCGGTCCGGGAGGCAGTTCGAGCAGGCATGCCTTCGCCTCCAGTGTCAGCGGGTGCCACGGCCCCAGCAGCGCGGCTCGCCCGGACGCCGCGCGGTGCATCAGCTGGACCGCTTCCGCCGGCTGGCCGATCCAGGTCAGCGGGCGGGACAGGTGGAGGCAGGTGGTCAGAGTGTCGGGCGCCTCGGGACCGCAGACCCGTTCGAGGTCGGCGACCAGACTGCGGTGGAGGTTCGCTGCCTCTTCGAGGCGCCCCAGACGATCGGTCGCTTTCCCGATCCGCTGCCGTAGGCGCAGCACCAGGACATGGTCGTTGCCCAGTCGTCGCCGCGCGAGGTCCGTCGCTTGTTCGGCTGCGGCCAGTGCGGAGGTGTAGTCGCCCGAACGGTGTTGCGCCGTCACCAGGCGCAGGGCACAGGTGACCGCGGATTCGGCGGTGCCGACCGCGGTCTCGGGCCAGGTGATCACGCGACGAAGCAGCGCCAGGACATGGGGGGCGAGGACAGTGAGCCGGCTGTCGCGCAAGCCGCGTTCCGGTGTCGCGGGTAGCGAGCGCAGCAGGATTGCGGCCGCCGCGGCAGCGAGTCCGTCGCGTTCGCCGGCCGGGGTGACGCGCGCGACGCTGTCGAGCAGCACCCCGTGCGTGCGCAGGCTGCGAATGTCGCCGGGGAGGAGTTCGGTGAGGGAGCGATCGAGCAGTCCCCGAAGCGCCAGTTCCACCCGGCCAGCGGGCAGGGGCAGGTCGAGCCGGGCGTCGGCCAGCAGCGACAGGGGCAGAGGATCGTTCGACCAGCAGGCCAGCAGACGGAGCAGGGTGACGGCCTCCGGCAGGTTCTGCTCAACCAGGGAGTTCAGCGAGAGCTGCCACGTTCCGCTGACCAGATGGCGCGAGTCGTTGTCCGCGTCCGTGGCACCCTGGTCGATGAGTTCAATGGGGTCCGAACGCTCCTCCAGACGACGTCCGTACTCCTCCATGGTCCAGGGGCTGATCACCTGGTGGGCCAGGAACCCGCCGGCCAGGGTGAGGGCGAGCGGCAGGCGGCCGAGGCGGTCGGCAATGGCGGCCGCGTCCTCGGCGGAACCCGTTCCGGGGGCCAGGTCGCACAGGACCTGGGCCGCCTCCTCACGCGGCAGGACACCCACGTACAGCAGCTCGGCGGCGGGCCACCAGTGGCCGGCCGCCTGCCGTGTGGTCACGAGGACGGTTCCGCGTGGACTGGTGCGCAGCCAGCCGCCGTCCCGCAGCACCGCTGGATCGTCGGCGTTGTCCAGCACCAGCAGCCACGGCAGGTCGGACCGGTCGAGGTGGTCCCACACCAGGTCGGCGGCCGCGCGCAGGCCGTTGCGTGCAGCCATCAGTTCACCGTCTCCGGCGCCGCGGTCGGCGGCCACCGCGAGCATCCCGGCCCGCAGGGATGCCTGATCGGAGGCGTTGACCCACAGGCCCAGGCGTCCACGTTCCCTGGTGGCGTGGTCAAAGAGTGCGCACGCCACGGCCGTCTTGCCGCACCCTCCCAGGCCGTGCAGGACGAACACGGTGTTTCCGGCGCCCTCGTTCACCGCCTCCTTCAGGCGTCCGACGAGTTCACTGCGGTCCCGGAGAATCGCCGGCGCCCGGCCGATGGGCGGACGCCGCACCGAGTCCGGGCCAGTCCAGGCGGTGCCGTGATGGTGGTGTTCGACGATGTGCTGGTCGCCGGAAGCCTGGTAGACGCGCCCCTGGTCGGTAGCCCGACCGTCGTTTCCGGTCATCGCTGGTCGACGTTCAGGTCACGGCCGGCCTGGTAGACGCGTGAGCTGCCGGAGGCAGTCGCGCATTGGGTGACGGTCACTGTGGTGAGCGTGCCAGGAGCGAGCTCGGTCAGCAGAGAGCGTAGTTCCGCCGCCAGCTCGGGGTGGGCGACGAGGAGACGGCGGATGCGTCCCCGCCACTCCGCCGCGACCTCCCGCTCGGCCTCTTCGTCACCGTCGGCCTGCGCGTCCAGGAGGTCCCGGCGCGAGGTGTCCAGTTGGATGGCGACTCGCTCCTGGTCGTCGGGCCGGACGCGTCCCCACAGCGCGAGCACCCCGTTCCGCACGCCGTTCCACATGTCGGTCGCCAGCAGCGTTGCGATCGTCGTGCCGGCGGTGCCCGCTAAAAGGGTGATCTCCGCGTCCATCCTCTGCCCTCTCTCGATCCGGCCCGGGCTACAACTCTAGGGAGCCGACGCAGCGCCGGTACACCTGGCAGCCGGGGCGCGCAGTCATCGTCGGCCGGGCAGCGGGATCTCGACGTCGGTATGGCGGGCGTGGCTGCGGGTGACTGGGTTGGCGGCACGGTGGTTCGTCGGCACAAGAGAAGGCGATGCCTTGGTGTGCGGACTCATGGGCAGAGTCGCCGGCGGACCGTCCCACCAGTTCCTCCCGGCTGATTCGTTCCTCACTGTCAGTGGCCGGACGTAAGGTGGTGGAGATCGTGTACGGGGCGACGGGGCCGGGGGAACCGTCGGCGGGCGTCCCGTGTCTGGCCGTACGGGAGGGGCTGCGACCGCCATGAGACCCACACTTGCCGCGCAGGCGTTGCGCGACACGGCGGTCGAGTACCTGACCACCACGTTCGCACTGGCCGAACCTGCCACGCAGGAGGCGCTCACCGACTTCCTCACCGATCCCGCCGACGGGCTCTTCCGGGGCCCGTACCTGCGCATCCGGCGGCCGTTCCGGTCCGCCCCAGGCGGCTGGGAGCGGTATCTGGACTGGTGGCGGGAGGGTTTCCGGCCGTACGCGCACCAGGCGGAGGCGTTCGCGCGGCTCACCACCAAGGGCGGGCACGTGCCGCAGCCCACGCTGGTGACGACCGGTACGGGGTCCGGGAAGACCGAGTCGTTCCTGGTGCCCGTGCTCGACCACTGCCGCCGGGAGCGGGCGGCTGGGCGGGCCGGCGTCAAGGCGGTGCTGCTGTATCCGATGAACGCGCTCGCCGGGGACCAGGCGGGGCGGCTAGGGAAGCTGCTGAAGGAGGACCGGCGGCTCGCCGAGGTGACCGCCGGGCTGTACATCGGCGAGGCGACCGCGCGCGGTGCGGCCTCGCCGTACGGGCGGGTGATGGTGGAGCGGGCTGAGATACGCCGCAATCCGCCAGACATCCTGATCACCAACTACAAGATGCTGGACCTGCTGCTCCAGCGGCAGCTCGACGCCCCGTTGTGGGCGGACGCGGACCTCGCGTACGTGGTGATCGACGAGTTCCACACCTACGACGGCGCGCAGGGCACGGACGTGGCGATGCTGCTGCGACGGCTCGGCGCGGTCGCCGGGGCGGCTCAGGAAGGGCGGCCGCTCGGGTCGGTGTGCCCGGTGGCGACCTCGGCGACGCTCGGCGAGGGCGGACCGGACGACGATCCGCAGGCCTCCGGAGGTGGCGGGGCGCGCGCCATGCTGGACGTGGCGTCGCGGGTGTTCGGCACGTACTTCCCCGACGACTCGGTCATCGGGGAGGACCGGCGGGAGCTGAGCGTCTTCCTGAAGCCGCTGGACGCCTCGCTGCCCGCACCGTCGCCCGACGAGGTGGCCGCGCTGCCCGATCCGGTGGCCACTGCCGGCGGGATGGACCGGCTGGCGCGGACGGTGCTCGGCTGCGACACGTCCGACGCCCGGGAACTGGGGCGGCGGCTTCTCGCGCACCCGGTGACGCACGACCTGCTGGCCACCGGCGTGGACCGGCCGCTCACCTTCGAGGAGGTGCTGGGCGCGTTCCCGGCGAGTTCGCCCTGGCGGCTGGCCGTGGAGCAGGACCCGGTGACCGCCGTGGAGGCGCTGGCCCGGTTCGTGGCGCTGGTCTCCGAGGCCCGCGATCCGGACGCGCCGGACGGGGAGGAGCGGCCCCTGCTGCTGGTCGAGAGCCATCTGTGGGTGCGGTCGCTGTCACGCGTGCTGCGGTTCGTCTCGCCCCGGCCGGTGTTCTCCTGGTCGGATGACGACCAGGCGGCCGCCTCCGCCGTGGCGTCGGCCGCGCAGGAGGAGCGGCGGCGTTCGGTGCGGCGGTCTGGCCGGCTGCCGTCGGCGTACTGCCGGCACTGCGGGCGGTCCGGCTGGAGTGCCGTGTGCCCCGAGCGCAACCCGTCCGTCCTGGTGACCGCGCCCGAGGACATCTACCGGCTGAGCGCGGGCGGCGGTGCCGGGAAGGCCCGGGTACGGGCGATGATCGCGGCGACGCCCGCCGAGGCGGCCGAACAGGCCCGGCGAACCCTCGCGCGGGCGCGGCGGCGCAACGCGGCCTGGCGGGACGCGAGCGTGCTCGTGCTGGAGGACAACGGGGAGCGGCTGCGGCCCGTCGACCCGGACGAGGTGCTGCTGCCGGGCGGGCGGATCGCCGACGCCCCGGACAACGGAGTGTTCGTCAAGCTGTGGTACCTGAACCAGGACGCCGACGAGTTCGCCCGGCAGGACCGCTGTCCGGCCTGCGGGCAGGCCGAGGGCATCCGGTTCCTCGGCGCGGGCGTCGCGCCGCTGGCCTCGGTGGCGGTCACCCAGCTGTTCACCGGCGGCGAGCTGCCCGCGCGGGACGCCGACGGCAACGACCGGCGCCGCACCCTGGTCTTCAACGACTCGGTGCAGGACGCCGCGCACCTGGCCGGGTTCGTCGCCAGCCGGGCCTGGAAGTTCTCCCTGCGGTCGCTGGTGCACGAGCAGCTGACCGAACAGGCGGCGGTGAATGCGGAGTTCGCGAAGGACGGCGTACCGCTGAACGAGCTGATCGCCGCGCTGGTGCGCCGGGCGTCCGTGGACAAGGAGAAGCTGCTGGCCTCCGTCGTCCCGCCGGACCTGCACGACGTGGACGGGGTACGGCGGCTGCTGGCTGGCCGCAAGCGGCTGCCGAAGGGCACGTGGAACCTGGTCGGGGAGCGCCTGGCCTTCAACACACTGCTGGAGTTCGGGCTGCACGCGCGGCGCGGACGGACCCTGGAACTCACCCGGGCCGTGGCCGCAGAGGTCCACCTGCCCGACGCGGAGACGGCGGCGAAGACCGCCGAGGCCCTCTACGAGGAGGTTCTGCGGCAGCAGTTGCCGTTGGCGGAGACGCCGGACGGGAAGGCGCCGGACGAGGGGACGCCGGACGGCCCAGAAGCCGAGGACGGCGGGCCCGAGGCCGAGGACGGCGGCCCGGACGCGGGCGCGGTGGCCGGAGTGCCCGCCGCCGGGCCCGAACGGCTGCGCCGCTTCGAGGGGTTCGTGCGCGGACTGCTGGAACACGTCAGGGTCAGCGGCGGCATAGGACACGCGTGGCTGGACACCTTCATCCGCGAAGAGGGCCGCGACCGCTACAGCGTGTGGGGCGGCCGCCCGGAGGGGATGCAGGCGTTCGGGCGGGGCTCCGAGGCGCCCGCGTTCGTCCTCGTCGGCTCCCGGCCCGGCCGGACGGACTTCGAACGGGTCGACACCAGGGAAAGCTGGTACACCGACTTCACGGCCCGCTGCCTGGACCTGGACCGCGCCCTGGCCGGTGACTACCTGGCCAGGCTGCTGCCCCGGCTCGCCGAACCAGGCATCGGCGCGCTGGCGTACCGGCGAACCGGCGAGCAGCGGGCCGGACGTGGCCAGGACCGGGCCGGGGTGTACGGGCTGACCCCGGGGCACGTCCGGGTGCGTCCGCTCGCCGACGAGGAGACGGCCGACGCCGCGCTGGTGTGCCGCGAGTGCGGCTGGACGCAGACCGTGCCCCCGGAGCGGATCGGGGTGTGGGCGGGGCTGCCGTGCCCGCTGAAGGGCTGCGCCGGCGCCCTGCGGCGGCCCCCGGCTGCGGACGCCGGGCGGGCCGGACGCGACTACCGCGGCGACTACTACCGCCGCCTGTACCGGGAGGCCGACCCGTACAGCGTCGTCGCGGCCGAGCACACCGGCGTACTGGGCCGCAGGCAACGAGAACAGGTCGAGAAGGGCTTCCGCGAAGGGGTGCGGCACACCGACCCCAATGTGCTCTCCTGCACACCCACCCTGGAACTCGGCATCGACATCGGCCAGTTGGAGGCGGTTCTGCTGGCCTCGCTGCCGCCGACGACCGCGGCGTACGTCCAGCGGTCCGGCCGCGCCGGGCGCTCCACCGGCAACGCTCTGCTGGTGTCCCTCGCCGACACCAGCCCTCGCTCCCTGTACCACCTGGCCGAGCCCCGGCACCTGATCGCCGGGCGCATCCTGCCGCCGGGCTGCTTCCTGTCCGCCACCGAGCTGCTGCGGCGCCAGTTCACCGCGTACCTGCTCGACCTCGCGGGACGGGGCACGCTGGAGGGCGTGCTGCCGCTGCCGGACCGGGCGACCGCGCTGTTCGGGCCCGCGGGCTGGCTGCGCCACTTCGGGCGGGCCGTCGTCGGCAGGACCGACCTGGTGGACGACTTCCTGCGGCTGTTCCCCGAGATCGAGGGCGTACCCGACTCGGGGGCGTCCCGTGACGCCCACAAGGAGCTGCGCCGCTACGTGGAGCCACTGTCCGGCGACGGCGACGCGACGGCGCCCTCGCCCGAGCGGTGGCTGGCCTGGCGGCTGCGGGACGCCGAGGCCGCCTGGGAGGCGGAACGGGCCGAGCTGGTGGACCGGCTCGCCGCGATCGACGAGGCCGCCGAGGCCCTGCACGACACCGTCGAGGACGAGGCCCGCGAGAAACGCACCCTGGGCCGGGAAGCCGGAGCCGTACGCGGTCAGTTGCAGCTCCTCGCCCAGTCCGGCGCGCAGGCGTTCCTCGTCGAGCGGGGCCTGCTGCCCAACTACACCCTGGTGGAGAACGGCGTCCGGCTGGAGGCGGTCCTCACCCACAGGGAACTCGCAGGGCGGACCCGCGGCGCACAGCCGGAGCGGAAGCCGGGGACCCGGTGGCGCACCGAGACCCGCCTGTACCAGCGGCCCGCCGAGGCCGCACTGACCGAACTGGCGCCGGGCAACTCCTACTACGTGCTCGGCTACCGGCACGAGGTCGACGGATTCGACCTCGGCGCCCGGCCCCACAACAACGGCGAGCAGACCGGGGACGGGGAGGAGAGCCGGCCGGCGATCGCGGTGTGGCGGGTGTGCCCGGATTGCGGTCACGTCCGCACCGGGCGGAACGCGGAGACGGACACCTCGCCGTGCCCGCGCTGCGCCGGCCCCGGCATCGGCGGCCGGTCGGCGCGGTTCTCAGTGATCGTGCCGCGCAAGGTCACCTCCCGTGACCGGCGGGACGACGCCCGGATCATCGACGACCAGGAGTCCCGCAGCCGCCGCTACCACTCGACGGTGACGGCGGTCGACGTCGACCCGGCGGCCGTCAAGGAGAGCTGGCGGCACGAGAGCGCCGTCTTCGGCTTCGACCACGTACGGGAGGCGGTCGTACGCCGCTTCAACCTGGGGCTGTCCAGGCCCGGCCGGCATCCGGACACGTTCTTCGCCGGACAAGAGGTCACCGTCAGCCCGTTCACCGTGTGCCCGCTGTGCGGCGGGGCCACCGACCGGGACCCGGGGCATCCGCCCGTGCAGGAGCAGCTGAGCGAGTCGATCGCGGCCCGGCCCGAGCTGGCGCACCACAGGCCCTGGTGCCCCACCCGACGGCGGGCCCGGCCCGTGGAGGCGGCGGACACGCGGGTGATCACGTGCGCCGAGCACCGCACCGAGGCCCTGCGTGTCCTGCTGCCCGCCGCGACCCTGCACGTGCCCGAGCGGCTCGCGTCGTTCTCCGCCGCCCTCCACCTCGGCCTGGCCCTGCGCTACGGCGGCGACCCCGCCCACATCCGGTCCGCCCCCACCAGCGAACCGGACCGGGCGACCGGCCTGACCCGCAACCACCTGGTGCTGTACGACTCCCTGCCCGGGGGCACCGGCTATCTCCAGCGTCTCGTCGAACACGACGGCGAGGAGTTCCGGGCGGTGCTGGCCGGAGCCCAGGCATATCTGCGCAAGTGCCCCTGCGAGAAGGGACCGCGGCGCGCCTGCCACCTGTGTCTGCTCGGCTACGCGCCGGACCGGGACTACCCCCTGCTCGACCGGCGCGAGGCTCTGTGGATGCTGGACGACGTCCTCGGCGTGGACGGGCACAGTCGCTGGGACGTCCGCCGCGTCCGCAGGGAACCGGACGGGCGGCCCGGAGACGGTGAGCGCGGCGAGGGCGTGGATCGCCGAAGGTTCGCGGCGCAGGCGCAGAGCGACCTGGAGCGGCGGTTCATCGACTGCCTGGACCGGTGGCTGGAGAGTACGGCCGACGGTGCAGGGGTGGAGCACGAGGAGACGCCGACCGGCCGCCAGGGCAAGCGGTTCACCCTGCGCGGGCGGAACGGCGCGCCCGTCCACTGGGAGGTGGTCGCGCAGAAGCCGCTCGACGCCCACGGCACTGTCCCGGACCTGCTGCTGCGCCCGGACGAGGAGTCGACCGACGGCGACGGGCCGCGCCAGATGCCGGTCGCCGTGTACCTCGACGGCTACCGCTGGCACGCCTCCGAGGCCGTCAACCGGATCGCCGGGGACGCGGCCAAACGGGCCCGGCTGCGGGCCGACGGCATGCTGGTGTGGCAGATCACCTGGGACGACGTCATCGCCTGGGAGAAGGAACTGCGCGAGCAGTCCGGGCGGGCCGGCGGGGCGGACGCGGACGAGGCGGCGGGGGCGCTCGCCCCCGCGCTGGCCGGACCGCAGGCGCGGGGTGCCTGGCCGCCGTACCCGGTGGACGGGGACGGCACACCGGGCGGCAAGGCACGGGCCCGGTGGGTCCAGCAGCGGCAGGACCCGGCGGAGCTGGACCGGCTGTTCGCCGGCGCGATCCCCGCGCTGCTGGGGTTTCTGGCCGACCCGGATCCGCGCCGGTGGCAGGTGCTGGCACGGCTCGCCGTGGCGGGGCTGATGAGCATGGCGCGCCGCGAGGACGTCGTCGACGCCGGACCCGAGGGAGCGGTGCCGTGGGTGGAGGCCGCACTGCGCGGTGAGGATCGCCCGGCGGTCGTCGGGAGCGGGCTGCGGCTGTATCCGGTACGCGACGGTTCGGGACTGCCCCTGCTGCTGATCGGGGACTCCCGGGTGAAACCGCAGGGGCTGAGCGCGCTCGCGGTGCTGGACGACCGTCCGGAGGCGGTCGCCGGTGACAGCGCCGCGCACCGGCGACGCTGGAAGGCATGGCTGAGCTGGGGCAACGTCCTGCAGTTCCTGGATCCGTCGGGCGAGGGCCGGGCGGACGGGCTGCAGCTGGCCCGCACCGCGCTGGACGCCTTCGACGCGGGCCTGCTGGCCGCGACGGCCGGACAGGCCGGCGGGCTCCTGACGGCGCTGCGCGAGGACCGCAAGGGTACTGGGCTGATCGATGCCGGCGCGGTCCCGGCCGGAGCCGGCGCGGGGCAGGAGCGGGGCACCGGCACCGGCGTGGTCGCGCCCGCCGGGGACACCACGCCCACGGCTCTGGAGTGGGCGGCCGCCTGGCAACTCGTGCTGCGGGAGCTGTCGTACATGGGCGACCCGGCCATCGAGAAGCTGGCGCGCACGCTCGCGGAGCGGGGCGACGTACCGCCGCCCGAGGCCGGGTGGGACACACGTGGCGTCTCCCGCCCCCTGGAACTGGCCTGGCCCACGGCGAGGATCGCCGTCGTTCTGGCCGAGGACGCACAGGACACCGGGTACCTGACCGAGTGCCATGCCGCGGGCTGGCGCGTCGGTCAGGCGGCGGCCTGGGACGAAACCGAACTGGCCGCGCTGCTCCGCGAGACGCGGCCCGGCGTGAGGGACGAGGGAGGCGGAGGAGCGTGAACAGCCCGGTCAGAACACAGGTCATCCCGACCCCGCAGGCCAACGAGGACATCAAGCGCCTGGCCCCCGGCGACAAGAACGCCGTCGGCGACTTCGTCCGCAGGCTGCGCGCCGACCGCTCCAACCGTGCTTTGCTGCTCACCTCGCTGCGCGACACCGGTCGCAACGGCCGGCTCTTCCTCGCGCGGATCGACAGCCGCGGAACGGCCCTGCTGCTGGAGACCGACGAGAACCGCTTCAGCCTGCTCGCCGTCCGGGTCGGGGACACGGCCCGCGACGAACTCGCCCGGATCACCGTGGAGATCAACGAGGTCTCCGGGGGCGTCGAGCTCGTGGACCAGAGTGTGGTCAGCCGTGAGGTCGTCGCGCTTCCGGTCCGAAAGGGCACGGGCGACATCGAGGACGGGGAGCCGTCGCCGGCCGATGACACCACTCATCCGGCCCCCCGGTCGCTGCTGGTGCCCCTGTTCGCCCAGCACGACGACACGGAACTGCTCCGCCTCGGCGTGTCCGCCGCGCTGCTTCCGGCGCTTCGGCGGATCACGGACCGGGCGCAGCTGGACGCGCTGCTGGGCCACAACCTCCCCGGGCTCACCCGCGACGTCCTGCTCGCCCTGAGCGACGGAATGGAGCCCGCCGACGTCCGGGCCCACATCACCGAGGCATGGCGTGCCGACGACAGGGTGGATCCGCACGACTGGGCGAAGGCGGCACGTCGGCCAGTGTCCCGCGTCAGCACCGAGGACGCCGCCGTGCTCGACGCACTCGGCGACGGGTTCGAAGCGTGGCGGCTGTTCCTCCACCCCGAGCAACACCGTCTGGCCACCACCTCATTCAAGGGGTCGGCCAAGGTGACCGGCGGCCCGGGAACCGGCAAGACGGTGGTGGCGCTGCACCGGGTACGTCACCTGGTGGAGAAGCTCCCGCCGGGGCAGACGAGACCGGTGCTGCTCACCACGTACAACACCAACCTCGCCAAGGACCTGCGGGACAGGCTGCACCGGCTCGGCGGGGACGAGCTGGTACGCCGGGTCGACGTGAAGTCGATCGACCAACTCGCCCGTGAGGTCGTCCAGGAGACGCACCCCGGCTCCCCGCTTCCCCCTCCGCTAAGCGACGAGCAGGCGCTGAGCCTCTGGCACCCCGTGTGCACCGAGGCCAAGGTGTACGCGTTCGACGCGGAGTTCCTGGACTGGGAGTTCAGACACGTGATCCTCGCCCAGGGCTGCGGCACCGACCACATGTACTTCCGGGCCGAACGCAGGGGCAGGGGCGTCCTCCAGCGTCCGCAGCGCCGCCAGGTGTGGGAGCTGGTCCAGCGCTACCGGGCGCATCTGGACCGGGAGCACCGCACCACGCACGCGCTCATCGCCGACGAGGCCGCCCGTGCGGAGGGTCGGCGGATGGCCAAGGTGACCGCGCAGGCCCGCTACAAGGCCGAACACGGTGGCCTCGACCTGATCCACCGCGAGGCCGGGAGCGGCATGTGGCTCAAGCCCCGCTACCGGCACGTGGTCGTGGACGAGGCGCAGGACCTGTCCGCCTCCCACTGGCGCATGCTGCGCGCGATGGTGACGCCCGGCCCGGACGACATCTTCCTGGTCGGCGACGCCCACCAGCGCATCTACGCCCACCAGGTGGTGCTGGGGCGGCTGGGCATCAGCACGCCCGGACGGGCGTCACGTCGGCTGACCCTCAACTACCGGACCACACGCGAGATCCTGGGCAGCGCGCAGGGACTGATGAGCGGCGAGCGGTTCGACGACCTCGACGACGGCCGGGACACCCTCGACGGCTACCGGTCCGTGCTCACCGGACTGGCACCGCAGTACTGGCGTGCCCCCGACTGGCAGACCGAGATGCGGGCCATCGCCACACTGCTCAGAGAACGTCACGACCGTCATGGAACGCCCTACGCGGCGATGGCGGTCGGCGTCCCGTCGCGTGACGCTGTCACGCAGTTGGCCGTCACGCTCGCCGACGAGCGGTACGGCATCCGCGCCTGCGAGATCGGCCGGGACATCCCGACAGGAGTTGACGCCGTGCGCATCGGCACACTGCACGGCTTCAAGGGCTTGGAGTTCCAGCGGGTTTTTCTCGCCGGGGTGAGCGAGGGACTCGTTCCGCATCAGAGAATCGAGACTTACCGGTACGACCAGACCGAACGCTACCGGCAGGAGGAACAGCGCTCCCGCTCGTTGCTCTTCGTGGCGGCCACGCGGGCCCGCGACGAGCTGGTGATCACGTGGAGCGGGAAGGCCAGCCGCTTTCTCCCGGACCACGCGGTAAGGAGCGCCGGTCATGCCACGGAACTACTGGTGGACGATGGTCCGCCATCCGGATCCGCAGCGGCATAGTCAGACAAGCGACTCGGACGGCCCGGCCGACTGCCGGGCGGGTGGACGAGCCGTCGCCCAGTTGAGCACGGACGGCGGGCAGTTCCTGGTCTCCGTCGAAGCCCCCGCTGCCAGCAGGCGCCAAGCGAGACGGCGCGACTGTTGGGGCCCGGTGTTCGGAGCAAGGGCCGGTGTGGCAAACCGAGGTGCGGGCGACCAGCGGGACCGCGGTGGCCGGAAGGCTCGCCAGATCCGTCTCGGGGCGCTTGACAACGCGCCGCCTCAGGCGGCATTCCTGTCCCGTCCAGCGGCGTAGACGTACTCAGCGACATAGGAATATCACCGATGTGCCAGAAACCCGCCACGGAATGATCTTGAACCCCTGATGGGGTACCTCCGACATACGCTCGGGAGGGGCCGCTGAGCCCAGTGTTTACGCCGCTCACAGCGCCGTCCATGCTGGCTCCGTGAACATCGAAGACGTACGTACGGCGCTCAGCGCCGGAAACCTTGCAGCGCTGATAGGCCTCGAAGAGTGCGGATGGATGGACGTGAAGTCTGCGCCCTACATGGTCGACACAGAACCCCACCACAAGGAAGAGCTCGTCAAGGACGTCGCCGGCTTTGCCAACACCGCGACCGGTGGGCTGCTCATCATCGGCTTCAAGGCGACCAAGGCCAACGGAGTGGAGACCGTCTCGGAAGTCAACGCAGTGCCACGGAAGCTGGTCGACACGGAGACGTACCGCAAGTTGATCGACGAGCGGGTCTACCCGCACATCGAGGGCCTGGAGCTGAGATGGGTCGAGTGCGGGGATGGCAAGGGAGTGTTGAGCATTGACATCCCAGCTCAGCCCGCCAGCGCGCGCCCGTTCGTGATTCCGCCGCCTACCAAGAAGGACTCGCAGTCGGTCACAGGTCTCGCCGTCCCTGTGCGACGTGGAGACCAGACTGTGTTCTGGAGCCGCCAGGAGGCCCACCGCCGTCTATCCGCAGGATGGATGGCCATCGGAGCCCCGGCTGCCGACGACAGCGGCGTGCATCGGGCGGCCGAGGAATCCGTTGCACTGCACGGGAACACCGCGGACCGGTCCAAGGCGCAGCGGATCCTCGCTGCGATGCCCTTCGACGCGCCCTGGCTCCGCATGCTCCAGGGTCGGCTACCAATGCGCCGGGTCAGGGCGGATGTCACGCGAGCGATCGACACGGCCTGGGATGCCCTCATCGCCGACAACGACATCAAATTCCTCGATCATGAACTGGTGGACGCGCACGCTACGTTCATGGACAGCCTCCGCCGACTGATCAACGAACTCGACAGCATGCACGACCCCGATAACGGCTCCAGCCCCCCGGCCTACGTAGAGGTCCCCCCGGAGTGGAAGCGCTCTGACCCTGAGCGGTACCAGCAGACGTTGGCCGACCTGTCCGGGGCTCGTGACGCCTTCCTTGAGGCGCGCACCGAACTCATGAACTCGCTGAACCGCAGCGGCCTCTTGAGCTGAGCGAGACGCAGACCACGCTGGCGATCAGGGCCCGTCGACAGGGCGACGTGGGCAAGCGGCGAGTTGGTGCACTCCGGAAAGGGCCAGCGGCTCGTCACGTTGGCGGGCTGTTCGTGGTCATGACTGAACCGCCCCGGGTCAGGTGGAGGCGCATCGCGCGAACGCGCTGTTCGAGGCGCACCGTGACGACCCTGAGTTCGGCTACCGCTTCCTGGCTGACGAAGGGCGTGGTGCCGGGGCCGTGATGGCGGACCGGACCGCATGGCGGATCTGCCGGGACAACCACTGGTGGAGCGTGTTCGGCAAGAAGCGCGGCAAGGGCAGGAAGGCCGGCCTGCCCGTGCACGACGACCTGGTCCGCCGTGACTTCACCGCGACCTGTGCGAACCGGCCGTGGCTCGCCGACATCACCGAGCAGGCCACCGGCGAAGGCAAGCTCTGTCTCTGCGCGATCAAGGACGCCTTCAGCAACAGGATCGTGGGCTATTCCATCGACGAGCGGATGAAGTCCCGCCTGGCCGTGGCCGCCCTGGACAACGCCGTGGCACGGCGTGGAGACGTCGACGGGTGCATTCTGCACAGCGATCGCGGATCGCAGGGCGGATTCAACTGGTCGTCGCAACACCTCGTACGCATGGAGGTGTTGGATGGTGCGTCGTCAGCAGGCAGCGGACCGGGCGCTGCGTCCGAAGCTGAGGTCTCCTGGGCATCCGAAGTATCAGCGTCATGTCGAGGCGGCGTTCTGGACGGAGATCGCCAAGGGCCTTCTCGCTGAGGAGGCCGCGGCCATCATCGGCGTGGCGCCGGCGGTTGCGACGCGCTGGTACCGCCAGTGTGGCGGCATGCGACCGTTCGATTCGAAGCCGCCCTCGGGCAGGTACCTGTCGTTTTCCGAGCGAGAGGAGATCGCGCTGCTCAGGGCCCAGGGCAAGGGAGTACGCGAGATCGCCCGAGACGTCAGTCGTAATCCAGGCACCATCTCCCGCGAGCTGCGACGCAACGCCGCCACAAGAAGTGGGAAGCTCGACTACCGGGCGTCGGTGGCGCAGTGGAAAGCAGATATGGCGGCCCGGCGTCCGAAGCCAGCGAAGTTGGTCGCCAATCCGAGGTTGCACGCCTACGTCCAGGAGAGGCTGTCCGGCCAGATCAGCACATCTGGCGGCATGCCGATCGCGGGACCGGTGACGGGCTCGTGGACGGGCCGGAACAAGCCGCATCGCAAGGACCGTGCGTGGGTTCAGGCGTGGAGTCCAGAGCAGATCGCGAACCGGATCAAGATGGATTTCCCGGATGATGAATCCATGCGCATCAGTCACGAGGCGATCTACCAGGCCCTCTACATTCAGGGCCGCGGGGCGCTGAAACGTGAGCTCATCCTGTGTCTTCGGACCGGCCGCGCTCTGCGTGCGCCACGGGCGCGTTCACGGCGGAAGACCTGGGCGCACGTCACACCAGAAGCGTTGATCAGCGAGAGGCCCGCCGAGGCCGAGGACCGCGCTGTCCCCGGCCACTGGGAAGGGGATTTGATCATCAGGCTGGAGCGTTCGGCGATCGGCACTGTTGTCGAGAGGTCGACCCGGTTCACCATGCTGGTTCATCTGCCCCGCGAAGAAGGATACGGCACGATCCCTCGAACGAAGAACGGCCCCGCACTGGCCGGCTACGGAGCGATCTCCATGAAGAAAGCACTCACCAACACGATGTCGATGCTCCCCGAGCAGCTGACGCGGTCGCTGACATGGGACCGCGGCAAGGAAATGTCGGCGCACACGCAGTTCAGGGTCGAGACCGGTATCCCCGTGTTCTTCGCCGATCCGCACAGCCCATGGCAGCGAGGCACGAACGAGAACACCAACGGACTCCTGCGCCAGTACTTCCCGAAAGGCACCGACCTCTCGCGCTGGTCCGCCGAAGAAATCGAAGCCGTTGCTCACGCGCTGAACACCAGACCCCGCAAAACACTTGGTTGGAGGACCCCGGCCGAGGCATTCAACGAGCAGCTACTCTTGCTCCAACAAGCCGGTGTTGCAACGACCGGTTGAGTTCAAGCAGTTTCGCTCCCGGAAGTTCGTCCGGGCGCTCGACCGCCACCGGATGGCCGGATCGATATCGATAGGGAGGGTCGGAGCTGTCGGCGACAACACGGCCATGGAGTCCTTCTTCAGCCTGCTGCAGAAGAACGTCCTCGACCGCCGGACCTGGGCCACCCGCGAAGAACTCCGGACCGCGATCGTGACCTGGATCGAGCGGACCTACCACCGACGCCACAGACAAGCCTCACTCGGCTGGCTGACCCCCATCGAATTCGAGACTGTCATGACCACGCCAGGCCCTCCAAGCCGCGTGACCGAACCTGTCACCCGGACCTGCATCAGACCCCCTCAACGACGCCGGACGGAGGCATACACCAGCGTCTCTTTCCGGCCGCTGCATCAGGCAACGGCAGCAGCCGAAGCAGGCTCGGATTGAACTTACAAAGCAGTTGTCTCCGCCCAACGCACAAGCGCCCTCCCGGGCTGTCCTGCGGCCGTGGAGTGGCTACGCGGCCGGCGCGCTGACCTGGTGCCATGGGGCCGGGCCGGTCTGGGACGCCCACCCGGCAAGGGCGTGCTCGTCGTAGAGGCGGATGCCCTGAACGGTGGCGTAGTTGGCGGCCTGCGCGGTGAATGCGCTCGTGGTGACCATCACGGGGATGTGGGCCCGGTGCACGGAGTAGCAGGTGCCGCCGAACCGTTGCATCTCCGGGGAGCCGACCTTATGAGTGGGCCCGTACCGCTTGCACTGGATGACGAGCCGGTACCCGGTGGGGGCGGTGGCGATGACGTCGGCCCCCAGGTCTCCGGCTCCGCCGATCACCTTGACGTCCGTGCAGCCGTCCCGCTGGCACAGGTAGGCGACGGCGTGCTCGAACTCAGTGGGTCCGAGGGTGTGGTAGCGAGCGATCTCCCGTGACTGCACCTCGCGGATCTGCGCGAGACGCGCGGCCTCGAGGCGGCGCTGCTCCGCCTTGCGGGCGTTGCGCACCAGGTAGATGCCGCCAGCGGCGAACGCGGCCAGGAGCAGCGGGATACCGAGGGCCGGGACGTGCTGGACCAGTTGGAGGAGGATCACGAGCGGAACGAGGACGGCCCACAAGAGCCGGATGACGACAGACTGGCAGGACGAACCGCGGGTGCGGCTTGGCGACATGGAGATCCCCCCGGGGCGTGATATGTGGCGGAAGCGTAGCTCTACTGCGTTGGACTTGTGATCAGTTGAGGGCGACTTGACCCCGGACATGACGAAACACCCCCTGCACGGCCGTGGGCGCTTGGGCATGTCCGACAGGTGCGCCGACAGGATGTGTCAAGGGCTGTGAGGGGGGCGGAGCCATTCGACGTCTCGAAGCCGTGCAGGTCCGGAGACCCCCTTTCTTCAACAGACCCGTCTCTGCGTCCACGGTTGGGCCGTCGACGGACGTGCCAGATCGTGTGGAAGCGCCATCGAGTTCCTCGGACTCACCAACGACAACCTGTGAAACGGGTACTGACCCGAAGAAGCCCGTGAAGCACCTGTGGAAATACTGGTCATTCGATATGGTGATCCCCTTGGGGCGGGCGGTTGACGTTCGCTGGCCTCCCGCTTGTCTGCGCAGATGAACCAGGGGGCGGCAGGTGCCGTACACCGCAGAGATTGGCCGGATCAACCCGGGCTGCTTCATCTTCCTCGTCGACCAGTCCGCCTCGATGAGCGAACCCCATGGGCAGTGGTGAGGTCGCCCAACAGCGGGCCGAGGTCGTGTCCGACGCAATCAACCGGCTGCTGACCGAGCTCTCTGTCAAGTGCGCCAAAGAGGAGGGCGTACGGGATTACTTCCACGTGGCAGTGATCGGATACGGGCACAATCACGTCGGCTCCGCGTTCCATGGGGCGTTGGCCGGGCGTGACCTCGTTCCGCTGAGCGAGGTCGCCAACAAGTGACCATCACTTGACTAAGTCTCGCCTTCCGCGGCAGGGACTTGAGCTGCCTGCGGAGCTTCTTCTGGTTGCCCTTGACGATCACGATGTAGTGCGCACCGCGGCCCGGGAAGTAGTCGGCGTGCTCATGCTGGGTGTGCATCGCGTTGCTGGTGACCACGACGCCGGCGAGCTCGGCCGCAGTGCTCAGCAGCGGCTGGAAGCAGGTGATCTCGTTGCTCTTCTCGGCCGACGTCCCTCGGCGACGGCCCCAACAATCTGGTCTTCGCGGGAGTGAGCGGACTGGGGATGGGCTTTATCTTCGGGCTGGCGGCCTACAGTGAACGGCTCCGGCAGCGCCGACTCAGGCGACTGTGGTTGTGGGACGGCTCTTGACCGCAGCGCCGCCGCTCACACCAGGTGCTCAATCGTGACGTCATCCCACTGCTGTGCGAGATATTCCGCGACCAGTCGGCGGTGGCAATGCTGCGCATTGTCCTCACTGCAGAGCAGGACTGCGTTGTCAAGCGTTTCCCGCCGGACGGAGTTCTCAATCTGACGAACCTTTATCAATTCGAGGAAACGTTCTTCGTAGGCCGCCCAGCCGACACCCTGCTTCTTGTAGGCGTCGAGCATGTCCTGGGTCGGGGCCAGCTCGGTACGATGGCTGTACTGCGCACCGCAGATCTCACCCAGGAAGTACCTCAGATCATCACGCTTGGCGAAACCGGACAGTTGCGAGACGTTATTGAGTCGAACATCGACCAGTGCTGTCACTCCAGCTTCGCGCAATAGCCCGAAGAACTTCTCGGCGGACTTCTTCGTGAACCCGATGGTGTAGAGTTTCACCTTCCCGGCATCCCGTCGATGCGAAGTTCCTCATTGACATACGCAATCCGTTGTTCCTGACGGTCGAGGGCTTCTTGGAGGCGCTCGGCCGAGGTCCGGAACAGATCTTCCTGATCCAGCCCGAAATTGACCATCAGGCGTCGCATTGCCGAGGCATGGTCCTCGACGTGCCCGTCGCCATGAATGTGTTCGACGGTGATCCCGTACCCTTCGAGGACTCGCGCGACGAGCACGCAACGATGGCAGTCGAGTGGTTCTTGTTCGGCGCACATGACGGCGATCCGCTCGCTCTGCAAACCATTCCGCAGGCGTTTGATGCCGCTGACGAAATCCGAGGTCTGGGCAAGAAGGTCGTACCGCACTCGTCCGTCGACATAGCAGGTGAGGTCTTCGGTGCGCGCACCCAACTCCTTTCCCAGGAAGACGTACTTGATATTGACGTCGGACAGGCTACGCTCCACGGCGTATCGGTTGAACTGGGGCGTGAATCGACTGACGGGCATCGACCGCACATCGGCGACCGCCGTGATCCCATGCTTCTGCAGCAGGCTCAGGAAATCTGAGATGCTGTGCGTGGAGTGGCCGACAGTGAATACTGTATTAGGTGTCATCGCCTGCTGCCCGCTTGGATCTTTACTCGTTCGATAATGGCTGCCACTAATTTGTAGACGTAGCCTTCATATGGTTCACCGAGACTTACCGTAAGGAAGGATTCACCCAGTTCGTAGGTCCCTTCCGGCTTGCCCAGATATTCCAGCTCATACTTGGGATCGGTCACCCGTAGTATATATACATGCCCTGCATAAGAGAAGCAGGCACGCAGGACCAGCCTCTGATCTCCGAACATCGCCCCAGGGACGTGCACTTGTAACGTCAGGTCGGTGACGCGTATCAGCTTGAGCGAGTCCGGCAGAGTAACTGCTTCTTCAGTCGGGACGCGATCATTGCTGCCGTGGTAGGTGCTGGACCCGTTGATCCACAGAGCGCTGGGACACTGTTCCAGCCTCAGTAATCCAATCCACTCAACCCTGCCGGTCTTCTCCCAGTAGTAATCGGGGTCAAGGAGCCAGTTCTCACTCTGGAAGTCGTGCGGCTGCGGCCGGAGAAGCGGCACCAAGACAATATCGAGGACACTCGGGTCCGTTCTGTCTTCGTACTGTCTTTCGCGAGCGGAGACTTCGCGGTTCGGGCGGGCGCTGACCGGGCGTACCCACTCTCCTGAGCCGTCGTCAACCATGCCTGCCACACACCGACCCGAAAGCTTGCGGGAATTTGCCAGACACACGAGTGTCTTTATCAGTGCCATGTGTACCCCCAAATCTGGTGCGTTGACGCCCTGCGTGACGGAAGCGCAGCACACCCACACGAAGCGACGACGAGCACAATGGATTGTCAGTTCCGTGGGTCATCCAAAAGCCTACGACGGGGGTACGGCACTCGTCCGCCGTTCAGGCAACCCGCCACTACGTGCCCCCGGCCTGCCGGTTCAGCTTCACCACCGTGTCAATGACCAACTTCCCGCCGCCGGCCAGCGGTTCCGTCCGCCCCCATGCTCCGAGTCCCCCGCCCAGAACTCGAACCTGCGGCCGCCTGCCGACCTGCTCCATAGGTACCGGCAGTGCAGGACAGGACAACCGTCGTACCTGAGATGTCGGCGCAGCCGGGGCGGGCCTGCATGCCGCCCGCATGGGATCGGAGCGAACTCCTCGTGTGGGGTGTCCGCTCCCCGGGTGGGACCAGAGTCCAGGGCAGCTGGCACCGTCGGCCGAGGCGAGACTGTGACCAGGCGTCTACGGCCGGGCCCTTACGGGGCGCCCCGCAGGTGCCTCAGCAGCGTCTCGAAGGCGGTCCAGCCCTCTGCCGACTCGCCGTCTCCCAGCGGGTGGTAGTAGCCAGGCTTGGCCGCGGAGCCGAGCCGTACCGGGGTGGCGGGGAGCCGCGGGCGGGCGGCGACGTCGGTGCCCGCCTCGGCGACTTCGGCGGGGCCCAAGGCAAAGCCGAACGGCACGGGTGGCCGTTCGAAGCGCGGCGGCGCGGTGAGGTCCGCGCGGGCCTCGCGCAGGTGCGCGAGCAGGGTGCTCAGGCCGTGCCGCGTGGTGAGTTCGGCGGCCAGGTCCGCGACAGCGGACACCGGCGGCTTCTCGCCGTCACGGAAGCCGACGGCGAGGGTGACGTCCTCCTCGACTCCGTCCGGCGTGCGCAGCACACGCAGGGTGGCGAGGGCGACCCGGTCGGCCGAGCCGACGACGGTCCAGGTCGCCCGGGGCGCGCGCTCGTACGCCAGATCGGTGAGGTGGCGTCGCGACCACGGCAGGTTGGCCGGTTCGGCGATGCCCCAGCCGGTGGGGAGTTCGCCGGCGAGGGCCTGCCAGGCGGCTTCCAAGGCGCCGCCGAGGACCAGGCGGGACCGCCGTATCTGCTGCAGCACTCCCCGGAGATCCCCGGTTTCCTGCAGTTGCTGTATGACCGGTCGCAGTCCCGCGAAAGACCCGGCGGCCGGATCGTGCTGTGCGGCTCGGCGGAGCGGGGCCGGAAACGGTCACAAGTACCGGCCGCGGCCGGGCGGCCGACGCCCGGCACGGCCGCAGCCGGCCGACGGCGGCCCGGGCACCGGGCATCACCGCCCGGGACGGCCCTCGGCACCGAGCGGCATCCTTGTATAAGTTCATCTATAATAAGTCGACCTATTCACAGCTGGTGAGGAGCGGTCGTGGACAAGCCTGCCGAGATGTTCGACCGGCACTTCGAGTGGACCGAGCTGACCAGGTACGCCCGCTACTCGGGCCCCGAAGCGACCCTCGGTGTCGTGTCCGGGCGGAGGCGGCAGGGCAAGACCTTCCTCCTGGACGCCCTCACCAGGGCTTCCGGCGGCTTCATGTTCACCGCCACCGAGACCACCGAGGCCGACGCCCTGCGCCAGTTCGGTCACGCGCTGGCGGCCCACTGCGGCGAGAGCGTCCCGTTCCGCTTCGAGCACTGGGACGAGGCGATCGCACGGCTGATGCGCATCGCCACGGACGGGCCGACCGTCGCCGTCATCGACGAGTTCCCCTTCCTCGCCAAGGCCTCGCCGTCCCTGCCGTCCATCGTCCAGCGCGCCCTGGATCCCGCCGCGCGGCGCGGAAACACTCCGGTACGGCTCCTGCTGTGCGGGTCGGCCCTGTCGTTCATGGGCAGGCTCCTCGCCGGTGACGCGCCGCTGCGCGGGCGCGCCGGGCTGGAACTGGTCGTGCCCACCCTGGAGTACCGGCTCGCGGCCCGCTTCTGGGACATCACGGATCCACGCACCGCCGCCCTCACCCACGCCGTCGTCGGCGGCACCCCTGCCTACCGCCGGGAGTTCACCCAGGGCGACACGCCCTCCGGCCCCGAGGACTTCGACGACTGGGTGGTGCGTGCCGTCCTCAACCCGGGCCGCCCCCTGTTCCGTGAGGCCCGTTACCTCCTCGCCGAGGAGCCCGAACTCCACGACACCGCCCTCTACCACGCGGTACTGGCCGCCATCACCGCCGGCAACACGTCCCGCGGCGGAATCGCCGACTACCTGGGCCGCAAATCGACGGATCTCGCCCATCCCCTGCACGTACTCGAGGACGTCGGCCTGATCCGCCACGAACCCGACGCCTTCCGCCGCAACCGCTCCGCCTACCGGATCGCCGAACCACTCATCGCCTTCTACCACGCCGTCATGCGACCGCACTGGGGCGACCTCGAACGCCCCGGCCGCGCCGCCGCCGTCTGGCGGCGCGCCCAGCCCACCTTCCGCAGCAAGGTCCTCGGGCCGCACTTCGAGACCCTGTGCCGCGAGTGGGCCCGCTGGCACGCCGCACCCGAGACGTACGACGGCCATCCCTCACGTGTCGCCGCCGGAACCGTCAACGACCCGTCGGCCAGGACCAGTCACGAGGTCGACGTCGCCGTCTTCGGCCAGGCCGAACACGAGACGAACGGCCACGAGGCGCTCCTCGCCATCGGCGAGGCCAAGTGGAACGACACGATGGGCCTCGCCCACCTGGAACGCCTCCGGCGCATCCGGCACCTGCTGGCCTCCCGCGCCACCGGCACCACCGCCTCCGACCGGACCCGCCTGCTCTGCTTCAGCGGCGCCGGCTTCACCGACGACCTGCGCGGCATCGCGGACCGCGACCCGGCCGTCCAACTGGTCGACCTGAACCGCCTCTACGAGGGCGAGTGACAGCACCGCGTCCCGTCTGCCGACCACGCGGCACCCACCACAGGCCTGGGCCTGTGCCTGGCCGCTTCAGTCCCGGGGCAAGGGATCGGGCACGCCTGCGCTCCTCGCGACGTACGCGGCCCACACCGTCTTGCCCGGTCCGCCGGGATACGGGTACCAACCCCAGTCGTCCGCGAGCCCCGCGACGAGCAGCAGCCCCCTGCCCGATTCGGCGGGCCCTCCCCTTCGGGGGCGGACGACCGCAGAACGGGCGCCCGCTTGCCGGCGGTGTCCGTGACGTCCACCCGTACGGTGCGCGGGCCGCCAGGAGAACGATCAAATGAGTAGAGAAGGCGCCGGCAGCTGTCAGTACCGCATGCGATGCTCCGGGGCATGAACGTAGAGATGCACGGCGTCCAGCTGATTGATCGGGTGATCGAGCGGGTGACCCTCGGTTGGCTCGAGAACGCGGAAAATCCCGTGCTGGACGGCGAGCTGCTGGGAGCCGTCACGGCACAGATGTACGGGTTCGCCGAGCAGGACTATGTATGGGCGGATATGTTCGCCAGCTTCGAGGTGCTCCTGCCCGAGCGTTGCTTCCCGCTCGTGGGCGGCTGTGATTCCCGACGACTGCTGTACACAGGAAAGCCGGACTCAACCGGTGAATATCCAGTACTGGTAACCGATACCGACGATCTGCCATATGTAGCCGTAATGTACCCAGGACTCGATGTCTACCTCGCCGATCTCGCCGGGGTAATCGACCTGAAGTTCGGGGATTACACCTCGCTCACAGAGCACCCCGAGTACGGCAGCCGAATGCAAGAACATGCGACCCATACCGGGCTCGGTCTTGAGGGGATGGAAATCCAGGATCTCGACTGGCCCGACAGTTAGATCCTGTCCGCGGCTTCCGAAGAGCCCTGGCATACCGGACTCCTCAAGGAAATGCATCGGCATGCGCCGATCGAACGGCAATCACGGAGACGGAGATCCCGTGAGCGGGATTTATTTCCACATGCGACTTGAATTCCCCACTGCAGAGACTGTCAGACAGTGGAGAGAACTTGCTCTGCTCACCCAGCGGGATCACCTCGAAGCAGTTCCGGGATTCGATGCCATCAACATAGGTGACGACGATCTCCTGGGCGGCGAGATCACCGTCGGGCAGCAAACGGAACTGGACGCGGCAATCGCCTACCTTCACCAGATCGGCTTCCCGGTGGACAAGTCACGGATCCTGGAAGGCGCAATGAGCGCGCAGCAAGAAATTGCGGCGATGACTGCAATTGACGATGTCGTTGGGTGGTGCTTGGCGCGGCTGCGGACGGCGCCAGAGTCGTACTGCGCGGACCCGCTTGCGCCGCACCCGCACGCCGCCCGCCTCTCTCTTCCCAACGGCAGACCCGCCCCGGATTGCCTACGCCTTTGGGCTGCCTTCGACAATTACTACCCACTGCGCGGTTCTCGCAGCAATGCGATCATCGCGGACAATCACGGTGTTCTCGTGGTCGAGCCGATGCAGGCAGTCCTGAGGTGGGTCTGCCTTGAATCGATCATGGACGAGATCGAGGATGATGAGGACACGCAGGAGTACCTCAGTGAGCTGGTAGCCGGTTTTGTGGGTGATTTTCCTGGCTACGGGGTAGTGCTGGCCGAGGAGTATCCAGACCCGCTGCTGTGGATTCCGCCGGCCGGGGAGCCGACGGTGATCTGGTACCACCGGGATGCGTTCGACAGGCGGCAGGCTTTCTCCGAATCAGTGGCCGCAATCGGCACGGCCGGAGCCGGTTGATCGCCTCGCGCGATGGCGATCTGCGGGGCAGGCCCACGCCGAGCACCGGCCCGCCGGCCCCACCCCGGACGCCTCGGTCCCCCGACCCGCCCCACTCTCCACTACCTCCTGGGAGACGGAACCGACCCCGAGGCATGGTCCACCTTCCAGCAGCTCGCCCGGGCACCTGAAGCAGGCAGTGGACGACGGCAATGCCACCCCGCCGCGCGGCCGCGGGTGACACGGCGGCGATGAGGCGCCCTGCCCCGGCGTTCCGCGTACACGCGCGAGCCCTGCCAACGCGCGACCGCGCGCCAACGCTCTACCGGTTCAGCCGGACCACGGCCTGGATCACCAGCTGCCCGCCGCCGGCCGGCGGTTCCGCCCGCCCCCATGCTCCGAGTCCCCCGCCGGGGGCACCCTGTATGAGGTGCCAAAGACCCCGTCACCAGTGGAAACGCTGAGGCCGGAGTCTTCGCGTGTGGGCAGGCGTGTGCAGCGATGAGCGGCCCTAAGACAGGGTCCGCGGACAGGATTGTGGGACATCTTCCCTGGTCAGCCTTGGGGTTTCCGAGGTGTCCATCAGCTGGCGTCCGGCCATTCCTCAGGAGGCCGAGGCGGCTCTGGGTCGTTCTGCCGCTTTGCTCGCCGCGCGTTCTCCTCTCGCAGGGACGTCAACCACCGCCACAGATCCGGTAGAGGCTGTGCTGGGCAGGCGAGACGGTGCTCAATGCGGCACCGTTGGAACTGATCCGGCGGACACACCCCGTAGACCGTCACCCGTCCGTCGGAGAGCTCGATCCACCGGTGCGCCGCCGGCACCGTGTGAGCCAGCGGATGCATGTCCGGCTCCAGCAGCACCCAGTCCTGCTCGAGCGTCGCCGCCTGATCCTGCAGTAGCCCGCAGTACGGGCAGCGAGAATGGCCACCACCCAGCCGCCGCGGTTTCTCCTCGAAAACCCCCATACCGCGAGGGTCGCCAGCCCGTCGGTCCAGGCGTAGAGCGCGAACCGGACGGAACCCCTGAGGTAACCGTCCGGCAGCGAGACGAGAGACGACGCGGCAGGTGCAGCCAGCAACCAACGGCCGACGACACACGGCCGAGATACAGCGAAGCCCTCCGGCCCATGCAAGCTGGAGGGCTAACTGCCTACGCGCATGATCACAGGTCCCCACGTTCGGAGGGGATTGACAGGGGCGCGCCCACGACCTGACCACAGCACGAGCCACGGCATCGTCCAGGCGTGCCTGACCCGGCAGGTCCTCGTGCGCGCGGACCGGGCCCATCAGGGAGCCGACGCCACCGTTCACGCCACCGCCACCGCCACCAGCCCGAGCACTACCAGGAGTTCAACCGTGATCACGCCCGGCTGCGAGGTCCGGGAGAACGTGCCTTCGCGCAGCTGAGAACCTGGCGACTGATCCAGCGGGCCAGATGCTCCACTCGCCGCATCGGCACCATCGTCCAGGCTGTCCACACCCTCCTGACTGCACGTATTCAGGATAGAGATTCAGTGCTCACAGAGGGAGAATTCTCGTTCGTAGAGCTGCTCGTTGTGTTCGTCGACGAAGAACTTGCGTTCCTGCATGAGTTGTTCGCGGTAGTTCTTGGCCTGTTCAAGCGTCATGGTCGAGGTGTCGGACCATGGTTGTTGCGGTGGCACGTCGGATGTCGAGACGATCTTTTCCGACGGGTCGACCAGGAAGAACGCGAGAATTTTGCGATATCCCGGGCGGTTGTGGTCCATGAGGCGGAACGAGCCGACGCGGTGTTGCAGGACGTTCGGAAACGCCAGGCAGCGGCCCGCTGGGGTCGATACCGATCCCAGCATCTGGTTCAGCGCGTCCTCGTTCTCCAGTCCGTAGACCTCACGCAGACCGTTGTCGTCGTTCTGTTCGTAGTGCGGGTCGTCGAGTGCCGCCCGGAAGCTGAGCCGACTTTCGGTGATGTTCTCGCTGTCCCAGTAGTAGATGCCGGTCGAGACGATCCGCTCGTTCAACATGCCCTCGACATGCCAGGAACCACCGGGATACTCGGGCTTGTCCGGGGTGAGATGAATGGTGGCGAGCTTGACGATGACCTGGAGACGGCGACCGTGCAGGTCGACTCGGGCGGATTCGTCAGGCAACTCGGGCGGGGTGAAAGCCGGGGCGTCCGGGATGACCGGGCGGCGGTTTTCCCACCAGTCGTCCTGGGCCTCTTCCCATGCACGGACGGCTTCTCGGTAGGCCCCGTCGTCACTGTAGGAGGACTTGTCCGGATACTCCGGCTCCGAGTCGTACCACCCGTAAGGATCGGCCTCGATCCGCAGGGGCCGCGGATGGCGCAAATCGGTGAGCACGTTCTCCAGCAGTGGGCGCAAGCGTGCGAACAAGGCCGGCAGGACGGAGGCCAGTTCGCGATGCGTCTCGGGGTGGACGTTGTTGACGTACGAACGGAAGGCGACATCGCCGTCGTCACTGACGTCGATGTCCGTGGGCAGCCACTGGAACTTCTCCGAGAATTCGTACCTCGAGTAGCGGTCCGTCGGGTTCTGCCAAGCCCGCTCGGGAGCACCGCTCACCTCTCTCACCAGGCAGAACAGTGAGGGATGAACCAGATCCAGTACCTGGCCGTCGGATCCGGGATGCCAGTCCTGCTCTGCTTCGGGGACCTGCTCCAGGACCCGAACCGCCTTGCGCAGTCGGGATCTGAGCTTGTCGTCGACCAGTGCGTCCGACTGCCACACCCCGTCGACGGCGGACACCTCGATGCCGGTTGGCCCGTCTCGCAGCGCGGCGTAATGCGCGAGTTCGGCAAGCACGTAACGAACCTGTGCTTCGGTGAGGCCCTGGGCGACCGCTTCTTGCGTCCACCTGGCGACGATGTCGGCGTCGTTCATCTTGTCGAACCACCCCGGCTTCGCCCGGATGTGGGCGCTGCACTGCATCATCTGAAGTTCCCGCAGCGTTCGGGGGGTCGCGAACGATATGGAACGGGAGGCGTGAAAGGGCAGCGGGAAAGTGGGCAGGCCCGTCAATTCTCTTGGTCCTTCCGGTCGGTCTGCGGTGGCGGGAAGGATACTTCAGCAGACTGACGCACAGCGGTGGCCCATAGCGAAAGGACCGCGATGCCCGAGCAGACCAGCGCCGCGCCGGTGGGCTGCACCACCGTGGTGCCCTCGGTCGTCACCGACGGCGCGAGGGCTTTCCTCGACTTCGTCGCCCAGGCGTTCGGGGGTGAGGAGCTCGGGCTGGTGTCGACCGAGGATGGTTTGATCGGTCACGGTGGGATCCGGGTCGGTGACACCGATGCGAAGCGGGTCCAGTCCGGGTCCAGCGGACAGACGGGGCCGTCCCACACCGGGGCCTGATCGACGAGACCGGGCACGGTCGTGTTCTGGCGCCCGTCGGCTTACGCCACGCCGCGGTTCTCGTGCAGACGGTGTCCGCCTTCATCGCTGCCGCGAAGCCGCGCGATCAGTTGCGCCGGCATCGGCGCCGCCTCGGGCGTCAAGGTTCCATGAGCGGGAAGCCCGCGCCGACCTCGGTGACTCCGCCAGGTGCTCCGCGGTGGCCGGCGGCAACAGGCCGAGGGGTTGCGGGTGCAGGCTGCCGTGCGGGTCCGGCGGCTCGTGAAGCAGGAGCCGTACACCGAGTTGTCGAGTTCGTCGCCCATGGCCTCACAGGCCGTGTTCGTTCATGAGGCGCATCAGGTTCCGCTTGCGTTTCTGGGCAGTGCGCAGGGCCGTGACGTATGCGGTGAACTCGTCCGGCGTTCCCAGGCGACGGTGGCAGTCGCGGATGCTCAGCAGCAGGGCGACGAGTTCCTCGTAGACCGTGTTGCCGGTCTGCTTGAGCAGTGGCTCGGCCAGGCGGAGGTAGACGCCGAGCGCGTCGGCGGGACGGTCGGCCCGCACCTGGTCGGCGAGCGTGACCCACTGCCGGTCGTGGGCGCCGGTATGCGTGGCGGCCTGCCAGGCGGCGTCGGCGTCCTTGTCGTCGAGCAGGGCGTCGATCAGTACCGGGCCGCCGTACCAGCCCTGTTGCCGCCGCTCCGCGTCGGCCCGCAGCAGGGCAAGGGCCGCCTCGCGCTCGGCCGGCCAGCAGTCCGCGGCCTGCGCGGCGGCGCGCAGTTGCTGATAGGTGAGCAGGGTGCGGCGGGCGCGGAAGTGGTCGCGGCGCACGGTGAGGGCGTCCGTCAGACGGTCCGCCTGGGTGTAGCGGTCGCAGAGGTGGTCGACGAGAGCGGTGTCGACGGCGGCGAGGTCCTGGGTGTCCCGGATGCCGCGTTCCGCCCAGCGCAGGGCCTCTCCGGGGCGTTGGGCGGTGTCCAGTTCGCGGGCGATGACCAGATGCGTGTGGCCGTTCGGCGCGAGGTCGGCCGCGTGCACGGCGATCAGCGCGTCGACGTCGCCGCCCGCCTTGGCCAGTCGCTCCATCAGGTACTTCTGCGCCCAGCCGCGACGGTTGCCCCGCCATGCCTCCACCGCCAGCTTCCGCAGGGCGGCCATTCCCTCTTCTCCGAGGACATCCTCGTAGTCGAGGGGGTCGATGTCGGTCAGGCCGTCGTCGAGGTCGCCGAGTGCATGGCCGGCCAGCCAGCGCGCGAGTTCCTCGGGTTCGGGGCGTGCTGCGCGGCACGCGTCGAGGTGGGCTGCGGCAAGGCCCGCCCCGATCCGGCCGAGCCGGCCGTCCGAGTCGTCGACGCTCTCCACCGCCTCGGCCAGCAGCCGCATCGCCTCCCGCGCCAGCGTGATCGCATCAGCGGCCCGGCCCGAGCCGGTCAGCGCCCTGATCGAGGACACCGCCTGCCCGGCCTGGTCGGCGTAGGCGCGGGCATCTGCGTACTCGACGTACCCGTACTGCGCGAAAGAGCTGACGTCGAACAGGTCGCGGATGCCGGACCGGAGCGTGGCGAGGTCCCCGCGGACGCTTGCGGCCCGCAGTTCCAGGCGCCGCCGCACCTGCCGGTCCTCGTCGATCTGTTCCCGCAGCAGAGCGAGCAACTCGTCCTTGGACAGGGCGGACAGCCACCGGTCGAGGTCCTGCGCACGCTCCCGGGCCGCCTTCCGCTGCCGCGGCAGGCTCTCCCGCTGGGCGAGCATGCTCAGGCCGAGGGCGACCAGATGCTTGCAGAAGTTGCCCTCCAGGCCGTACGGACAGTCGCAGGTGCCGGCCAGGCCGCCGGGCCCGTCCAGGGTCAGCTCGACCTCGTACCGCTCCGTGCCGTGAACGCTCGCGGTGACCCAGCCGTCACCCACCTCGACGCCGGACACCGCATCCAGGTACCCGAGCGCTCGCTCGTAGGAACGGGCACCGGCCAGTGCCCTGAGGTTGGCCTCGGTGAGACTGCCCATGGTTTCCGCCTGCTCCGGGTTGTGCACGTGACAGTCCGCCAGCCTATGGCTGTAAGGAGGTGCAGGTGCAATTGGTCGGCACTTCGACCGCCGGTCCACAGCCGACCCACGAGGCCCCGGGTTCGTCGTCGAGGCTTTTTGACGCGAGCCTCATCACCGACGGCAGCGCCCGTGCCCTTCGGCCCGACGACGACCGCCACTTCCTCCGGCGGTGGTCACGACCGCCACAGTCTCCGGCAACACCCCCTTCCCTGTCTGCGGGACCTGCCCCGTCCCTCACCGTCTCTCCGCTACTGCCAGGCGCGGACCAGGTCTTCAGGTCCCCAGTGGGCCGCGAGCGGCAGGCTGCCAGCGACACCGCTGCGGGACACCGCGACCAGCGGGGTGCCCCGCCCGGCACCGGGCACTGCGAGCACGTCCCGAGCCAGGGCGTCGTATTCGCGCCGGCCGAACGGCTGGGACTCCAGCCACTTGATGGAGCCCACGAAGTGCACCGCGCCCGCCGCGGGTTGCCGGTCGGTGCCGACCAGGTCGATCTCGGGGTTGTTCTGCCGGTTCCACCAGCCGCCGACCGCCTCTGTCTCCGGCCATCGCTCGTCGGGCAGCAGCCGCAGCAGCGACTCACGGACGAGCGGCTCGACCGCACGTCCCCGCCAGGCGGTCCAGGACCGCTCGATGCGCTCCAGGGCGAGATCGCCCCGGCCGCGCTCGATGAGCGGGATGCCCCGCTGCAGGAAGGCCAGCCAGAACCGGAGATACGGATCCGCGATGCGGTAGCGCTTGTTCTTGGTGTCGGCCTTCGCGGACAGCGGCAGGTCGGCCGCCAGAACCCGCTTGGCCTGCAGGGTGTTCAGCAGCGGGGACAGCGTGCCCGACGGCAGCGCACCCGTTCCCCCGGCCTGTGCCGCGATGGTGGAGAAGGTCCGCTCGCCGCTGCCCACCGCCTCCAGCACCGCCCGCGAGTGCGACGCCTCGGGGAACTCCCCCAGCAGCGACAGCTCGCCCGCCACCAGCAGCGGAGACAGCGGATTCGCCACCGCCTCGCGCAGGAAGTCCGCACGGCCCACCCCCGGCCGCCACGACTGGACGATTTCCGGAAAGCCTCCCGTGATCAGCAGCGCGTCCACCGCGTCCGCCGCGTCCAGCCCGGTCATGGCCTGCACATCGCCCAGGTGCAGCGGCCGTACGGTCATCTTCGCCGCCCGACCGAAGAACGGGCGTCCGTACGACTGCAGCGCCTCCATCACCGACATGTCGCTGCCGACCAGGATGAGCAGGACCGGCTTGGCGGACAGGTGACGGTCCCAGACGGTCTGCAGGGCCCCCTCGAACTCCGCGTCCTGCTCCACCAGCCACGGCACCTCGTCGATCACCGCGATGCTCGGGGTGTCGTCCGGGACCGCGACGGCCAGTGAGCGCAGCGCCTGATTCCAGTCCGCGGCCTGCAGCCCGGCCACCAGCTCCGCCCCCGGCAGGGCGGACTGGGCGAGTGCCCCGGCGAAGTCCGCCCGCTCGGCCACGGCGTTGCGGCCCCGGGTCGCCTGGAAGACCACGTACGGAACCCGGGACCGGTCACAGAACTCCTGGACCAGGCGAGACTTCCCCACACGGCGCCGCCCGGTCATGATCACGGCCCGCCCTCGGGTGGCGCCCGCGCCCTCGATCACCAGGTCCAGCTGTCGAGCCAGCAGGTCCAGGTCAGCCGCCCTCCCTTTGAAATCCATGGGCGACCCCTCTCGACTCAAACACAGTTTCGATATTACGTAGATCGAATCTTACTTAGATGATAGCTTGCTTCGGGTGCCACGGGTGCCAGCGTGGGCTCATGTGTCCAACCAGAGATTCCCGCAGGTCACAGCCAGCCGGTCCGGCACGACCGGCCCTTGCTCGCGCGATTCGTGCGCTCGGGCACCCCGGCGACGGGGCAGTGGCTCTGCAAGGCCGGGGGCTCAGCCGCCGACAAGGGCGACGAGCTTGATGAAGACCAGGTGGGAATCGGCCGTGAGATCCACGACTTCGTCGAGTTCCTCGACCTGGCGATCGCCGGCCAGCACGAAGAACCCGTTGGCCAGGAAGGCGCGCTCGGCGATCTCGGCCTGGCGTTCCCAGTCGATGCTGCGGGGTTCGCGGAGGCGGTGGCCGTTCAGCTCCGTCTCGGCGTCGTGGGGGCGGACGAGGCCGTCGAAGCGGACGGTCGGGCGGGCGTTGTGCCGGGCGACCTCCTCGCGGACGCGGAGCCTGATCAGCTCCCGTACCGTCATCCGGGCCGGCAGGTCGGCGACTTCCCACTCGGTGACCGGCTTGCCCGTCGCGGTCTCGTCCCGGAACGTCACGGTGGCCATCAGGCACCTCGCTTGATCTGCAGGTGAAGGGACTCGTCGGTGATCTCGGTGTCGGCGGCCAGCAGGAACGCCTTGCTGAGGATGAGGGAGAGGCGGTCGTCCTCGAACGGCAGGAAGACCTTGGCGTCGCCCGGGCGCCGTGACGGGACGATGCACAGGTAGCTGTCGTCCGGTTCCATCAGGATGTTGGCCGAACCCAGGTGGATCTTGTATGTGCGCAGATCGCCGCGGACCAGCAGGAAACGGCCGTCGAGCGTGCACCGGTCGGCGATCCTCAGGCGCGGCAGGATCCGCTCCAGCACGTCGCGGCGCGCCTCGGCGCTCTCGGTCAGGTCGGCGAACCCCGCTCGCTCCCAGTAGGTGCGCCGGAGGCCGCCGTCGGTCCGGTCGGGATCGGCGGCGATCGAGGTCACGCCCACGAAGAGGTCCACGTCGCGCATCGCCTCGCTGAACACCAGTGGAGGCACGTCCGTGAGCGGTGCCTCGCGCCAGGTGCCCGCCACCCGGCGGTCGAAGCGCACCTGATCGGTCGAGGCCAGTTCGTCGTCGCCCGCCCAGTCGGCCCAGCTGTGGAAGAAGCGGACCCGCCACTCCCCCGCCGCCAGGGTGCGCTCGGCCTCCGCGCCGTCTCCGCCGTCCCAGGGGCCGAGTCGGCCGCTCTTCCATCCCCGCGCTCGGAACAGGGCGAACATCGTGCGGTAGTGGACGAGATGCGCGGCGAAGCGGTTGGAGTGGACGCGGGTCTGCTCCTCGGCCGGGGTGAGGAGGTAGATCTCGCGGAACGCCTGCTTGAACGGCTGCCGGATCCGCCGCTCGACGAGCAGATCCCGCCATGCCCGCACGGTGTCCGGCTCGGAGCGGATGGGATGCCACAGCCGTACGGAGGCGTCCTGGGGCGCGTCGGGAAGGTGTTCGTCCGTCTCGGGCAGTACGGCGCGCCACTGGCCGGGGGCGACCTCGATCTCCCAGATCAGCCGGCGTACGAGGGTCCGGGCGAGGGGGTGCCCGGCGAGCTCGGTGCGCCACCAGCCGTACGGGTGGACGGCGTCGACGGTGAAGCCGCCCTCCAACGCGCGCATGAACGTGATGAGTTGAGCGTTCACCCGCTTCACCAGGTCGCGCAGCTCCTTGATCAGGGCGGCGTGGTCGCGGCGGACCTGAGCCGGGACGCCGCGCACCGGGCGGCCGTCCTTCTCCCACGTCAGCGTGGCGGTCTCGGTGACCACGACGACGGCCTGGTGGTCGCCGGCCGTCCTGCGCAGGACGCCGCCCGCGGCAAAGCCGCCGACGGTTGCCGTGTCGAAGTCCAGTCTCGGCAGCCGTAGCGCCACGTCGGTGCGCTCGGCGAGGGCCGCGTCGACCTTCTTGAGCATCTTGTCGAGCTGCTTGGGTACCCCGGCGTGCCGGACGGTGCGGCGCACGGTGCGGATCGCGGTCGCCAGTTCGGGTGTCGGGAAGTCCTGTGCGGCGCGGACCACCTCGTACAGCAGGGCCTGCGAGGGAAGCGTCTTCGCCGCCGTCGGGGCGAGGGCGACGCCGGGCAGCAGCCGCTCGAACAGCTCGGGCAGCCAGGGCTCGTCGCGCAGCAGCGCCACCCGCAGAGCCCGTCCCAGCGAGGTGATCTCCCGGTCCGTGAACGCCTTGTCCGCACGGTAGGGGATCTCGCCCGCGCGGATCGCGTCAGTGCGGTCGGCGGCTGCCGCCAGCGCGCGGCGGGCGAACGCCGCATAGGCGGGGGTGTCGGCCGACCTGTGCCAGGCGTGCGCGAGCGGCGAGGCGAGCCTGTGCTCCCGGTCGGTCTCGGACAGCAGCGCCTGTTCGGCCGGGGTGAGGCCGGCGATGACGGCGATCTCGTCCGCGACGATGGGGCCCACATCACGGGCGAGGCGCTCCACGGCCGCGCGCAGTGTCCCCTCGCCTGCCAGCCCGGCGACCGCGAGCAGCGCGTACGGCTGACGCACGGTCTCCTTCCCCAGCCAGAACCCGACCAGGGTGCGGGCCGGTCCGGACACGTCGGGCAGCGGCCCCGTGCAGTGCTCCAGCGCACCGAGACCCAGGGTGAGGTCAGCCCAGCCGTGCTGCTCGCACCTCTCGGCCAGAGTGTCGAACAACCGGCGGCACGCTTCGGGCGTATAACGCGGCTGCCGTTCTCCGACCGCGTCCTCGACCGCGAAGCGGACCATGGTCATCGTGTGCGTGGCCGACGCGCCCACCCGGTGGGCTGCCACGAGCAGACTGCCGAGTTCCTCGTCGGAGACCTGCGACAGGTCTGGGCGCTTGTCCTCGTCCTCGTCCTCGTTCTTGTCCTCGAGTGTGAAGTCCGGGTCGGTCAGCGCGCGCATCAGCCGGGCGGCGAGGTGCATCAGGCATCCCTCTTGATCTGGCGGAGGACCGTCCTGTCGGTGATCTTCATGTCGGCGGCCAGCAGGAATGCCTTGCTGAGGATCAGGGAGAGCCGTTCGTCCTCGAACGGCAGGAAGACCTTGCCGTCGCCCCTGCCGCGGGCCGGGACGATGCACAGGTAGGAGTCGTCGGGCTCCATCAGGATGTTGGCCGAGCCCAGGTGGATCCTGTACGTGCGCAGGTCGCCGCGGACGGTCAGGAAGCGGCCGTCGAGCGTGCACCGGTCGGCTATCTTCAGGCGCGGCAGGATCCGCTCCAGCGCCTCGCGGCGGACCTCGGCGCTCGCCGTCAGCGCACCGAATGTGGCCGTCCGCCAGTACCCGGCATAGCGGTCCTCTCCCCGGTCGGTCCAGTCGGGATCGGCGGCGATCGAGGTCACGCCCACGAAGAGGTCCACGTCGCGCATCGCCTCGCTGAACACCAGCCGGGGTACCTCCGCCAGTGGAACCTCCCGCCAGCGCCGGCCGTCCCGCCGTTCGAAGCGGACCTGGTCCGTCGCGGCGTGCTCGGGCGCGTAGCCGCCGCCGTCGTCGCCCGCGGCGGGCTCGTGGTGGAAGCAGACCCGCCACTCGCCGTCGCCGAACTCGGCCCGGGCCTCCCCGTCGTAGCCGCCGTCGTACCGGCCGAGGAAGTTGGCCTGCCAGCCGCGTTCCTTGAACAGCGCATAGAGCTGCCGGTAGTGGACGATGTGGGCGGCGAACCGGTTGGAGTAGACGCCGGTCTCCTCCTCGGCCGGGGTCAGCAGGTAGATCTCCCGGAACGCCTGTTTGAACGGCTGCCGCAGGCGCTCGGTGACGAGCCGCTCCCGCCACGCCCTGATGTCGTCCGGCGACGCCCGGATCGGGTGCCACAGCCGGACGCGCTCGGGCCGACCGGGCGGCTCGGCCGTCGGCGCCACCGCACGCCACTCGGCGTCGGCGCCCTCGGCGTCGGTGCCCTCGGCACCCTCGGCGCCCTCGGCGTCCCGGAACTCCCAGATCAGGCCGCGGACGAGAACCCCGGTCACCGGGTGGTCGCGGTAGAAGCGGCACCACTCGTCGTACGGCCACTCGCGCCCGGCCGACATCAGCGCCTCAACCCGGGCCCGCTCGCCCGACAGCGTCCCCCGCACCTCCTTGGCCAGGGCCTTCAACTGCTGTAGCTCGTCCGGGAAGCCGTCCTTCACTGCCGCCGGAGCCGTGCGGGACGTCGTCCCGTCGGGGTGGGTGAAGGTGAGCCGTACGGTTGTCGCGTCCTCGATCGCCACTCGTACCCGATGTCCGCCCAACTCCCGTTCCAGCGAGCCGCCCGGCGCCAGGCCGTGGTCCGGCACACTGCGCTCGATGAGCTGCTCCGCCGTGATGCCCTGCTTCCCGGCGGCCGTCACCAGTGCGGTGTCGAGCTGCTTGCGCAGAGCCCGGTGCTTGATCCGGGACCGCAACCGCCACAGTGATTCCAGAGACGCCGGATCACCGGACTCGGCCAGCGCGTTGATCGCCGCGCCCGCGAGTTTGAGGTCCTCCATCATGCCGGTTCCCGGGCCGCCGGTCCGCAGAGCGAGCGCTTCGAGGTGCCGCACGACGGCCGGTCCGCCGGTGAGCGTCGCGGCCCAGACGACGCCGCGCGCCAGGTCCCCGTCGTTCGGGTGGACGAGGTAGTGGTAGTGGTAGTGATGATCGGCGTGGAGCCGGCCGGTGTGTGCGCCGCTTTCGCTGCTGCCCGGCGGAGCGTCCTCGGCCAGCGCCCGCAGGACGTCGGCCACGAGGTCCCGCGCCGATGCCGCGTCCGTGAGTTCGAGGCAGGTCCGCCGCCACTTCTGCGAGGGGCGCGGGCTGGACAGGCTCGCCAAGTGCCTGATGAACGCGGCAAGTTCCGGCGTCGGCGAGGTCCTCGCACGGTCGCTCAGCGGGAATGCCCAGCGAGCCCCGGCGGGGATCAGCCCCTCGGGGATGTGCGCCTGGTCCACGCTTGCGAGCAGCGCGCGCAGGCGCTGGGTGAGCAACGTCCGCGAGCGGGCGTCGACCGTGGTGTCCATGACCTCCGTGTGGGCGTGCCGCAGCCAGGGCATGGCCGCGCGGCGGCCGTCGGTGTCGAGCTGTTCGGCGGCGTTCAGCACGAGCCTCAGCGAATCGGCGAACCAGTGGTCCATGTGGTATTCGGTGGCGCGGAGCAGCATCACCGCGACCTCGTCGGGCGTCCAGCCCCGCACCCGTGAGACGAGGGAGCCGATCTCCGTGTCGTACTGCCACAAGCTCGCGCCGTCGAGGCAGGCGGCCAGCATGAGGCACAGGACCGCGGCCCTGCCCTCCTCGTCCGCGCAGGCCGCGAGCCGCTCCTCGATCTCGGTCCGGGTCACCGCGCCGGCCGCCTCGAATCGCCGGTACTCGGGCCCCATGGACTCTCGGAACTCGGTGCGCTGACGTTCCAACAGGTCGACGAGCCAGCGGGTGCGGGCGAGCGCGGCGGACCTCACGACGTCGAGCGAGTCGTTCCTGCGGGATTCGGCCACCAAGGCGTCGTACAGCATGGCGGGATGATGGCAGGGGGGACTGACAACGCGATCGGCTCGAAGGATCGTCGCGTCCGTTCACGCTCCGGGACCGCCGGGACCGCCGCTTCTGAGGCAGACGGCGGATACCGGGGCACGGGCCTGGTCATTGCACACCGCCGCAAGCCCGGCCAGGACGGACTTGCCGCTTAGAAGGAGGAGCACAATGCCTCCCACCGCAAAGTCCGAGCCCGCGTCGAGCACGTCTTCACCCGCATGAAAATCTGGAAGATCCTTCGCGACTGCCGCTTCAAGCGATGGCCTCCACCACGCCATGCTTGGCATCGCCCGCCTGCACAATCTTGTCCTCACCGGCTGGGACCGGGCGAGAGATGCCTGGTCAGCCGGACTTTGTCATCCCGCCCAAGGGGGTACGGCGTGGCGATACCTTGCGATGGCTGATGCGCCAGCCGTCGGCGGTGCGCACGACCGTGTCGTCGTAGGAGACGGAACCGCAGGAGCCGTCCGCCTTGATGCCCAGACCCTTGGATCGGACCTGTACCCGGCCGTCTGCCGACGCCGTGACGACGACGTTGGTGACGTGATGCGCGACGGGGTTGGCGGCTCCCAGCGCCCACGCCGCTTCCCGGACGGCCGCCACCCCGGACAGCGGCTCTTGGCCGAAGTCGGTGAGGTCGTAGACAACGTCGAAGGTGAACAACTCCTCCAACCGGTCCAGGCTTCCGTCGTCCACAAGGTGGCCGTGCAACGAGATCAGTTCGGTGATGGCCAAGCGATCTTCAAGAGCGAGTGACACACGCGTCCTTCCGGCCCGGCATGGAAAGGTCAGGCCGAGCATCGATCTGTCGTCAGCACGGCACCACAGCGCTCAACACCGCAACGAGTTCGTGTGCGTGCGGCGAGAGAAGGGCCGTGCCGTGCCCTCGCGATCGTCCCCTACCGCCGTTCAGCCTGCCACCGACTTGTACACCTGCGCCCCGCCACCGGCAGTCGAAGAACGTCTTACTCTGTCTTCTCCTCTTTGTCGCATCCGGAGGGGCGGACCTCCCCCGGGCGCGGGCCCTCATCTGCACCATGTGAGAGGTGCCGCACCTGCGCCGCGGTCAGATTCCGAACGTCCCACAGCAGCGCGGCGGTTTCGGTGATCTCCGCAGGCTGCTCACGGCTTACCACTGTTCGGTGCATGCCGGTCACGTCGACCAGGACCGCGGCCGGAACTCCGAGCACGGCAGCGAAGCCGTTGATGAGCTCCGCGTCGAGTTCCTTGACGCCCCGTCCCACCTGCCCGATGGTCGCCGCTGACACATAGACACCGGACATCAGGTACATCACCTTGGCCGCTGACGACCATCCCAGATTACGGAGGGCGAGCATCCGCACAAGGAGCGAGCCGAACCCTGGAGGATACTGCTCAACCGGGCGCCATTTTCTGGGAGAACCGGTGTCCGGCACCTCGGCCAGCGCTCGGGCACGGTCACGCAGTCGCCGACGGCCGGACGCAGGCAGGCCGAGTGCGTGCCGCACCAGACCGGGGAGTTCGCGGCCGGCCGCATCGTCGAACTGCAATGCGCCGTCCGCAACGGCCAGCCCGGCAACGAGGAAGAGGCCGTGTCTCCGCATACCGACCTGCTCCGCCGGCCGACCGAGGAATTCCTCGTCAGACCTGCCCTCCGATGATGCCTCCACCAACTCTTGGGGCGTACACGCGTCGAGTGGGCGGCGGACGCCTCGGGAACGATCAGATATGTCGAGTCCATGTCCTCCGTCGGGATCCCCGCGGCATCCGAGATACGCCGGAACCCGTCAGGAGAAGCCCGCCGGATCCGAAGGAAGTGATAGGTCGGCCGGACCAGCATGCACTCGACGTGCCCGAAGCACACCTCCACGCGGGTCGTCGTGCCGTCCAGCCGGGACGGATCGCTTCGCAGGATGAGCTGTCGGTGCGAAGGGTCGTAGCTCCAGACCTGGAACACGCGGCGCGGCCTGGCGAACTCAGTCACTTCCCTCACCCCTGCCAGCCGGGATCACCCAGCTCGACGCCCTCGACGCGAGCGCATGCAACGCGGCTCGCCTCAAGGCTGCGCATGAACCAGATCACTCCGCCTCACCGCTTGTCGCGTTGCGTCTGCAACTCGCGACACGAGACAATGTTCGAGTTGCGGTGAGGTCTGCGTGACTCGGGGGCTCGGAGGCGGTCGGGCAACCGTGCACGACGCACGCATGGGGTGGGTGAGTGAAGAAGTTCGGCACGAGGGGCCACTACCCGCTCGGAGTCGGCAAGGGCACCCTCAGCTCGGCGAGGTTCGCGACACGCCAGCGGGTTCGCACCACGACGGAGCCGGACGACGACACCGCCCAGCCGACGCTTGTCCAGGGCCAAGTCGGCAGCGTGGCGCGTCGACTTGACGTCACGGCTGCATGGAGAGCGTTCACGGCGAGCAGGCATCGTTTCCACGGGGGTTCGGCATGACCAAGTGGGACATCTCATCGTCCGGCGTCCAGTTCGTGACCTCGCTCGTCGAGGACGCGATGGACGACTTGGCCAAGGACGTCAAGGCGTACGGCAAGGATGTGGAGAGCGCGGCCGGTTCGGCCGGCACGATCAGTGGGCCGTACTGCGGGCTCGCCCCGACCGGACCCGTCGGCGCGGCACTGGCGCTGTTCGTGGAAAAGACGGCCCCGGACGTGCTGTTCCTCGGTGCCCGGGCGGCGAAATCGGTCAACGGTGCGCGCGAGGCCACGGCCTGTTACGTCGCCGGGGATCTGGAGATGGCCGCCCGCGCCGAGCACAAGGCGCTCGCCACACCGAAGATCGACCTGCCGGGCCAGGGCGGCGACACGGCTGCGGGCAAGGGGGCCGGGGAGAAGTGATCGACCCGTCCGGCATACCCCAGTTCACAGGCGACTTCAGCGAGCTCGACAAGGACGTCTCCGCGCTGCGCACCGACGCCATCGGCATCCGCGACCGCGGCATGGACATCCACTCCCGCTTCCAGATGCTGGAGGCCTACTACACCGCTCCCGAGGCGGACAAACTCTTCGGCACCACGCAGCCGGTGATGGACAACGCCGACGGCTTCGCCACCAAGCTGGAGACGGTGGCCGACGCGCTCGACACGTACTCCGTCGAGGCCCGCCCGCTCGCCAAGCGGCTGGCCCGACTCAAGGCGGACGCCGTCGACTTCGTGGCCGGTGTCGAGGGCCACGACGACTGGACCCAGGACGAGGAGAAGGTGCACCGGCACCAGGAGCTCCTCGACGGCGTCACCTCCACGCAGTCCGCCTTCCAGGACGCGGAACGCCGCGCCGCATCCAAGATCTCCTCGATCGTGGGTGGGCCGAAGTTCGTCACGGACGACGGCAGCCACACCGTCGACAAGAAGACGGTGATGTACGGCTACGGCCTCGACACCCTCGAACACGCCAAGGAACTGCCCTGGGGCAGCCCGGAGGAACAGACCTACGAGGCCTGGAGTCTTGACTGGTTCGGGCACGGGGCCAAGAGCTTCGTGTGGGACGGCTTGGTCAAGGACAACATCGAGGGCGGCCTGGACGGCCTGTACACGCTGTTCGGCGGGCACGGCTCCCAGGCGGCGGGGCAGGCATGGAGCGGCCTGAAGGACGTCGTCACCGGTATCGGCCTGTACACCATCACGCCCTACGACGCCTTCATGGACTGGGCCGTCGGCCCCGACAAGGAGAGCGCCGACGAGATCCGCTCGAAGAAGGCGGCCAAGGAGTTCGCCAAGAGTCTCGTCGCCTGGGACAAGTGGGACGAGAACCCGGCGCGCGCCTCGGCCACCGTCGTCTTCAACGTCCTCACCCTCGGAGCCGGCCCCCTGGCCGTCGCCTCGAAAGGCAGCAAGGCGGGCGCCCTGGCCAAGGGCGCGTCGGTCGCGGCCAAGGTCGGCGAGTTCATCGACCCCGTCTCCGCCGGCCTCAAGGCGACCGGCAAGGCGATCAACACCCTGCCGAAGCTCTCCGACGTCACCTCCAAGATCTTCACCGGCGTCGACACGTCGACCGGGGCGGGGCGCCTCCACAGCGTGATCGAACTCGACGACGGCTCCAAAGTCGTCATCGAAAACGGCGAATTCGTCGCCTACGACAAACACGGAGACGTCATCTCCGACACGCCGAAGCAGGAACACCCCGGTGACTCGCAGAACACGCCGGAGCAGACGAAGCCGTCGGAGCGCGAGTTGGCCGGGGTCGGCGCCGGCTCACACCGTCCACAGGCATCGGCACACCCCGACGGGGGTTTCGGCAGTCCTGCGGGACACACTGGGAGCGGAGGTCGAGCACACGCCTCGCAGGGAGTTGACACACATAACGGCGGGGCGGGCCACGACTCCAGGGGTAGCGGCGCTCAGGAGAGGCCGCACGGTGGGACGGCTGAAGCGTCACACCACTCCAGCGGCTCGGACGGCGGCGCCGGCGAGAATCACGGACGGCACGTCGACGACACGGCCACGCCCTCCGGCGACCACCAGGCGCACGGAAACGAGCATGGCTCGGACCGGGAACTGACGCCCGAGGAACGGAAACGCATTCAGGACGAGCTCGTCAGGAAGGCCAACGATCCGGAATGGCGCAAGAAATACTACGACGATCGCGGTCACCGCTTGCGCAAGAGCACCAAAGTAGACGGCGTCGAACTGCCCATTCTGAAGAAGGACCTCCACGGTAAGTGGATCGCCAAGTACGAAATGCCGAGCGGCCCATCGGAGACCACGTTCGGCTCAAAACCACTGGGGCGAGACACCGTTCCTGACGGAAATCTCCCGGAACTCGACAAGGTGACGGCGGATCGTAAAGTAGCCCTCGAACTCACCAATGCGGAAAAGGTATACGAGAAGACTCCTTCCCCCGAGTCTCGCGCGACTCTCGAGGAAGCACAGAAAGCGTATGACCACCAACTCGGCGACGTACCCAACAACAGCAAGATCTCCGAGGCACTGGGTGAAAAAGCTGCCGCACTTCATGTGGTACGGAACGAATTTCCGACAGCCCAAGAGATCACGCTCCCCAAGACGCCCAACGGCGCGGACATGTTCGACCAGGCCTACAACCTCGGCGGCGACGAGCGTCTCATCGTCGAGGCGAAGGCCCCGTCAGGCGACCTGGACTGGCGCCAAGGCGTCGCAGATCCCGAAGACCCGGCGAACCCGCACGTCGGCGACGACGGCGGCGCGCAGGGGATGAGAGTCAAGCAAGGGACACTGCCGTATGTCCGGTCGATCCTCGGTCTGATGACACGCCGGGGCGGGCGGACGCCGAAATCGCGGCAGACCTCCGCAAGGCGTTGAAAGCGGGCAAATTGCACTACCTGCGGGTCAAGGCCGTCAAGCCAAGCGGCTCCTCCTATGCTGGTGCCATAATGGACTATTTCAAGCTCTAGCCAGAGGAGCAGCCCGTGGCCACCCACATTCCACGCCACGAATTCCGAACGGACAATGCAGTCGATGTCATGGCCCCGATCATCGAAAGCACCAAGGAAGTTCTTGATGAGCTCGAAACGTCGGAGTTCGACCGCTTCGACGCCCTGGACTACACACTGATCGTGGCAAAGTGGCGGTGCCTGACAGACCCTACGGCTGAAATGTTCGCAACGTGGGAAGCGTGGGTCACGGCCATGCAGGTCGGCTGCGCCCTTTTCGACGCCGGGGTGGCAACCACGGGGCCAGTCGCTTGCCGTGTCGGGGTGGACGGCGAAGTGAAGCATCTGCCTGCGACAGGGCCCCAGGAGTACCTGCACGCGGGCAACTGGCTCACCACTTACTACCTGGCAGCAGTCTGCAGAGAGAATGAGCGCCTCAACCGACTGGCCCAGGTTCCCGTCGCATTCCTCCGCGCGTCCGGGGTGGAGTTCGACGAATACATCTACGCCTGGGTCGAGACCCTGCAGCACGCCTGGTTCGGCTGGCCCACCATGTGGGACACGCTCGTAACCGCAATGAACGGAACCGATCCGGAAACCGCGCGCATCGCGGGCAGGGAACTGATGCTGAAGATCCTGTACCCGCCCCTCGAGCTCTTCCATCGCTACCAACGCCAGGGAGCAGAGCAGTTCAACACTGCGCTCGCCGATGCTCTCACCTGGCACAAGGAGTACTGGACCGCGGATGAGAGCCGTTCCCTCAGTGGCGAAGGACTGGTCGCTCTCGGCCCTCTCGCCATCGCCTGCATGGCCCGTGACGCGGGCCTGCCGATCGAGGTCGAGTCCGAATATCTACCCAAGGAACTTCTGCAGTTCGGATGGGTGGGCGAGGTCGACACCTGATCGACGATTCACGCGCGCCGTGTGACCGAATCCGGTTGACGGTTCAGGAGTGCAGCAACCGACGCCCCGAGTCGGTGCCCCTCCGCGCCCGTAGGCTCATCAATACCGTTCTCGTCAAAGAACAGATCCCCAGAAGAGACTTCGTGACCAAGGACGTCATCGCCCTCACCCCCACGATGCCGGACCTGCGCACCCTCCTCGCAGGTCTGTACGCCGGCGGTCCCGACCTCGTCGTCGGAACGATGGCCGATGGCGCCGTCGTCCAGCTCTGCGCCCCCGACGGCCGCCCCCTCGTCTCCGTGGAGGCACCGATCCTGGTCCAGGTCCCCGGGGAGGTGGCCCGCCTGCTGGACCGCCCCGTCCCCGACGGGCCGGTGTGGTGGACCGAGGCACGGGCCTCCACCACCGTCGCCGAGGCCGCCCGGCTCGCGGGCTCCTTCGCCGGCCGCCTGGCCACCGTGCTCGGCGGCATCGTCTGGCCTCCCGAAGCCGCCACCACCGACGTGGTGCCCCTGACCACCGACGTCTCCGCGGTCCCGGTCCCCGTCACCGCCAACCCCGCCGTCGACGTCCTCACCCCCAGCACCGCCGTCGTCATCCAGGACCGCCCCCTGGTCACCATGACCAGCTGGCTCGCCGACGCCCTGCGCGCGGCGGCGGAGAACGAGCGCGCACTGCACATCGTCACCCCGCCGACCACCCGCCTGACGCTGCCGACCCGCGCCGCGCTGCGCTCCCTGCCCAACCGCTGGGTCGTCCAACACCCCGAACACGGTTACTACGACGGCCTGTCCGGTGCCGTGCTCCACTGGAAGAACGGCACGTTCACCCCGGTCCGTGACGACAAGGGCGCCCCTGCGGTCGCCGACGCCTTCACCGCCGTCACTCCGACTCGCCAGCGGCAGCTGCTCCTCACCCTGCGCACCCGCCACCCGGCCGACGAGCAACTGGTCCTCGGCAACGCCCTGGAAACCGCCTTCCAGCACCTCACAGGTGCCCCGCCCGCCGGCTGGAGCACCGCCGAACCGGTCAGCCTCCCCTGGTCCACCCGCCGGCTGACCGGGTTCGCCCGCGCCCGTGCACCCCAGCCCACCTGGCTGACGGCCATCGGCCGTCCCGACCGCCCCGCCCTGGCGACCCTCCGCATCCTGCGCACGCCCGCGGGCGTCGAAGAGGACATCAGCCTCGCCCTCGGCTACGGCGGCGGCGAGGAGCCGCCCCTGGACGCGACAGAAGCCCTCGCCACGGCCCTCGCCGCCGAGCACGGCCTCGTCTCCCTGCTCACGTCGCTCCGCGTCGGCCGCCGCGACCTGACCATCCCCCCGCGCCTCGAACCGCTGCCCATGCCCACAGCGTTCACGCTCGGCCACGACGAAGTCGAGAAGCCGGGCCTCACCCACGCCGAACACCCACCGGCCGGTCCCCCTCCCCGGCGGCTCGGCAACGCGGCCCGCCCAGCCCTCCACTACGTTCTCGGCGACGGGACCGACCCCGGGGCCTGGTCGATCTTCCAGCAGCTCGCCCGGCATCTGAGACAGGCGGTGGACGGCGATTCCGCCCCGCCGCGCGGCCGCGGGTGACACGGCGGCGATGAAACGCCCTGTCCCGGCATTCCGCGTCCACGTGCGCGTCCTGCCGACCCGCGACCGTGTGCCACCGATCTGTCGGTTCCGTCGGCCCACGGTCCGGATCACCGGCTGCCCGCTGGCCGCTGCCCGCTGCCGGCCGGCGGTTCCGCCCGTCCCCCGTGCTCCGAGCGTCCCGCCGGAGCTCGAGGTCGGCGCCCCGAGGGCCTGCGGGGCTGGGTGGAGCAGGCCCGGGGAGGAACTTCACTCGCCGGTCCCGGCCGCAGCCGGGCAGGTGTCGACCGCGGTCAGGGACAGGGCCTTGGTGAGGTCCAGCGTCGTCTCACCCGTGTCCGTCCTCAGCGTCAGACGCCCGTCGGCGACGCGTGGATCCTCGCCGCAGAAGCTGCCCGACGGAGTCCTGACCAGCAGCCTCGGGTCGTCCTGGACGGGGCCGTACCAGGTCAGCCCCACCGCGCCCACCAGCGCGGCACCGCAGGCCAGGGTGAGACCGACACCGCGGCGCAACGCTCCTACCGTACGGAGGGTTTCGAGGTGGTCGTCGGCGTCGAGGAGGCCCGCGGACGCCGGGAGCCGGATCAGCCTGGGCGCGCCGTGCGCCGCGCGGAGCAGGCAATACGCGCCCGACGCCCCGCACAGCAGGGACAGCGCCAGCGCCACGGCCACACCCACCGCGTACGGCGTGGCGAGCTTGCTGACGTCCGTGCGGCCCTTGATCAGGCTGAAACCGAGCAGGCCGACGAAGAGTCCCGCGAGACCGTGGCTCCAGGCCTGTGCCGCCTTGCGGGCCAACGGGAGTTCGTTCGCGAGCGACTGCTGGGCACGCCGGGCCGCCTGGCGGTCGGCGGGGGTCGCCGGGGGGCCGGCCGTGACACGCCACTCGCGACGGCGGCCGCGGAGTGCGGCCGTCATGTCCGGTCCAGGTTGACGTTCCAGTAGGCCCCGCAGCCCTTCTCGTCCGCCGGGCGGCCGGGGTGCTCGGTCGTACATGTGCAGTACACCGGGATCCCGACGGCACCGCGCAACCGGCCCCGCGGCCTCCAGCGGTACGCCCGCCGGGCGGCCACGAACGTGCAGGCACATCCGCACCGCGGGCAGACGCCGCTGAACACCATCGTCTCGTCGTTGACGGGCGTGACGACCAACCGGGCCGTGTACGCGCGGGCGTAGTCGTCCTCGGTCGTCTCCTCGTACGGGTCCGGAGTCCCGATCACGCGTGCCTCCCACGGTGTGCGGGGTGCAGTGTGTGCCGCCGGTGGTCCGCCGGTAAAGGGCGGCAGTCGGTCGATTTCCGGTTGTGCGGCGGCAGTTGGCGTCGAGATGGCCTGATACGCGAGGTCCGGCGGGCATGATGGCAGCCGGGAGGGATGGCGGATGGACGACTCGCTCCGGCACGCCTCGAAGGACAGGGGGGACGCGCCGAAGGACACCGGCGACACGCCGCCGGACGCAGGGGACTCGCTGTCGGACGCAGAAGACCCCCTGTCGGTGCGGGCCGACGAGCTGCTGGCCCGCGCCCCGGAGGGCCCCGTGCCACTGACGGCCGAGCGGCATGACGGAGTGCGCGGCCCTGAACTGGACGTCCTGATCGGCGAACTGCGCTCGGTCGCCGACGAGTTGCGGAAGGCGCCCGCGCTGGAACGGCCTCTCGCCCTGGTCGAGGCCCGGCTCGGGGCGCTGACCGCCACCAGGTACGTCCTCGACGGGCGGCCCGAGGACCGGGTGCGGGCCAAGGAGTTGCTCGAGGCGGCCCGGGTGTCACAGGTGCTGGGTGAGGACGCGCGTCTCAAGGCCCACGCGAACCTCCTCGCCCTGCTGATGGCGCGGCTGGTGGGAGTGCACGCCCAGTACCCGGAACTGCGGGAGGACGGCCCCGGCGGCCTGCGGCTCGACGACCTGCGCAAGGCGGTCGAGGTCGGCCTGCCCGCCGAGTACGGCGGCTCCGGTCTCCCGGAGGACACCTACCGGTTGTTCGAGCTGCTCCGCGAACAGGCCCCCGCTGACATGCCTCGCGAACTCCTGGAAAAGGCGGAGATCTTCGCCAGTGCCCTGGAGGCGGTCCGACGGAACGACATCCGGGGCTTCGTGGCCGCCGGACAGCGAGTGCTGGACACCGGCCAGGGCCCGACCTCGCTTCTGACTCATGTGCTGAACTCCCTCGTGCCAACGGCAGTTTCGCTCTTCGGGGACGCCGCCTTCGCCGAGGCGGAGGCCGGCGCGACGGCAGGGGTGGGCACGGGGACCGGCTCCGCACCCCGTGCCGACGGTCCCTTCGACCCGATGAGTCATCTGGCGGAGATCGCGGCACTCGCCGACGTACGGGATCCAGGAACCCTCGACAGCGGGGAACTCCCACGTCTCGTCGAGGCATTGGTTTCCCCAGGAGCAGACGGGGAGGCCCCTGAGCTCTCGTCCCGGATGATCGCGGCCATGGCCCACTTCTCTCTCGCCATGCGCACCGGGAACATGACGAGCCTGACCGAGGCGCTCAGGCTGATGCACGAGGCCTTCACGGCCGACGAGTTCGACTCTCAGCAGCTCACCGGATGGCTGCTGCCGGTGTCGGCCGGGCTGCTCACCATGGCCGCCATGATGGGCGGCAGCCTGGAGGACCAGGAGATGGCCGGCGCCATTTTGCGCGAGATGGACCGGTTCGCTCCGGAGGACGACCGCCCCGACGTGAGCGCGATGCGTCTGCTGGGCCGTGTCATCCGTCTCCGGAAGGAACTGGACGACGCTCTGGGCGACGCGGACCCGGACGGTGTCGAGGACGTGATCGCCGAGCTCCAGGAACTGGAGGACGAGCTCGATGAGGGGTCCTCGGGGTACGAGGACTGGATGAGGCTCGGGCCCTCCTTCCTGGCCGCCTCCGCGTATCTGGGGCTCGCCCTGCTCACCAGGTCGGTGGAGGACGTGCGGATGGCCGCGCACCGGCTGGAGCACGTCCTGGGGCAGGACGTGAACGTTCCGGTCATGCGCACGCTGATGGACACCACCTGGGCACCCCTCCTCTCCCTCGTCGCGCTGGTGGAGAGGGACCCCGGCCGCCTCGCGGAGGGAATCGAGCGCACCCGGTCCGTACTCGGCCGCCCAGGAGTGTCCTTCGACTTCGTGATGCGTGTCAGGACCGCGCTCGCCATCGCCCTGCAAGTGATGTACGAGCTCACCGGTGAGAGCGCGCACCTCCACGAGGCCGTGCGGGAGTTGCAGGCCGCCCGGGAGGAGCTGCCCCCGGGTGCGCCGGGCAACAGCTCCGTCCACGCACTGCTGGCCGAGAGCCTCGCCCTGCGTGCCGTGGCGCCCGCGCCCGCACCCGAACCCGACGGCGCGCGGGCACCCGACGGCGTGCGGGCACCCGACGGCGCGCAGGCACCCGCCGACGACCTGCGGGCAGCCGTCTCGGCCGCGCGGGACTCCCTCCGCGCGTCGGCGGACACCGTGCTGCTTCAGGCGAACACGCGGCACGCCCTGCAAGTGGCCCGGGAAGCCGCGGACCAGGGGCGCAAGGCCGCCCTGTGGGCCCTGCGCGCCGGGGATCCGGAGGAGGCGGTCGGCGCCCTGGAGGCCGGCCGCTCGCTGGTGCTCCAGGCGGCGGCCGAGTCGGCGGGGGTGGCCGACCGGCTGGAGGCACTCGGCGCCGGCGAACTCGCCGGGCGCTGGCGGGCCGCCACGGCGGAGCCTCCTGCCCGGGTCGCCACCGGGACGTCCTGGTCCCCGATCGAGGAGTTGCTGCTCGGTTCGCCCGAGGGCGGCCCGGAACTGCCCAGCGAGGTGCGGCGCGAGTCACTCGCCCTCCTGCGCGACAGGAACCGCACCGTCGACGAGCCCGCGGCCGAGACCGTGGCCGCCCTGCGTACCGGGCTCGCACGCTGCGATGCGGACGCCCTGGTCCTGCTGCTGCCCGGGGACGACGCGGAGGACGGGGCGCTGCTCCTCGTCACCCCGGAGGGACAGGCGCCGGTGCGGGCCGTCGCCTCACCGGAGCTGTCCGGGCGGGGACGCGCTCCCGTGGCCGCCTTCCTGAAGGCAGGCGCCCACCGGCAGAAGCTGGAGACGACGGACGCCGAGGTGTCCCACCAGGAACACGACCGGGCCCAGCGGGCCTGGACCACCGCCCTCGAGGCGCTGTGCGACTGGGCCGGTGGTGTCCTGGGCCCGGTGTTCGGCGAACTCGGGCTGTGGGAGCGGGCGTTGTCGGAGGGTGGGTTCACGGGTCAACCGGATGCCGAACCACGCCAGGAGGGTACGGACGACGGGGGCGGCACCGCCGTACGGCTGGTGCTCGTGCCCTGCGGGGAACTCGGTGTCGTGCCGTGGCAGGCCGCCGTGCTGCGGCCGCCCGCCGGGCACGGCGAGGCCGGCGCCCCCGGGACCGTACGGGCCTGCGAGGTCGCCGTCCTCACGCACGCGGCCTCCGGGCGGGAGTTCCTGCGGGCCGCGTCGCGGCACCGCATGCGGCCGGCCGAGCGGCCCGTGCTCGTGTACCACGGGCACGACCTCGACTGGGCGGAGGACGAGGTCACCGACCTCATGGCCGAGTTCTATCCGGACGGCACCCTGTACACCGCCGAGAACGGCACCACGCCCACCCCGGACACCGTCCTGGCGCTGCTGCGCCGGAGCGGTGACGGCGCCGCCTCACTCGTACACCTCGCCTGTCACGGCTCGGCCGGCACCGACCCCACCACCTCGGCGCTGCAACTGGCGCCGACGCCCGAGCAGTCGGCGGCGGGCGCGTACGAGGCCGACCTCGCCCTCAGCGCCATTCTCGACACGCCTCCCGGCCGGCAACGTGCCGTCACGCGCGGACCGTTGGTCGTGTGCAGTGCCTGCGAGACCGACCTCACCACCCGCGATCACGACGAGGCGCTCACCGTGACCTCGGTCCTGGTGCACCGGCTCGCCACGGACGCCGTCGGGTCCCGGTGGAAGGTGCTCGACGGGACGTCCCACATCCTCATGCTGGTCCTGCACGACCGGCTGGCCGCCGGACTCGCCCCGCCGGACGCGTTGCGCGCCGCCCAGCGCTGGATGATCACCGCGCCCGGCCGGCGGCCACGGGTGCCCGCCCTCGACGGCCTGAGCGAGTACCGGCTCCGTGAGGACTTCCGCGACCGGCCCGAGGCCTGGGCCGCCTTCGTCCACCAGGGCAACCCCGCCCCGGCGGCACGGCAGAGGAATGGAGAGGAGGGGGTTCCGGCATGAGCGGCGGCATCACGGAACTGCTCGGCATCCTGAAGGAGAACGGCGTCCTGCTCCGCGGCGAACTCGACGAGAAGACGCGCGAGGAGGTCGTCGCCGCGCTGCACGACATGCGCGACGAGACGACCGCCGGCCGCGTCCCCGGCACCGCCCGCGCCCTGCGCCGGCTGCGGCGGGCCCTGTCGGTGCTGCCGCCCGGTCACCCCGTCGCCCAGCACCTGGCCGGAGGCCGGCGCTACAGCTCCGGACCGCTGCCCCTGCCACCCGTCACGCGGGTGACGGAACTCATCGGCATCCTCGGTGAGGCACCGCCCGAACCGGAGCAGTTGCTGCGGACGGCACGCGACCGGCTGCTCACCCAGCCCGCCCTGTCCTCCGACGAGTACGCCCGGCTGCTCACCGGCGGGCAGGAACCGACCGGACTGATCGGGCTCGCCGAGCCGGGAGGCGGAACACGCTACCCCCGTTTCCAGTTCAGGCCTGGCACCGCCGAACCCCTGCCCGTCGTACGGCGGATCAACGAACTGCTCCGGGCCGACCTCGACCCCTGGGGGGCCGCCGACTGGTGGCTGGCCGCCAACACATGGCTGCGCGGTGTCCCGGCGGAACTCCTCGGCACCCTGCCGGACGAGGAACTCGTCGGCGCAGCCGCCGAGTTGGTGGAGGCCGACTGATGCCCGGGCAGATCCCTCCCGAGGGCGTCACCATGGAGCCCGTCCTCACCCGCCTTCCCGCCGGGTCCCTCATCTGGCGCTGTCACTCGGCCCGTTACGACGTCGGGCAGTTCAACACCCGGCAGGCGCACGAACACTTCAAGGGCAGCCGTTTCGACTCCACCGACAAGGACCCCTACCCCTATCTGTACGCCGCACTCGACCCGGTGACCGCCCTCGCCGAAGTACTTCTGAGGTCCGTGGAGTTCGGTGACCGAACGGCCGCACGGCAGATCCCGTGGGCGCAGGCGTCGCGGTATCTGCTCTCTGCCGTCCGCACGACCTCGGACATCAGCCTTGTCGACATCACCAGCGCCGAGGGGCTGGCCGCGGTGTGGCAGGACGAGTGGCTGGTGACCAGCCTGGAGTACGCGCAGACCCGCTACTGGGTGCGGCTCGTCCGCGAACACAGCACGAAGGCCCAGGGGCTGTGCTGGACGTCCAAGCGGTGCATGCCGCGCCGTGCCCTGCAGTTCTTCGGCGACCGGTGCGGCGCGGACCTGCTCGAGTCCCGGCCCGAGGAGTGCTACCGGCTCGCCTCGGGCCCCGACCGCAAGGAGATCAACCGGCTGTTGAGCCCGCTGCGTGCGGTGATCTCGGAGCCGGTGGGGCCGGTGGCGCCCTGACACGCCGCGGCGGAGGGAACCCCGGCGTCGGGGCGTCGGGGCGTCGGGGTTCCCTCCGCGGGTGCGGCCTTTCGGCCGCGTGATCAGCGGTGTGCCGGTGCCGGCAGCAGCGGCCAGGTGCGCGACAGCTTCATCGCCGCCTCCGTCACCGCCGGGTCGCCGGACTTCGTCGCCACGCCGTCCAGATAGGCGGCCGCCGCCGCGTCGTACAGGGCGTGCACGGCACGGATCCGGTCCTCCCTCGCCTCCTCACGGTGCTCCCGGCGGGCCTGGGCCGTGCTCATGGTGGCCCGGGCGCGTTCCGTGGCCGCCACGCTCCGCTGGTGGTCGGCGACCAGTTCGGTACGGCGTTCCAGCGCGCTGCGGTACACCTTGAGGAAGGGGTGCTCCTGGAACAGGCCCAGGAGCAGGCCGATACCGCCGGACAGCACGAGCAGCGCGACGAACAGCGAGGTCACCGTGGTCGACGACAGGTGCAGCCGCTCGACCAGGGTGTCGGTGTGCCCGTCGGCCGCGCCACCGCCCAGACCGGCGAAGCCCCCGGTGTCCCCGGTCCCGGTGCCCGTCCCGGAACCGTTCGCGTCCTGCAGCAGGTACTTGGAGCGCAGCACGCCGAGGAAGCCGGTCAGCGAGATCCACACGCCGATCAGCAGGTAGGCCGGTATCCACGACGAGCGGACCGAGCCGGTGGCGGGGCGCCAGCGCAGTATCCGTCCCGCGAGGTGCGGGAAGAACACCATGGCCACTCCGGTGCCCAGCGCGAGGACCAGCGTCTGGGCCTGAGCGCTGAGCACCCCGATGCCGTGGAAGGACTCGTACGCCGCGTAGTAGATGGGCAGCTCGACCAGGAAGATCACGAAGAGCATCGACCAGTTCATCCACGCGGGAATCCCCGGTCGCTTGGTCAGGCCCTCCCAGACGTCGGTGGCGGCCGGGCGGAGCTGGTCCCGCAGGCCGTGCAGCGGCTCCCCGTACGGAGACGCGGCGCCCTGCTGCCGGCCCGTGCCCGGCGCGCCCGCGTCCTGCCGGCGGCCCGCACCGTGCCGGTCGTCGGTCCCCGCGGCCCTGGGAGCCTCGCCCGTGCGGGGCACGGACTGCAGGACCTCGGGGTCCTCGTCGTCCGCGGCCTCGGGGTACGTCGCCCGCTGCTCGCCAGGGTCGCCAGGGCCGCCCGAGTCGCCCGGGTCACCCGGGTCACCCGCGGTGCCTGGGCCGCCGTCGAGCCCGTCCCCGGTGGTGCCCCGCGCCGGTCCGGGCGGTGTGGCGGAGGGGAACCTGGCCTCCATCCAGCGCGCCTCCAGACGGGCCCGGACGGAGTCGCGGAACCGGTTCCAGCGGGTGGCGCGCTGGGCCAGCAGGTCCAACTGCCCCTTGGCGGTGGCGATGTTCTCCTCCGCCTCCCGCAACTCGTGCTCGATCAGGGCGGTGTCGGCCTCGCACCGGCTGACGTCGGTCTCGGCGCGGGCATCGGCAAGGCGTGCCTGCTCCTCGGCGAGCCCGGCCTCCTCTCCTATTCGCCCGATCACGCGGTCACGCACCGCGGCCAGTTCGACGAAGTACGGGACACGGTCGCCGTTCTGCAGGATCCACGGGTCGACCACGCCCCGCCGGGCCGCCCGGCCGCCCCGGGCCCGCGCCGTCTTCAGGAGCCTGCTCTCGGCGGGGTCGCTGATGACCGTGGGGCCGCCGCCCCGGGTGCGGGGCAGCGGTGCGGCGGTCGTCCTCCCCGCGCCGGTGGCACGCTGCCCGCGGTCCCGGCCGGGGATCAGGTCGAGCGGTGTGCGGCGCTGGCGGCGCGGCTCACTGGTATTCGGTGTCGACATGGGCCTTCGCCCTTTCCTGGAGTACTTCTGTCCAGAACGCCTCGAACTGCTTCTGCCGGCTCGGCTTGTTCGCGTACTTCATGCCGTAGCCGACGGGGAAGATCTCCATGTCCCGGATGCCGGGCAGGCCGCGGTCGCGTACCAGGCGGTCTATGGACGACTTGCGCTTCGCCGGAGTGGCGATGTTGCCGTCGCGGCCTATGGAGAACTCGGGGTCCGCCTGCTCGAAGTCGCTCACCACGAGCAGCTTCGCGGCCGGTCCGTCCGTCGGCATCTTCTCGGCGATCCGGTCGATCCCGCCCCACACGTCGGAGCCCGGCCGGTCGTCACGGGCGCAGTTGAGCTCGTCGAGGGAGGTCTTGGCCGCGATGCGCAGCGCCTTGGTGCGCTCCGCCTCCACGTCGGTGGTCGCACCGTGCGGTGGGTCGAGGTCCACCGGGTCCACCTTGCAGGACGAGCTGAGCGAGGTGGCGGTGATGGGCGCGAACTCGACGGTGCCGCACTTCTGCTCCTTGAGGAACGGGACGAGCGTCTCCTCGAGCTTCTTCTTCGCGTCGAACCCGTCCTTCGTCGCGGCACCCGAGCCGGAACCGTCGACCACCACACCGCAGGGCGTGGTGAGTTCGTCCGGCTGGTTGCTGCACGAGACCGCGCCGAGGAGCAGCGCGGCCGACGGGATCACGGCGAGGAGCGCGGCCGCACGGGGGCGCCGCGACGGCGCGAACGTTGCCTGTTGGGGCACTAGGTGCGTTCGGGTGTGGGTGGGGGCGGTCGATCGGGCGCGGGTGCGGGCTGAGCTGGGCACGGTGACCTCGGGGACCTTCCTGACGAGTGGGGATCGGGGACGACGGTGCGGGCCCGTCACCGGCCGCCGCTTCGAGGCGACGGGCCGCCACCGGCGGCGGCCGGAGTGCCGTACGTGGCTTGCGAGTCGAGGATCGCCAGGGCCTGCTCGACAGCGGCCGGGGCGGCAGGCGCGGGGGTGCCCGGGGCGGTGTTGCCCGACAGGCGGTGGCCCCCCTTGGCGTTGCCCGGGTCGGACGGGCCGTAACTGTTCGTCCCCCGTGCGTCCTTGACGTACCAGCGGTCGGACAGCAGGCCGTCGTCGAGGCGGTGCCAGGTCGCGTCCAGCTCCGCCCGGCCCGGCAGCCAGCCACTCGGACGCCGCTCGGGAAGCTCGGGCACCCGGTCGGCCAGCCCCCGGCCGGCGAGCTCCCGGCCCGCGCGCTGCCAGGCGGCGTCCCAGTAGCAGGCCAGCAGATGGTTGACCTCGTCGACCAGGCCCTGGGCACGGGACCGGCAGACCGCGGCGGAACTGCGCCAGTCGCCGACCGTCCTGCCGAACCGGGCGAGCGCGGCCGGCGCCGGCTCGCCGCGCACCGTGTACTGGGTGACCACGCGGACGGACTCCGCGTGTATGCGCTCGACGAGCTCGCGGTTGCCGAGCAGCAGCCGTGAACGCAGCCGCGTGGTGCTCCGCGTGAGCTGCGCCCGTATGCCCAGGACGTACGGGGGCAGCCGGTCGTCGCCGGGGTCCGGGCCGTCCCCGGCCGTGGCCAGCAGGTCCACGAGTCCCAGGGCGTCACGTCGTCCGTGGCCGCGGGCGACGGCGGCGGACAGGAAGCCGATCCTCAGTCTGCGGGCGGAGCCACCCGTGCGGCCGGAATTGATCATTCGAAGAAACCCCCGTTTCCCGCGCTGTCCAAGGGGGATCATTGCGCGATGACGGAGAGAGTAGCGGAATGGAACGACAGTGGAGAGCCGCGAGTGCACCGGAATTGATCATTCAGGCACCCTGCCGGAAAACAACCGGATTTCGGCCGCCAGGAGGCCGGGAAATGAAGGCGGCCGCATTGCGGAGGGATTCCGGAACTCGACATACTCCCGGGCAGTGGCAGGAAGAAGAAGGAGCGGTCATGCGGGTCCGGATCAGCGGGACGCACTTCCCGGTGGAAACGCTGGGGCCCGGACGTCGTCTCGGGGTCTGGTTCCAGGGCTGCTCCCTCGCCTGCGCCGGCTGCATGTCCCGTCACACCTGGGATGCCCGAGGGGGGAGCCTCCATTCCCTCTCAGGATTGCTGGAGTTGTGGCGTGACGCCCTGGAGAGGGGTGCGGACGGGCTCACGGTCAGCGGGGGAGAGCCCTTCCAGCAGCCCGGAGCCCTGGCCGCCCTGCTGTCCGGTGCCGCGTCGCTGCGGGACCGTACGGCGCCGGGCGGCCAGGGTGTGGGCGGGCCCGGCGCGGGCGGCCGGGGTGTGGGCGGTCGCACCGTCGGCGGGCCCGACCTGCTCGTCTACACCGGTTACGAGCCCGAGGAGTTGACCGAGGAGCAGAAGCCGGCGCTCGCCCACGCGGACGCCGTGGTGACGGGCCGGTTCCGGGTGGCCGAGCCGACCCCGCTGGCGTGGCGGGGGTCGGCGAACCAGCGGATCCGCCCGCTCACCCCGCGCGGAGTCGCCCGCTACGCCCCGCACCTGGAACGCCGGGCCACCGGGGCGCGCCTCCAGGCAGTGGTCCAGCACGACGGGAGCGGTCCGGCAGTCCGTATCTACGGGGTGCCGCTGCGTGGCGAACTGACCGCCGTGGAACGGAACTTGAAGGAGGCGGGCGTATCGCTCAAGGAGCCGAGTTGGCGGCCCTGAGCGCCTCGGTCCTGAGTATCTCGGCGCGCTCCGGGCGGCGCGCCACCAGGCGCACCTGCCAGGTGCTGTCCTCGTACAACTCCTGCCGCAGGGCCCACAGCAGCCAGCGGGCCGCGACGTCGGCGGGCAGGCCGCCCTGGCCCGCGCCCAGCAGAGGGAAGCAGATGGTGGACAGGCGGACGGACAGCGTCTCGCGCTCGGTCCTGGCCAGCGCGAACACCCCGCGAACCGCCTCGGCGAGCACGGCCGGTGCCACGTGATAGCGGACGCCGCCGTCGACCGGCATGGACACCGCGGCGTGATAGACGCGCCGCACCCCGTGCGCGGCCAGCGCACCCGGTGCCGTGGGCACCACGGTGCCGGGCCGCACCGACAGGCCCGTACGGCCGTGGCTGCGCAGCCAGGCGTTCAACTCCCTCGGCAGAACGTCGTCGACGATCTTCCCGGCGTCGTCGCGCACGGCCGCCGCGCGGCGCAGCGCGCCGGAGACGGTGGACCGGAAGATCTTGGACATCTCCAGGTAGGTGTTCTCCGAGGAGACCAGGATGTCCGCGTCCCGGACCGCTTCGATCGGGCAGACCTGGACCGTGATCCGGTTCGCCGTCCGTGGGGGCACCGGCCGGGCGGGAGGTGGTTCAGGGATGCTGGTCCCGGTGCCGTCGGCGGTCGCGGTGCCGGTGTCGGTGGTCACGGTGCCGGTGTCGGTGTCGGTGGTCACGGTGCCGGTGTCGGTGGTCACGGCGGCGCGGATGGTCGCGGTGGCGGCGGTGTGGACGGTGGCGGCGGCGCGGGCCGTGCCTGCTTCGCGGGCCAACGCCAGTGCCGCGGCCGCCAGTTCGGACATGAGCTCGGGCTCCTGGCTCCTGCGGAACCGCTCGGTGGTCACCCCGTAGACGGCGGCGGCGGCCTTCCTGCGGTCCGCGGCGGCCACCCCGCGGCGGTCGGCGAACAGCCCGAAGGTGTGTGCCGCCGCACGCGCCAGCGGGTCGCAGTCCGGCTCGTCACGCAACGGCCCACCGCCCGTGAGACGTTGGGCTGCGGCGGCCAACAGCCGCTCGATCCCCACGAGTTCGTCGCCCTCACCTGCGCACAGGCCGGCCACGACGGCGACCTCACGCAGCCCCTCGTGCGGGCAGTGCCGGAGCCTGGGCAGTCCTGGGCGCCGAATGGCCCGCAGTTCCTCGACGAGACTCTGATGCGTGGGAAGGGTGCGCATGCTGTGCATGGTAATCCGGTGACCTCTGGTGCGGTGGGAGAAAATGTGGAGGATACATCGGCATCCGTGAGTGGTCACCGAAATTCGGATAATGCTTCCTCGGGTGCGGGCCCCGTCTGTATTCTCGTTCCCCTTCCGCCCGAACGGCACCACCGTTTTCGGGGACGACTTCCCGGAAGGCCGGACGGTGACTGATTTCGTTCCTCCCGCGAAGGGCGGCTTCATTTCCGATGCCCGGGAGACCCGCTCGGTCCTCGGGGACGTACCGCCCGCTCTCACCGACCGGTTCGTCCTGGTCAAGACGATCCAGACCGCCGAGCGCCCCAGCCAGGCCGTCGTCCTGCGCGTACGCAGGGCGGGTGCCGGACCCGACGAGGCGCCCCTGGTGCTCAAGTGGTACCACTGGCAGCACTCTCCGGACCGCGAGGTCGTCCGGTTCCTCGGCGAAGGACGGCGGCTCCTCGACGAGGAGCAGCGACGTCACCTGGAGGAACTCGTCGAGGAGGGCGAGACCGAGGGCCACCCCTACCAGGTGTTCCGCTCGCACGGCGAGGTGGACCTCGCCGCCCACACCGAACAGAACCCGGGCGCCCTGCCGCCCGCGCGCATCGAGGAGATCGCCGGGCAGCTCCACAGGGCGGTGTCCGCACTGCACGACCACGAGATCGTGCACCGCGACATCACCCCGGACAACCTGATGGTGCAGAGCAGCCGCGGCAGCTCTCTCGACCTGGTCCTCGTCGACTTCGGCGTCGCCGTCCACGTCGCCGACGCGGAGGACGAACCGGCCGGTGAGGCCGGCCGCGACTGGCGCGGCAAGCCGCGCTACCTGGCGCCCGAGGCCGTGACGCTGCACCAGACCGTCTCCGAGGAGGGCGACTGGTGGTCGATCGGCATGATCCTCGCCGAACTCTCCCTGGGGGAACATCCCCTCGGCTTCTACAGCGACTCCGCCGTCCTGTACGAGATCGCCACCCACGAACCCGACGTCAGCGGCATCACGGACACCCGCACCCGCAGACTCTGCGAGGGACTCCTCACCCGCGCCCCCGAGAGCCGGTGGGGCGCCGAGCAGGTCGACGCCTGGCTGCGGCACGAGTCCCCGAAGGTCGAACGGGACCGGCCCGCCGCCTTCGTGCGGGAACCGGACACCGGCCTCACCCCCTTCGACTTCCTCGGCGAGAGCTTCACCGAGCCGGAACACCTCGCCCGCGCCCTCGACCTGCACCACGCCGCCACCGCCGACCTGCTCGACGACGAGGGCAGCCGCGGCCGACTCGCCGCCTGGCTCGCCCAGTTCGAGACCACGGGCGGACGCAGCCCCGAGGAACTGCGCCGCCTGGCCGCCCTCCGCGACGAACTGAGCGGCAGGCCCGGGCCCGGCACCACCGTCCGGCTCATCACCTGGCTCGGTCCCTCCCGCGAGGCCGCCCGCTGGGGCATCCCGCTCAGCGTCCAGGGCGTCCGCGCGCTCAGCCGCGCCGCCCGCGCCGGCGACGGCGAGGCCCTTGACCTGGTACGCCACCTGGCCTCCGCCCCGGAGATCCTCACCACCCTCGCCCGCCTCCCGCGTGGCCAGGGCCTCGACGACACCGCCGCCCGCTGGACCGCCCTGCGCGACCGCTGGCCGCACCTCGCCCGCGAACTGCGCCGCAACCCCGACCTGTCCGGACGCGATCGCGTCCGCCGGGCCCTGCGACAGACCACCGCCGTCGACGCACGCCTCCTCGAACTGGCCCGGGAGCCCGAGCGCGCCGCCGCCCGCCTCGAGGCCGAGATCGCCCAGGTACGCGGCCGGCTGGCGGCCCCCGTCCCCTGGTTCGACCGGCTGGGCACGGCCGGGCAGGACGACCCGCCGCTCCTGGTCGCCGCCGCCCTCCTGGCCGAACACGCCCTGCGCGAGGCGGAGGGCAGGCACCGGCAGCAGATCGAGGACGAGATCCAGCGGCTGATGGACGAGGACACCGACGGAGTCGTCGCATTCATGCGCAAGGAGGACCGCATCCCCACCCTGAGCTGGGCCCTGCTCGGCGCCACCCTCGTCGTCGCACCCTGGGCCCTGGTCATCCAGCTCGCCGACGTCGCGAACCGGGCCTCTCAGGACGCCGTCCTCATCGCCTGGCTGGAGGCCCTGCCGGCCGCCGCCGCCGTCTACGCGACGGAACTGCTGACCGCCGCCTACATCGGCCCGCCCGCCTACCACCCCCACCGCTCGCTCGCCGGGCTGATCATCCGCACCTCCGAACGCCCCGCGCGGCGGACGCTGTCCCGCGGGCTGCGCACCCTGATACCGGTCGCGGCCGTCCTGGGTTGCCTCGTCTGGTTCGTCGGCTGCTACGCGGTCGCCGCCGCGCCCTGGGTCTGGCCGCTCGCCGCAGTCCTCGCCGTCGCGGTGTGGAGCGTGCGCCGCTGTCACGTCTGGCGCCGCGAGCGGCGCAGGCGGCAGGCCCGCTGGACCGACGTGCGGCGCGGCCTGACCGCGGCGCGAAGGGCAGGGTGAGTCACGCATGAGCGCAGGACTGGCGATCCCCTCCCTCGATCTGGTGGCCCCCGCCGTGACCTTCCCGCCACCACCCCCGCCGGTCGGCGACTTCGTACTGCCGCACACCGGCGCCTCTCCCCTCACCCACGGCTTCGACGTGTCGCAGGCCGCGAGTCACGGGGCGGGCGCGGCCCTGCACGTCCTCGAATCGCTCAGCGGATTCCTCCTCGTCGGCCGGGCCGCCCTGCTCACCACCCGCGTCCTCGCCCAGGCCGCCGTCCGCGCGGCCGATGAACTGCACTGCCTGGAACGGCAGGAGGAGATCGCCGCCGCCCTCGCCGAACAGTGGCAGGCCGCCGCCTACGCCGCCGCGCGGGCCAACGCCCGCCGCACCGCCCTGCTGTGCCGGATGCGCCGCGTCCGCACCACCGGCGGCGGAGGAGACGGCGAGGCGCCGCCCCAGCCCGACCTGCCCCCGCCGCTCGAACCCGTGGGCTGCGAACTCGGCACCTTCCGCCGGGAACTCGCACGGTTCGAGGACCACGTCCGCCGGGCCGAGGAGATCTGGACGGCCTGGGAGATACGCCGGCTCACCGCCGTCGTGGACACCGCGGTGTCCGGCGTCGACACGGACGGCGCGGACGACGCGTGGGGGCGCATGCTCCGCGATCGCCAGGCCGCCATGCTCGCCCGGCACATGGAGAGCCGCACCGCCGACGCAGAACAGCGGGAGGAGCAGCCCTCCGCCGTGCCGTCGCGGATCACACCCGAGCAGGCCCACGACATCGAGGCCGTACGGCACGTGGGCGCCGGCATCCTGGCCGCCCTGGACCCGCAGGCCGACCCCAGGACCGCCGTTCTCGCGGCCGCCGCGGTGGGCAACGCCGTACGCAAGGCGGCCGACAGCCCCACCAGGGCGCAGCGCCACCTCAACGACGCGCGACGGGTCGTCCGTGACGCCAACCGCGACGCCGAGGCCCGCCGCGCACAGGCCGAATGGGCCGCCGCGCAGCTCGACTTCCTCACCCGGAAGCCCCCCGAGTACGCCGAGCCCCTGCCCGAGGCACCCGACGCCGTCGCCGCCCTGCACCGGGTCCTCGACGACGGGGTCCTGCTCGGCGCCACCGAGCGCCGGCTCGTGGAGCAACGGGTCCGCGAACGCCACGACCACCTCGCCGCCCTCTACGTCTACGCCCAGTGCTCCGAGGTCTTCGCCGAACTCGCCGAACGCCACGGCGGCCTCGCCGACACCTCCGTCACCCAGGGCCGAGAACTCCGTCTCGACTGGACCCCCGAGGGCTGGGAGCCCGACCACTGGCTGCGCGCCACCCTCGTCGACGGGACCTTCCGGGTCGCCACCATGTACCGCGGGGCGCCCGGCGAACGCAGCCGGAAGGAGCAGGAACTCGACGACGCCCGCTGCGAGGAGGCCCGTCAGCGGCTCGACGAGTTCGCCGAGCTGGCCCGCGAGCTCGGGCTCACCGTCCACTTCCGGATCGAACAGGTCAAGGGCGCCCGGCCCGGCCTGCCCGGCGAGGACGCCATCTCCCTCGACGACCTCGGGCGGCTTCCGGCACAAGACCCGAGGGGCGAGCACCGGCGCAGGGACGAACGGCCCACCCGCAGGGAACGGACCGTCGGCGATGACGACCGGCGATGACCCACCGGACCTGCGTCCTGCCGTACGCCCTGCCGTACGTCGACTGCCGCCGTGGTGCGGCGAGGAGTGACCTGTGGACTTGCACAAGGAAGACCAGCTCATGCCCCGGTTCCCGCTGTTCGCCGAGGAACTGGCCGGGACACTCAGCGTGCACGCGCAGTACGTGGTGCACGGGAACTTCCGTGACCTTCACCTGGTACGCATCCGGGAGCGGGACCATCCGCTCCCGCTGCTCGCCGTGCTGTGGAACTGCCTGCGCCCGCTGGGCTTCCAGGCACTGCTGCGCTGCGACCAGATCGGCGGCATCCAGCTGATGCAGGCCACCCAGGCGTCGCGGGAAGCCGTACTCACACTGCTGGAGGCCTCCGGCACCCGCGCCTTCCCCGGCGACAACGAGAAGCAACGCCAGCAGACCGTCGCCCAGTTGCGAGCCATCGTCTCCGGCTGGCAGGAGGAACGTGAGAAGATCCAGGCCGACCGCACCCTGCCGCCCCTGCGTGTCGCCCTGGTGATCGACCACGCCTCGCGCCTCGTCAACGACGTCAACCGGCTCACCGACGACGAGCGGGACTTCTTCCTCGCCTGTTTCCAACTCGCCCAGGACGCCGACCCCGTGGAGATCCCCGCTCCACCCGGCCACGAAGGCCCCTGGCCCGCCCTGTTCAACCCGGTGATCTGGCTCGCCGACGGGGAACGCGATCTGCCCAACTGGCTTGCCGCGAACAGCGAACGCATCCGCACCGTAGCCGTTCCCGAACCCGACGCCGACGAACGCCGGCGCATGGCCGGCGAACTCCTGCGCCGCTACCTCAGGAACACCGCGCACCGCGCCCTCACCGACAAACAGGCCGCCGACGCCGTCGCCGCCTTCACCCGCGCGGCATCCGGTATGAGCCTCACCGCGATGCGCGAGAGTTACCAGCTCGCGCGCGCCCGCGGCATCCGTTTCACCGCCATGCCGGACGCCGTCCGCATCTACCGCATCGGCGTCGAGAAGAACCCGTGGAGCCGCGACGAGATTCGGCAGCGCATCCTCCAGGGCGAGGATCCTTCCGACGAGCGGTCCATCCCGCGCCGTGTCCTCGGCCAGCGGGCGGCCGTGGCGATGACCCTCGACATCCTCAAGCGCGCCGCCCTCGGCCTCTCGGGCGCCCAGGCCACCAGCCCGGGACACCGGCCCCGAGGCGTCCTCTTCTTCGCCGGCCCCACCGGCACCGGCAAGACCGAGCTGGCGAAGGCCGTCGCTTCCGTGCTCTTCGACAGCGACCAGGCCTATCTCCGCTTCGACATGAGCGAGTTCTCCGCCGCCCACTCCGCCGACCGCCTCGTCGGCGCGCCCCCCGGCTATGTCGGCTACGAGGCCGGCGGCGAACTCACCAAGGCCGTGAGGGAGAACCCCTTCCGCGTCATCCTCTTCGACGAGATCGAGAAGGCCGACAAAGGCGTCCTCGACAAGTTCCTCCAGGTCCTGGAGGACGGCCGCCTCACCGACGGGCAGGGCGTCACCACGTACTTCAGCGAATGCGTCCTCATCTTCACCTCCAACCTGGGTGTCCAGCGCACCGACCCCGCCACCGGAGAGTGGCAGCCCCTGGTCGAACCCGGCGAGCCCTACCAGGAGCTGGAGCGGAAGGTCCGCGAGAACATCAAGGAACACTTCGAACGTGTCATCGGCCGCCCCGAGTTGATGAACCGCCTCGGCGGCAACGTCGTCGTCTTCGACTTCATCTCACCCGAGGTCGCCGAGAACATCTTCGACCTCCAGGTCGGCAACATCACGCGCCAGCTCACCACCGGACACGGCATCACCCTCGAACTCACCGACCACGCCCGCCGGGTGCTGCTCTCCCACTGCACCCAGGACCCCTGGAAGGGCGGACGGGGCATCGGTATGGTCCTCGAGACCCACCTGATCAACCCGTTGGCCCGCGTCCTGTTCGCCGCACCGGACCTGGAACCCGGCGCGGTGGCCCTCGTACGGGACGTCAGGGTCGACTCCACGGGACAGGTGGAGATCGAGGTGGACTTCTCGAGGAAGCGCGAGCCGGGCAGGTGAGCGAGGGGAGTGAGGAGGAGGGGGCCTGGTGAGCGACGAGTTCGACGACGAGCTCGACGGTCTGGAGCTCTTCGACACCCGGAAGGGCATCCGCCCCGACGAACTCCGTGACCGGGCCGAGCCCGGTGACGGGCCGGGGCCGGCGACCCAGGCTCAGGCCGCGGCACCGCCGCACCTGGCCCCCGGCATGGCGGTACGGCTGTTCTTCCCCCGGGCCGACATCTGTCTGGACGTCCCGCTGGGCGGGGAACTACGCCTGGGCCGGGACGACTCCTGGGCCCCGAGGGCAGCCCCCCTGTTCAAGGGCGAGCGCACGGTCTCCGCGCGGCACGCCGTCGTGACCTGCGCCGACGACGGCACTCTCGCGGTGGCGGAGGTGCCGCGAGGCTCCCGCAACGGCGTCAAGGTCGACACCCGCATCCTCACCCCGGGCAACCCCGAGCCGCTGAGACGTGGCGACACCGTGTGGCTCGGCCCGTGGGTCAGCTTCACGGTGCAGGACCCCATGGGAGTGCTGGAACCCTGAGCCGGACTCCTGAGCCGTGCGCCCACCGTACGCCACCGGCGTCCACGCCGTCGTCGAGGACCGCCTCACGGGCGCACGACACAGCGGGATCCGCGCCCGGCTGTCTCCGCAGTCCGCGCTGGAGCGGATCCGGGCGGAGGACAGGGAGTGGTCGTGGTCCCGCTCTTGCCGCACGGCCCCCAGCGCTCCGCCTGCGAGGAGGGCCACCAGCAAGTGTGCGATCACCGTCCAGCGGGCACGGAAGACTCCCGCGAGAACTGCCAGGGCGAGTACGGCGATCAGCAGCATCCGTACCCGCCCCATGTACGCGAGGCCGGCCTCGGCGATCCTTGCCCGGTCGCCTTGCGCCGCCCATACCTCCAGGCCGAAGCCGTAGATCCGGTCCAGCACGAGCCACGCGGTCTCCAGCAGGAACAGGGGGATCGCCAGGGCGAGGTCCACGCCCAGGCGCGTTCTGTGCGACCAGGGGCGCCGACGTCTCGGGGCTGAAAGGGTGTCGGTCATGGGTGCAGGGTGCCGCGGCCGGTGGCGGTGCGCATGAGCACCCGTACTCAACTCCGGTCCGGCTGAGCGGCAGGACGGTCAGCGTCCGTCGAACAGCACGATCCACCGTGCGGACAGCGGGACTACCGACCGCCGAGACGCGACAAAGTCCTCTGGACCATGGCCTGTCGGGGCTGACGTGGGTCCGTCGGCTTGGCGGAGCCCAGACCCCGCGCCCAGACCCCGGCGCCCAAGCCCGGGGGCTCAGACCCCGGGGCTCAGACCCTAGCCGCGGATCATCGACATCAGCAGCCGATGCGTCTCGGCGTCGGCGGCCGCCACGAGGCCGCGGGCCTCCTGTCCGATCGGGCCGCCGTCGATCCCCGTGACCACGCAGCCGGCGGCTCGGCACACGGCGATGCCCGCGGCGAAGTGCACGCTCCCGGACAGGTCGCCGCCATCGGTGACGTACGCGGCGCGCCTGCCGGATGCGACCCAGGCCAGTGCCAGGGTCGTGGACACGACGCGCGGCCGGAACCGTTCGGCGAAGTCGGGGTGCGCCAGCAGGTCCACGGCCCGGAATCCGGGCGCGCTAGGAAACGGCGGATCCAGGTTGACGTCCACCAGCCGGGTGGCCGGTGTGGGCGCCAGTCGTGTGTCGACCCCTCGGCTCCGTGCCCAGGCGGTCTCACCGTCGGTGACGTAGAGCTCGTCGCCGAACGGGTCGGCGACCGCCGCCGCCCCGTCGCGCAGTGCCACGTTGACGGCCACGAGCAGGTTGCCGGCGGCGTAGTTCAGCGTGCCGCACAGGGGGTCCACCAGCCACTGGCGTGCAGCGGCGGCCGGGCCCTGCTGTCCGCTTTCCTCGCCGCGCACCGCGTCGTCGGGCCGGGCGGCGCGGATGACGCCGACGATCGCCTTCTCGGCCTCCACGTCAGCGGCGGTGGCGAAGTCCCCGTCGCCCTTGTCGATGCGGGAGAGCTGCCGACCGTACAGGGTGCGCAGGACGTCCGCACCGGCGCGTGCCGCCGTGAGGGCGACCCCGGCGTCGTCAAGTGTCGTGTACGTGTCGATCACGCCAGGCACACTACCGGGCCGTCCCGGCGGATCCGCGCGGTCACGGCCTCGCTCTCGTCGTCGGTGACGGAGAGCGAGTCGATGTCACATACGGTGCACCAGTGGGCGAAAGGTTCACCTCGATGGACCCGATCGCCTAAATTGTTCGGATTAGAGTAGATGAGACGGATGTGGATCACGGCAGGTCCACATCCGATCACATACGGCGCAACGGGTGCCCAAGCGGTGAGCGGAGGCGAGGGTCGGCCGTGGTGAACTCCAGAGGCAGCGATGCGGACAACACCGGCCCGTCCATGCCCCGTGCGCCCCGGCAGCCCTACCAGTCGCAACAGCCGCAACAACAGGCACAACAACCGCAGCAGTCACTGCGGCCGCAGGGGCTGCGGACGACGCAGACGGTGCGGCCTCCCTCGGAGCAACACCGTGTGCGGATGCGGCTGCTCGACGCCGTGGACGAGCACCGGCGCGATGTCGAGGTGCTGCTGACCGCGCTCCAGCAGGCGGTGGCCGAGGTGCAGGGCCTGGGCGGCATGGTGCATCTGCCGGGCGGCGGCATGAGCGGCATCCTCTACCTGGTCGCCGACAGTGGCCTGCCGGGGTCGATGACCCGGCCCTGGCTGATCATCCCGGTGCGGGGCACGGCCCCGCCCAGCTGGGCCGCCCGCAACAACACCGTCACCTGGCAGCCGGACCTGGCCCCGCCCGACCCGGTGCCCGGCCGGGACCCCGCCGCCCTGTGGCCCTCCCGGCTGCCCGCCGGCATCGGTCATCTGGCCGTCCCCATCCCGGGCGGTGGCCGGCGACGCGGCGCGCTCTCCGTCCTCTTCGCGCCGGGCACCGTGCCCGGCGCGGCGGAGCGCGCGTCTCTGAGCGAGATGGCGGCCTGGCTGTCCGGGAGGCTCAGGTCGTCCGGGATCCTCAACCCGTCCCCCACCGTGCTGCACGCCCTGGAGAGCGGGCCAGGGCCGGGGCAGACCCCGCCGTGGGACATGGAACGGGTGCCCTCCCTCACGTACACCTGGGACCTGCGCACCGGCGAGCTGACCTCCGACCGGCCCGTCGAGGACGTGCTGATCGGCATCGATCCCGCGGTGATGAGCGGCGGCATCGAGGCGTGGGCGGCGCTGATCCACCCGGACGACCTGCCGGGCGCGGTGGCGGGCTTCGACACGGGCATCCAGCTGCGCGGCGGCTTCCAGGACGAGTACCGGATCCGGCGTCAGGACGGCACATACGTCTGGATCGAGGCCCGTGCCCGGACGATCACCGACGACGAGGGGGCGCCGGTGAAGGTGATCGGCACCATCCGGGACAGCAGCGAAACACACACCGCCGCCGAGTCGGTGGGGCGGGCGCTGCAGCACATGAGCGACGGCTTCGTCGCCCTGGACACGGACTGGCGCATCGGATTCCTCAATCAGGCCGCCGAGCGGCTCTTCGGCACCGCGAGAGACGTGGCCGGAGCCCTGCTGTGGAGCGTTCCCGCGGTACGCGCCGTGCCGGGTCTCGAGCAGCGGTGCCGGGCCACGGCGGCCGAGGGCCAGCCGGCCGGATTCGACGTACCGTGGCCGGACGGGGCGTCCTGGTACCACCTGCGGCTGGTGCCGGTGCCCGAAGGCCTCACGCTCTACATCACCGACACCACCGAGCGGCATCTGCGGGAGGTCGAGCGGGCCGCCGCGGAGCGGGCGGCGGCGGAGCGGGCGGCCCTGGTGCAGCGGATCACGCGGGAGCTGGCCGAGGCCGTCACGGCCCAGGACGTGATGGCGGCGGTGGCCGACGGTGTGATGACGCCCCTCGGGGCCACCGGGCTGATCATGCTCGGCGTGGTCGGCGACCGGCTGACGGTGATCGGTTCCCGGGGATATTCGGAGCGCTTCACCCGGATGCTGGACAGGGAGTGGACGGTCAGGGACACCACGAACCCGGTGGAGGACGCCCTGCGCACCCGCACCCCCCTCTACATCTCCTCCCCGGAGGAGATCCTGAAGCGCTACCCGGGCACCGAGATCCTGGTCCGTGAGGGCGGCAAGCAGGCGTGGGCCGTGCTGCCGCTGGCGGTGTCGGGGCGCGGGATCGGTGCGGCGGTGATCTGCTTCAGCCGGCCGCGGGTGCTGGACGACGACGAACGCACGCTGCTGACCGCGCTCAGCGGACTGATCGCGCAGGCCCTGGAGCGGGCCGGGCTCTACGACGAGGCGACGACCCGGGCCCGTACCCTCCAGCGCAGTCTGTTGCCGCAGGCACTGCCCAAGCTGCCCGAGGTGACGGCGGCGGCACGCTACCAGCCGGCCACGCAGGGAGCCGACGTCGGCGGCGACTGGTACGACGTGATCCCGCTCTCCGCGGCCCGGGTGGCGCTGGTCATCGGCGACGTCATGGGCCACGGCATGGCCGAGGCCGCCACCATGGGCGGGCTCCGCGCGGCCGTCCGCACCCTTTCCGAGCTGGAGCTGCCGCCCGACGAAATCCTCGGCCACCTCAACGACATCGTCGGCGAGCCGGGCACGGATGCCTTCGCGACCTGCCTGTACGGCGTCTACGACCCGGTGACCCGGCGTCTGTCGTACGCCAGCGCCGGTCAGCCGCCCCCGGCCGTGGCCCACCCCGACGGCAGCGTCGCCTTCCTGCCCGTGACCCCGGACCCGCCGCTGGGGGTGGCCACTCCCCCCTTCGAAACCCTGGAGGCCCTGCTGCCCGCCGACAGCCTGCTCGCCCTCTACAGCGACGGTCTGGTCGAGAGCAAGGACAGGGATGTCACCACGGGCATGAATCGTCTCGCCGAGCTCCTCTTCGAGTCCGTGAACGCCATGCCGACCTCCCCGGTGGACGCGTCCGACCTGGACGCCCTCTGCGCCACCATCACCTCCGCTCTCCTGCCCGCCCACGGGCCGCTGGTCGACGACGCCGCCCTGCTGCTGGCCCGTACCCACCCGCTGGACGCGAGGGACATCGCCGAGTGGCCTTTGCCGGAAGACCCGGTGGCGGCGGGCCGGGCCCGCGACCTGGTCCGCGCCCAGCTCACCGACTGGGACCTGGCCGACGAAGACCTGATCATGACCACCGAACTGCTGGTCAGCGAGCTGGTCGGGAACGTGATCCGGCACGCCTGCGGCCCCATCCGGCTGCGCATGCTGCGCAGCCGGGCGCTGATCTGCGAGGTCTCCGACGCCAGCCTGACCACGCCGCACGTCCGCCACACCTCCGCCACCGACGAGGGCGGGCGCGGCCTGCAGCTCATCTCCGCGCTCTGCCGGCGCTGGGGCACCCGTCACACCCGCACCGGCAAGTCCATCTGGACCGAGCAGGCCCTCCCCACCGCCCCCGTCTGACAGCCGGCACGGCTCACCGGTCGGATCGGCCGTCGGATCCGCCCCGTCAGTTCCCGCCCCTCCGCGTCGGCCTTCAGGACGCCGGAGCAGCGGCGTTCCCCGGCCGCGGGTCCCGGGCACGGGTCCCGGGCACGGATCCCAGGCGCGGATCCCAGGCGCGGATCCCAGGCGCGGAAACCGGCCGCGGATCCCAGGCGCGCCGCGGATGCCGCGGCCGGGACGCGCACCGCGCCCCGGCCGTCACGCCCGGCCGGTGCCGGCAGCCGCCGCCGGCCTGCCGCCGGTCCCCCGGCCGCAGGCCGGGCCCCGAGGCCCGGGCGGGTACCGCCGCGGACCCGGACGGGATCCGCCGGCAGAGGTGTGCCTCGTCGGGCCCGGCGGTCTCGGGGCCGCCCGGGCCGTGCGCGCCGCTCCCACGGCCGGCAGGTCTTCGCGGGTGTCATACCGAAACGGAGTGCGCCGGTTCCCTGACCACGCCGGTCCCCGTCTCCAGCCGGTAGACGATCTTTCCGTCGAACTCCGCGAAGCCGAGTTCCCGGTAGAAGGAGCGGGCTCCCGCGTTGCCGCGGTCCGTCATCCACTCCAGGCGGCTGCATCCCGGCCGTTCCTCGGCGATGCCCCTGAGCTTCCTCATCAGCGCCTGGCCGACGCCTTGTCGGCGAAGGGAGTCCCGGACGTAGAGTTCCTTGAGGAAGAGGGAGTGGGAGGAGCCCGCGGCCGGCCAGAGGAACGAGTAGGCGGCCATGCCGACGATGTCACCGCGGCCGTCTTCCACCAGCAGGGCCGAGGCCAGCGGTGGGGAACCGAACAGGGCCTGTTTGATCTGGGACCTGCGCTCCTCCAGGGGCTGGATCTCGCTCGCCCCGTAGTAGCGCTCGATCTCTTCGATCAGCCTGGCCAGTGCCGAGATGTCACCCGCACCGGCCGGGCGGATCCGGATGTTCATACGAGAGCCTCCTGTGTGTCGTTCTGCTCGGGGCGACGGTCCGGTCAACGCGTGATACGTGCTCACGGTGCGATGCGCGGAGCTAGGGGGGTGACGGGACCGAGCCCCCCGGTTCCCAGCCGTGCCGGCGCAGTGAGTCCTGGACGTGCCGGATGAGGTGGTAGAGGTCGGCGCAGTAGACCGAGGGGTTGCGGTAGCCGCCGGCGGAGCTGAAGCGGTGCGGGAGGTAGCCGCCGCCGCAGACCTCGACCACGGGGCAGGACCGGCACTGCCCGGCGAGGGCGTCCCTGCCGAGCTGTCTGTGCCGGAGCTTCGGATGGAGGGCCGCCTCGTCGAAGGTGGCGTCGAAGACGTCGAGGCCCAGCCGGGAGGCGCCTTCCTCCACGGAACGAAGGGTGTCCACGCCCTCGATGGACCCGTCGGACTCGATCACCACGGTCGCCTGAGGCGCCAGCCCGAGGGTCTCGACGGAGCCTCGCACACCCGCGCTGAGAGCGGCTATGTCCTCCAGCATCCGCACCGTGTGCCGGTACTGGGGCCGGGCGAGCCAGGCATCGTAGACGCGGCTCATCCACATCCCGTACTCGGGCAGGGACGGATCGGTGCGCGGGGGCGGGGCGTCGTGCGTGCCGTGCGGGAGGTTGAAATCGATCACCGGTGGCTCGTAGGCGGCAAGGTGGTCGTGGACCTCGGCCGGGTCGTTGGCCAGATCGACGACGGCCAGCAGTCCGGCGAACAAGTGCGGCCGGGTCCGCAGCAGTTGTATGCCGCGCTCGGCCGACGCCGCGCTCGACCGGGAGGCGTGGGTCAGGCGGTGCCGGTCGTTGGCGTGCGGCGGCCCGTCGAGGCTGACGCCCACGGCGACGTCGAACTCCTCGAAGAGGTCGAGCCAACCTTCGGACAGCAGCGTCCCGTTGGTCTGCAACTCGAAGTGGACCTGCGGGCCGTCCGGCGGGACCTCGGCGCGCAGAGCGGCCAGCAGCGCATGCGTGTGCCGTCTGCCCGCCAGCAGTGGCTCACCTCCGTGCAGTACGAGGTGAACGCTCCGCAGTCCGTGCGCCGCCGCGTGCTGCCGGATGCGTCGTCCGGCAGCACGGGCGACCTCCACGCTCATGCGGGCCGGCAGCTTCCGCCACGCCTCGTCGGGGGAGTTGAAGACGTAGCAGTAGTCGCAGTCGATGTTGCAGCGGTTGGCGGACTTGAGCACGAACGACCGGAAGGGAAGGGGGGAGAGCGTCATGGAACGCTGCTCTCACAAGGGCAGCGGCCGGATGAGGGATGCTCCGTGGCTGCCGTCGGCGGCCTGGTCCGGCGCCGATCGCTCCACCTCCAGACGGTGCCGCACACGGGCCGCGACACGGTCGAGGACCGAGGAGCGTCCCCTCGCCCGCGGCTCGTCCGCACCACGAAGAACGGTCGTAAGAGCCTTGTCCGACGCCATCAGTGCCCCCCAGGTGTGCCGCGCGGGCGACCGGCACGGCCACCGATGATTGAAAACCGGAGCTTCCTTGGCAAAGTAGCAGCCTCGGCGGGTCAGGTGTGAGGTGCAAATCGGACACTCTCCGTCAGATTACTGACACGTTACGCACTCACGGTGATCGCCGTGCCAGGAGCAGTTCGATCTCGCCCACCGCCGAGTCCAAACCCAGCCGCCGGTAGATCGCGGCCGCCTCGCGCAGGGAATCGTCGGCCGCACCACCCCCACCGGCACCCCGGTCGCAGCGCCCCGTCCCCTCCAGCGCCCTGGCCTCCTCGAGCGGGCAGTGCACCTCACGGGCGATTCGTGCCGCCTGCTCGAAGTACCCGCGCGCCGCGCCCGTGTCACCCGATGCCCGCAGCAACACGCCCCGGTGATTGAGCACTTCGGCCTCGGCGCACCGGTCGCCCAGCTCACGCAGGAGGTCCGCACTGCGCCGCAACGCCTCCAGCGCACCGGCACGGTCCCCGGCGCGACCCCGCGCGGCACCCAGTTCGCTCAGTGCCGCGGCCTCACCGCCACGGCTGCCGAGCTCGCGATAGATCGCCAGGGCCTCCTCCAGCCGGAGGAGCGCATCCGGGATGTTCCCCGACACCCGGTCCAGCGTCCCGAGATGGCGGATGCTGTTGGCGCGGCCGAAGCGGTCACCGAGTTCGGTGTAGTGGTCGAGCGCCCGGGTGTGGGCGTCCCCCGCCCCGGCGAGGTCTCCCGTGATGCGCCGCACGACGCCCAGTTCGTTGAGGGCGTACGCCTGGTGCACCCGGTCGTCGAGCCGGCGGTAGATGTCGAAGGCGTCGCGGTGGCATCGGGCCGCTCGTTCGTACTCGCCCATCTGGCAGTGGACGACGCCCAGGTCGCGCAGGGAGTTGGCCTCACCGTAACGGTCGCCCAGCTCGCGGTAGATCGACAGTGCCTCGGACTGGGCCGTGACCGCCTCGTCGAACCGGCTGGTCTGCCGGAGCACCATGCCGAGGTCCGCGAGCGCGTTCGCCTGCCCCAGCCGGTCTCCCAGCTCGCGGTAGACGGCCAGGGCTTCGGTCTGGGCGCGTGCCGCGGACTCGTTGTCCGCGGTCAGATACCAGACGATGCCCGCCTGGTTCAGGGCGTCGGCCTTGCCCTTCAGGTCACCGGCCTCGTCGTACCGTGTCGCCGCCTCGCTCAGCACCTCGGTCGCCTCCCCGTAGGCGGCCATGAAGCGTCGTACGACGCCGAGTTCGGCCAGGGCCCCGGCCAGGGCCCGTCGGTCACCGGTGCGCCGGGCCGCTTCGGCGGCCGTCCGGTGCAGGCCGACCGCCTGGTCCCAGGGCCCCGCCTGCCGCAGGAAGGGGGCCATCGCCGCGGCGAGGGCGACCACGAGATCGTGCAGGGCGAGGCTGTTCGCCTGTTCGATGCAGGACAGGACGTTGGCCCGCTCGCTCTCCAGCCACCCGACGGCAGCCGTGCGGGATTCCATCGCGGGTGTCTCCAGGCCGGCCGTGTCGTCCGGAGGAGGGGGAGCCGTCGCACCGCTGCGGACGATGTACGTGTTCGCGACGGCGAGAGCGGCCAGGTAGTACATACACACGCGCTGGACGGCCTGAACGTGTTCCATGTGTCCTCCCTCGTCGGCGAGGCGACGGGCGTACTCGCGCAGAAGGTCATGAAGCCGGTAGCGGCTCCCTGGGTGTTCATCGATCAGATGGTCGTCGTAGAGCGCCTCGAGATGACCGCGTGCCTCCGCGACCGCCGTCGCGGCCAACGCGGCGCCGGCATGCTCCGATACGTCTGTACCCGGGTAGAAACCAAGGCTCCTGAAGAAGTCCTGCCGCTCCGGCGGGAGGTCCCGGTAGGACAGGTGGAATGCCGCGACGGCCGCCCTCTCACCGGCCTGGAACTCGCCCAGCCGGTCCCGGGCGGCGGCCAGCCGTTCCCGGAGCTCCTCGGCGCTCCAGGCCGGGTGGTGCCGTAATCGCGCCGCGAGCAGTGACACGCCGAGCGGCAGGTACCCGCACATCCGCACCAGTTCCTCCGCGACCTGCCGGCCGAGCGCGTCGACCGACCGGCCGCTGAGCCGTACGAACAGGTCGACCGCGTGGCCGGGCGGCAACGCCTCGACCGGCAGGACCACTTCCTCGTGGGCCGCCAGACGCCTGCGGCTCGTCACCAGCACCAGGCACTCGCTCCCCCCGGGAAGCAGGGGCTCCAACTGCCGGTAGCTGGCGGCGTTGTCGAGAATGAGCAGGGCCCTCTTGCCCGCGAACCGGCTCCGCCACATCGCGGCCCGGGCCTCCGTCACCGCCCCCAGGTCGTCGCCGACCGGTATCTGCGGCGTCGGCACTCCGGCGGCGGCCAGCAGCGAGGCCAGGGCCTCGGCGGGGTGGACGGGGCTCTGCCCCGGTGTGTGGCCGTTGAGGTTCACGAAGAGCTGGCCGTCCGGGAAGCGCTCCGACAGGACGTGCCCGGCGTGCACCGCGAACGTGGTCTTGCCGGCCCCGGGCATCCCGTCGATCACATGGACCGGCAGTGACTCGCCGTTGTCCTGCGAGGACCGCACCGACACCAGGAGCCGTTCCAGCTCGGCGGACCGGTTGGTGAACGCCGTGGTGTCCCTCGGCAACGAACGCAGCACCAGGGCGGCGCCGGGCAGTCCCACCGCGTCGTCCGGCCGGGGTTGCGGACCGGTGGTCAGCGCGGACGCCCAGGATTCCGACACGGCCGCGAGCCACGCCGTCAAACCCACCAGGGCCACGCCCAGGATGACGAACGAGAACCACGCGTGCTGCCGGACCCACCCGAGGAAGCCGGGCCAGCGCGTCTGATCGGACACCGCGTTGGTGACCAGGCCGATCAGCATCGTGGTGATCGCACCGCCGCCCGCGATGGCGGCGACGGCGCCGCCGCGCCGTAACCTCATGCCCGCCTCGCCACCCCGTCGACGCCGTCCTCGACGGAACCGGCCGCACCACGTCCGGCGCCGTCGGCTCGAGACCGTGCGCCTGGAACCAACCTGGCCACGAAGCCGACCCCCCGAGTTCGACACCCCGACCCGTCAAGCGGAGCAGCCCCATGGGTCCTGGTCAAGAGCGCCTCCGGTCAGGTGCCGTCCACGCGGTCCGTGTGCCGGCGGCCTCGCCCGGCCGGGTGCTCATGGTCGAGGGGGCGGTTTCGGCGGGGGCGCCGTGGGCAGTGGCTGCTCCGTCCAGATGACCTTGCCGTCGGAGGTGTAGCGGGTGCCCCAGCGCTCGGTGAACTGGGCGACGAGGAAGAGCCCGCGGCCGCCCTCGTCCTCGTTCCTGGCCCGGCGCAGCCGGGGCGAGGTGCTGCTGCCGTCGGACACCTCGCAGATCAGCGCGCGGTCACGGAGCAGCCGCAGCCGGACCGGACCGGTCGCGTGGCGGATGGCGTTGGTGACCAGTTCACTGGCGACGAGCTCGGTGGTGTAGGCCAGTTCGTCCAGCCCCCAGGCGGCCAACTGCTCGGTGACGGCCGCGCGGATGCGGGAGACGACCGCCGGGTCGCTGGGCAGCTCCCACTGGGCGACCTGTTCCGGCCCCAGGGCCCGGGTACGGGCGACCAGCAGGACCACGTCGTCGCTCGGCCGGTCGGGCAGCAGCGCGTCGAGGACCGCCTCACAGGTGTCGTCCGGCGTGCGGTCGCGGCAGGCCAGAACGGTGCGGAAGCTCTCCAGACGGGCGTCGGGGTCGCGGAGCCGGTCCTCGATCAGGCCGTTGGTGTACAGCACCAGCTGGCTGCCCTCGGGCAGGTCGAGCTCGACGGTCTCGAAGGGCATGCCGCCGAGGCCGAGCGGCGGTCCGGACGGGAGATCGACGAAGTCCACCGTGCCGTCGGGCCTGACCACCGCGGGGAGGGGGTGCCCGGCACGGGTGAGGGTGCAGTGGCGCGACACCGGGTCGTAGACGGCGTACAGGCAGGTGGCCCCGGCGATCTCGGAGTCGGCGTCCTCCTCCGCCCAGCCCTCGGCCCGGTCGAGCTGACCCACCAGGTCGTCGAGGTGGGTGAGGAGTTCGTCGGGCGGCAGGTCCAGGGCGCAGAAGTTGTGGACGGCGGTGCGCAGCCTGCCCATGGTGGCGGCCGCGTGCAGGCCGTGACCGACGACGTCCCCGACCACCAGTGCCACCCGGGCGCCGGACAGCGGGATGACGTCGAACCAGTCGCCGCCCACGCCGGCCTGCGCGGGCAGGTAGCGGTAGGCGGCCTCCACGGCGCTCTGCTCGGGCCTGCCCCGGGGCAGCAGGCTGCGCTGGAGGGCGAGGGCGGTGTTGTGCTCGCGGGTGTAGCGGCGGGCGTTGTCGATGGAGATCGCGGCGCGTCCGACCAGTTCCTGCGCCAGGGACAGGTCGTCGTCCTCGAAGGGGGCGGGCTGCTGGGAGCGGTAGAAGCTCACGACGCCGAGGGTCGTGCCACGGGCGCGCAGCGGCACCGTGATCAGGGAGTGCGTGCCGGCCGAGAGCACCCGCGCGACCCGTGCGGGGTCCTGGGCCAGCCAGCCGCCGGCCTCCGTGAGGACCGGTTCGAGCACGGACTGGTGGCTCTCCAGGCTGCGGGCCTGTGGCGTGGAGGGGATGTAGTGGACGGTGTCGCCGACGCCGTGCAGGTGGGACCCGTCGTGTACGGCGCCCCGCGCGACCCGGCGCAGGGGGGTGTCCGGGCCGAGGGGGCCCGGTTCCTCGCCGCGCAGCACGGAGTCGGGCAGGTCGACGACGGCGACGTCCGCGAACCGGGGCACGGTCACCTCGGTCAGTTCCTCGGCGGTGCGGGTGACGTCCAGGGTGCTGCCGATGCGGACGCCGGCGTCGTGCAGCAGCTCCAGGCGCCTGCGGGCCAGGACGGCCAGCCGGCCCACGCCGGGCTCCCCGACGAGCAGCAGCCAGCCGTCGTCGTCGGGGGCGGGCGCGGGCGCGGGCGCGGACTTGGGCTCGGGCGCGGACTCGGGCGCGGACTCGGGCGCGGGCGCGGGCTCGGACTTGGGCTCGGGCGCGGACTCGGACTTGGGCTCGGGCGCGGACTCGGACTTGGGCTCGGGCTCGGGCTCGGACTCGGGCTCGGGCTCGGGCTCGGACTCGGGCTCGGACTTGGGCTCGGGCTCGGACTTGGGCTCGGGCGCGGACTCGGGCTCGGGCTCCGGGGTGGGAGCAGGGGCAGGAGCAGGGGTGGCGGCCACGGCGGGGCCGGGGCCGGGGGCGCCGGTCCGGTCCGGGCCGGGCGGGGGCTCGGACCGCGGCGGGGGTTGGGGTGGGCGGTGCGCCCGGTCGGCGGTGGGTGCCGCCGGGGGCGGGGCCCACGGAGGGGGTATCGGGGCCGGGGCCGTGAGCGGGGGTGTGGGCGGGGCCGTTCCGCGGGGCGGAGACGTGGAGGCGGCCGCTTCCGAGGACGGCGGCGCAGGGGCGACGGCGTTCCCGGGCTCCGCCTGGGCGGGAGGAGGCACAGGCGCAGCCGCCCCGGCGGACGGAGGTGGGGGCACACCGGTGCGCGCGGGGGGCGGGGCCGGCGCTGCCGGGCCCAGGCCGGTGAGGGCCGACGGCACACCCTCGGCCGGGACGACGGGGGGCCGGGCCGGTGGCACGGCCTCGCCCGGGGCGGACGGGGCCGGGGCCGGGGCCGGCGGCGCTGCCTCTCCGTGGCCGGACGCTGCCGGGGCCGGCGGCACGCCCTCGCCCGGAGCGGGCGGGACCGGAACCGGCGGCGCCGCCTCGGCCAGGCCGGACGGGGCCGCGGCCGGCGGCACGATCGCACCGGTCGAAGGCGCCGGGCCGAGCGTGACGGCGTCCGTGTCGAAGTCCATGGGCCGCAGGCGCGAGCCGCCGAGGATGCGCGCCTCCACGGCCACGCCCGTCTCGCCGTCGGCTCCGGTGACCTGGCGGCGCAGGAGGGTAGCGGTCCGGCCGCCGGAGAGAGTCACCTGGTCCAGGGTGCGGTGCGGTGAGGCGATGAGTTCCTCGGCCTTCTCGCGCAGCACGGCCAGGTCGATCCTGGTGAGGTCGCCGCCGTCGGCGGCGCTCCCGGGAGCCGCCGGGGAGGCGTACTCGGGCTGGCGGGGCCAGCCGTCGGCGCCGACCGCCTCGCGGCCGGTCCTGCGGTAGGCGGCCAGGAGCGCCCGCTCCCGTTCCGTGGACTGTTCCAGCAGCCGTGCCTCGATGTCGCGCACGACCCCGCGGACCAGGTGCAGCATGGCGGGGTCGCCGTCGCAGCGCAGGGTGGTGAGGTCGATGACGGCCTCGATGCGGCCGCTGAGGGGGTTGCGGACGGGTGCGCCGGCGCAGGCGAAGGGTTGCAGGCAGTCGGCGAAGTGCTCCCGGCCGACGACGTAGAACGGGCTCCGCCCGGCCAGCGCGGTGCCGACGCCGTTGGTGCCCGCGAACTGCTCCGAGGCGTCACAGCCGGGGGTGAAGTGGACCGCGTCGAGGCGTTCGCGCAGCCGGCGGCTGCCGCCGAAGCGCTGGACGATGCGGCCCTGGCCGTCGCAGAGCACGACGGTCATGCTCATCTGGGCGATGGAGTCGAGCAGGTCCTTCAGGACCGGTTCGGCCGCGCGCAGGAACCGCTCGTCGAGCATCGGCTCCGCGTACGGGATCAGCAGCCGGTGCGGCTCGAGTCCCACGGATCTGCACCGTTTCCAGGAGTCGAGCACCGCGCCCCTGACATCGGCGTCCACCAGGGCGCCGGTCAGAAAACGCTCATGGGCATCGACAAGTCCGCCGATGTCGTCCCAGGCGACGGACAACGAGATCACTCCCTACACCCGGAGGCACCTCACACCCGGAGGCACCTCATCGCGCGCACCGCCGCCCGGCCCGCCGGGTAGCTCTCCAAGTGTTCTTCACATTAAACCCACTATGAGCCAAATCATAATCTTTGCGGACCTAAGGGCCGCATGAGAGAAAGCGCCGGACCCCGCACCCGCCCCGCCACGGACGGCGTCGATCCCGCCCGACGGCACACTCGGGTCACCACGGACGGGTCCCCGCAGAGGGACCCGCAGACGGATCGCCGCAGACCAGGGTGACGCCGGGCCCTCACCGGGCGGCGCAGACCGTACGCCGCACCGAGAAGCGGTCGGTGAACACGGCGCCATTGTTCTTGACGTCACGTCAGGTGAAACCGGTGCGGAATTACCTCGCGGGAATTCGGCAAGGCTGACGCATTTTCAAGATCCACCCCTCCGAAATTCTTGATCAATTCTCGCCGGATCCGTGATGTTCCGCACAGGAGTTGACCCATTGAGTAGTTAACAGGCCCTGAAAAAAGCAGAGTTGAGTTTCACCGCTTCGTGGTTGCGAACTGCGTCACATCGCCGAACCGGCACACTTCAAATTCAGCCGTTGTGCCTCCTGCCATGGACTCGAACAGCCACAGAAAGCAGTAGACGAACAATGCGCCACTCCTCCGCCATCTCGCTCCAGCCGCACACCGTCACCGCCGCCGAGGTCGTACCGGGAGATCTGCTCGCCCTGTCGGAACAGGACGCCGCCGAGAACACCTGGTACGTCGTGATGCACACCGTGCCGGAGAACCCGCAGACCATCCGGATGATCGTGCGCCCACCGCTGGGCGGCAGCGACCACGACGAGTTCCTCTCCCGTTCCCAGGAAGTGACGGTCGCCGGGCACCGGATGGACGTGGCCGCTGTGCCGCTCGTCACATCGAGCGACCTCGGCGCGGCCGACCTCCACGACGGGGACCGGGTCACCTCCCTGCGCGCCGTGGACCCCCGCGCCGTCGAGGAGACGTACGTCCGGCGCTGGGGCCGGTGGTACCGCGACCTGGACAACGCGGCGGAACGGCCCCTGACCGACGCCGAGTTGCGCGAACTGGCCGAACAGGCCGCGGTTCGGGGCCATCTGATCGGGCACCACCCGCGGCCGCACGCCCCGGCCAGGGTCGCGGTCCCCCGGCGGGTCGTGGTCACCGGGCTCGGGGCCATCACCCCACTGGGCGTCGGCGTGCCGGAGCTGTGGCAGGGCCTCATCGAGGGGCGGTGCGGGATACGGGAGCTCGACGGCGAGGAGTTCGCCGAACTGCCCGTACGGGTGGCCGGCACGGTGCCCGTGGACCCCGTCGGACTGTTGCCCCGGCCGCAGGCGCGCCGGATGAACCGGGCGGCCCAGTTCGGGGTGCTCGCGGCCCGGGAGGCCTGGCAGGACGCCGGGTTCGACACGGCGGGGACGCCCGAGAGCGGCCTGGACCCCGAGCGTGTCGGCGTCTCGGTGGGCGCGATCCTCGGTGACGCGTCGGTCCTGGTCGGCGGCGACCGGGTACTGCGCGACCGGGGCCCGCGCGCCGTCTCCCCCCTCACGACCCCCATGACGGTCCCCTCCCAGGCCGCCTCCCAGATCTCCCTCGACCTGCGGATCACGGGCGAGGCGCGCACGGTGACCAGCGCCTGCGCGTCGGGGACGGAGGCCATCGGCCAGGCCATCGACCGGATCCGGTACGGGCGCGTGGACGTGGCTCTGGCGGGCGGCGCGGAGGCGGTCGTCACCCCGGCGATCATGGCGGCGTTCGCCTCGATGCGCGCCCTGTCGAACCACGGCATCGGCGAGGTCTCCCCCTCCCGCCCCTTCGGCAAGGACCGCGACGGCTTCGTGAACGGCGAAGGCGCCGGGTTCCTGGTGCTGGAGGCGGAGGAGCACGCACGGGCCCGCGGGGCGCGCATCTACTGCGAGGCCGCGGGCTGGGGCCTGTCCGCCGACGCCCACCACATGGCGGCGCCCGACCCGTCCGGCAACGGGGTCGCGCTGGCCCTGCGGCGTGCCCTGGAGGACGCGGACGCCCATGCCGTGGACGTCGTCCACGTCAACGCGCACGCCACCGCCACCACCGAGGGGGACCTCGCGGAGGCGGCCGCCGTGCGGGCGGTCCTGGGCGGCGGCGTGCCCGTCACGGCCGTCAAGGGGAACCTGGGCCATCTTCAGGGAGCCGCGGGCGGCGTGGAGGCGGTGGCCACGGTGCTGACCCTCCACCGCGGGGTGATCCCCCCGACGATCGGCGGCACGGAAGAGGACCCGGAGATCCGCCTGGACGTGGTCCGGGCCACTCCCCGCCCGCTCGCCCCGGTGGGCGACCTGGCCCTGAGCAACTCCTTCGGGTTCGGCGGGCACAACGCGGTGCTGGCGCTGCGCCGGGTGGCGTAGCGGACGAGGACGGGAACGGGAACGGAAACGGCGGCCCCGGGCTCACGCCGTGCGCTTGCGGGCCGCCGCCTTCTTCTCCCCCGCCTTCTTCTCCCCCGCCTTCTTCTCCCCTGCCTTCTGGGCCGATGCCTTCCGGGCCGACGCCTTCTTCGTCGCGGGCTTCGGCCCGGCCTTCGTCGCGGGCTTCTCCGCAGTCGATTCCGACGCCGCGGTCTTCTTCGCCGCGGTCTTCTTCGCCGTCGACTTGGCCGCCGTCGTCTTCCTGCTCGCCGCCGTCGACTTCCTGCCTCCCGCCGCCGTCGACTTCTTGCCGCCGGACTCCTTCGGTACCGCGCGCGCCGACGGCCGGGCCGGCAGGCGTCTGACCTCGGCCTCGGCCTCCGCCTCGGCCGCCGCGCCCCGCGACTCCCGCACCGCGCGGACGCTCCGCTCCAGGGCCGCCGTCAGGTCCAGGACCTTGCCGCCCTCGGGCTCGGGGGCGGCCGGAAGCTCCCTGCCCTCCGCCTTCGCCGCGATCAGCTCCTCGACCGCCTCGCGGTACTCGTCGTGCAGTTCCTCCAGGTCCACCTCCCCCAGCGTGTCCATCAGCGTGTCCGCCAGGTCCAGTTCCCTGTCCCGGACGGTGACGCCGGTCTCCGGCACCACACCCTCCGGGGCCCGGATCTCGTCCGGCCACAACAGCCCGTGCATGGTGATCACGTCGTCGAGCACCCGGAGCATCCCGAGGCGCTCCCGCCCGCGCAGCGCGTACTTGGCGACGGCCACCTTCCCGCTGCGCCTGAGCGCCTCCCGCAGCAGCGTGTACGGCTTGGCGGCCGGGGCCCCGTTCGCCGAGAGGTAGTACGCCGTGTCCATCTGCAGCGGATCGATCCGGTCCGCCGGTAGGAAGGCCACGATCTCGATCGTCCTGGTGGTCGGCAGGGGCAGCTGCGCCAGGTCCTCGTCCGTGACCGGGACGACCGTGCCGTCCGCGTCCTCGTACCCCTTGCCGATCTCCGCCTGGGTGACCTCACGGTCCTCCAGCTCGCAGAACTTCCGGTAGCGGATGCGGCCGCCGTCCTCCAGATGGACCTGGCGGAACGAGATCGAGTGGCTCTCGGTGGCGTTCATCAGCTTGACGGGGATGCTGACCAGGCCGAACGAGATGGCGCCGTTCCAGATGGATCGCACGTGACCGCACCTTTCCGACCGGTCTACCCGAAATCACAGTGTTTCGGGTAATTTCCGTGGGATTCTCATCGTATGACGCCGATCACAGAGGTGGAGGGGCGACGGCTCGCGCTCAGCAACCTGCAGAAGGTGCTCCATCCCTCGACCGGCTTCACCAAGGGCGAGATGCTGCACTACTACGCGACGACCGCGGACGCGCTGCTGCCCCATCTGCACGACCGGCCGCTGTCCTTCCTGCGCTATCCGGACGGACCGGACGGGCAGGTCTTCTTCGCCAAGAACGTGCCGCCGGGTACGCCCGACTGGGTCACCACGGCCGAGGTGCCGCGCTCCGAGGGCCCGGCCCGCATGGTGCTGATCCAGGACCTGGCCAGTCTCGTCTGGGCGGCCAACCTGGTCACCGAGTTCCACACCCCCCAGTGGCGCATCGGCGCACCCGACGTGGCGGACCGGCTGGTCTTCGACCTCGACCCGGGGGCGCCGGCCACCGTCGTCCAGTGCTGCGAGGTCGCCCGGTGGCTGCGGGAGCGGCTCGCCGCCGACGGGATCGAGGCGTACGCGAAGACGTCCGGCGCCAAGGGGCTGCATCTGCTGGCGGCGGTGGAGCCCACGCCGTCGCGGCGGACGACGGAGTACGCCAGGCGGCTCGCCGTGGCGGCGGAGAAGGCGCTGCCCCGCCTCGTCGTCCACCGCATGACCCGCAGCCTGCGCCCCGGGAAGGTCTTCGTGGACTGGAGCCAGAACGCGGCGCGCAAGACCACCGCGGCGCCCTACACGCTGCGCGCCCGGCCCGCGCCGACCGTCTCCGCGCCGGTGACGTGGGAGGAGGTGGCGGGCTGTGCCTCCCCCGGCGATCTCGTCTTCTGCGCACCGGACATCGGCCCCCGGCTGAGGGCGCACGGCGACCTCATGGCCCCGCTCCTCGACCCCGCCCGGGCCGCGCCCGTGCCCTGAGCACGTCACCGGACGTCCGGTGCGCCGCCTGCGGGACCGTTACGGCCGGTCGCGCGGTGCCCCGCACCCCTTCGGGGTGGTGCCGCAGCGCGCCGGACTTCGCCGGGCCCGCTCGGAGGGTCGTGGCCGTCACACCCGCGACCAGGTCTGCCGGTCCCGTGCCATCGCGTGCAGCGCCTCCACGTCCGCCGGCTTCAGCACGCCGCCCTGGCGGGCGAGGCCGGGAAGGTCCATGTCGCTCAGGACGCGGACGTCCCGGAGCGGGGCCGTGATCTCCAGGCGGGCGGGCCGGACCGGGACCAGCACCGGGCGGACCTCCGCCGTCAGCGCGTACGACGCCCGGTTCGCCTCCGCCCGTACCCGGCGCAGCAGCGGCAGCGGCTCGTGCCGGCCGACCGTCACCATCGGGTCCGCGACGAGGACCCGCTGTCTGCGGGCGGGCAGCGAGCGCACCGCGAAGAGGCCGCCGGGGCCGATCACCAGGTGGTGGATGCGGTCGCCGCCCGGCAGCGGCACCGAGTGCAGGGTGTGCCAGCCGGCGCCCTCCAGCCCGTCCAGCGCCTCGCCGACCGCCTGCTCGGCGGCGAGCGCGCGCCGCCGCGGGTCCGGGCCCAGCCGGTGCGCGGGCCCCGGGTCGCGGTCCAGGGCGATCACCAGGGCCTCGCCGGGCCGGTTCGGTGCCAGGTCGTCGTCCGGGTGGAGGGTCAGCCGCGCCAGCTCGGCGGGCGTGGGGACGGGTGGCGGACCCACCGTCACCGGACCGGTCAGATACGGGCCGAGCGCGTCGAGCACGTCCTGCCGCCGGTCGTCGCTGAGCAGGTTGACCCGGCCCGTCTCGCGGTCGTACCAGGCGAGGTGCCCGCCGTCGGTGCGGCACACGTACAACCGTTCACGGCCGTGCCGCCAGGCCGGTATGACGCGCAGTGGGCTCATGCGCCATCACCCCTGGACCATGGGAACAGGCGGGGTGCTCCAGGGGCAAGAACCCGGTTACCTTTGTGAGCAGTTGGGGAGTCGGTGGGAGGCACCGTTGCGGACCCGCAGAGAGCAACCCGATGTTCCCGCTCCGGACAGCCCGTGGAGCGAGATCGTCCCCGGCCTGTGGATGGGCGGGCACGAGTTCAGGGGGCGCTCCGGAGAGCGGGAGTTCGCCGTCGTACGCGCCGAGTTCGATCTTGTGCTGACCCTGCTGCGGCTGCCGGGGCACGGCCCGGACGAGGGGGTCGAGCACCATGTCTGGCCGATTCCGGACGGGCCGCTCGACGGGACGCAGATCGCGGGCGTGATACGGCTCGCGCAGGCCGCCGACGACGCGATGGAGGAAGGCCGCCGGGTCCTGGTCCGCTGCTACCACGGCTACAACCGCTCCGGGCTGGTCGTCGCGCAGGCGCTGGTCCGGGCCGGTCACACGGCCGACGAGGCGATCGGGCTGATCCGCTCCCGCCGCGGGCCCTGGGCGCTGCACAACGAGCTGTTCGTGGAGTACCTGCGGGCCGGGCTGGACACCGCCCGACTCCTGGAGGAACTCGCGGAGTGACCCGCGGCGCCCGGCGGGGGACCGCCCGCGGCGCACCGGAGGCACACCGGAGGCGCACCGGAGGCGCACCGAGGCAGGGCGGAGGCGCGTCGGACACGGTCCGAGTCGGGGCGGAGGCGCACCGGACACGGTCCGAGTCGGGGCCGAGGTACACCGGACACGGTCCGGGTCCGGGGCGAGGTGCACCGGAACGGACCGTTTGTCCCCACATAGCGGGACATGACGGTCGCCCGTTTGCTACGTTCCGCACATGATCCAGCCCGGAACGACCGGAACGACGCCGACGACGGACGCCCCCGTCCCCGCCGTGCGCCTGCCCCGGCGCCGTGGCACGGAGGTCGCCCTCATCGCCCTCGCCGTCCTGATCTCCGTGTACGGCTACTGCGCCGTCGGTCTGGCCCGGCACGGCACCCTGCCGCCCGGCGCCGCCCGCTACGGCACCGGGCTCGCCGTGCTCGCGCTGCTCGCGCACGCCGCGGTGCGGCTGCGGGCCCCGTACGCCGATCCGCTGCTGCTGCCCATCGCCGTGCTGCTCAACGGCGTGGGCCTGGTGCTGATCTGCCGTCTCGACCTGGAGACCCCGGGCGACCGCGCGGCACCCGCCCAGCTGTACTGGTCGACGGTGGGCGTGGCCCTGTTCATCGCGGTCGTGGTGCTGCTGCGCCACCACCGGGTGCTCCAGCGCTACACCTACGTCTGCGTGGTCGCCGCCCTGGCGCTGCTCACCCTGCCGATCTTCTTCCCGGCGGTGAACGGCGCCCGGATCTGGCTGCGGATCGCCGGGTTCTCCATCCAGCCGGGCGAGTTCGCGAAGGTGCTGCTGGCGGTCTTCTTCGCCGGGTACCTGGCCGCCAACCGGAACGTGCTGGCGTTCGCGGGCCGGCGCGTGTGGCGGCTCCAGCTGCCGACCGGGCGGGTCCTCGGCCCGGTCGTGGCGGTCTGGCTGCTGAGCGTCGGGGTACTGGTCCTGGAGCGCGACCTCGGGACGTCACTGCTGTTCTTCGGCCTGTTCGTGGTGCTGCTGTACGTGGCCACGGGACGCACCGGCTGGATCGCCGTCGGGCTGCTGCTCACGCTCCTCGGGGCGTTCCCGGTCGGCCGGCTGGAGCCGCACGTGCACGCCCGGGTCCACGACTGGCTGCACCCCTTCGCGTCGATCGAGGCGGGCCAGGGCGCGAACCAACTCGCCCAGTCGCTCTTCGCGTTCGCCGCCGGCGGTGCGTCCGGCACGGGGCTCGGCCTCGGCCACTCGGTCCTGATCGGCTTCGCCGTCAAGTCCGACTTCATCCTGGCGACGGCGGGCGAGGAGCTGGGGCTGGCGGGTCTGACCGCGCTGTTCCTGGTCTACGCCCTGCTGGTGGAGCGCGGCTACCGGGCGGGCCTGGCGCTGCGCGATCCGTTCGGGCGGCTGCTCGCGATCGGTCTCGCGTCGATCGTCGCCCTCCAGGTGTTCGTGATCGCGGGCGGGGTCATGGGTCTGATCCCGCTCACCGGTATGGCGATGCCCTTCCTGGCCCAGGGCGGCTCCTCGGTCGTCACCAACTGGATCATCGTGGCGCTGCTGATCCGGATCAGCGACTCGGCGCGCAGCCAGTACGACGGGACGCCGGTGCCGTGAGCCTCCCCCGAGGTCTCGACTTCGCTCGACCAGGAGGGACCCCCACCATCCGCCGGGTCGCGGCGCTGTGCGGGGTGCTCCTGGTCGCCCTGCTCGTGAACGCGGCCCGGGTGCAGATCGTCGAGTCCGCACGGTACGACGGCAACCCCGCCAACCGGCGGCAGATGATCGCCCGTTACGGCCAGCCGCGCGGCGACATCGTGGTCGACGGCCGTCCGGTGACCGGCTCCCGGAGCACGGCGGGGATGTTCCGCTACGAGCGCACGTACACGGACGGGCGGCTGTACGCGGCGGTCACCGGCTTCGCCTCGCAGACGTACGGCACCACGCAGCTGGAGGACGCGCAGGACGCGCTGCTGTCGGGCACCGACCCGCGGCTCGCTCCGGTCCCCCTGTGGAACGACGTCGTCAGGGCGCGCAACCCGGGCGGCACCGTCGTGACGACCCTCGACGGGGCCGCGCAGCGGGCGGCGTACCGGCACCTGGCGGGGCGCACCGGCGCGGTCGCCGCGATCGAACCGTCCACCGGGCGGGTCCTGGCGCTGGTCTCGGCGCCGTCGTACGACCCGGGGGAGCTGTCGGGGTCGGGGGAGGCCGCCGCCCGCGCCTGGGGGCGGCTGAACGGCGAGGCGGCACAGCCGATGCTCAACCGCGCCGTCCGGCAGACCTATCCGCCCGGCTCGACGTTCAAGGTGGTCACGGCCGCGGCGGCGCTGGAGGCGGGGGTCGTCACGGACCTCGACGCGCCGACGCGGTCCCCGGATCCCTACCGGCTGCCGGGCACGACCACCCGGCTGACGAACGAGTCGAAGGGCTGCGCCGACGCCTCCCTGCGGTACGCCTTCGCGTGGTCGTGCAACACGGTGTTCGCGAAGCTGGGGGTCGATGTGGGGCTGCGGAACATGCTCGGCACCGCGGCGGACTTCGGCTTCAACGACCGGAGGCTGGGCATCCCGTTCGCGGTGGCGCCCAGCACCTTCGGACGGAAGCTGGACCGGGCGCAGCTGGCGATGTCCTCGATCGGGCAGTTCGACACGCGGGCGACGCCGCTGCAGATGGCGATGGTGGCGGCGGCGGTCGCGGGCGAGGGCTGGGTGCGGGCGCCGTACCTGGTGGAGCGGACGACGACGAGCGGCGGGAAGACGGTCTCGAGGACCGCCCCGCGCACCCTGCACCAGGCGATGACCCCGGCGACCGCGGAGCAGCTGCGGGAGATGATGACGGACGCCGTTCAGGAGGGGACGGGCAGGAACGCGGCGATCCCCGGCGCCACGGTGGGCGGCAAGACGGGCACGGCGCAGCACGGCGTGCGCAATTCCGGCAAGCCCTACGCGTGGTTCATCTCCTGGGCGCAGGCGGACGGCTCGCTGGAGCCGGCGGTGGCGGTCGCGGTGGTGGTGGAGGACGCGGCGGCCGAGCGCGGGGAGATCAGCGGGGGCGGGAACGCGGCACCGATCGCGAAGGCGGTGATGGAGGCCGTGCTGACGTCCCGTCCGCACGGGGGACGGTGACGGGTCCGCCTGCTGAGACGGGGTCTGTCGCCCGGGCGGGCGGCCGACCTACCGTTCGGCCATGACGGAAACCGCCCGGCTCGGGGCCTCGTACGAACTCGCCCAGGTCAACATAGCCCGCCTCAAGGCCCCTCTCGACTCCCCGCAGCTGAAGGACTTCGTGGAGGGCCTCGACCCCGTGAACGCGACGGCCGACGAGGCGGACGGTTTCGTCTGGCGGCTGCAGAGCGAATCCGGCGACGCGACGGACGTGCCGGTCTTCGGGGACGAGTGGCTGATCGTCAACATGTCGACGTGGCGGGACACGAACGCCCTGACCGCGTTCATGTACCAGGGGCAGCACCGTGAGATGCTGGCGCGCCGCCGAGAGTGGTTCGAACGCCTTCAGGAGGCGGTCACGGCCCTGTGGTGGGTGCCCGCCGGCCACCGTCCGACGGTGGCGGAGGCCGAGGAGCGGCTGGTGCACCTCCGCACGCACGGGCCGACGGAGTACGCGTTCACTCTGCGGACGTCGTTTCCTCCGGGGGTGGCGCTACCGGTGGCCGGCGGTTGACCGCGGTGAGGTCGATGTCGACGGGGAAGGGCTCGGTCAGTTCGAGCCGGTGGTGATGGATGCCGGTGACGGCGTACGAGTTGGTCGCCGGATCCAGTTCGTAGACGTACACGACAGGCAGTCCGCCGTTCTCCTCCACCCGCCAGAAGTGACGGATGCGGGCCCCCGCGTACTTGCGGGGCTTGACCTCACGATCCCGTTGCTCGGAGTCCTCGGAGACGACCTCGACCGCCAGGATGACGTCCTTGGGGTCGTACCACGTCTGCCTCGACCCCGTGCGGGCGCTGTACGGCACCACCATGAGGTCGGGCTCCGGGCGGTCGCGCTTGCCGAGTTTCGTCGTCATCTCGCGGACGACGTAAAGGGTGTCCGGAGCCGCGCCTGCGAGGGCGTTCTCCAACAGGCGCAGTGTCGCCATATGGAAGTCGGTCTGCGGACTCATGAAGAAAAGTCCCCCGTCGATCAGCTCGGTGTGCGGCGGGAGGCCCGGAATACGGTCGAGGTCGTCCGCGGTCCAGCCGCCCGGAGGGGGCATCGGATAGGCGTACGGCCCTTCCCACTCGTCCTCGGCTGCGGCACTCATCAGCGCTCCCATGCGACGGAGTCTGGCAGGTACGACCAGCCTACCGAGGGCGAACACCGTTTCGCCGCTCTGCCGAGTGATCGCCGGACGTGCGTTTGACGTCCCCGTTCAGCCCTCCGCCCCCGCCTCGATCGCCTCCTCCACCTCCGCGACGCGCTCCGTCTCCTCCGCGGCGAAACGCTCCGCGTCCAGCCGCTCGGCGATCTCCTCGTCCTGGGCCATCAGCAGGTCCAGGTTCGAGTCGCCCAGCTCGAAGACGCCCATGTCGACGTACGCCTGCTGGAGGCGCTTGCCCCACAGGCCGATGTCCTTCACGCACGGGACGATCCGGCTGAAGAGCAACTGCCGGAACAGATGGAGGTATTCGGACTGCTCGCTGAGTTCCTCCGCCTCCGCCTTGGGGATGCCGAAGTTCTCCAGCACCTCCACCCCGCGCAGGCGGTCGCGCATCAGGTGGCAGCCCTCGATGACGAACTCCTCGCGCTCGCGCAGTTCCGCGTCCGTGAGCTGCTTGTAGTAGTCGCGCAGGGCCATCCGGCCGAACGCCACGTGCCGCGCCTCGTCCTGCATGACGTACGCCAGGATCTGCTTCGGCAGCGGCTTGGTCGTGGTGTCCCGGATCATGCCGAAGGCCGCCAGCGCCAGACCCTCGATGAGCACCTGCATGCCGAGGTAGGGCATGTCCCAGCGGCTGTCCCGGAGGGTGTCGCCGAGCAGCGACTGGAGGTTGTCGTTGATCGGGTACAGCATCCCGATCTTCTCGTGCAGGAACCGGGCGTAGACCTCCGCGTGCCGGGCCTCGTCCATCGTCTGGGTCGCGGAGTAGAACTTCGCGTCCAGGTCGGGGACCGACTCCACGATCCGCGCCGCGCACACCATCGCGCCCTGCTCGCCGTGCAGGAACTGGCTGAACTGCCAGGACGTGTAGTGCTTGCGCAGCTCGCCCTTGTCGTCGTCGGTCATCTTCGCCCAGTACGGCGTCCCGTACAGCGCCAGGGCTTCGTCGGGGGTGCCGAGCGGGTCGTGCGGGTCGACCTCCAGGTCCCAGTCGATCCGCTTCTGGCCGTCCCACTGCTTGTCCTTGCCCTTCTGGTACAGGGCGAGCAGCCGCTCACGGCCGTCGTCGTACTCCCAGCCGAACCGCGCCGCACCGCTCGCGGGTACGTGCCAGAGGCGGTCTCCCGGGTCGTTGGCGTACATCTCATACGTCGGCATGAGGCCACGCTCACATGCGGTAGACGCGTCGTCAACAAGTGGCGCACAAGGGATTGACGTCCTTGCTGACAAGCAGTCTTATAAGACGTGACCGCGGGTAACAGCGGCTTGTACGACGAGGTGGGACAGCGATGACGACGGTGACGGAAGCCGAGGTGCTGCGCGACGCCCTCGGACTGCTCAAGGACCGGGAGCAGGTGGCCGAGCGGCTGCTCGACTCCTCCGCCAAGCACTCCTTCGATCCGGACAGGGAACTGGACTGGGACGCCCCCTACGAGGACGGCAAGTGGTTCTGGCCGCCGGAGCTGGTGTCGCTGTACGACACGCCGCTGTGGAAGCGGATGAGCGAGGAGCAGCGGATCCGGCTCTCCCAGCACGAGGCCGCGGCGCTCGCCTCGCTCGGCATCTGGTTCGAGATCATCCTGATGCAGCTGCTGGTCCGGCACATCTACGACAAGTCGGCGACGAGCGCGCACGTGCGGTACGCGCTCACCGAGATCGAGGACGAGTGCCGGCACTCCAAGATGTTCGCCCGGCTCATCGCGCACGGCGGGACGCCCTGGTACCCCGTCAGCCGGGTGCACCAGAACCTCGGCCGCCTGTTCAAGACGGTCTCGACGACACCGGGGTCCTTCACCGCCACCCTCCTCGGCGAGGAGGTCCTGGACTGGATGCAGCGGCTGACCTTCCCCGACGAGCGGGTGCAGCCGTTGATCCGCGGGGTGACACGCATCCACGTGGTGGAGGAGGCCCGGCACGTCCGCTACGCGCGCGAGGAACTGCGCCGCCAGATGCTGACGGCGCCGCGGTGGTCGCAGGAGTTCACACGCGTCTCGTCCGGCGAGTTCGCCCGCGTCTTCTCGGTCGCCTTCGTCAACCCCGAGGTCTACACCAACGTCGGCCTGGACAAGCGGGAGGCCATGGCCCAGGTCAAGGCGAGCGGCCACCGCCGGGAGATCATGCAGACGGGTGCGAAGCGGTTGACGGACTTCCTGGACGACATCGGGGTGCTGCGGGGCGTGGGGCGGCGCCTGTGGAAGTCCTCGGGCCTGCTGGCCTGAAGAGCCGTCCGCCGCACCGCGTCGCAGCCGGTAGGCGCACCGGCTGCGCGCGGGTCCCGGGGCGGTCGCCGCCCCTGTCGGGTCCCCCTCGCCGCGACCACGCGATTACGCTGCGGACATGACCTCCGAGGCCCCCACCCGCGCGTACCGTCGGCTCAGCGTCGAGGAGCGGCGCAGCCAGCTGCTCGGCGCCGCGCTGTCCCTCTTCGCGCAGCGCGCGCCCGAGGAGGTCTCGCTCGACGACGTGGCCGAGGCGGCCGGCGTGTCGCGCCCGCTCGTCTACCGCTACTTCCCCGGCGGCAAGCAGCAGCTGTACGAGGCCGCCCTCAGGTCCGCGGCGGAGGAGCTGCGGGAGTGCTTCGACGAACCGCGGGAGGGCCCCCTCCTGCCCCGGCTGAGCCGGGCCCTCGACCGCTACCTCGCCTTCGTCGACCAGCACGACGCCGGCTTCAGCGCCCTGCTGCAGGGCGGCAGCGTGGCCGAGACGTCCCGCACGACCGCCATCGTGGACGGGGTGCGGCGGGCCGCCGCCGAGCACATCCTCGGCCACCTCGGCGTCGAGGAGCCCGGGACGCGGCTGCGGATGACCGTGCGCATGTGGATCACGGCCGTGGAGGCCGCCTCCCTCATCTGGCTCGACGAGGACAAACAGCCGCCGGTCGGCGAGCTGCGGGACTGGCTGGTGGAGCAGTTCGTCGCCTGCCTGGTGGCCACGGCGGGGCGCGACGCCCAGACCGCCGCCGTGGTGCGGGCCGCCCTGGCCCTGGAGAGCGCGGAGGGACCGGCCGGCACGCTGGTGCGGGGGGTGCTGCCCGTGGTGGGCGACGCCGGCCATCTGCTGTGACCCGGCGGCGCGCCGCGGACCGCGCTCCCGCGACCAGGGCCTCCTCCGGGTCCCCCGCCGCCCGCGCGGAGCGCGGACGCAGCGGTGTTCGGTGCGTGCTGTTCGGTGCGTGCTGTTCGGTGCGTGCGTGCCGGGCACCGGGGCGCGGGCGAGGAACTCAGGACACCGCCCAGGTGCAGTGCCCTGTGAGACTGGTGCCGTGAAGAGCCAAGACACCCCGTTCGTGGGCGGTCCGCTGGACGGGCGCGTCCTTCCGGTCCTGCTCGGCCCGACCGGCCATCCGCCCAGGACGTACCGCATCCCGGTCCCGGACCCGGCCGGCGGCCCGCCCACGGTGCTCGTCTACCGGCGGGCCGAGGCGGGCCGGGGCGGGGCGCTCGGTCTCCACCAGGGCTGGAGGTACGAGTTCGACCCCGAGGGCGCGGCCGGCCGCCGCCCGCGCCTGCGATGGCCGAGACCGCGCCGGAGGCCAGGCGCCACGCCGGGCGGCGCCCCGGAAGCCGCCGACGAGTGACCTCTCTGGGCCGAACCGACCACGCGGCGGGCGCCCGGGGTGCACGCAACGGATCCTGCCGGTGCGAGGTGGACCTCCCACCCCCCGCACCGGAGGTGATGTCATGTCAGGACGGCTGTTGCGCCTGGTCTGCACGGCGGCGGTGACCGCCTCTGCCCTGCTCGCCCCCGTGCCCGCGACGGCCGCCGCGGGCCCCGGCCCCGGTCCCGGCTCCGCCCGGCAGGCGAACACCCGCCCGATCTCCGAGCTTCTGACGGACCTCCAGCAGAGGTACCGGCGGGCCGAACGGGCCACCGAGGCGTACAACGCCACTTCGGAGAAGCTCAAGAAGCAGCGGGCCGAGGTCGCGCGGCTCGACGGGCGGCTCGCCCTCGCCCGGCTCGCCGTGCACGGCAGCCGCGGCGAGATCGGCCGGCTCGCCCGGCAGCAGTACCGCAGCAGCACGGAGATCTCCCGGTACGTCCGCGTGCTGCTCGCCCGCGATCCCCAGCACGCGCTCGACGAGGGGCATGTCATCGGGCAGTTGGCGCGGGGACGGGCCGGGACCCTGCGCCGGCTGGCGGGCGCCGAGAAGCAGGCCGACGAGCTGGCCCGCACGGCGCGCGCGGCCCTCCGCGAACAGACCGCGCTCGCCGGGCGGCAGAAGAAGGAGCAGGACGACGTCCGCGGGCAGCTGAAGGAGATCGAGAAGCTGATCGCCTCGCTCAGCGCCGGGCGGCTCGCCGAGCTGGCCGAGTTCGAGCGCGGCGGGGCCGCGGCCGCGCAGCGGAGGTTTCTGGCGTCCGGCACGCTGAGCGGGGAGCGGGCACCCACCGACGCGGGCGACAGGGCCCTGCGGTACGCCGTCGGACAGATCGGCAAACCGTACGAGTGGGGCGCCGCGGGGCCGGGGTCGTACGACTGCTCGGGGCTGACCTCGCGTGCCTGGGAGCACGCGGGGCAGGCCATCCCGCGGACCAGTCAGCAGCAGTGGGCCCGGCTGCGGCACGTGCCGCTGAAGCGGCTGAGGCCCGGGGACCTGGTGATCTACTTCCCCGAGGCCACGCACGTCGCCCTGTACCTCGGGGACGGCATGGTCGTCCAGGCACCGCGGCCCGGAGAGAAGATCAAGGTGTCCCCGATCGCCTCGTACCCCGTGCTCGGAGCCGTGCGTCCGGACCCCGGCGAGGAGCCCCTGCGGCGCTACGTCCCGCCACGGCTCGGGCGGTGAATTCCGCCCCCGAAGGATCGGCGGACGGCGCGGACTGAGTTCGCATCAGATCCCTCCGTCCATGCGACACGCGCGCGAGTGCACCCGACCGGCCCTGCCGTATCACTCCTCGACCATGCCCGATATGACAGTAAATACGGCCTTCAGTACGTTCGACGAAGGTCGGCTGTCCGGCCGACGTCTTCAAGACCGAGAGAAGTGACATGCCCACGCGTACCTTCGTTGTGGCCGCCGCCGTAGTGGGCGCCGCGGCCCTTGCCACCACCGGCATCACCTACGCCTCGATCGCCGATCCCAGCGAGAGCGCCACGTCCGGCCACCGGGCGGCCGCGCCGGTCCAGCCGTCGGCGCCGTCGGCGCATCGACCGACGCCCACCTCGCCTCCCCTCGGTGACGGCACCGCTCACGGACAACGGGACGACCACCAGCAGGGCCACGGACAAGGCAACGGCCAGCAGGGCCACGGACAGGGCAACAGCCAGCAGGGCCACACCCAGCAAGGAGGCGGTCAGCAAGGAGGCGGTCAGCAGGGCGGCAGCCAGCAGGGCGGCAGCCAGGGAAACCGTCCCCAGCAGGGGAGCGGTCAGGAGAACGGCAGCCAGGGGAGCCGTGACCAGGGCCGCGACGGGAACGACCGCAACGGCAACGGCCGTGACGGCGACCGCGACGGGAGCGACCGCGACGGCGGCCACGGCTCCGACCGCGGACACGACGGTGACCGCGGCCACGAGGACCGCGGAAGGATCTACTTCAACGACCGGACGTACTCCGCCCAGCCGGACGGCTGCGTCACCGCGGCCAGCGGCCTGGGCTCCAGCAGCTTCAGCGTCTACAACGACAGCCGGATGGTCATCGAGGTCTTCCGCGGCTTCACCTGCGACAACGGGGCTCCCGTCGCCACGGTCGGCCCCCACGGCACGGGCTACGGCGTGGTGACCCGCAGCGTCCAGGGGGGTCTGTTCGGCGACGACGGCGTCGCGGGCAGCTTCCGGGTGATCGACCACGACGACTGGTGACCGTGCCGCCCGGAGCGTCCGGAAACCCGGCCCGCCGGAATCGGGCCGGTGTCTCCGGTGCTGTGCGACAGACCGTCAGGCCCCCGCGACCGACGCCAGGTAGGCCTCCGCCTTCTCCGGCTCGTAGAAGTAGTCCTCGAAGTCGGCCGGGTTGTTGAAGCCGTTGGCGAAGCGGTCCGCGACCGGCTGCAGCGCACCCGCCGCGCCGATCAGGTTGAGGACGTGCTCCGGCGGCACGCCCAGCATCGCGTTCGTCCACTTGGTCACGTGCTGGGCCGTGTCCCAGTAGCGGTCGAACGTCTGCCGCATCCAGACCTCGTCGAACTCCTTGTCACCGTGTTCCAGGATCGAGGCGAGGTACGCGGCGGCGCACTTGGCGGCCGAGTTGGCGCCCTGGCCGGTCACCGGGTCGTTCGCCACGACCACGTCCGCGACGCCCAGCACCAGGCCGCCGCCGGGGAGGCGGCCCACCGGGTTGCGCACGGTGGGGGCATACCGCCCCGACAGCGTGCCGTTCGCGTCCGTCAGTTCCACCTTGGTGGCCCGCGCGTACTCCCAGGGCGTGAACCGCTCCATGAGCTCCAGGGTCAGGGAGAGGTGCTCGCCCGGGTCCTTGACGCCGTTGAAGACGTCGAGCGGGCCGCCGGGGACGCCCTCCCAGAAGAGGATGTCCGCGCGCCCCGAGAGGGTCAGGGTCGGCATGACGAAGAGCTCGCCGACGCCGGGGACCAGGTTGCAGCGGACCGCGTCGAACTCCGGGTGTTCCGGGCGGGGGCCCAGACCGTGGACGTAGGCGACCGCGAGGGCCCGCTGCGGCTCGCTGAACGGGGAGCGCGAGGCGTCGCGGCCGAACATCGAGACCAGCTCGCCCTTGCCCGCCGACACCAGCACCAGGTCGTAGGCGCGGGAGAAGTAGTCGAGGTCGGAGACCGCCGCCCCGTGGATCACCAGCTGGCCGCCGCGCTGGGCGAACGTCTCCATCCAGCCGGCCATCTTCAGCCGCTGGTCCACGGACTGCGCGTACCCGTCGAGCCTGCCCACCCAGTCGATCACGCGCTGCGACTCCGGGCCCGCCACGGAGACGCCGAGTCCCTCGATGTCCGGGGCCTGGGACTCCCAGAAGTTCAGCTGCAGGTCGCGCTCGTGCTGCAGCGCCGTGTGGAACATGCACTGCGTCGACATGACGCGGCCGGAGCGGATCTCGTCCGCGGTCCGGTTGGACATCAGGGTGACCTCGTACCCGTGCGCCTGGAGGCCGAGGGCGAGCTGGAGTCCGGACTGGCCGGCTCCGACGACGAGTATCTTCCGCATGCGGGTGGGTTCTCCTACTCGGGGGTGACGTCCAGCGCGTGGCCGACGAGGGCGAGGAGGGTCTCGACCACCGAGATCCGGCGGCGCGCGTCCATGATCATGACAGGTATGTGTGCGGGTACGGTGAGGGCCTCGCGCACGTCCTCGGGTTCGAACCGCTCGCTGCCGTCGAAGTGGTTGACCGCGACCACGTACGGCAGGCCGCTGCTCTCGAAGTAGTCGAGCGCAGGGAAGCAGTCCGCGAGCCGCCGGGTGTCGGCCAGGACGACCGCGCCGATCGCGCCGCGCGTCAGGTCGTCCCACATGAACCAGAACCGCTGCTGCCCCGGCGTGCCGAAGACGTAGAGCACCAGGTCGTCGTCGAGCGTGATGCGGCCGAAGTCCATGGCCACGGTGGTGGTCAGCTTCTCCGGCGTCCCGGTGAGGTCGTCGGTCTTCTCGCTGGCCTCGGTCATCAGCGCCTCCGTCTGGAGGGGCGTGATCTCCGAAACGGCGGTCACCAGGGTGGTCTTGCCGACGCCGAAGCCGCCCGCCACCACTATCTTCGTGGCGATCGGCGCGCGCGTGCGGTCCGTCTGCCAGGCTTTCAGATGCTCCTCTTCGTCGAGGAGCGGGGAGACGCCCGGGGAGGCGTCAGAGACGACGGAGTCCACTCAGCACCCTTTCCAGCAGAGCGCGGTCCGGCTGTCCCGAGCCGTGACCGGTTCCGTACACACGGATCTTTCCCTGGTCCGCGAGATCGCTGAGGAGCACGCGGACCACCCCGAGCGGCATCTTCAGCAGCGCCGCGATCTCCGCCACCGTGCGCATGCGGCGGCAGAGTTCGACGATGGCCCGCATCTCGGGCATCACTCGGGTGCCCAGTGAACCGCCCCCAGAACTTAACATCTGGGCGGTGCCCCCAGTCAGCTCGCGCCGTTCCTCAGGGGCTTCCAGTGCCGCCACGAACGTCTCGACGAGCAGGACGTGCCCGAAGCGGGTGCGGCCGCCGGTGAGCGAATAGGGGCGCACCCGGGCCGGTTTGCGGTCACCGCCGCGGACGGGGAGCTTCTTCGGTGTGCTGCTCATCGGGTGCTCCCCGCCGACTCGGCCTCCAAGGACCTGCGCAGCTCGGTGCGGAGTTCGGGCGTCAGGACGTGCCCGGCGCGGCCGACGAAGAGGGCCATGTGGTACGCCACCACGCTCATGTCGCACTCGGGGGAGCCGTGCACGCCGAGGAGCGAGCCGTCGCTGATGGACATGACGAACAGGCTGCCCTCCTCCATCGCGATCATCGTGTGCTTGACCCCGCCGAAGTCCATCAGCTTCGCCGCCCCGATGGTGAGGCTGCCGACGCCGGAGACGATGGTGGCGAGGTCGGCGGAGGACCCCCGGGGTCCGCTGGGCCGGTCGGCGGCGGTCTCTCCGCCCGGGCCCGCTCCGGCGTGGTGGAGGCCGGGGTCCGACGAGAGCAGGAGCAGGCCGTCGGAGGAGACCACCGCGACCGACAGCAGCCCCGGCACCTCCTCGACGAGGTTCGTCAGCAGCCAGTGCAGGTTGCGAGCCTCACTGCTCAGTCCGAAGGTGCTGGGCGCGGTCAACTGCTTGCCTCCTCGACTGTGCCCCCCGATGCTTCTACGTCCGGTGCGCTGCCGGGTGGTGCGGTGTCCGGCGCAGCCGCGGACCGGTGCGCGGATGCCCTCGTCTCCCCCGTCCTCTCGGCGGTCTCCGCCTCGGCGTGGCGGTAGCCCTCCGTGGCGCCGCGGTGGAATCCGCCGAGTCTGCTGCGCAGCGCCTCGGCGTCCACACCGCGGGCGCGCGGCCGTGGGGCCTCGGCCGGCGCGGTGATCCTGGGGGTGCGCTTGGGAAGGCCCTTGGCGGTGAGCCGGGGGGCGGCCGGCTCCTGGGACGCCTGTGGCTCCCCGGGTGCGCCGGCCGCCGCGGGCGGCTCGGCGGCGAACGGCTCCCCGTCGGCCTGCGCACCGTCCGGGGCCGACCGCGGCCGGCCCTCGTCGGGGGTGCGCTCGTGGACGTCGGGGCCGATGGCGTAGGGGTCGGCCGTGGACTGGGCCGGGAGGTCGACGGAGGGAACGGGAGCGGGTTCCTCGGACCGCGGCGACGGCAGCAGCAGCTCCATCGTGGTCTCGGGGCCGGGCACGGGCTCGCGGTCGGATGCGGGGGCGGGCGGCTCCGGGTCGGCGGGCCACCCCGCCGGCTCCTCGGCCGCCGGGGCACCGGCGCCCGTCGCCTGCCCGTCCGCGCGCAGGAAACCCTCGCCGCGTACGGTGTCGCCGCGTACGGCGTCCCGGGCCCCTGCGGGCTCGCCCTCCCGTGCCGGCCCGTCCTCCCGGGTGCCGCCGTCCCGGCCGTCGCGCTCGCGCACGGCCTGTTCCGCCGCCGTGATCAGCGGGTCCCCGTCACCGGTCGGCTCGGGGACGGTGATCCGCGCACGGGCGCTGAGGACGTTCGCGTTCACCTCCGCGTCGGCGCCGGGCAGGGACAGGGAGGGCGCGCCGCCCGGGACCGGGCCCGCGGTGGGCGCGGCAGCCGCCGGGGTCGCGGCGAGCAGGGTGCTGGGCAGGACCACGACCGCCGCGGTGCCGCCCTGCTTCTGCTCGCGCATCCGCACCCGCACGCCGTACCGGTGGGCGAGCCGGGCCACCACGTACAGGCCGAGCCCGAGGCCCTCGCCGCCCTCCTGGTCGTAGGGGACGTCCGGGTCGAACTCGGCGAGCCGCGTGTTGAGCCGGCTCATCCGCTCCGTGGTCATGCCGATGCCCTCGTCCTGGACGGAGAGCATCACCTCGCCGTTCTCCAGGAGCCAGCCCGAGACCTCGACGGGGACGTCCGGCGGCGAGAACGAGGTGGCGTTCTCCAGGAGTTCGGCCACCATGTGCGACAGGTCGTCGGCGGCGAAGCCGGCGATGTGGGTGTGCGGCGGCAGCGCGGCGATCCGGACGCGCTCGTACCGCTCGATCTCGCTGACCGCGGCGCGCACCACGTCGACGAGCGGCACGGGCGCGGCGTGCTGCTGGACGTGCTCGGCGCCCGCCAGGACGAGGAGGTTCTCGCTGTGGCGGCGCATGACCGTGGCGAAGTGGTCGAGCTTGAAGAGCGTGGACAGCCGCTCCGGGTCCTGCTCCCGCTCCTCCAGGCCCTCGATGACGGTGAGCTGACGCTCGACCAGGCCCAGGGTGCGCAGGGCGAGGTTGACGAAGGTGGAGTGGATGCTGTGGCGGACCTGCTCCAGATGGGAGGCGGCCTCGGTGAGGTCGGTGCGCAGCCGGGTGCGCTCGTCGGCCATGGTCTGCCGCTGGCCGACGAGGTGCTTGCGGTCGGCCTCCAGGGTCGAGAGGCGCTCCTGGAGGGCGACGGCGTGCGCGTGCAGGGCGTTGACGGAGCGGACGACCTGGGCGAACTCGTCGTTGCGCCCGGTGAACTTCACCGGTTCCTCGGCGGCCGGGTCGGCGGCCACGCGGGCCGAGCCGAGGCGGAGGACGGCGAGCGGGCGGGTCAGGCTGCGGGCCATGGCCATGGCGATGCCGACGGCCACCAGCATCAGGGCCCCGAGGACGGCGATACGGATCTCCAGCGCGGTGACATCGTCGTCACGCAGCTGTGCGAGGTCCTTGCTGCGGCTCTCGTAGAGGGAGGACTCGACGCCGCGCATCACGTCGACGCGGGCGGACAGGGCCGCGTCCACCTTGCGGGAGCTGTAGCCGAGTTCCTCGTCGGAGAGGGTGGGCCGGTCGGCGAGGGCCGTGAGGTACTTCTCGGCGGAGGTGACCTCGGGGCCGGTGACCGTGGAGTCGTACGAGTCCCTGGCGGCAGGGGGCGCGGTCTCGTGGAAGTCGGCGACGGCGGCGTCGGAGCGGACGGCGGCCTGCTGGCCGGCGGCGGTGAGCGCGTCGCGCACCTCGGTGTCGGCGTCCGAGGAGCTGATGGTGGTGGTCGGCAGGCCGGTGACCGGGTCGAACGTGGTCCGGGGCGTGGACGGGACGTTCAGGGCCGCGAGGAACAGCCCGCGGGCGGCGGCGGCCTGCTGCACGGCGCTGTCGAGCTCGGCGAGGGAGTGCGCGCCGGCGCCCGCGCGGGGCGGCATCTTCTCGGCCAGCTGCTCGGCGAGTGCGTGCAGCTCGGTGATGGCGGCGGAGTACGCCCGGTGCGCTTCGAGAGCGGTGCTCTTGCCGGAGAGCGCCGCTCTGCGCGCGGCGGCCACGTCGCCGAGGCCCCTGCGGAGGGCGACGGGGACGTCCGGGTCGGCGCGCAGGTCCTCGATCTGCCGGTCGACGCGGGCGCTGTGCTGCTCGGCCGGCGCCTTCGACTTGGGCCGCCCGGCGGCCACGTACGAGGTGACGTCGTCGCGCTCGTCGGCCAGCGAGTGGGCGAGTGCCAGGGCGTCCTGGGTCTGCTCGGCCAGCGTCACCAGGTGCTGCGAGTCGTTCAGCGCGCTCGAGGCGGCGATGACGCTCGGCGCCCCGGCGCCCGCGATCGCGGCGGCCACCACGGCCACCGCGACGATCAGCCGGTTGCGCACATGGGCGGGACGGCCGCTGCCCGTGGACCCGGGCGAGGCGCCCCCCTCGGGGGCCGCCGTCTGCTTGCCTGTGCGCCGAGGCCGCGTCTTCTGCACCGGTGCTCACATTCCTGACTCGTGTACCCATGGGCCCGGGTGACGTCCCGTCAACTGGGATGTCGTCCGGTACGACGCCTCCCGACCCTCCCAGTGCCGGTGGGCTGAGGTCCTGCTTCGCCTGACCCGCCACCCGAAGGAGTGAACCCCGGCAGGGAGTTGGCGGGCAAGTTCCTCCGGCCCGTGCGGACGGCCCGAACGGCACGCTGGTTGGACGTGGGCCGCACGCTTTGGCAGTATTCGCCACCACGGTTCACCGGAGCTGATCATTCCACCCCAAAACAGGCGCCTGAGCCGGAGGGTCGCACCGATACGGCAACCGATGCCCACCTTTTGTGGACCTTGTGAAGGGCTCGTGCAGACTGGCCGGATGCGGACTGACCTGATCTCCGAGCCCGGCGACCCGGCCCGCCCCAACGAGGACTTCGCGGCACTCGCGCTTCCGGCCTCAGGACAGGGCGGAACGCTCGTCGTCCTGGACGGGGTCACTCCCCCGCCGGGCGGATACGGATGCCTTCACTCCGTCCCCTGGTTCTGCGCACGACTCGGCGGGGCGCTGACCGAACTGTCCGTTTCCCACCGGGATCTGACGCTCCCGGAGGTGCTCTCCCGAGCCATCCTCCGCACCGCCGGGGCCCACGCGACCACCTGTGACCTTTCTCACCCGCGCACTCCCCAGGCAACCGTGGCCCTGGCCCGCTGGTCGCGGGAGGTGGTGGAGTACCTGGTCCTCTCGGACTCGGCCCTCCTGGCCGAGGCCCCCGACGGCGGGGTCACCGCGCTCCTGGACGACCGCCTGGCCCGCCTCCCGCGCGCCCGTCTGGCCACGGCCGCGATCGCGGACGCCACGGTCCGCAACAGGGAGGGCGGCTTCTTCACGGCGGCCGCGGACCCGTCGGTGGCGGAGCGCGCGGTGACGGGCGAGCTGCCCCGGACGGCCGTGAGGGCCCTCATGGCGCTGACGGACGGGGCCACCCGCTGGACGGAGACGTTCCACGAGGGCGACTGGGCGGACCTGTTCACGGTCGTCCGCAAGGAGGGGGCGGCCGCGCTCGTGGAGCGCGTACGGGCGCTGGAGACCGCCGACCGCGAGCGGCGGGCCCACCTGGGCCGCGGCAAGACCCATGACGACGCCACGGCGGTGTACGTGGAGCTGTAGGGAGCGCCGGCCCCGGGCCCGGGGCGCTACTTCTCCACGCTCAGGTTCAACTGGTGCAGCAGCCGGGCCAGCTCGGCCACCTCGCGCGGGTCCCAGTGGGCGAGCTGGTGCACATAGCGGGCCCGGCGGGCCTCGCGGACGCGGCCGACGCGGCCGCGGCCCTCGTCGGTGAGGTGGACGAGCCAGGCACGGCCGTCGGCCGGGTCCGGTTCCCGGGCGACCAGGCCGAGATCCTCCAGGGCCCGCAACTGACGCGACATCGTGGCCTTGCCCACGCCGATGTAGGCGGCGAGTTCCGTGGCGCGCTGACGGCCGCCCTCGTCGAGCCGTGCCAGCAGTCCGTACGCGGCGGACTCCAGGTCCGGATGCACCTCGCGGGCCATCTCGCCCTGGCTGGCGCGGGCGCGCCGCAGAAACACCGTCAGCTCGCGCTCCAGCGACAGGAACTCCTGGTCCGCGTCGGCGGTCGGACCGCCGGTCCTCGCGGCGCCGTCCGGAGCCTCGCCGGTCCGGTCCCCACCGCTCCCCGGCGCGCCGGATCCGACATGACGGCCCGCGCCCTTTCCGCCGTTGTGCACGTCAGCACCCCAACCCGGTTTCCCGATTCTGAAAGTTTCCGCCACGCACGGTCGTCGCCGCAGCTCCGTCAGTATTTCGCAGGCATAGACCAACGGCGGCCCCCGGCCCCCCTTCCCAGCCCGGGGTCTACGTGCGTAGCTTCTTCATCAGGCCAGTAATGGCATGCTCACGCCAACGACACACGGGCGCACTTCCCCCACCCCGGCGCGGGCATGGCGGACCATTCCCCCCACCCAGCTCCACCGAGCCTTTCGGAGGCACGTATGCCCGTGCACAGACCCGGCACGGTCCGGCACCCGCGCCTGCTCGCGGCCGGAATCCTGCTCGCCGCGCTCTCCCTCCTGTTCACCCTCCCGGCCCACGCCGCCGACACACCCGCCCGCGGCACCGCGTACATGGGCATGGGGGTCCTCGCGCACGACGGCCGCCACGGCACGCCCGCCGTCACCGCCGTCACCGCCGTCACCCAGACCGAGGGCGTCGACGTCGCCAGCTACCAGGGCGACGTCGACTGGCCGACCCTGTGGAACAGCGGTGTGAAGTGGGCCTACACGAAGGCCACCGAGGGGACGTACTACACGAACCCCTACTTCACCCAGCAGTACGACGGCGCCTACAACGTGGGCATGATCCGCGGCGCGTACCACTTCGCGACCCCCGACACCACGAGCGGCGCCACGCAGGCCGACTACTTCGTGGACCACGGCGGCGGCTGGTCCCGCGACGGCAGGACGCTGCCGGGCACGCTGGACATCGAGTGGAACCCGTACGGGGCGGCCTGCTACGGCAAGTCGCAGAGCGCGATGGTCGGCTGGATCGGCGACTTCCTGGGCCGGTACAAGGCGCGCACCGGTCGGGACGCCGTGATCTACACCGCCACCAGCTGGTGGACCCAGTGCACCGGCAACTACGGCGGCTTCGCCTCGGCCAACCCGCTGTGGATCGCCCGCTACGCCTCCGACCCCGGGACCCTGCCGGCCGGCTGGTCGTACCACACGATGTGGCAGTACACGTCCACCGGTCCCACGGTCGGCGACCACGACAAGTTCAACGGCGCCTACGACAGGGTGCAGGCACTGGCCAACGGCTGACCGCTGACCGCTGACCGCTGACCGCTGACCCCACCGACCGCCGCTGCCCGACGCAACGGGCAGGCCCGGGCCTCCCTCACGGAACCCGGGCCTGCCCTGTCCGGTGCCCGCGGGGCGCGCCCGCGGGCGGACGGCGTCACGCCGCCACCGGAACCTCCGGCGCCGCCTCCTCGGCGGCCGGCGCGAGCGCCAGCTCCAGGACCTGGCGGACGTCGGTGACGGCGTGGACGTCGAGCCGGTCCAGCACCTCGGCCGGGACGTCGTCCAGGTCGGGCTCGTTGCGCTTCGGGATGACGACGGTCGTGACGCCCGCCCTGTGCGCGGCGAGCAGCTTCTGCTTCACCCCGCCGATGGGCAGCACCCGCCCCGTCAGCGAGACCTCGCCCGTCATCGCCACGTCCGTACGGACCAGACGGCCCGACAGGAGCGAGGCCAGCGCGGTCGTCATGGTGATGCCCGCGCTCGGACCGTCCTTGGGGACCGCGCCCGCGGGGAAGTGGATGTGCACGCCCCGGTCCTTCAGGTCGCCGACCGGCAGCTCCAGTTCGGCGCCGTGGGAGCGCAGGAAGCTCAGGGCGATCTGCGCCGACTCCTTCATCACGTCGCCGAGCTGGCCGGTGAGGGTCAGCCCCGCCGCGCCCGTCTCCGGGTCGGCCAGCGACGCCTCCACGTAGAGGACGTCACCGCCGGCGCCGGTGACCGCGAGACCGGTGGCCACACCGGGGACGGCCGTACGCCGCTCGGCCGGGTCCTGCGCGGACTCCGGCACGTGGTGCGGACGCCCGATCAGCCCCCGCAGGTCCTCGTCCCGGACCGTGAACGGCAGCTCCCGCTCGCCCAGTTCGTGCTGGGCCGCGACCTTGCGGAGCAGGCGCGCGATCGACCGCTCCAGGTTCCGCACACCCGCCTCACGGGTGTACTCGCCGGCCAGCTTGCGCAGCGCGCCCTCGTCGAGGGTGATCTCGTCCTTGTCCAGACCGGCCCGCTCCAGCTGGCGCGGCAGCAGGTGGTCGCGGGCGATGACGATCTTCTCGTCCTCGGTGTAGCCGTCGAGGCGGACCAGCTCCATGCGGTCGAGCAGCGCCTCCGGAATGGCTTCCAGGACGTTCGCGGTCGCCAGGAACACGACGTCGGACAGGTCGAGTTCGACCTCCAGGTAGTGGTCCCGGAAGGTGTGGTTCTGGGCCGGGTCCAGAACCTCCAGCAGGGCGGCCGCCGGGTCGCCGCGGAAGTCGGAGCCCACCTTGTCGATCTCGTCGAGCAGGACCACCGGGTTCATGGACCCGGCCTCCTTGACCGCGCGCACGATCCGGCCGGGCAGCGCGCCCACGTAGGTACGCCGGTGGCCGCGGATCTCGGCCTCGTCGCGCACGCCGCCGAGCGCGACCCGGACGAACTTCCGCCCCATGGCGTGCGCGACGGACTCGCCGAGGCTCGTCTTGCCCACACCGGGCGGGCCGACCAGCGCGAGGACGGCGCCGCCGCGTCGCCCGCCGATCACGCCGAGGCCCCGGTCGGCGCGCCGCTTGCGCACCGCGAGGTACTCGGTGATCCGCTGCTTCACGTCCTCCAGGCCGGCGTGCTCGGCGTCCAGGACGGCCTTGGCACCGCGGATGTCGTAGCTGTCCTCGGTGCGCTCGTTCCAGGGCAGTTCGAGCACGGTGTCGAGCCAGGTGCGGATCCACGATCCCTCGGGGGACTGGTCGCTGGCCCGCTCCAGCTTGTCGACCTCCTTGAGGGCGGCCTCACGGACCTTCTCCGGGAGGTCGGCGGCCTCCACGCGGGCGCGGTAGTCGTCGGACTCCTCGCCCTCCCCGGTGTCGCCGTTCAGCTCGCGCAGTTCCTTGCGGACCGCTTCCAGCTGGCGGCGCAGCAGGAACTCGCGCTGCTGCTTGTCGACACCCTCCTGGACGTCCTTGGCGATGGACTCGACGACGTCCTGCTCGGCGAGGTGGTCACGCAGCTGCTGGGTGGCGAGCTTCAGCCGGGCGACCGGGTCGGCCGTCTCCAGCAGCTCCACCTTCTGCTCGGTCGTCAGGAAGGGCGAGTAGCCGGAGTTGTCGGCGAGCGCGGAGACGTCGTCGATCGCCTGGACGCGGTCCACGACCTGCCAGGCACCGCGCTTCCTGAGCCAGCTGGTGGCGAGGGCCTTGTACTCCTTGACCAGTTCGCCGACGTGTCCCGGCAGGGGGTCGGGCACCGTCTCCTCGATCCGGGTCCCCTCGACCCACAGTGCCGCTCCCGGCCCCGTCGTGCCCGCACCGATCCTCACCCGTCCGCGGCCCCGGATCAGGGCGCCCGGGTCACCGTCGGCGAGGCGGCCGACCTGCTCGACGGTGCCGAGCACACCGGTGCCCGCGTACGCCCCGTCGATGCGTGGGACCAGGAGGACCCTGGGCTTTCCGGGCTCGGCACGAGCGGCGGCCTGCGCCGCCTCCACGGCGGCGCGCACCTCGGAGTCGCTCAGGTCCAGCGGAACCACCATCCCGGGCAGCACGACCTCGCCGTCGAGCGGCAGCACGGGCAGGGTGAGCGGTGTGGACGTCGAAGCCATGATCTCCCCTTCGGCAGTCAAGTTGAGCTATGCCGACTCAATGCAGCACGCGATGCGATTGTTCCCCAAGGGGTGTTCGCTGTGAGCGATCGCCGCGCCGCCTGCTCGCCGCCTGCGGGGGCGAACCCCCGCCGGACGGACGGCCGTTGCCCGCCCGCGCGGCGGCCCGGGCACCGCCCCGGGTGCGGTCCGCGTACCGTCCGACCGGGTCAGCCGGCCGCGGCCGATTCGGCCGACCGAGGCCGCGCGACCGGAAGGCCCGTCCGCCCGCAGCGGCGTACCAGCGGCCCCGCGCCGATCCCGATCGCCAGGGACAGCACATGGCCCCAGTCGGTCAGCGGATCCGTGCACGCGACCAGGGCCTCGAGCAGCACCCCGCCGTACCCGATGAGCACCGTCCGGCGCAGCCAGGGCCGCAGAAGGCCCGTCAGAGCGCCGAGGCAGGCCGCCACACCGAAGCTGATGCCGTAGTCGAGGCGGTGCAGCGAACTGCCGGGGAGATGGCCCGCCCGCACCGCGAGAGCCACCGGGACCTCGGTGGCCAGGGTGGCGAGCACATGGCCGAGCAGGAAGACGACGGCCGTGCGCACGCCCCCCGTCCGCCGCTCCAGCGCCGTCAGGACGAACAGGAAGGCCGGCGCGTACGCCGAGGTCAGCCCGCCGGCGATCCACAGCGCGCTGGCGACCAGCACCCGCACCGGGCTGTGCGCCAGATGGGCCACGTCGGTGCTGGACTCCTGGTGCAGGGTGTGCACGAGCGACGGGTCGGCCAACTCGGCGAACAGGGACGTCACGACGAGCACGACGGCGTATCCGAAGGTAAACGGCGTACCGGTCGGCGTCGGCAGGAGCCGCCCGGGGCACGGGACGGTCCTGCGGGCCGGAGCCTTCGGCACGGCCGGTGCCGGGGCAGGGGGCACCGAGCGCTGGCGCGGCATGCCGTCCAGCAGCCGGGTCCCCGCTGCGGGGGCCATGAGCGTGGCGTCAGCAGGCGGGACCGGACGTTCCACGGCGCGGCGCTCCTTCCGTCACGCCCCACCCTTGGCGCCCCACGGGTCGCTGTCCACGACCGACGCCACGCGGGACGCGATTCACCGCAACTTCCCACCCGGGCCGTACGTCCGGCGACCGTATCCCCGAACGGCTGTTCATGACTGCGACGCCCGGTCGGACGTGCGCGCCGCGGCACGGCACCCGCGGCGCGCGTGCGGCGCGGCCGCAGGCGTTCGGCCGTGTGCCCGTGTGCCCCCTTCGGGAAAATCCCTCGTCCGCGACCCCCGCCCGTCACCAGAATGAGGCCCATGCCCCATCGACACGACATTCACGACGCGCCCCAGGTCCTGGACCGGCGCCAGGGCCCGCACGGCGAGGTCGTGTTACGGCGCCACGGCGAGTTGCTCCAGATCATCGCGAACGGCTGCTTCCTGATGGACACCTCCGACGGGCGCTCGGAGCGGCTGCTGATCGACGTCGCCCGCGACGCCCTGGACGATCGCCCCGGCCCTGACGTGCTGATCGGCGGACTCGGCGTCGGCTTCTCGCTCGCACACGCCGCCGCGGACCCGCGCTGGGGCGGCGTCACGATCGTGGAGCGCGAGCGCGCCGTCATCGACTGGCACCTCGACGGCCCCCTGTCCGCGCTCTCCGCGGACGCCCTGGCCGACCCGCGCACCCGCGTGCTGGAAGCGGATCTCGTCGCGTACGTCAATGAGACATCGGACACGTACGACGCGCTGTGCCTCGACATCGACAACGGGCCCGGCTGGACGGTCACGGAGGACAACGACAGCCTGTACTCGGAGGCCGGACTCGCAAGCTGCGCAAGGGTGTTGAGGCCCGGCGGGGTGCTCGCGGTGTGGTCGGCGCAGCCCTCTCCGGAATTTGAAGGAACCCTCAGGAATGCCGGGTTCCAGCGGGTGCGTACCGAAGAGGTCCCGGTTGCCCGGGGCGTACCCGACGTCGTGCACCTGGGTGTCCGCCCTGGATAGCCGACTCGCGGTGACTCCCCGTACTCTGCTTCCCTGACGCGGATCATTCAAGCGTCAAGCGCAGTCATGGGATCACCCCACGGATTCCGGAAAGCAACCCAGGGGCGGGCGATGGAGCAGACACACACCTCCCACAACGGCACGACGGCGACCCCCGGCGCGCAGCGGCGGGTTCTGGTGGTCGAGGACGACCCGACGATCGTCGACGCCATCGCCGCCCGCTTGCGCGCCGAGGGATTCCTCGTGCAAACGGCAGGCGACGGTCCGGCGGCGGTCGACACCGCCGAGGCTTGGCAGCCCGACCTGCTGATCCTCGACATCATGCTGCCGGGCTTCGACGGCCTGGAGGTCTGCCGCCGGGTGCAGGCGCAGCGCCCGGTGCCGGTGCTGATGCTCACCGCGCGCGACGACGAGACGGACATGCTGGTCGGGCTCGGTGTCGGCGCGGACGACTACATGACCAAGCCGTTCTCGATGCGCGAGCTGGCCGCGCGGGTGCACGTGCTGCTGCGCCGGGTGGAGCGGGCCGCGCTGGCCGCCGCGACGCCGCGCAGCGGCATCCTGCGCCTCGGTGAACTGGAGATCGACCACGCGCAGCGCCGGGTCCGGGTGCGCAGCGAGGACGTCCATCTGACGCCCACCGAGTTCGACCTGCTCGTGTGCCTGGCGAACACGCCGCGCGCCGTGCTCTCCCGCGAGCAGCTGCTCGCGGAGGTGTGGGACTGGGCGGACGCCTCCGGCACCCGCACCGTGGACAGCCACATCAAGGCGCTGCGGCGCAAGATCGGCGCGGAGCGCATCCGCACCGTGCACGGCGTCGGCTACGCCCTGGAGACGCCGACGCCATGACCGGTGGACCGGTGGCACCACAGCGGGACCCGGGGTCGTCCTGGGGCGGACTGCGTCCGTTCTCGATCAAGACGAAGCTGGGCACCCTCGTCGTCGTCTCGGTCCTCATCACCACGGGCCTGTCGATGATCGCGGTGCACACCAAGACGGAGCTGCGGTTCATCACCGTGTTCTCGATGATCGCCACGCTTCTGATCACCCAGTTCGTGGCGCACTCGCTCACCTCTCCGCTGGACGAGATGAACACGGTGGCCCGCTCCATCTCGCACGGCGATTACACCCGCCGGGTCCGCGCCAACCGCCGGGACGAGCTGGGCGACCTCGCCGGCACGATCAACCTGATGGCCGACGAGCTGGAGGCCCAGGACCGGCAGCGCAAGGAACTGGTGGCGAACGTCTCGCACGAGCTGCGCACGCCGATCGCCGGCCTGCGCGCCGTCCTCGAGAACATCGTGGACGGCATCTCGGCCGCCGACCCGGAGACCATGCGCACGGCCCTGAAGCAGACGGAGCGGCTCGGACGCCTGGTGGAGACCCTGCTGGACCTCTCGCGCCTGGACAACGGCGTGGTCCCGCTCAGGAAGCGCCGCTTCGAGGTCTGGCCGTACCTCTCGGGCGTCCTCAAGGAGGCCCAGATGGTGTCCACCGCGCGCGGGGGCATCACCTCGGGCTCCGGCAACCACACCCGTACGGACGTCCATCTGCACCTCGACGTCTCGCCGCCGGAGCTGACCGCGCACGCGGACCCGGAGCGCATCCACCAGGTCGTCGCCAACCTGATCGACAACGCGGTCAAGCACAGCCCTCCGCACGGCCGCGTGACGGTGAAGGCCCGCGGCGGCGCCACTGCGGACTCCCTGGAGCTGGAGGTGCTGGACGAGGGCCCCGGCATCCCCCAGTCGGAGTGGCACCGCGTCTTCGAGCGCTTCAACCGCGGCGCCGTGAGCGCGCCCCACGGGCCCGGCAGCGACGGCGGCACGGGCCTCGGCCTGGCGATCGCCCGCTGGGCGGTGGACCTGCACGGCGGCCGGATCGGCGTGGCCGAATCCCCTCGCGGCTGCCGGATCCAGGTCACCCTTCCCGGAGAACCGTCCTAGCCGGGTTGACGTACAGTTCGAACCGGAGCCCCAAGATCCACGTGTGTTCCTGCAGACGGACACGTGTGATCAGGCACAGGCCCGCGCCCTCCGCGCGCCGGGCCGGAGTCGCCGTATCCCTGCCGAACCGGAACCACGCTTGTTTCCCGCCATTTCCACGCCCGAAACACGCTTTCCGATGTGACTTACACGACGATGAACCGGCCCGACCTGACCTTCAGGGCCCCGGAGGCGTAGCCTTTATTCCCGCTGTCCAATCATCTTTGTGAAGCGGAAGAGGGCGGTTACCGCCGTGTCGCCACAGTCCCCCAGTAACTCGAGCTCCCCCAGCCTCCGGCCGGGCGGTGCCCCCACGACCGACGCCCAGGCCGGGAAGAATCCCGCCGCCGCATTCGGCCCCAACGAGTGGCTCGTCGACGAGATCTACCAGCAGTACCTCCAGGACCCGAATTCGGTAGACCGCGCCTGGTGGGACTTCTTCGCCGACTACAAGCCGGGAGCGGCTGCCGCCTCGGCTCCGGCGGGCACTGCGGCCGCGGGGGCCGCAGGCGCCACCACGGCGGCCCCGGCCGCACCCGCCGCGGCGCCCGCCGCGCCGGCCGTCGCTCCTGCGGCTCCCGCAGCGCCGCAGGCACCGGCCGCCCCGGCGCCCGCCGCCCCGCAGCCCGCCGCCGCGAAGCCCGCCCCGGCGCCCGCCGCGCCCAAGAAGGACGGGCCCGTCGCCGAGGCCGCCAAGGGTCCCGAGGCGGTGACGCTGCGTGGTCCCGCCGCGGCCGTCGCCAAGAACATGAACGCCTCGCTGGAGCTGCCCACGGCCACGTCCGTGCGCGCGGTCCCGGTGAAGCTGCTGTTCGACAACCGCATCGTCATCAACAACCACCTCAAGCGCGCCCGGGGCGGGAAGATCTCCTTCACGCACCTGATCGGCTACGCGATGGTCCAGGCCATCAAGGCCATGCCGGCGATGAACTGGTCGTTCGCGGAGAGGGACGGCAAGCCGACCCTCGTCAAGCCGGAGCACGTCAACCTCGGCCTCGCGATCGACCTGGTGAAGCCGAACGGCGACCGCCAGCTCGTCGTCGCGGCGATCAAGAAGGCCGAGACGCTGAACTTCTTCGAGTTCTGGCAGGCCTACGAGGACATCGTCCGCCGCGCCCGCGACGGCAAGCTGACGATGGACGACTTCACCGGGGTGACGGTCTCCCTCACCAACCCCGGCGGCCTCGGCACGGTCCACTCGGTCCCGCGCCTGATGCCCGGCCAGTCGGTGATCATGGGCGTCGGCTCGATGGACTACCCGGCGGAGTTCCAGGGCACCTCCCAGGACACGCTGAACAAGCTCGGCATCTCGAAGGTCATGACGCTCACGTCGACCTACGACCACCGGGTGATCCAGGGCGCCGCCTCCGGCGAGTTCCTGCGCGTCGTCGCGAACCTCCTCCTGGGCGAGGACCGCTTCTACGACGACATCTTCGAGGCCCTGCGCATTCCGTACGAGCCGGTCCGCTGGCTGAGGGACATCGACGCGTCGCACGACGACGACGTCACCAAGGCCGCCCGCGTCTTCGAGCTGATCCACTCCTACCGGGTCCGCGGCCACGTCATGGCCGACACCGACCCGCTGGAGTACCGCCAGCGCAAGCACCCCGACCTGGACATCGTCGAGCACGGCCTCACCCTGTGGGACCTGGAGCGCGAGTTCGCGGTCGGCGGCTTCGCCGGCAAGTCGATGATGAAGCTGCGCGACATCCTCGGCGTGCTGCGCGACTCGTACTGCCGCACCACCGGCATCGAGTACATGCACATCCAGGACCCCAAGCAGCGCAAGTGGATCCAGGACCGCGTGGAGCGCCCGCACTCCAAGCCGGAGCGCGAGGAGCAGCTGCGCATCCTGCGCCGGCTGAACGCGGCGGAGGCGTTCGAGACCTTCCTGCAGACCAAGTACGTCGGCCAGAAGCGCTTCTCCCTGGAGGGCGGCGAGTCCGTCATCCCGCTGCTGGACGCGGTGATCGACAGCGCGGCCGAGTCCCGTCTGGACGAGGTCGTCATCGGCATGGCCCACCGCGGCCGTCTGAACGTGCTGGCCAACATCGTCGGCAAGTCGTACGCGCAGATCTTCCGCGAGTTCGAGGGCAACCTCGACCCGAAGTCGATGCACGGCTCCGGCGACGTGAAGTACCACCTGGGCGCCGAGGGCACCTTCACGGGCCTGGACGGCGAGCAGATCAAGGTCAGCCTGGTCGCGAACCCCTCCCACCTGGAGGCGGTGGACCCCGTCCTGGAGGGCGTGGCCCGCGCCAAGCAGGACATCATCAACAAGGGCGGCACGGACTTCACGGTGCTGCCGGTGGCGATCCACGGCGACGCGGCCTTCGCGGGCCAGGGCGTGGTGGCCGAGACCCTGAACATGTCCCAGCTGCGGGGCTACCGCACGGGCGGCACGGTCCACATCGTCATCAACAACCAGGTCGGCTTCACGGCCGCCCCGGAGGCGTCCCGCTCCTCGATGTACGCCACGGACGTGGCCCGCATGATCGAGGCCCCGATCTTCCACGTGAACGGCGACGACCCGGAGGCGGTGGTGCGCGTCGCGCGCCTGGCCTTCGAGTTCCGCCAGGCGTTCAACAAGGACGTGGTGATCGACCTCATCTGCTACCGCCGCCGCGGCCACAACGAGTCGGACAACCCGGCCTTCACCCAGCCGCTGATGTACGACCTGATCGACAAGAAGCGCTCGGTGCGCAAGCTCTACACCGAGTCGCTGATCGGCCGGGGCGACATCACCCTGGAGGAGGCCGAGCAGGCGCTGCAGGACTACCAGGGCCAGCTGGAGAAGGTCTTCACGGAGGTCCGCGAGGCGACGTCGCAGCCGGCCGTGTCCGCCGCGCCGGAGCCGCAGGACGGCTTCCCCGTGTCCGTCGACACCGCCGTGTCCTCCGAGGTCGTCAAGCGGATCGCCGAGTCCCAGGTCAACGTCCCCGACCAGATCACCGTCCACCCGCGCCTGCTGCCGCAGCTGCAGCGCCGGGCGGCGATGGTCGAGGACGGCACGATCGACTGGGGCATGGGCGAGACCCTCGCGATCGGTTCGCTGCTCCTGGAGGGCGTCCCGGTCCGGCTGTCCGGCCAGGACTCCCGCCGCGGCACGTTCGGCCAGCGCCACGCGGTCATCATCGACCGCCGGACGGGCGAGGACTACACGCCGCTGCAGTACCTCTCCGACGAGCAGGCCCGCTACAACGTCTACGACTCCATGCTGTCGGAGTACGCGGCGATGGGCTTCGAGTACGGCTACTCGCTGGCCCGCCCGAACACGCTCGTGATGTGGGAGGCCCAGTTCGGCGACTTCGTCAACGGCGCCCAGACGGTCGTGGACGAGTTCATCTCGTCGGCGGAGCAGAAGTGGGGCCAGACGTCCGGCGTCACCCTGCTCCTCCCGCACGGCTACGAGGGCCAGGGCCCGGACCACTCGTCCGCGCGCCCGGAGCGCTTCCTCCAGCTCTGCGCCCAGAACAACATGACGGTCGCGATGCCGACCCTCCCGTCGAACTACTTCCACCTCCTGCGGTGGCAGGTGCACAACCCGCACCACAAGCCGCTGGTGGTCTTCACGCCGAAGTCGATGCTGCGCCTGAAGGCCGCCGCGTCGAAGGCGGAGGAGTTCACGACGGGCCGGTTCCGCCCGGTCATCGGCGACGCGTCGGTGGACCCGGCCGCCGTCCGCAAGGTCGTCTTCACGGCGGGCAAGGTCTACTACGACCTCGACGCCGAGCGCCGCAAGCGCGGCGTGACGGACACCGCGATCATCCGCCTCGAGCGCCTGTACCCGCTGGCGGGCGCCGAGCTCCAGGCGGAGATCAAGAAGTACCCGAACGCCGAGAAGTACCTGTGGGCCCAGGAGGAGCCGGCGAACCAGGGCGCCTGGCCGTTCATCGCCCTGAACCTCATCGACCACCTGGACCTGGCGGTCGGCGCGGACATCCCGGCGGGCGAGCGCCTGCGCCGCATCTCCCGCCCGCACGGCTCCTCCCCGGCCGTCGGTTCCGCGAAGCGGCACCAGGCGGAGCAGGAGCAGCTGGTGCGCGAGGTGTTCGAGGCGTGAGCGCCTGAACCCGCACGACGAAAGGGCCCGACCCGGGGTTTCCCGGGCCGGGCCCTTCGGCGTACCCGGGCGTCTCAGGTCGTCTGCGGCTCGAAGTCCCAGTACGGGCGTGCCCGGTTCCGCGCCGCGAGGGTCTGTGGGTGCCGTGCGCCGAGAACCGCGGTCAGCGCGGCCAGGGCCTCCCTCTCGACCTGCTCCGCTTCCCGGTGCCGGCGCAGCTCCCCGAGATCGGCGGCGAGCGCGATGCGTGCGCACAGCGTCAGAGGATGCCGGCCACCGAGCCGGTCGGTGGCCCTGGTGGCCGTCTGCCGGCTGAGGGCGGCACCGGAGTCGGGGTCGCCGTCGGCGGTGCGCAGCGCCGCAACGTTGAGCGTGCAGCCGAGGGTCCAGGGATGGCCCTCCCCCACCGCGGACGTCATGTCCGCCAGGGAGCGTTCGGCGAGAGCGCGGGCCTGCCCCGCAGCGCCGAGACGGCGCAGGACGAGGGCGTGGTTGGCGCGGGCCCCGGCGGTGTACGGATGTGCCGGCCCCAGCAGCTGTTCGTAGCGGGCGCCGACGGACTCGCTGATCAGACGGGCCTCGTCGAGACCGCCGTCGTCACGGGCGAAGCAGCTCCGGCTGGTGGCGAGGAGCAAGGTGAGCGGGTCCGTGTCGCCCAGGACCCGCTCCGCGCGGCGCAGGACGCGGGCGAAGAGCGGCCCGGCCCGCTCCCGGTCGCCGCCGCGATACAGGCACAGGGCGTGGTTGTGCTCGGCCCTTAGGGTCTGGGGGTGGGTGGGGCCCAGCACCTCGCGGTGCAGGGCCAGGTTGTGCTCCTGGAGCTGTGCGGCCTCCGAGTAGCGGCCCAGGAGGCGTAGATCCGTGGCACAGTAGATCGCCGAGAAGAGAGCCCACACATCGCGGGCTCCCAATATCCGCCGACGGTCCGCCAGTGTGCGCCGGTCGATGTCGAGGGCCTCGCTGTACCGCCCGAGCAGCCGCAGCGACACCGCAACGTTGTTCTGTGCCGACAGTGTGCGCGGTTCGGCCGCGCCGAGGAGTTCCTCGTACCCCTCCACGACCTCCTGGGAGAGCCCGAGGGCCTCCTCGTACCGGGCCAATGCCCTCAGATCCGCGGCGAGGCCGCCGGCCGCACGGAGGTATCCGAGGTTCCGGCGGCCGCCGGCCGCGGCGTACTCTTCCACGGCCGTACGGCTGACGGCTTCGCTGTGCTCGTAGTCCCCGCACGCCCTGAGGAGGTTGGCGTAGTGGTGGCCGAGGTCCCACAGCAGTTCGGCGTGACCGCGCGGGCGATCCTGCCGGGCCGTCAGTGCCCGCTCGGCGAAGCGGACGCCCGTGCCGTACTCGCCCGAAAGGTACAGGTGGCGCAGGCAGTTCAGGAGCAGCGGGTGAACGGCCGGGTCGGCGCTGCCGAGGACGCCCGCGTACTCCAGGTGCGGAACGATCTCGGCGTAGCGGGGCCAGGCGTCGGGGTCGGAGGGTCGCCGGGGATCGGCGGCGGCGAGGGCGCGGCGTACCGCGGCCGCGAAGACCTCCCGCTCCTCCTCGGGCATGTCGTCGCGGACGGCCTGGTGCACCATCCGGTGCAGATAGAGGTGCCCCGTGGCGGGGCTCGCTCCGTGGGATTCCAGGCGGGCCACGGAGTACTGACGCAACTGGTCGATCGCCCTGTCCCACACCTGAGGATCTCCCAGGAGTCCCGACACGGAGTCGGGCAGGCCGTCGGAGGACATCTCACGGAGCAGATGCACGGGGACGGAGCCGGGCGCGAAGAAGGTGCACAGGCGCAGGAGGACGACGGACTCCGGGCAGCTCTCGCCGAGCCTGTTCACCAGAATGGACAGGGCGGTGCGGAAGGTGAGCGGGAAGTCGGCCGACACTGTCGTGCCCGTCAGAGCGGGGCCGGCGCCCAGGAGTTCCAGGTACTCGTCGACGGACATGCCTGCGTCCTGCAACCAGGCCGCGTTCTGATCCAGCAGGAGCGGCAGGTCCTCCAGGGCCTCGGCCAGCCGCCCGGCTTCGTCCGCCGTCAACCGGGGCGCGCGACGGCGGACGAAGGCGACGGATTCGGCCCGGTCGTAGACCGGCACTTCGAGCAGCGCACTGCCGTGGCCCTGCCACCCCGGATTGCGGGACGTGATCAGCACATGGCCCTCTCCCACCGGCACCAGGTCCGCGACCTCGTCCGGCTCGTCGGCGCCGTCCAGGATCAGCAGCCAGCGCGCGTAGGGCTCCCCGCGGGCGAGCGCCTCCCGCACGGCACGCAGCCGCTCACCGTACTCCGCCCCCGTGGACAGCCCCAGCGCCGGGGCCAGTTCGGCAAGTCGCTGCCTCGCGGAGGTCCGGTCGTCCGCGCTCACCCACCACACCACGTCGTACGCGGAGCCGAACCGGTAGGCGTACTCGGCGGCGAGCTGGGTCTTGCCCACTCCCGGCATGCCGTGCAGGGTCACGTTTCGCCGCTCGTGGTCCAGAAGCCTGCGAGCCTCCCCCAGGATCGCGTCACGGCCCAGGAAGCCGGGGTTGCGGCGCGGTGTCCCGCCCCACACCTGGGGGACCTGAGCCGGGAAACGGGGGCGCTCGTGTCGGGCGCCGTCGCCGGACTCCCCCGGGGAGCCGGCGGGCAGCCCGAGAACCTCCAGGACGCGCTGCTCGGCCTCGGGCTCGGACAGGTCGTGGAGGCCGGCCGGGCCCAGGACCGCCGCGGCCTCCGGCAGTCCCGAAGGCGTCACCGACACGGCCGCGAAGCGGTCCGCGTTGGGGACGGCCACCTCGTACAGGGCCGTGTTCCACTCCTGCCGGGACCTTGCCCCGAAGTACCGCTCGCTCAGCACCAGCAGCACCGGCCCGGGCGCGTGCAGCAACTCTGCGAGGAGGTCCGCCAAGGGCGTCCCGCCGGGCGGGTCCCAGCGCTGCTGGACGACGTGATGACCGCGCCGCTCCAGGCGGTCCCCGATCCAGGCCGCCCAGGCGCGGTTGAATCCCGCACAGCTGATCGTGACCGTCTGAGGGCCGGTGCGCGGCGGCCGGCGCACGGGGAGAGGGGTCGGACGACCGCCGCGCGCCTGCTCGCCCAGCCCGCCGAGCGGCTCGACGGGCCCTTCGCGGGCGGGTGGGGAGGGCCGCAGGTGCACGGGAGCCGCCGGTGGTGCCGGCCGCCGCGTCGCGGCGCTCGTCCGCTTCCGTACGAGGTCCACCAGCTTCGCCGCAGGAGCCCGTCCGGGCTGCCGCTCACGGATCCGGGACCGGAGTTCCGCCTTGCGGACGGGTACGCCCCACTGGTTGCTGATGGTCAGCCACAGGGACGCCGTGCCGGTCTCCCCGGTCGTCGACACCCGGAAGCGGGCCGGCCCGTACGTGCCGCCGAAGCGGTGCAGGACGACGCTCGGCTCGTCGAGTGCCGTGCAGACGAAGGAGGGGGAACCGTCGAGCGCGACGCTGAAGGTGAACTCCTCCACGGTGTACGGCCAGTCCCCGTGCGCGCGGTCAACTGCCGGGAGGGGGCCTCGAAGGTCGACGGTGACGAGGTAGTCGCACTCCGTCTCGGCCTCGCGGGGCCACGCCACCACGGGTTCGATCACCAGGTGATGCCGGTCCGCGGTCACCGTACGGACCCTCCCCCGGCGCTCCGTCCGTCGTCCGCGGCCAGGCGCAGCGTGGTGAGCGGATGTCCGTAGTAGTGGAACATGAAGGCGTACAGGAGGCGCAGCACCCTTTTCTGGCCCACCCGGTCGACCTGCCCGTCGTCGTTGCGCGTGGTCGGAATGGCCGTCAGGGGACCGAAGTCGTCCACCGCCCGGGCCCGGAACGCGCGCAGGGTCTCGGCGACGGGCTGACGGGGATGCGTGGCCACCTCGTGCACCAGGCGGCGCACCAGTTTGCGTGCCTCGTGGTCTCCTACTTTCCCCGCGGTGACGATGCACCCGCCGGCCCCCTTGCGCAGGAACAGCTCGGCGAAACCGCGCAGGGCGTACTCCCCTTGGGCCCGGTTGCTCACGAAGCGCCCCGAGTGGCAGGCGTTGAGACAGACGAGGGAGCGGTCCGCGTCCAGCACCCGCATGGATTGGCCGTTGAACTCGGCCCAGGTGCGGTCCCCCAGCGACAGACGGGGGACGGCGGGGCCGTAGGTGCCGTGGCAGCCCATGTAGACGAGACCGGTGTGGTCGGCGGGGCTGTCGAGCGCCGAGAAGAAGGGCGTCATCTCCCCGTGCGACTGATGGGCGTACCGCGCGAAGACCCGTCCGTCGTCGGCCATGTCCTGGTGGAGGTAGCTGAGCACACGTCCGTGGCATTCGCCTCTCTCGCGAGGCAGGTCCTGGCCGACGTCGTGCACGGTGGTCCACCGGACCAGGACCGTCCGTGCCCCCAGCGGCCCACCCTCCAGGCCGCGTCCGGGGTCGGCCGGCGTCCAGAACAGCTCCCAGGGAAGCTCGTACCCCGTGTCGTCCCAGACCACGAGCCGCAGCGCGGTGCCGTGCCGGACCCGGATCCGGTTGATCCAGCGGGCGAGTTCCGGCTGGTTGCCGGACCAGAGCTGGATGGCCCGCAGTATCTCCGACGGGTACTCGCCGTCACCGCTGACGTTGCCGAGGCTGACGGCCGGTGCGACCAGGCGGGTGGGGCCGGCCGGGCAGGCCAGGGCGAGATCGCCGCACCAGCCGTGGAGCGTGTACGCCCCCTGCCCGTCCCCCGACTCGGCCCTCGTCACGCGGAGCACCGCGCATCCCTCGTCGAGGCGGGCCACCGGGCGTGCCTCGCTGCCCCCGAGGCCGGAGGGCGGTTCGTTCGAGCGGCGCAACTGCCCCACGGCGGAGGGTTCGCGGCGGGCCGCCGGCCTGAGGCCGGGCAGTGCACCGCGACGCATGACGGTGGCGGCCCCGGTCAGCCAGCGGGCGCCGCGCTGCGACTCACCGTTCACCGGCGACCCCTTCGTCGGAGGTCCGGGTCCGCTGGGCGGGCCGTCCCTCGACGACGCTCCCGCCCAAGGTCTCGGCCAGCGTGAAGGGCAGGTCGCCGTAGGGCTCCCGGGCCGCGTCCACGACGGCGACGTGCAGCCTGGTCCGGTCCATCGCGCCGATGCGTGCCGCGGCTTCGAAGGCGTCCTCGACGCCGGCCGCGGCCACCGGCCCGCTCAGCCGGCCGGTGTGGCTGGCCCGCAGCGGGACATTGCCGCGCCCGTCCGTGACGACCACCAGCCACGCCTCCGCCAGGTCGCTCCCGTGTTGCTGGAACGCACGACGCAGCGCCTGGGCGGCCTGTTCGATGCCGTGCGCGAGCGGCGTGGCCCGGCCGGACGGACGGTAGAGCGCGGCGAGCACCCTGGGGTCGAGAACGCTGCGCACGGCGAAGGACTCGGCCCGCAGCTCGTCGCGGGCCTGAGCACTGCCGACCTCAACGACCTGGGCTGCGGCCCGCCCCGTGTACGCCCACTGCAGGAACGGGGTGAGCGCGTCCTGCCAGTCCCAGTCGTCGGCCCGGCAGGTGTGGTCCAGGACCAGCACCAGCATGCGTTCGGGAGTGCCGGCACGGACGTAACTGTGCAGGTCGACGGGTGACACCGTGAACCGCCGGTGTCCCCGGACGCGTTGGTGTACGGCGGCCTCCCGCACGGTACGCACATGGGCGAGGTCGCGCAGGTCCCTCGCCCGCCGGGTACCCACCGCCACTCCTCTGGCGGAGGCGACCGACCGTCTGCGCTGCCAGGGGTTGCGCAGGGGGGCGAAGTCACGCAGCACCTCCGCCTCGTCCTCGGGGTACGGGGTGGCCGGCACCACAGGGGCCCGCCCCGCGTCCGTGCCGATTCCCTCGGGCGGCTCACTCTCCAGGAGCGGCCCGTCGTGCTCGGGACGCGGCCCGTCGCCGAGCGGTGCGCCGTCCCCACGCCGTGGAAGGCGGCGGGACGCCGGGCGGGGGTGCCGGGCGGAGAACGCGGGATCCAGAACGCCGGAGTCCGCGGAGCCGGGATGAGCTGCGTCCGTCACGGTCAGACCCATGAGCAGGGCGGCCTCGTCGCAGTGGCGGGCGGACGCCGCCTGCGCGCCGTCCAGTGCGGCCAGGGTGCGGGCCAGCCTCGCCAGGGCAAGTTCCCTGCGGACGCCGGCGTCCGGCCCGAGGAACTCCGGCACGCGTCCGAGGGCCTCGTCGGTGACCCTGATGGCCGGAACGCCTTGTGCGGCGGCGGTACGCCAGCCGGGCGGCAGGGTCGCCAGCAGGTGGTCGGCCGGGGGCAGTCGCAGGGCGGCGGCCGGTAGCCGGACGGCGAACCTGTCCAGCAGGTGCGGGCTGAGCCGTCCCGCGTCCGCCGAACGGCAGGCCGCCAGCCAGCGGGCCCGGGGGCGGGCCACCTGGCGCAGACCGGTGTGTTCGACCACGGCGACGTCCGCCCCGAGGAGTTGCACCGCCGCGCGCATCCCCGCGACGCTCAGCCGGGCCAGGTCGGGGACCGCGACCACCGGTGGGGGACCGGGACGGCCGTCCGCCCGGACGAGCGGGCCCGGCTCGATGCGGAACGTGATGCCGTCGGGTTCCCTCCGGAGCCGGGGCCGGACCCACAGGTCCTCGTCGCGGCTGGTGGCTCCCAGCACGAGCGGCGCCGGACCGGGCTCGGAACGGCCCGGGATCCCCACGCCGGTGACGATCCGGGTGAACAACTCGGCCACGGAGTCCATGAGTCGGGGGTCGAGGTCGAAGAGCAGCACCCCGGACAGGGTGGGTTCGGCCGCGGCGCAGGCCAGCGCACGGGTCAGCCGCCGGGCGAGGTCGTCGGGTTCCTCGGGCACGCTGGGTTCGGACACGGCGGAGCCCTTCGGCAGATCGGATGCCATGATGCGTGACCGGGCGGGTCAGAGGGGTTCGAAGAGGTCCTTGATGCGGGCCTGCTCGTCCGGCCCCCAGTCGAAGGTCCCCCCGTGGGCGGTCTCCGGCCTCCGGTGCCGAAGCGCCATGGGCAGCACCCGCCGCAGGTGGACGCGCTCCACCTGGTCCGCGCCCTCCAGTGCGGCGAGGGCCCGGGCCGCCAGCGTGGCCACGATCTCGCCGCGCTGGCCCACGGCGTCCACCCGCTCGGCGGCCTCGGCGCACAACCCGACGACCTCATCGGGCACGTGGACCCGCGGTACGCGCTCCCGCGCGGCTTCCAACCGTGTACGGGTCTCCCCGTCCTCCCGCGCGGCCGCCGCCAGCCAGCCGGACTTCTCTCCCGCCAGTTCCTCCTCGAAGTCCAGCACCGTGCGGATCACTCGGCGGCGCGCCTCGACGTCCAGTTGCCCGGCGGTGACCATCAGCCCGAAGCGGTCGAGCAACTGGGGCCGCAAGCCGCCCTCTTCGGGGTTCATGGTGCCGACGAGCCCGAAGGACAGGTGCCTGGCGGTGGCAAGGCCTTCACGCTGCACGGACAGCACTCCGGTCGAGACGACGTCGAGGATGACGTTGACGAGGTGGTCGTCCAGCAGATTCACCTCGTCGATGTACAGCAGGCCCTTCTCGTCGGCGTCCTCCAACAGGCCCGGCTGGGGCCGCGGCTCACCTCGGAGGAGGGCGTCCAGTTCCCAGCCGCCGAGGACGCGGTCGTCGGTGGCGTTGATGGGAAGGGTGACGGGCAGCTCGTCATGGGCCATGAGGGCGAAGGCCCGTACGAGGGTGGACTTGGCGGTGCCCCGGGGGCCGGCCACGAGCACGCCGCCGATGTGGGGCACGACGTGGTTGAGTTCCAGCGCCAGCTTCAGCTCGTCCTGGCCCACGACACGGCTGTAGGGCAGGATGTGCACCTCTCCGGTGACGCGGCTCACGAGGCGGCGCCTTCCGGGCCCGCCGCCGGATCCGTCGGCCCGGCGGCCGTCCGCCACCGGAAGGTGATCTGGAGCTGTGCCTCCGCCCCGCTCTTGACCAGGGCCGCCACTCCGGCGTCGACCTTGATGGAGAGCTGCATCTCTATCTCGTCCGGCCGGGCGCCCTCGGCGATCTCCCCGAAACGCAGTACCGCCTGGGCCGCGCAGCGCCGGGCGAGGTCCAGCCCGTCGGTGTAGGCGTCCCGGGCGACCCGGACGACGCGGTGGGCGGCTGTGTCCCTGGTCTCCTCGTCGCCGTACACGAGGTGCAGACCGTCGGGTGGGGAATCCGGCCCGAGGTCCGCTTCCACCTCGATGGGAATGGGCCCGTCCGCTCCCGCCGGGACGGGCCCCACTAAGATCACCACACGTCCCCCTGAATCAACTCACGTGTGTTGCAGCCAAGTTGAGAGACATGGGTCCTTCCCCGGTGCGTCGGGGGTTATGCGCACCCGACACGGCTGCGATGGGTCAGACCGTCTGCGGTTCGAAATCCCAGTAGGGGCGGTTGCGGGCGCGGGCCGAGACCGTGTGGACGTGCTGCGAGCCCAGCGTCGCCGCCAGATCGGACAGTGCCTCCTGTTCGACCTTCTCGGCCTGCCGACGGTCCCGCAGCGCACGAAGATCGGCGGCATGAGCGATGCGCGCGGAGAGCGTCATGGGGTGCGTACGGCCCAGGACCTCGGTCGCCCGCGCGACCGTCGTCCTGCTCAGCTCGGCCGACGACTCGGGGTCACCGACGAGGCTGCGCAGGGCCGCGGCGTTGATGGCGCAGCCCAGGGTCCAGGGATGGTTCTCGCCCACGGCCACGGTCATGTCGGTCAGGGCCTGCTCGATGAGGGCGTGGGCGTGCTCGCGTTCGCCCACACCGCGCAGGATCAGAGCGTGATTGGCATGGACACCGGCGACGAAGGGATGCCCATCGCCCAGCATCATCTCGTAACGGGCCACGACCGCCTCGCTGAGTTCACGGGCCTGGTCGATGTCACCGTTCTCCCGGGCGAAACAGCTCTGGCTGGTGACGAAAATGAGCGTATTCGGATCCGTTTCGCCAAAGACGCGCTCGGCCCGCTCCAGCACACGGGCCAGGAGCGGGCCCGCCTTCTCACGGTCGCCACTGCGGTAGTGACACAACGCAAGGTTGTGTTGGGCCTTCAGCGTGTAGGGGTTGTTGGGCCCCATCACGTTGAGGAGCTCTTGCACGTTCTTCGCCTGGATCGACTCGGCTGCCGGGTAGCGGCCCAGCAGGCGCAGATCGGTCGCATAGGCGAACTCCGAATAGAGGGTCCACGGATGGCGTGCCCGCAGCAGGAGACGCCGTGCTTCCATGGTCTGCCTGTCCAGCTCGAGAGCCTCTTCGTAGCGGCCGAGGAGCACCAGCGTGGCACCGAGGTTGTTCTGGGCGTTGAGGGTGCGTGAATCCTGTTCGCCCAGCAGTTCGCGATACGCCGCCAGGATCCATTGGGACAGTTCGAACGCCTCGCTGTAGCGGCCCAGGCCACGCAGGTCGGCGGCGAGTCCTCCTGCCGCGCGAAGATGCTCCAGGTCCTGCGGACCGCGTTCCTCTCTCAGATGATCGACCGCGACACGTTCGATGGCCTCCGTGCGACCGTATTCGCCCGCCGCGCGGAGCAGATTGGCGTAGTGGTAGGTCAGCTCCCAGATCCGGGGGTGCGTCTCCCCCAGCAGGGACCGCCAGGTGTCCAGGGCGCGTTCACCGAGTCTGATCCCCGCCTGGTACTCGCCCGAGAAGAACATGTAGCGAAGGCAGTTGAACACCAGCGTCTGCACGGTCGAGTCCGTGCTGTTGAGCACGTCCGCGTATTCCAGGTGCGGCACGATCTCCGCGTACGCGGACCACAGCTTCGGGTCCGTCGGTCTGCGCGGGTCCGCAGCCGCCAGCGCCCGGCGCACGACGTCGATGAACTCCTCCCGGTCCTCGTCCGGCATGTCCTTGCGGACGATCTGGTGCACCATGCGGTGCAGGTACAGGGACTCGCCCGCCGCCGCCGTGTCGTCCGAGGTGGTGTCGTGGGACTCCAGTCGGACCACGGAGTACTGGCGTAGCTGGTTGATCGCCTTGTTCCACAGCAGGGGGTCGTTGAGCAGTCCGGCGATCTGTTCGGGCAGTGCGTCGTGCGGCATCTCCTTGAGCAGCCGCACGGGGATGAAGCCGGGCGCGAAGAAGGTGCACAGGCGCAACAGGTCCACCGACTCCGGGACGGTGTCGCGCAGCTTGTTCAGCAGTATCGACCACGCCGTCTGGAAAGCGAGCGGGAAGTCCGCCGACACCTTGACGACGTCCTGGTCGATGCCGCCCTCCAGCAGACCGATGTACTCGTCGACCGACAGGTCCGAGTCGTTGAGCCAGCCGGCCGTCTGGTCCAGCAGCAGCGGCAGGTCCTCCAGTGCCTCCGCGAGTTGGTCGGCCTCGGCCTCGGTGAGCCGCGGTGCGCGACGGCGGATGAAGGCCACGGACTCGAAGCGCTCGTACACGGGCACGTCCAGCAGTCTGCTGTTGTGCTCGCTCCACTCCGGGTTCCGCGAGGTGATCAGCACATGGCCGGGGCCCGTCGGCACCAGGTCCCAGATCTGGTCCGGCTCGTCCGCACCGTCCAGCACCAGCAGCCAGCGCGCGAACGGGACACCCCGGCGCAGCGAGTCACGGACGGCCCGCAGCCGTTCGCCGTACTCCTGGCCGGTTTCCAGCCCCAGTTTCGGGGCGAGTTCGGCGAGGAGACGGCGGTAGCTGACCCGGTTCTCGGCGTTGACCCACCACACCACGTCGTACTCGGAGCCGAACCGGTACACGTACTCCGCGGCGAGCTGTGTCTTGCCCACGCCCGACATACCGTGCATCGTCACCACGCCCGCGCCCGGCTCGGCGCTCTGGAGGAGGTGGTAGGCGTCGTTCAGCAGGGACTCCCTGCCCGTGAATCGCGTGTTGCGACGCGGGACCCCGCCCCAGACCTCGGGCATGGCGGCGGGGAAACGCGGCCCGCGCCGGGTGCCGTTCACGGATTCCGGCAGCGGATCGGCCGGCAGGTCCAACCGGTCGAGCAGGCGCCGCTCGGCCTCGTCGGCACCCATGTTGGTCAGGTCCACCGGGGCGAGCACGGCCGTGGCCGTGGGCACGGGTGCCGTGGTGACCGAGACCGCGGCGAAGCGGGAGGGGTCGGGGGCCACGACCGTGCGCAGGGCCGCGTTCCACTCGTCGTGGGTGCGCGGCCCGAGCTGGAAGTACCACTCGCTGACGAGGATGAGGATGCGGCCCTCGGAGAGTTTGAGGTCGCGAAGAAGGTCTTCCAGGGGGATCTCGGCCGGGGAGTCCCATCGCAGATACACGACGCGGAACCCGCGGCGCTCCAGTCGGTCACCGATCCAGGCCGCCCAGGCTCGGTTGAACCCGGCGAAGCTGATCGTGACGGTCTGCTTCGCGGCCCCTTTCTCGGTTGATCCGACCGGCGTACGAGCTCCAGACATGCAGCGGCCTCCCCGTGCGTCATAGTAAAACCTGGGTGCGGTGCCGCATAGGCGTGGACTGGTCTGCTCCATACTTGCGCTCCGCGGTTGGCATCCTTTCCCGCGGGCGCGGCGGGCATCACCTGTTTCGGCAACCTCATTCACACGTCCGGCGCAACGGCCCGTGCCGCTGCAGCCACAGGGTGCGGGCGGCCTTCACGTACGCGGCCGCACGCGCCGCGTGTCCCCGGGGCGCCGGGAGGGCGGCGATCCGCTCGTAGGTGGCGACCATCTGGTCCACGAAGGCACGCCCTCGGCCGGTCAGGTCGGCCGATGCGACCAGCGTGGGCAGCGCGGCACCCACTTGCTCCTTGTAGCGGGCGTACAGCGCCCACGCGCTCTCCCTCTCGGCTCGGCCGGGCGCGGCGCCGGCGCAACGCTGGAAGTAGTCCGCCATGGCCAGATGGGAGTACGTGCCCTGGAGCACACCGTCGTAGGGGCGTGGATCGGGCCGCCACGGAGCGAAATACCGCTCCTCGGGACCTGCATGATGCAAAGTCACCATGTCTGCGAGGGCCGCGAGTTTGGTGTGCTGGATCTCGTGGACCAGGGTCGCGGCGAAGGCGGAAGGCGTCGGAGGGGGGCTGCTGAGCACGGCGCCGAACGCTTCGCGCCTGGTGGCGCTGCAGTACCCCGCGCTGTCGCTCCCCGCGGCCGAGGCGGGCGGAGCGGCCAGCGGTACCAGGCACCGCAGGAGGCCGACGGTCTCGGTGACCCGCTGCTCCCCGCCCAGCAGCAGGGCCCCGGCCGTTCCCACCCACGCCTGCACCCACCGCTTGCGCTCCGCGTCGTCCGGCACTGCCGCGGGGCTCATCTCCCGGTAGCGCGGCCCGCCGGGCACGGTGCGGTACGGATCGGTGTCGTCCAGCGGCATCGGCGCGCCGCCCGGAACCAGGCCGGGCAGCGCGTACGCGGGCGTCCAGGCCGGAGCGCCGGACCAGGCCCCTATGCCGTCCTCGAGGTGCACCACGACGTCGGAGGCACCCCCCTGGCGCAGTGTCAGGTGGCCGCGCAGGTGGCGGACCTCGACCGGGGCGTCGCCGGCCTCCGCCGTGTGCAGGGCACCGAGGGACGGCAGGGTGAGCATCCCGTCGCGCACCGTCAGCCGAACCGTGAAGGAGATCCCGGCGCGGGCCGCGGCCGCCGTGGCGAGTGCGCCGAGGTGGGCGAGGTCGCGTCGCAGTTCCCGTGCGCGCTCCTGCGTCGGCGGTTCCTTCTCCGTGTCGAGGCCGCGCAGGCAGCGCCTGGCCCAGGGCCCGACCAGCGGGTGAAGGAGCCGTTCGCGTGCGGGCGAGCGATGCCGGGTGTCGGCCGGCCCGCCCAGGAGGCCCGCCGGGCCGGGCGCACGGCCCCTCGTCCCCTCGACGGCCCCGCCATCGGCCGTCGCGCTTCTGCTCGGCCCCGGCCCGCCGCCTTCGCCGGGTCCCGTCCGGTCCGCCTCGGCCAGCAGCGCCCAGTCCTCCGCCACCCGCCGTCGCACCTCGGCCGGGCACAGCGCCGTGTCCGCCCCGTCCACGGCGTCGAGGACGGCTCGCAGCGTCAGCAGCCGCCGGGTGTCCTGATCGCGGACCAGGAGCGCCAACGTGTCGGGGCCGCCTTCGGTACGGCCGAGCTCGGCGAGGGCCCGGTCGGGAACCGCCGGAGATATCACGGGTTGCTCCCTTCCCACGGGGCGGGCGGTGAGACGCGGGCGGGCGCCCTGGGTGCCGGCGCCGCCTGGCCGGCGAGCCGCTTCGCCACATGGTGGATGAAACGTTGCAGGTCGGCGCAGTACACGGAGGGATTCGCGAAGCCGTGTCCGGCGCGGTAGCGGTGGGCGTAGTGGCCACCGCCGCAGACGGTGAGCAGCGGGCAGGCCCGGCATTCCGCCGCCAGCGCGGCCGCGCCCGCCTGCCGGGCCACCACGCCGGGATGGCGCAGGGCCTCGTCGAAGCCGTGCCGGAAGACGTCCAGGCCCGTCTCCGCGGCCCCCGCGTACGCCGACTTGAGGGAGTCGACCTGCTCGATCGACCCGTCCGTCTCGATCACCACCGCGTCGAAGGGCGCGAGGCCCAGCGACTCCGTGGCGGCCGGCAGTCCCAGCAACAGCGCGAGGCACTCCTCGAAGAGCCGCACCCGGGTCTCCCGCCGCCCGGCTCCCCACCAGCGGTCGAAGACGGTGCACAGCCAGTCGCCGTAGGGGGTGCCGGGGCGGTCCAGGCGGGGTGGCGGGGCCGACCAGTTCCCGTGCGGCAGCAGCAGGTCCAGGGCCGGCGGACGCAGGACGAGCAGGGAGTCGTAGGTCTCCAGCGGGTCCAGTGCCGGGTCGACCACCGTGAGGATCCCGGCGTACGACCGCGGGAACCGGTCCGCGACCAGGCGCGCCCCGCGCGAGGCGGCCGGCCAGGAGGGGCGGCCGGACCGGTCGACGCGCCGTGCGTTGTGAGCGGCCAGTCCCCCGTCGAGGCTGATGCCCACGCGGATGCCGTGCCGGGCGAGCGCGGCCATGCGCCGCCCCGTGAGGAGGGTGGCGTTGGTCTGCACGGTCGGGTGGACGGCGCAGCCGGCCGGGACCCGGTCGCGTACGAGGTCGGTGAAGCGGCCCAGCGTGTCCGCGCCGGCCAGGAGCGGTTCGCCCCCGTGCAGGACCAGGGACACCCCCGTCAGGCCGTGGTCGCGGGCGTGTTCGGCGATGCGGTGTGCGGTGCGGTCCAGGACGTCGGCCGCCGCGGCGGCGGGCCGGCCGTGCCAGCCGCGGTCGGGGCCTTCGTACAGGTAGCAGTATCGGCAGGCCAGGTTGCAGCGGCCGTGCACCTTCACGATGAACTGCCGGAAGGGGATGGGCTTTTCGGGGATCCGCCCGGGAGCGGCCTGTGGCGACACTCCAGCACCCCCATGCCGTACGGCTCGCGCTCGGTGGTACGACCACCGCGGCACGGCCCCCACCCGTAGGGGAGCACATGCCTGCCCACCGGGGAACACAAACGGGCGACATTCGAACTTGACCGACTGGGCAATGAATTCGACTGAAAGTGATACCCCTGGCCTTGGGATCCCACCCGCTCAGAAGGCGTTGTTGAACCCCCACAGTATCTCGCTCGGCTGTGTCGCCCGCTCTCGCAGGTCGGCCAGCACCTCGCTCAGCACGGGATGCTCCGTCGTCCTCAGCTCCTCGAGGTCCAGCCCCAGCAGGTCCGGCAGCGGCTCCCCGGCCCCCGTCGGTCCCGCCCCGGATGCGGCCTCGTCGTGTACGCCCATCCCACGTCCCTCTCTCCTGGTCCGCCCCGCTACTCCAGCTCCGCCAGCCGCTGAGCCGTCTGCCGTGCCGTCGGCTCGCTCGTGGGCACGCTGCCGTCCGGCAGCCTCGACCACTCCGTCCGGGCGGCCCGGTACGCCTCGCGGGCCGCGCGTGGGCGGGTTGCCGCCTCGTAGGACATACCCCGCCAGTGGTGCGCCTGAGCGCCCAGTTCCACGGCCTCCTGGCGCCGGCGGTCCGTTTCCGCCGCCGCCTCCGCCTCGCGGGCCGCCTCGGCGGCGGCCCGGAACGCGTCGACGGCCTCGTCCAGGCGCGAGGGGCGCCCCAGGCTCTGGTACGCCTCGAACTGGACCTGCCCCGCCTCCAGCCAGCAGCGGGCCGCCAGGAGCGGGTCGTCCGCCTCCGCGGCGGCGAGCCCGAAGAGGTGTTCGGCCTCGCGCAGGTCGACGCGGTCCCCCCGGGCCCGGTAGCGCAGCATCAGCGCCCGGCCCAGCAGCAGCAGGCGGTACGCCAGGTGCGGACTGCCGCCCGGGGTCTCCGTGCGGCAGTCCCGCAGCACCCGGATCGCCCGGGACAGCGGCTCCTGGGAGCGGGGCCCCGCCTCCAGGGCCGCCCTGCGCAGCAGCACCTCGCCCCACTCGGCGAGCACATCGGCGTGGGCGGGAGCGTCCCGCGACATGTGCCGGGCCGCCTGCGCGAACCGCTCCGCGGCCTCCTGGAGTTCGCGCGGATCGCCCGTGTCGGCATGGCGGGCCGCGCCGATGCGTCCGGCGCGCACCAGGAGGGCGGCGCGCAGGCCCTGCTCCCGGGTCAGGGCCAGCCCCTCGTCGACGCGTGCCCGGGCGTCGTCCAGGACGCCGCCCGACAGCAACAGCGCGTCGACCAGGTCGAGGAGGACGCGGACCCGGTCACGGGCGCTCTCCGCGGCTGCCACGGGGTCCGCCTCCCCGCCGGTCTCCAGTGCGTTGCGCAGGGACTGCGCGCCCTGTTCCGCGTACAGGCGGGCCTGCTCGGGGTCGACGGTGCCGCCGGCCAGGCGCAGCAGGATCCGGCCGTGGGCGAGCGGCAGTTCGGGCGGCCGGGTGCGCCGGTCGGGCCAGGCGTCGGCGAACGCCTCCAGCATGCCCACCGCCCCCTGCAGCAGCGCGCTGTCGCCGCCGAGACGCCACTGCGACTCCAGTGCACCCACTCGTTCCAGAGTCAGCTTGAGGGCTTCCTTCTCGTCCAGTTCCGGGGCCGCGCAGGCCACGGCGTACTCCCGGTCCGCGCGCCGCAGCAGTTCCAGCGCGCCGCGCTGGTCGCCGTGGCGCCTGCGGTCGGTGGCGGCGGCACGCAACACCCGGGCGAGCACGGCCCGCTCACGCAGCGCGCGGGGGTGGGCCACGGCCCGGTCCGCGGCCGCCTCGGCCTCCCGGAGCAGTTCCGCGCCGCCCAGCACCTCCCACAGCCTGAGCACGCAGTGCGCGTACTCGCCCCACAGTTCCGGGTCGGTGCCGGCGGCCGGTTCGTGCTCCGTGGCGCCCCGCAGCAGCTGCACGGCGTCGATGAGGTCCTGCACCATGCCCTCCCGGTCGAACCGCTCGACCAGGGAGCGGGCCCGCGGGACCGCGGCATGGGTGGGGCGCTCCGTGCCGGGGTCCGGGTCGCCCCCGCGGCCGTAGAGGGCGAACTGCCGGGGCAGGGGCATGAAGCGCTCCAGCACGCGCGCGGCGACCTCGGCGAAGGGCTGCGGTACGAGGGTGGCGCCGCCGTTGTCCCCGTTCTCCCCCGGGTAGCCGGCGCCGGGCGCGTAGGGGTGCCCCGGGCCGCCGTCGCCCAGTTGCGCCAGGGCGAGCGCCGGGAAGTTGGGGCCGCCCTTGCCGAAGCGCTGCTCGATGTACTCCGAGCAGTGTTTGAGGACCAGGACGGCCTCGTCCCGGCCGAGCGGTGACAGCAGCGACTCCTGGACACCGGGCGCGAACTCGAACCACTGGAGGCCGTCGGGCCCGTGGTCCTCCTTGGCCCGCGAGACCAGGCCGCTCAGCAGGATCTCGGCGAGTTCGGAGGGTCCGGAGCCGGGCAGCATGGTCCGCTGCACCAGCTGCATCACCGGCAGGCACAGCGGCGCCGCGGCGAGGTAGCCGGCGAGCCTGCCCGCGGCCGGCGAGGCCGTGGAGCGGAACCGGCTGACCAGTTCGAGGGCGGAGGGCCGGCGGCCGGGGCGCGCGGCGGGCGCGGGCGGCTGATCGGCGCGTACCCAGCCGACGGCGCCGGCCACCGGGCCCGCACCCGCCCCGGACAGCAGCCGCGCCCAGGAGCCGAGGGCGACCGGGTCGGGCGGCAGTACCGGCACCGGGAGGGCGCCGCGCCGTGCCTCGGGGGACGGGCCGGCCGCGGTGCGCACCCGGAGCGCGGCGGCGCCGCCCAGGGTCTCGCCGCGGGTCAGCTCCCCGTAGGTGACCGGCAGCCGGGTGCGGCTCCACATGCGCTGCGGCAGGGGCTGCAGCACGGCGGCCGGGGCCTGCCGGGACAGATGGTGCAGAAGCCGGTGGGCGTGGCCGCTGCGCCACAGGGGGCCCGCGCAGTCGCTGACGAGGAGGGTGATGCGGCGTCCCGTCGGATCGTTCAGCCGGTCGGCGGAGTGCAGCGGGGCGGCGTGGGGCTCGGGACTGCGGCTGACGGCCGGCCGGCCGTCCGGGCCCTGGTGCAGATGGCTCACCTGGATGTCCCAGAAGGCTCCCAACTGCGCGAAGACCTGCTCCAGTTCGGCGAACATCCGGTCCCAGACCCGCATCGACGACGAGGCGTCCATGACCAGTTGGAGCCGCGCGTCGGCCCGGGTCACGGCGACGAAGACGGGCAGCACCAGTCCCCCGGCCCGGGCGCTCAGTTCCGCCGTCGCCGTCTCGTCGAGCACCGTCCTGAGCGGGGGTGCGGCGCTCCGGTACCCCTGCAACGGCCGCAGTGCGCGCTGGAGTTCGAGAGGTGCCGGAAAGGCGGGGGCGACGGGCACCCCGACCGGCAGCGCCGCGGCCCGGCCCTGCCCCCGGGCCCGCTCCCCGCCGTGCTGCGGCACGGGGTACAGGGCAACGCGCCGGTGGCCCTCCGTCCCGTACGCCAGGGGCTCCGCGGGGGGCGGTCCGGTGCGGGGCGGTTCGGTCGCCGGGGTGCCGGACGCGGGCCGCTCGCCCCGGAGTTCGGGCGGTGCAGCGGACGGGACCGGCTGCCGCGGTTCCTCCTCCCCGGGCTCTCCGGACCGGGCGGGATGCGTCCAGCGGGCCAGCCACAGCGCGTCGCACAGGTCCTCGGCACCCGGGTCGAGCCCGATCTCCCGCAGCCGGACGACGAGTTCGGCGATCGGGTCGCCCCCGGGCGGTAAGGGGCCCGACGGGACGGGGCCCGGCGGGTCGCCCCCGGGCGGGACGCGGCCCGGCGGTACGGGGCCGCCGGGCCCCGGTCCTTCGCCGGGCAGGCCGAGGCCTGGTCCTTCGCCGGAGGGTCCGGGGCCCGGTCCTTCGCCGGGGAGGCCGAGGTCCGGTCCTTCGCCGGGGAGGCCGGGGCCGTGGCGCGCCGTTGCGTCGGGCATCAGCGCGTCACCTCGGGCGGTCGAGTCGCTGGATGAGCAGGTCGGCCAGGCGGTCGCGGCTCGGCGGCGCGGCGGCGTCCGTGAGGTAGATGGCGTTCAGCAGCTGGTCGGCCGCGAGGAGTTCGCTGCGCGAGCGCTCCAGGAAACGGGTGATCAGATCGTCGCCCGCGCGGGCGGCTTCGTCGCCGAGGTGGGCGCGTACGAACGTGGCGAGCCTCGTGTGGTCGGGACGGTCCAGCTGGAGGTGGATGCACCGGCGCATCAGCGGGGCGGGGAAGTCGCGCTCCCCGTTGCTCGTCAGGACGACGAAGGGGAACGCCCGGCAGCGCACCCGCCCGTCACGCACGCGCACCTTGGTGCCGTCGGCGGTCAGCACCTCGGCCTCGCCGTCCGGCAGCCGGTCGGCGATGCGCTCGAGCTCCGGTATCGGGAACTCTCCCTCCTCCAGCACATTGAGCAGGTCGTTGGGCAGGTCGATGTCGCTCTTGTCGAGTTCGTCGATGAGCAGCACGCGCGGCGTGTCGGAGGGCAGCAGAGCGGTGCCCAGCGGTCCGAGGCGGATGTAGCTGCCGATGCTCTCCACCGCGCCGGGGGAGCCGGCCGCGTCGCCTCCCCCAGGCTCTCGGCTCCGCTCGAGCGGGGAGGGACCCCCCTTGCCCTGGGCAGCGATCTGGACGTCCTGGAGCCGGGCGATGGCGTCGTAGTGGTACAGGCCGTCCTGGAGCGTGGAGCGGCTCACGATGGACCAGCGCAGTACGTTGCCCAGGCCCAGTTCGTAGGCGACCGAGTGGGCCAGGGTGCTCTTGCCCGCGCCGGGGCTGCCGGTGACGAGCAGGGGGCGGCGCAGGTACAGCGCCGCGTTGATCATCTCCAGTTCCTCGGCACCGGGCCGGTGCAGCTCGGCCAGGTGCCGGTAGGCGCCGAGCCTGCGGTCCTCGGACCCGTCGCCGCCGCCCGGCGCCGCGTCACGGCCGGTGAAGTCCCGCCACGGCGGAGGGGCGGGCAACCGATCGATCCCGTCGTGGGGTTCGCCGGCGCCTCGGTAGATGAGCCACTCGCTGGATTCGGTCATGATCCGGTCCTCGTCGTCACTCGTCCACCAGGGCAGCCGCCGAACGTGCATCACGGTATCGATCCGCAGGAAGCCTGATAAGGGCGCGGTACGGCCTTCGGCCCGGCCTCGGAGAGGGCCGCGGACCCGGCCGCCGACCCGGCCCTCGACGCGGCCTCCGGTCCGGTCGCTTCACGGGGCCTCCAGCAGGTCGCCGCTTCCCGGCAGGGGCCGGTGCGGATCGTCGTACAACAGGGCGATGCCGTCGGCCCAGTACGTCTCCGCCCGTCCCGCGCGCAGCCCCGCCCGCAGCTCGTGCACCAGCTCCGGGAGCCGCTCGGCGCTGCCCGCCCCCGCGACCGTGTCCCCCGCCCCGCGGTGGAACTCTCCGCACACGGCGTCCCGTTGGCCGTGCCAGCGGCGCCACAGCGCGATCCCGAAGCCACCGTGCACGATCCGCGCCAGGGCGACGGTGTCGTCCTCGAACCTCTCGTCGCCGTAGCGGCACAGGATCGGCACCGCGCCGTGCGGCAGACCACGCAGCCGGTCCAGCGGTGGTACGGGTATCCGCAATCCGTCGTCGCAGTCGAGTACTTCGGCCTGCGCGTCGTACGCATGGACCCAGCGCCAGCGGGCCTGCCGCTCCCGCTGCTCCTCGTCCGCCGCGACCGCGTCCCGGGCGAGAAGCCCGAACTCGTCCCCGTCGGGCAGCTGGTCGCGGTCGGCACAGCGCACGACGACAGGGCGTTCCGCGCCGAGCGGGCCCCCGCCCGGCACCAACCGCCAGGTGTCCACGGCGAGTCCGAGCAGGGCGCTGGGCAGCGCGACCTGCAGCACGGCGGGCCGTCCGGGGCGGTCGCACTGGCGGAACGCCTCCGCGAGCGGGCCGGCCAGCGGCGTGGGCAACTCGTCCAGCGGCAGGCGCTCGGCCTCGTCGAGCCGGACGACCTCTCCGTCCGGACGGGCCACGGAGATCCGCCAGTCGCAGCGGTCCGGCTCCCAGCCCCGCTGCACGAGTTCGAGCAGCGCGGACGGACCGGACGCAGCGTCCGCGGGATAGGCCCGCGCATGCTCCCCTTGGGCGCGGGCGCGGTCGTGGACCGGGGACGGGAATGAAGACGGGAACGAGGTCGAGGTCGAGGACGAGGACGGTTCGGATCCGGGCTGAGGGTGCGTCGGGGACCCGGTCAGGACGGTGCCGTCCGGCACCGCCGGCGGGCGGGGGGCAGCGCCGGGCACGAGATCCACCGGATCGTGCCGGCCGCCGCCGGCGAGCGGCCGGCCGGGCCCCGGGCGGTGCCGTGGCCGCAGCAGTTCGATCCGCTGCTGGGCCAGGCTGCGGCGGTAGCGCAGGCCCAGACCCTCCGCGCTGTGCCGCACCCACTCCCACAGGGCCTGCTCCGCGTCCCGGGTGCCGGGCGCCTCGAAGGGACGGTCGGCGGACATGACCCGCATCGCGTAGTCGAGGACGAGTTCCAGCGCACCGTCCTGGCGTGCGCCCTCGTACAGCGCGCCGAGTCCGTCGCGCCAGCCGCGCGGCGCCGGCTGCGGGAGCGAGGCCCGCAGGTCGGGCAGGGACTCCAGGATGTCGAGGAGGCTGCGGGTGCTGGCCGGGGGCGGCAGATCCGCGAGCCGGCCCAGCAGCTGGATCCGCTCGTCGGGGCTGAGCGCGCGACCGGGCCGCGCCCCGAGCTGGCTCTGCACATCGGCCCAGGTGGGCCGGTCGGAGTCGGGATGGCGCTGCCGGTCGCGGTGGTAGCGGTCGTGGGCGTGGAAGACGGCCTGGTACAGGTCGCCGTGCTCGCTGCGCAACTCGCCCGGGGGCACCGACAGGGCCCGCAACTGCTCGATTCCCGTGGAGGTGCCGCCGCTGCCCTGGTCCGATCTCGACTTCAGGACGCCGATGACCTCGCCGCGGACCGGGTCGATGACGGGCCCGCCGGAGACACCGGGCGGGAGGTCGTTGTGGCCGAGGCGCATCTGCACGCCCGAGGACCATCCTCCCAGGGTGCCCTGCACGGAGAGGGGCCCGTCGAGGACCTGTAACCGGCCCCCCATCACGGTCCACCCCGCGTAGAACACCCGGCCCTCGCCGTAGTAGGCGGCGGGCCGCTCGGAGACGTACACGCAGTCGTGCGCGACGGGTTCGCGGAGTTGGACGAGCGCGAGGTCCGGGGCCGGCCAGTGGCCGCGCACGGCCGCACCCGGATGCTCCGGGACCGTGGCCGCCACCGCCCCGGCCACGGCGGACCCCCCGTGCCCCGGCCCGGTCTCGTAGACCACGACAACCTCACCCCCCTCCCCGCCCTCTGCCACATGCGCGCAGGTCAGGACCCAGTTCGGCGCGATGAAGAATCCGCTGCCGAGGAATGTGCCCGGCTCGTCGAGGGCATACCCGACCCCCGCGCGATGGATGCGCACGGTGGCCGCCATGACGAGTTCACGCAGCGCACGGTGGGCCGCGTAGACGGCGCTCGATGCGCCCCGGGCGTGCCCGTCCGTCATGCCCCACCCCCGCCGTCGGCGTCGTCGGCACCACCGTGCACCCGAGCGCCGGGGGGCGCGCCCGCGCCCGGGTCGCCCGCCGGGGCGTGCGCTGCGTGCGCTGCGTTCGGCGGCGGTTCGGCCGTCGCGTCGGAGGGGGTGCCGCCGGGCGTGTCGGGGGACGGGGGGCCGCCCTGCCAGGTCAGGGTGACGGTGATACCGGCCTTGGCCTCGCCGTCCGCCAGCAGCCCGACCACCTTGCCCGCCTTCGCGGTCAGCTCGATGCCGAACTCGACGCTGACCTCGTCGGGCCGCACCGCGCGCAGCGGTCCCGCCAGCGAACGGGCCACGCTCGTGACGACGGAGTGGAGGCTCTCGACCTGCGCCTCCACCCGGTCGGCGAATCCCGTGTCCGTGTACGACAGCTCCCCGGACGGCGCGGCGAGCTCCTCCGCCCCGGAGATCCGGGCCCACACCGGCGTTCCGTCCGGCATCTCGATACGCGCTATCCGCGTCGACTCGTGCGCCATGGCATCCCCCGTTCCCCCGGACCCCCGCGGTCCCGCCCGACGGTGCGCAGGCTAGCGGGCGTGGCGGTGACCGCGCGAGAGTCCCGCGCGCCCCACGGGACCGCCGCGCGCCCGCCTATCCTTCTTCTTGTCGTCCCTACCCGCTTCACCAACCCGACGGAGCACCACCGATGTACTTCACCGACCGCGGCATCGAGGAACTGGAGAAGCGGCGCGGCGAGGAGGAGTTCACCTTCGAGTGGCTCGCCGAACAGCTTCGGACGTTCGTCGACCTCAATCCGGACTTCGAGGTGCCGGTGGAGCGGCTGGCCACCTGGCTGGCCCGGCTGGACGACGAGGACGACGAATAGCACCGCGAGCCGGCCTGTGACGCCCGTTCCTTGCGGGCCGGCCTGTGACGCCCGTTGCTTGCGGGCCGGCCTGTGACGCCCGTTGCTTGCGGGCCGGCCTGTGACGCCCGTTGCTTGCGGGCCGGTCTGTTGCTGACGTTGCGTGCAGGACGAGCCGTTGCGGACGTGGTGTGCGGACGGAACTGTTGCTGACGTTGCGTGTGGGGCCGCTCTCTGGCGAGCGTTGTGTGCAAGCCGTCAGGAGCCGAGCGCAAGCGCCCCCGCACAAGCGGCCACCGCCCACCGTCAGTCGCGCGGACGGCCCAGGTCGTACAGCAGGCCCAACGCGCCGTGCGCGAGGAGCAGCAGCCCGGCCGCCAGCCAGCCGCCACTGCGCCGGCGCACGCCCCACGCCGTGAGCGGGAGACCGGCCGCCACCTGGGTCAGGGCCAGGATGCGCGCCTTCTCGGTGCCGGCCCACGGGAGCCAGGAGCCGGGGTGGGACGGGCGCGCGGCCGCGGCGCGGTGCGCGGGGCCCGCGAGCTGCCGGTCCGGCCACTCGATCGCCTCGGCGGCGGGCCGGGTCCGGGCCGCCGCGCACAGGCGGTCCGCCGGTTCGCCCGGGGTCAGGCCCGTCGGCAGCGCCACTCCCGCGCGCGTGAGGACGGCGAGGAGTCCGTGCAGGCGGGCCCGCGCGTCGGCCTCCTCGTCGGGCACGGTCAGACGCTCGAGTTCCTGTATGTCCAGGACGGGGTCGAGGCCCAGGCGGGTGGCGAAGGTGTGCATGGCCTCGTCCTCACCGGCCGGGGTGCCGTCGGCGAGCCACACGTAGCCCACCGGGCGGCGGAAGCCGGCGGCGAGGGTGTAACCGGCGCGGTCGGCGTCCCACCACAGGGCGAGGACCGGCCACGGGGCGCCCACCGCGAGCGCGGCGGCCCAGCCGGTCAGGACCCGGTCGACGGGTTCGCCGCCGTCCAGCCAGGGCCGGCCCTCGGGAACCAGCACGCTCCATCCGCGGCCCGCCCGGGCGAGCACCATCGGTTCGCGCAGCAGCCGGGCGACGGAGGCGACGGAAGCGGGGTCCGACCGGCACAGCAGCAGCGCGCCGGCAGCGGGTGCGGTGGCACGGTCTTCCGTCGACATGGCCCCACGTTAGGTGGTTTTGTCGGCTTTTAGCTCGCAGGCTCCCCAGAACGGGTGTCTTGACTTTCCGTAGCCGCGATATATCGTGAACTTGAAAGACGCGATATGGCGCGTTCTTCGGCCACCGGGGCGCCCGTCGGCGTCTCGCACCCGACGGCGCCCTCGCGTTCGTCCGCGGTGTCGTCGTCGCGTACGCCGCGTCCGCACCGGCCGAGGAGGTCAGCAGGATGTCCGAGTGGTCCGTCGCAGAGCCGAGGAAGCTCACCTTCGACGCCCCCGTGACGGCACTCCACGTACGCACCGTCAACGGAACGGTGAACGTCGTGGGCACCGACGAGGGTTCCGCACGACTGGAGATCTCGGAGGTGGAGGGCCCGCCCCTGACCGTGACGCACGAGGGCGGCACCCTCACCGTGGCGTACGACGACCTCCCCTGGAAAGGCTTCTTCAAATGGCTCGACCGCAAGGGCTGGCGCCGTAGCGCGGTGGTCTCGCTGGCCGTGCCGTCGTCCACCCGCGTCGAGGTCGGCGTGATCGGCGCGAACGCCGTGGTCTCCGGGATCGACGGCGGCGCCGAGGTGCGGGGCGTCACCGGCGAGACGACCCTGGTCGGCCTCTCCGGCCGGGTCCACGTCACCACGGTCTCGGGGAACGTGGAGACCCAGGGCGTCACCGGAGAGCTGCGGCTCAACTCCGTCTCCGGCGAACTCACGGTCATCGAGGGCGCCTGCCCCTTCGTGAAGGCCGATTCGGTGAGCGGCTCGATCATCCTGGACCTCCACCCCACGAGCGGCCCCACCGACGCCCGTCTGACGAGCGTCTCGGGCGAGATCGCCATCCGCCTCCCCCAGCCGGCGGACGCGGAGGTCGAGGCGAACACGGCGAGCGGTACGGTGTCCAACGCCTTCGACGATCTGAGGGTGACCGGCCAGTGGGGCGCCAAGAAGGTCACCGGCCGCCTCGGCGGGGGCAGCGGCCGGGTGAAGGCGACCACGGTGTCCGGCTCGATCGCCCTGCTCCGCCGCCCGCCCGGGGAGGACGGACCATGGGAGGCGGCCGGCCCACGGGACGCGGCGCCGACGACGGTCGAGGACGCGGCCCCCGGGCACGCGTCACCGGACACCGGCACCGACACCGGCACCGGCACCGGCACCGGCACCGGCACCGCAATACCGTCAGACCGTTCCCCCGATGGCACGACCGGCGGTCCGACCGAGCAGAAGGGGCTCTGACATGCCTCCCGTCTTCGCCCATGGACGACTGCGGCTCTACCTGCTGAAGCTGCTCGACGAGGCGCCGCGCCACGGATACGAGGTGATAAGGCTCCTGGAGGAGCGCTTCCAGGGGCTGTACGCGCCGTCCGCGGGCACCGTCTACCCGCGGCTGGCCAAGCTGGAGACCGAGGGCCTGGTCACGCACACCACCGAAGGCGGCCGGAAGGTCTACGCGATCACCGACGCCGGCCGCGCCGAACTGGCCGACCGCAGCGGTGAGCTGGCCGATCTGGAACTGGAGATCCGTGAATCGGTCGCCGAACTGGCCGCCGAGATCCGGGCTGACGTCCGGGGTGCGGCGGGCGACCTGCGCCGCGAGATGCGGGCCGCGGTCTCCGAGGCCCGGCGCGGCACCAAGGACCACGGTGGCGGGCACGGACCGCACGCGGAGGACGGCGACCAGTCCGAGAAGGAGGCATGGCGCGCCGCCAAGGAGGAGATGCGCCGCGTCAAGCAGGAGTGGAAGGAGCAGGCCCGGCGCGCCAAGGACGAGAGCCGGCGGGCCCGCGAGGAGGCCCAGCGGGCGCGCCGCCAGGCCAAGGAGGCGCAGGAGCGGGCCCGCACCCAGGCGCAGGAGGAGCTGCAGCGCATGGCCCGGCGGGTTCAGGAGCAGGTGCAGGACCACTTCGCGCGCGGCGACTGGCCCACGGGCGTACGGGAAGGGCTGACGGAACTGGCCAAGGAGTTCGGCGACTTCGGCAAGGAGTTCGGGAAGGACTTCGGCTTCGGACGCACGGCGGCGCCGGACGCCGCGGCGCCCGAGTACGCCACGACACCCGAGGACTTCCCGGGGACGTACGAACCCTCCTGGGCCCACGAGGACCTTCCGGGCGACCCGGCCCGCGCCCTCGACCGGCTCCTGGACCGCTTCCGCGACGACATCCGCGACGCGGCCCGCGACCACGGGGTGACCGAGGACCAGCTCCGCGACACCCGCCGCCATCTGTCGACGGCGGCGGCGCACATCGGGGCCACCCTGCGGTCGCGGAAGGAGTGACAGCGGCGGCCGGCCGCGGGCGTCACCCCGCCTTGGCCTCTCCCCCGCCCCACAGCACGCGCTCGACCGCCGCGTAGGTGACGCCGTGGTCGGCGAGGACCTCGGAGGGGATGCCGGGGCGGGCGGTCAGGGCGAGGAGCAGATGCTCGTCGCCGATGTGCCGGTCGCCGTGGGCGACGGCCGTGCGCAGGGACCCGGTGAGGAGATCCTTGGCGCCGCGGGTGAACGGGCGGCGCCCGGACCGGCGCGCACCATCCGTGCGGCTCCCCGCCAGCACGCCCTCCCCGTGCGTCTCCTCCATCCGGGAGACGATCGCGGTGAGGTCGATGCCCAGCCCCGCGAGGGCGTCCGCGTCGGCTCGGGAGAGTCCGCCGCGGCGGTGGGCCTCGGCCAGGTCCCGCGCGACCGCCTCGCGCCGCCCCGTCAGCCCGAGGGACGCCAGCGCGAACGCGGCGCGGCTGCCCTCGCGGTCGAGGAGGGCGAGCAGCAGATGGGCGTCGTCGACGCGCTCGTCGCCCCTCCGTCGACAGTGCTCAACCGCGCCGGTGACCACCGCGCGGGCGTCCTTGGTGAACCGCTCGAACATCACTGCCTCCCGTACTTCTTGTGCACGGCCTGCCTGCTGACACCGAGTTCCGCGGCGATCTCCTGCCACGACCAGCCCTGGTTGCGCGCGCTGCGCACCTGCACCGCCTCCAGCTGCTCCAGCAGCCTGCGCAGCGCGGCGACGGCCCGCAGCCCGACCCGTGGATCGCGATCGCCCGCCCGCTCGGCGAGATCCGTTGCTTCCGTCATGCCGTCAACCTACGTTGACACCGCCACGATGTCAACCTTGGTTGACGAGTCGGTCGTGGACCCCGTGCGGACATGCGAACGGCGGGCTCGAGAGTGTCGAGCCCGCCGTCGGTACGCGGGGGAACGCGGGGGACGCGGGGGAAACGCGGCTGCGGGAGGGCGTCAGCCGGTGGCCAGCACGATCTTGCCGAACTGGTCGCCGGCTTCCAGCCGTTCGAAGCCCTCACGGGCCCGGTCGAGAGGAAGAACCTCGTCGATGACGGGACGCACTCCGGTGGCGGCGCAGAAGGAGAGCAGGTCCTCCAGCTCGTCCTTGGAGCCCATGGTGGAGCCGACGACCTTCAGTTCCAGGAAGAAGATGCGGGTGAGTTCGGCATGGGAGGGACGGTCACCGCTGGTCGCGCCCGAGATCACGACGGTACCGCCGGGCCGCAGGGACTTCACGGAGTGGGACCAGGTGGCGGCACCGACGGTCTCGATCACGGCGTCCACCCGCTGCGGCAGCCGCGCCCCGGACTCCAGGGCCTCCACGGCACCCAGCTCCAGCGCCCGCTTGCGCTTGGCCTCGTCACGGCTGGTGGCGAAGACCCGCAGACCGGCCGCCTTGCCGAGCACGATCGCGGCCGTGGCGACACCGCCGCCGGCACCCTGGACGAGAACGGAGTCGCCGGGGCGTACGCCGGCGTTGGTGAAGAGCATGCGGTACGCGGTCAGCCAGGCGGTCGGCAGGCAGGCCGCCTCCTCGAAGGACAGTTCCTTGGGCTTGGGCAGCAGGTTCCAGGCGGGCACGGAGACCTGCTCGGCGAAGGTGCCCTGGTAGCGCTCGGTGAGGATCGAACGGGGCTCGTCCGGGCCGACACCGTGGCCGGTCTGGCCGATGACCGAGTGGAGGACGACCTCGTTGCCGTCCTCGTCGACGCCGGCCGCGTCACAGCCGAGGATCATGGGGAGCTTGTCCTCGGAGAGGCCGACGCCCCGGAGGGACCAGAGGTCATGGTGGTTGAGGGAGGCGGCCCTGACGTTCACGGTCGTCCAGCCGGGCCTTCGCTCGGGGGCGGGGCGCTCCCCCAACTCGAGGCCGGTGAGGGGCTGGTCGCGGTCGATGCGGGCGGCGTAGGCAGCGAACATGACCTTGACGATAGGCTCCGCGCCCGGTCGACGGAACCGGAGCCCGCTGTGACACGCGTCCCGCTCGACGGGGCGCCGCCCCGGACGCCCCGCAGTCACCGGCGCGCCGTGCCCCGGACGCCCGCGCGGCGGCGGACAGGGACGGGCGGGCGGGTGACGGCCACCCGCCCGCCCACGCGGAGCACTACTGCCGTGCGACGCCCTCGGCCCGCGCCGCGGCGGCCACCGCGGCGGTCACCGCCGGCGCGACCCGCTCGTCGAAGGGCGAGGGGATCACGTAGTCGGCCGCCAGGTCGTCCCCGACGACCGCGGCCAGCGCGTCGGCGGCCGCGAGCTTCATCCCCTCGGTGATCCGGGAGGCCCGCACCTGAAGCGCCCCCGCGAAGATCCCGGGGAACGCCAGCACGTTGTTGATCTGGTTCGGGTAGTCGGACCGCCCCGTGGCCACCACGGCCGCGTACTTGTGCGCGACGTCCGGCTGCACCTCGGGGTTCGGGTTGGCCATCGCGAAGACGAAGGCGTTCTCCGCCATCGAGGCCACCGCCTCTTCCGCGACCGTACCGCCGGAGACGCCGATGAAGACGTCGGCGCCCGCGAGGGCCTGCTCCAGGGAGCCCGTGAGGCCCGCCTTGTTGGTGAACCCGGCGAGCTCGCGCTTGACCTGCGTCAGGTCGTCACGGTCGAGGGACACGACGCCCTTGCGGTCGGCGACGGCCACGTCGCCGATCCCTGCCTTGACCAGCATCTTCGCGATGGCCACGCCGGCCGCGCCCGCGCCGGAGACGACCGCGCGCAGATCGCCCAGGGTCCGCCCGGTCAGCTTGGCCGCGTTCCGCAGGGCCGCCAGCGTCACCACGGCCGTACCGTGCTGGTCGTCGTGGAAGACGGGGATGTCCAGGCGCTCCTGGAGCCTGCGCTCGATCTCGAAGCACCTCGGCGCCGAGATGTCCTCCAGGTTCACGCCCCCGAAGGAGGGTGCGAGCCGGGCCACGGTCTCGACGATCTCGTCCACGCCCCTGCAGTCCAGGGCGATGGGGACCGCGTCCACCCCGCCGAACTGCTTGAACAGGATCGCCTTGCCCTCCATCACCGGGAGGGACGCCTCGGGCCCGATGTCCCCGAGGCCGAGCACCGCGGTGCCGTCGGTCACGACGGCGACCACGGACGACTTCCACGTGTAGTCGTGGACCAGTTCCGGCCGTTCCGCGATGGCCGTGCACACCCGCGCCACGCCGGGCGTGTATGCAAGGGACAGGTCGTCCTTGTCGCGGAGCGGCACGGTGGCCTGCACGGCCATCTTGCCGCCGCGGTGCAGCGCGAACACCGGATCGAAGGCATCGTGGGGCTCTGCCCCTCCGTCCTGATCCGTACTGCTGTCGCTGCAATGATTGACGATCTCCGCTGCCACTGTCTTCTACCCCTTAGATCTTCATGGTGTGAGGGTGACCACTCCTGGTTGAGGTGTGGGCGGGACCGCGTATGACCCAGATGACTGATGCGTGACGAGTGCATACGCGACGAGCGCGCCGCACACGCGCCCTGAGCCCCGGATGAGGGGTGTAAGGATCCTTCATACCGGACGGATGGTGTCCGGGACGAGTCCATAACGCGAAGGTCACACGCCGGTGAGATGACTCATCGCCGAAAATCTGGACAAATCCCGGAAACGGCCCGTCGGAGCACGGCTCCGGGCGACGGTTGACCACATCATGAGACGCGTCGAAGATCTTCCGGTCGGAAGCAGGGATCGCCGCAAAGGTCCGGCCCTGATCGGCCGAGCGGAGGCGGTTCGGGGGTCACCCGTTATCCGATTTTGACATGGGGGTGCGCATGAATACTTGAATTCGGATGGCAAGATGCCTGAATCACACGAGGTCGACACACCCGATGGCGAGTGTCTTCGTCGACCTGTACGGCACTCCACCCATCCCGCCGGAGGAACACACCATGACCGCACGCTCCATCCGTCGTACGACCGCCACGCGCTCCCGTATAGCTGCGGTCGGCGCCATCGCGGTCGCAGGCACCCTGCTGCTCACCGGCTGCGGTGACCAGACGAAGGACAAGGGCAACGACTCGGGCGACGCGTCGACGGCGTCGGCCCCGCTGGCGGACAAGCTCCCCGCGTCGATCCGCAAGGCCGGCGTCGTCAAGGTCGGCTCGGACATCGCCTACGCCCCGGTCGAGTTCAAGGACAGCTCCGGCAAGACGGTCGGCCTGGACCCCGACCTGGCGGACGCCATGGGCAAGCAGCTCGGCGTGAAGTTCCAGTTCGAGAACGGCACGTTCGACGCGCTGCTGACGGGTCTGCGCTCGAAGCGCTACGACATCGCCATGTCCGCGATGACCGACAACAAGAACCGCCAGCAGGGCATCGACCCCGACACCGGCAAGAAGGTCGGCGAGGGCGTCGACTTCGTCGACTACCTGTCCGCGGGCGTCTCCATTTACACCCGCAAGGGTGACACCGGCGGCATCACCTCCTGGTCCGACCTGTGCGGGAAGAAGATCGCACTCGAGCGCGGCACGGTGTCCGAGGACCTCGCCAAGGCCGAGGTCAAGAAGTGCCCGAAGGACAAGAAGGTCACCATCGAGGCGTTCGACGACGACCAGCAGGCCCAGACCCGTCTGCGCTCCGGTGGCGCCGACGCGGCGTCCTCCGACTTCCCGGTGGCCGCGTACGCGGTGAAGACGTCGGGCGGCGGCAAGGACTTCGAGCTCGTCGGCGAGCAGGTCGAGGCCGCGCCGTACGGCATCGCGGTCGCCAAGGAGAACACCCAGCTGCGGGACGCCCTGCAGGCCGCGCTGAACGCCGTGATCAAGAGTGGTGAGTACCAGAAGATCCTCGCCAAGTGGGGTGCCGCGGACGGCGCCGTGAAGGAGTCCGTCATCAACGGCGGCAAGTGACCACTTCCGCGGCCGCTGAAAGGCAACACCCGTGACTGTTGACACCGACAAGTCGGCGGACCAGCAGGGCACTCCCCCGGCCGGATCGGAGGCCGTCAGGGCCATTCCGGTCCGGCACTACGGGCGGTACGTGTCTGCCGTCATCGCGATCGCGGTCCTGGTAGCGATCGTCTACGCGTTCGGCCAGGGCAAGATCAACTGGCATGCCGTGCCGGACTACTTCTTCGACGACCGCATCATGACCGGCGTGGGCAAGACCCTCTTGCTGACGGTCCTGTCCATGCTGATCGGCATCGTCGGCGGCATCGTCCTCGCGGTGATGCGGCTGTCGAAGAACCCGGTGACCTCGTCCATCGCCTGGTTCTACATCTGGTTCTTCCGCGGCACCCCGGTCCTGGTCCAGCTGTTCCTCTGGTTCAACCTGGGCCTGGTCTTCGAGTACATCGACCTCGGGCCGATCTACAAGGACTACTGGTCCGACTTCATGACGCCGCTGCTGACGGCGCTGCTCGGACTCGGTCTGAACGAGGCCGCGTACATGGCGGAGATCTGCCGGGCCGGCCTGCTCGCGGTCGACGAGGGCCAGACCGAGGCGGCGCACGCGCTGGGCATGAGCCACGGCAGGACCCTGCGCCGGATCGTCATTCCGCAGGCGATGCGCGTGATCGTGCCGCCGACGGGCAATGAAGTGATCAACATGCTGAAGACGACCTCCCTCGTGGCGGCCGTCCAGTTCTCCGAGCTGTTCCGCTACGCCCAGGACATCGGCCAGACCTCCGGCGCGCCGGTGGAGATGTACTTCCTGGCCGCCGCCTGGTACTTGATCATGACGTCGGTCCTCAGCGTCGGCCAGTTCTACATCGAGCGGTACTACGCGCGCGGCTCCAGCCGCCAGCTGCCGCCCACCCCGTGGCAGAAGGTGCGGGCCGCGATGTTCTCCCTCGGCCGCCCGAAGGGAGGCACGGCATGACCGAGAAGCTCACCAAGAGCGACGCCGCCGTCAAGGACACGTCCGTTCCGATGGTCAAGGCGGAGGGCGTCCACAAGTCCTTCGGGCCGGTCGAGGTCCTCAAGGGCATCGACCTGGAGGTCAAGCCCGGCGAGGTGTTCTGCCTCATCGGCCCCTCCGGCTCGGGCAAGTCGACCTTCCTGCGGTGCATCAACCACCTGGAGAAGATCAACGCCGGACGGCTGTACGTGGACGGCCAGCTGGTCGGCTACCGGCAGCACGGCGACAAGCTCTACGAGCTGCGCGACCGCGAGGTCGCGATGAAGCGCCGGGACATCGGCATGGTCTTCCAGCGCTTCAACCTGTTCCCGCACATGACCGCGCTGGAGAACGTCATCGAGGCGCCGGTGCAGGTCAAGGGCGTGGGCAAGGCGCAGGCCAAGGAGCGCGCGATGCAGCTCCTGGAGCGTGTGGGGCTGGCCGACCGGGCCGGGTACTACCCCTCGCAGCTCTCCGGCGGCCAGCAGCAGCGCGTGGCCATCGCCCGGGCCCTGGCGATGGACCCGAAGCTGATGCTGTTCGACGAGCCGACCTCGGCCCTCGACCCGGAGCTGGTCGGTGACGTCCTCGACGTCATGCGCGACCTCGCCGAGTCCGGCATGACGATGGTCGTCGTGACCCACGAGATGGGCTTCGCCCGTGAGGTGGGCGACTCGCTCGTCTTCATGGACGGCGGCGTGGTGGTGGAGTCCGGCCACCCGCGGGACGTGCTGACGAACCCGCAGCACGAGCGGACGCAGTCCTTCCTGTCCAAGGTGCTGTAGGAGCCACGGCCACGGGTGCCGTGGCCGCACGGCCGAGGGGCGGTACGGGATCCCCGTACCGCCCCTCGGCATGTCCGGTCCGCGGCCTCGTCACGGTCACCGGGGCCGGCGGGGCGTCACTTGAGGGCGAGCAGCAGCGTGTCGGCCGGCGAGCACCACACCGGGCGGGCCTCGGCGAAGCCCTTCGCGCGCAGCACGCGCGCGTGCCAGGCGGCGGAGGGCATCTCGCCGTCGGCGTGGTCGCCGTAGATCTCGAAGCGGCGGGCGGTCGGCGCGGCGAGCAGGGGGTCCTGGGCGGCCAGCTGCCACCACTCGGCCCAGTCGAGGGCGCCCTCCCGCATGGCCCGGTCCATGCGGGAGCGCCGCAGGGCGCTCTCCGCCACGTTGATCCGGGGCGTGGTGTCGTCGATCATGTGGTCGGCGTTCATGAACACGCCGCCGTGGCGGACCAGGCCCGCGACCTGGCCGTAGAGGGCCTCGAGGGGCTCGGTGCGCAGCCAGTGGAGGGCCGTGGCGGTGAGGACCGCGTCGTACACGCCGTACGGCAGACGCGCGGGCCACCCGGGGTCCTTGAGGTCGGTCTCGACGAACGTGACGCGGTCGTCGCCCTCGAAGGTGCCGCGCGCGATGGTGAGCAGGGCGGGGTCGAGGTCGACGCCGGTGCTGGTGGCGTTCGGGAAGCGGGCGAGCAGCCGGGCGGTGATGCTGCCGGTGCCGCAGGCGAGGTCGAGCACCCGGGGTTCGGCGCCCACGCACGCCTCCACCATGTCGAGCATGATCCGGAAGCGTTCCTCGCGGTCGGGCATGTACCACTCCTGCTGGCGGTCCCAGCTGTCCTGCCAGGCCCGCCAGCCGGTCCCCGTCGCGGTGTGCGTGTCCGTCATCGCCGCCCCTCCCTCACGAACGCCACGTAATACCCTGGAAGCGCAATCAGTCGTTACATGACCGCACCCCGACCATAGAGCGCCCTCGTAAGGACTACAAGTGGAACTGGCCTATTACTCGGACTACGCCGTGCGCCTCGTGAACACCGAGGAACCGGCCCGGGGCACGGACTCGCTCACCTCGGTGGATGCCGTCCGCGGCCTCTTCGGGGGCAACCAGTCGGCGGGCCGCCGGGCCACCGACGCGGACGTGACCCGGTTCCGCTCGGTCCGCGCCCGGCTGCGCGCCGTCTTCGAGGCGGCCGACAAGGGCGATGAGACGCTCGCGGTGGACCTGCTGAACTCGCTGCTCCTGGAGTTCCCGGTCACCCCGCAGATCTCCGGGCACGACTACCGCGACGACAACGGCCGCCCGCTGTGGCACATGCACCTGGCGGACCACCCGTCGAACGCGACCGCGGGCTACGCGGCGATCGCCGCGATGGGGCTCGCGTTCCACCTGACGGAATACGGCGTGGACCGCCTGGGCCTGTGCGAGGCCGCGCCCTGCCGCAACGCCTTCCTCGACACCTCGACCAACCGCTCCCGGCGCTACTGCTCGGACCGCTGCGCCACGCGCGCGAACGTGGCCGCCTACCGCGCGCGCAAGCGCCTGGAGGCCGACCGGTCGGGCAGCACCGGCCGCGCCGCGGACAGCGCCCAGCGCACCAGCGCGAACGCGGAGCGCTGACCGCGCTTGAGCGGCCGGTAGCGCAGCCGCACCTTGCCGAGGACGAGCTCCTCGGGCACGGTGCCGTAGTCGGTGCTGTCCCCGCCCGCGTACGGATTGTCGCCGAGCACCCACCAGCCGCCCTCGCGACGCTCCACGGCGCGCTTGACGACCAGCAGGTCCTGCTGGAAGGGGTGCCGCAGCACGATGACGTCGCCCGGCCGGACGCGCGCCCCGTACTGGACGAGGAGCCGGTCCCCGTGATGCAACGTGGGCACCATGGACGGTCCCGTCACCTCGGCCGCTCCGAACGGCAGCAGGGCCCTCGTGCGCTCGGTCTCCTGTGACAGCTCCGGCATCACCGGCACCTCCCCGGTCCGATCCTCCACCAGTCCCAGTCTCACCCTGGACTTTTGACGTAAGCCCATGGGGGCACTCGCGAAAACCCCTCCCCCACGGAGTAATGTCCCACCTGAGAAGACGATCACGAGGAAGGACAGCTTCATGCTCTCCCGCCTGTTCGCCCCCAAGGTAAAGGTCAGCGCGCACTGCGACCTTCCCTGCGGTGTGTACGACCCTGCCCAGGCTCGCATCGAGGCGGAGTCGGTGAAGGCCATCCAGGAGAAGATGGCCGCCAACGACGACGCGCACTTCCAGGCTCGGGCCACCGTCATCAAGGAGCAGCGTGCCGAGCTCGCCAAGCACCACGTCTCGGTGCTGTGGAGCGACTACTTCAAGGCCCCGCACTTCGAGAAGTACCCGGAGCTGCACCAGCTCGTCAACGACGCCCTGAAGGCCCTCTCGGCCGCCAAGGCGTCGAAGGACCCGGCGACGGGCCAGAAGGCGCTGGACCACATCGCCCAGATCGACAAGATCTTCTGGGAGACCAAGAAGGCCTGAGAAGGCCTGATCTTGAGTCATGCCTCTTGAGTCATGCCTTTTGACCTGCAGTTCCCTTGCTCGCAGTGTCTCCCTTTCCGCACCCGGCCCGCAGGCCGCCGAACACGGCGCCCCTGACGGTCCGGGTGCGGTCTTCTACACGACCCCGACGGGCCACCTGCCGTGGGGCGGCGCGGGACGCCCCGCACGCTGCTGATGCGCAATCACCTCGCCACGGGCGCCCGGCCCCGGCCGCCCACCGCGCTCATGCCTCGTCGTGCCGGGTGGCGATACCGGTCACCGTCACCGCGACGGTCACCGGTATCGCGACACCGTGGCCGGCGAGTTGGGAGGCGACGGCCGCCCGCACCTCGTCATGGACGTTCCGGGCGACGTCCACTGCCCGCCGGCCCTCGGCCAGCACGCAGCGCACCTCGACGTGCCATCCCGAACCGTCCGGCGCCAGGTCGGCGCGGATGCCTGCCTCGGGCGGGGCGCGGTGCGGCGTGGCGTCCGTCCGGGCGGGCGCGGCGGCTGCCGCGAGGCGGTGTGCGAGGCGGGGTTGCAGGCCGGCCACGCCGGGAACCGCGAGGGCTGCCTCGGCCGCGACGCCGAGGAGGGTGGCCGTGCCGACGGCGGTCATCGCGTCCCGCCCTCTGTGGCGTGGCCGGGGCCGGCGGGGCCGAAGGGCGGCCACGGCTCCAGTACGTCGACCACGGTGATGTCGACGGCCGTCACGGCGAGCCCGAGGTCCTGTCCGGCCGAGCGGAGGACCGATCGGCGTACCTGGCGGACCCGGTCGGGCAGCGGGCGGCCGAGGGCGGCAGCCAGGGTCATGGCCACCCGCACGTCGGCGCCCTCGCCCGCGGGGACGAGCCGGCAGGTCGCGGCCCTCGCACCGGGCACGGTGTCCGCGGCCTGCCGCAGCACCTTCGCCGCGGCACTCTCGGCGATCCGCAGGTCCAGGTCCGGGGCGGCCAGGGGCAGCAGCCGCCCGAGCCGGACCTCCGCCCTGACGGCGTTCATGACGCGGTCGGCGAGTGCGCGCAGACCGGGGGGATCCTCGGCGCGCAGCGCCCGGGTGGCGGCGTTCACCGCGGCCAGCCCCTCGACGGCCTCGCGGCAGTGAGGACAGGACGCGGTGTGCGGGTCCGCGACCGGCGCCGCATCCTGCGCCTGTTCCCAGACCCGGCTGAGAGGCCGCCCGCAGGCCAACACCTCGTCATCCGCGAACAGGGGCCCGTCGGCGGCCGGGCCGGCACGGGGCCCGCCGGCTCCGGGCGGTTTCGGGGGCCGCGCGTGCGGGTCGTCTAGCGCCATGGGCCCATCGCCTCCTGCAGGGATCGGCGTGCCCTGAACAATCTGCCGCGCACGGTCTGCTCACTGGTCCGTGTCACGTGGGCTATCTCCTTGTAGGGCAGTCCCTGCACCTCCCTCAGGATCCAGCAGGCCCGCTGCCCGGTGTCCAGCCCGGCGAGCGCGCGGGACAGGGCGGCCGTGGCCGCGTCCTGCTCGGCGGACCGGGCGGGCTGGCTCCACGCGTCGCCCGCCTCGGGTTCGGCGACGGCGTCCAGGGAGAGGGGCGGCGGTCGGTGCCGGCACATGGTCAGGCAGCGGTTGACGGTGATCCGGTACACCCAGGTGCGGAACTCCGCCTCGTGGCGGTATTCCGGCAGTCGCCGCCAGGCGCTGACGAAGGCGTCCTGAACGGCTTCCTCGGCGTCCTGGGGGTTGCCCAGCATGCAACGTGCCAGGACCAGCAGGGACCGGCTGTGCCGCCGGACGAGCACGGCGAAGGAGCCCTCGTCTCCCTCGGCCGCCCGCACGGCCAGCACGCCGTCCGGCAGGTCGCACCCCAGCGACGGAAAGCCGCGGCATTCGGTCATGACACTCCCGCACACGTGCTTCGGACCCCACGGGTACCCCGCCAGAGATGTGATGCACGTCACACCTCAAGCGCGTGAGGAGTGCGCCGCCCGATATGTCCAATTCGTGAGGGGCACCACTCGGGTGTCCGACCGACCGATCGAGGCGACCGCCATGACGGAGAACATCACCAGCGTCGGCGGAGGCAGCCGGTCCGACACAGGCGTGAGCGCGCTGAAGGGCCGTACCGGGGCCGGGGCGCCGGCCGAGACACGGGGGAAGACCACCATCGCGGACAACGTGGTGGCCAAGATCGCAGGGATGGCCGCCCGCGAGGTACCGGGCATCCACAACCTCGGAGGGGGAATGGCCCGCGCCTTCGGCGCCATGCGGGAACGCGTCCCCGGCGCAGGCGCAGGCGTCACACGCGGGGTGAAGGTCGAAGTCGGCGAGCGCCAAACCGCCGTGGACCTGGACGTCGTCGTCGAGTACGGCGTCTCCATCGTCGACGTCGCCGCCGCTACGCGCACCAACGTCATCAGCGCCGTGGAGCGGATGACGGCACTGGAGGTCGTCGAGGTGAACATCGCCGTCGACGACGTCCACCTTCCCGACGAGGAGGAAGAGGCCGAACCGGCCGAAGGCCGCGTGAGGTGACCGATCTCCGTGACCACCGCCCCGTCCCGGACGTGAGCGACGGCCACAGGGACGGCGGCATACGTTCGCGAGACGGGTGAGTGCAAGATGAACACAGCGACGACGGGCCTCGCGGCCGGCATGGCCTTGGGTTTCGCCGGATACTTCGGCGGCTTCTGGGCATTTCTGCTGGTTCTGGTCCTGGGGACGGCGGGTCTGATCGCCGGCCTCGTCCTGCAGGGCGATCTCGACCTCCGTGCACGGAGGCAGCGGTGAACACCCGGCCCGGTTCCCCACTCCCCGGCGAAGGGCCCGGCCCGCCGGCGCGGGCCGCCGCTCTGCCGCCTCCACCCGAGCGGGGTGCCACCGTCATCCCGGACAGGGTGGTGGCCCGTATCGCCGCCCAGGCCGCGCGCACGGCCCAGTCCCGGCGTGCCGCCGTACCGTCCGACCGGAGCGGGCCGGAGGCGCCCGGCGCCTCCGCGGCCACCCGTACCGGAACGGTGCGCCTGCACCTGGCCATGGATCTGCCCTATCCCACCGACATTCCCGCGGTCTGCGAGCAGATACGGCACGACGTCGCCGAGCGGGTGGCTCAGCTGACCGGCCTGGAGGTGGCAGACGTCACCCTCACCGTCCGGCGACTGGTGACCGCCGACGCGAACCGGGGACGGGTCCGGTGAGCCGCCTCGCACTCCGGGCCGCCGGGCACGCCGCACAGGAAGGAGGACCGGAATGACATCCGACCCGGGCCCTCCCGCCCCCGACTCCGCGCCGTCCGAGCGCCGGGCCACAGTGCCGCTGACGAAGGAGCCCGAGGAGCCGAGGGAGCCGACACAGGCCGGTCCGCCCGAACGCGAAGCGCCCCCGCCGGAGCCGGCGGCGGGCGAGCGCGACGGACGGCGCCGGACGCACCGCCCGTGGTCCGCCCGCCGCTTTCCGGCGGCGCTGGTCGCCTCAGTGGTTCTCGTGGCGGCCGGCGCGGCGCTGTTCGATGTCGTCGCCGTACGGGCGGGGCGCCCGGCGGCAGCCTGGAGGAGGCACCTCGCCGACGAACTGGCCGCCCGGCCCGTGGACGACGTGTGGATGCTCACGGGGGCCGCCGTGGCTGCCGCCGTCGGCGTCTGGCTGATCGTCCTGGCCCTCACGCCGGGCCTGCGCCACCTGCTGCCCCTGCGCTCCCCCGCCGGCTGCCCCGCGCCGCGGCTGCGGGCCTCCCTGGACCGCGACGGCGCCGCCGATCTACTGCGCGACGCCGCCATGCGGGTCCCGGGAGTCAGCGGGGCTCGCGTCCGGATGCGCCGGCACCGCGCCAAAGCCCGTGTGGATGTCCGCTTCCGCGACCCGCGACAGGTGAAGGACGACCTCACCGCCGTCCTCGACGAGGAGCGCGACCGGCTCGCCCTCTCCCGCCCGCCACGAATCGTCGTACGTGTGCGGCAACGCACCGGCTGACCGAGAACCCCCGACCCCGGAGCCCGCACCATGACGCCGCGACCCGTACTCAACCGCAGTCTGCTGGCCCTCGCCGGACTGGTGCTGCTCGGCGGCGGTCTGCTGATCCTGTTCGCCGGGCTCGACGTCTACCGGCGACGCGATCTGGTCCCGCCCGCCGGCTGGCCCCTGATCGTCCCGGACGACGTCCTGCTCGGCTCCGCCGACCGGGCCCGCTGGAGCAGCCAGGGCTGGTGGTGGTGGCCCGCGGTCATCGCCGCCCTCGCCCTCGTCGCCCTGCTCGCCCTGTGGTGGCTGCTCGCCCAACTGCGCCGACGCCGCCCCGGAGTGCTGCCCGTCGGCGGCACACCCCCGCAGGAGGGCGTGGAGCTGCGCGACCGCGCGCTCAGCGACGCCATCGCCGCCGGAGCCGGCGCTCTGCCGGGCGTCCAGCAGGCCGAGGTCCGCATCACCGGCCGGTCTGCCCACCCCCGTGCCCACGTCAAGCTGACGCTCACCCCCGAGGGGGCACCGGGCGCCGCTCTCGACGCCCTCTGCGAAGGCCCGCTCCGTACCGCCCGCCGGTCCACCGGCTGCCCGGACATGCCCACCGAGGTCCGCCTGCAGGTCGCTCGGCACAAACCGCACCGCGCGCAGTGAGGAGGAGAGCGGCTCTTCCCGTGTCCACCACCCTTCCGTCTCTTCGCAGTACACGGCGAAGCCGGCCCTACTCAGGGAGAGATCATGATCATTCTGGGAGTTGTTCTGCTCGTCGTCGGCTTCCTCACCGGGATAGGCATCCTGTGGACCATCGGGATCATCCTGGCGGTCGTCGGGGCGATTCTGTGGGTCCTGGGCTCGATGGGACACGCCGTCGCCGGACGACGCCACTATTGGTGACCGTCACGGCCCGCCCGCACCAACGCGGTCGCAGCCCCGTTCCCGGGGCAGGCCGTGGTCGGTGCGTGCGGGCCGAGGTCCGTTGTCGGTGGCCCGTGCGATGCTGTGGGCATGGAGCTGGACGACCTGGTGCGGCTGCGGCGGGCCCGTGACCGGATGGACCGTGAGTACGCGCAGCCGCTGGACGTGGCGGCGCTCGCGCGCACCGCGCTGATGTCGGCCGGGCACTTCCAGCGCAGCTTCCGCGCGGCGTACGGGGAGACGCCGTACGGCTACCTCATGACCCGCCGCATCGAGCGGGCCAAGGCGCTGCTGCGGCGCGGCGACCTGAGCGTGACGGAGGTCTGCATCGCCGTCGGGTTCACCTCGCTCGGGTCCTTCAGCTCGCGCTTCACGGAGCTGGTGGGGGAGGCCCCGAGCACGTACCGGGCGCGGTCGCACGAGCAGGGCGCGGCGATACCGCCGTGCGTGGCGATGGGCCTGACGCGGCCCCGGCGCGGCCGGCCCGCCGACACCCGCACGGATCCGCGCGCACAGCTATAGCGTGGCGTCATGGACCTGAGACTCTCCCAGTGCTTCATCGCCGTGGACGACCACGACAAGGCGCTCGCGTTCTACCGGGACGTCCTGGGCCTGGAGGTCCGCAACGACGTCGGCTTCGAGGGGATGCGCTGGGTGACCGTCGGCTCGCCGCTCCAGCCGGACGTGGAGATCGTCCTGGAGCCCCCGGCGGCGCACCCGGACGCCTCCCCCGCCGACCGCCAGGTGGTGGCGGAACTGCTCGCCAAGGGCATGCTGCGGGGGGTCATCTTCTCCACCGAGGACTGCGACGCCCTCTTCGCCCGCGTCCGGGCGTCCGGTGCGGATGTCGTGCAGGAGCCCATGGACCAGCCGTACGGACTGCGGGACTGCGCCTTCCGCGACCCGGCGGGCAACCTGCTGCGCTTCACGGAACGCCGCCGCGCCTGACGCGGGGGCGGGGCCGCGTGAGGCGGCGGGGGAAAACGCCGTTGCATGATCCGTCCGGACGGGAGACCGTACGAGCGCCGTGCACCGTCTGCCGAGGAGTGCCCCCATGAGCCAGCCGATCCGCTGGACGTACGCCTTCGTCGACCGGCCCGTCGAGGGTTTCGGCCGGGCTCGTGACTTCTGGACCGCCGTCACCCGGACCAAGCCGTCCCCGCCCCGGGGCGAGCGCGACGAGTTCGTGACGCTCGTACCGGAGGCGGGTGACGCGTGCCTGAAGGCGCAGGCCGTTCGCTCGGGCGGTGGCGCTCATCTCGATCTCGTCGTCGAGGACGTGCCCGCGCTGGTGGCGGCGGCATGCCGGCTCGGTGCGGACGTCGTCGCCGGGCACCCGGGGTGGGCCGTGCTCCGCTCCCCGGGCGGCCTGTCGTTCTGCGCGGTGCCCTGGGCGGGCGAGTCGGTGCGGCCGCCGGTGGTCGAGGAGCCCGGTGGCACGGCCGACCGGCTCGACCAGGTGTGCCTGGATCTGGGGCCGTCCGTGTTCGACGCCGAGGTCGCCTTCTGGAGCGGCCTCACCGGCTGGGAGTCCCGGCCGGGCTCCCTCCCCGAGTTCCACGTGGTCCGGCCGCCCGCCGCCCTTCCCGTGCGCATCCTGCTGCAGCGCCTCGGCGCCGACCACCCCTCCTCCGCGCACCTCGACATCGCGTGCGCGGACGTCGGGGCGACCCGGGCCCGGCACGAGCGGCTGGGCGCAGCCTTCGTCGCCCGGGGCGCCCACTGGACGGTGATGCGCGACCCGGCGGGCGGCACGTACTGCCTGACGGGCCGCGACCCGCGGACGGGCGGTCTGCCCGGCTAGGCCCTGTCGTTCGGATCAGTGCCGGTTTCCCGCGACATCCGGCCGCGACGGTTCCGCGCAGCACACGACCGTCGGACAGTGGCGGGGTTTCGCGTCACACACGACGTCCCGGGTCTTCAGGCCCGTTCTCGGCGTCGGCCGCGGCACCGGACGCATCGGGGGGAGCGGCGCCGGACGTCGTGGCGCGTCCCTGCTCAGGAGCGTCCCGGAGGCCCTCCTCACGCGCCTGCTCCCGATGCCTCGGGCACAGGGGGTTCCGGCAGGGCCCCGGACGCCACACGGGGACGAAGGCCCCCAGCGTCTTGTGGCGCCGCACGACCGTGCCGACGGGCTGCCCGCACGACGGACAGACACGCTCTCTGCCGGTCATGTCACCAGGCTAGAGCTGCCGGGGGCCCCGCGCTCCCGGGCGGCGGGTCAGCGGGGCTCGCGCCACATCGGCCACATCGGGGGACCGTCCGGGAGGTCGAGGGTGCGGTCCGTGAAGGCGAAGCCGAGGCGCTCGTAGAGCCTGGTGCTGCGGGTGCTGCTCGCCTCCAGGTAGGCGGGGAGGCGCTCGCGGTCGCAGCGGTCGAGGACGTGCCGGATGAGCGTGGTGCCCAGACCACCGCCCTGGTGGCCCGGTGCCACGCCGATCATCCAGAGGTATTCGTGGGCGTGGTCCACGGGGTGCGACTCGGCCAGCAGCCGGGCGATCCGCTCCACGCGGTCGTTCGCCGGGTCGACCGCCTCACGCAGCCGTACCGCGTCCTCCCCGGCCCCGTCCGCCCCCTGGGCGTGCCCGGCGGCGGGCACGGACAGCCACAGCGCGCAGGCCGTGCCGTCCTCCGTCACGTCGATGCGTCCTTCGGCGAGCACGATGTCGGTGAACGCGGCCATCAGCCGGTGATGGGTCGCACGGCGATGCTCCTCGCCCGGAAAGACCCAGCTGCTGACCGGGTCGTCCTGGAACGCCTCGTCCAGCAGCCGGACGACCAGCTCCCGGTCGCCTTCGTCCGCTGCCCGGATCGCCACGCCCATCCGCCTGCCCCTTCGCGTCGACTGATGTGCCGGGTACGCCCGTGGCAGCCTAGCCGGAACACGCGCACCCGGGGGCGGTACGGACGGAAGGGGCGGGACCCGCACATGGTGGGGATGTGCGGGGCCCGCCCGGCCGGAGCCGCCGGCCCGTGCGGGGTCAGGAGCCGCGCGGGCCCAGGGCTCCGGAGTCTGTCGTGGGGTCAGGTGCTGCGCCGGGTCACGAACTGGGCCAGGGTCAGCAGACCGCCCGACGCCTCGGGGTCGGGAACCGCGCGGAACAGCTCCCGCATCGCCCGGCCCATCCGGGCGTCGGCCTGCGACTGCGCCCAGGTGCGGCCGCCCGCCCGCTCCACGGCGAGGATCGTGCGCTCCAGGTCCCCTTCCTCGTGCGGACGCCGGTACAGCTCGGCCAGGTCGGCGGCCGCCGGGGTGCCCGCGGCGAGCGCGGCGACCACGGGGAGCGACTTCTTGCGGGCCGTGAGATCCGCCCCAACCGGCTTACCGGTGCGGTTCGGATCGCCCCAGATCCCCATCACGTCGTCGACGAGCTGGAAGGCGAGCCCCAACTCGCGGCCGAACGCGTCCAGTGCCTCCACCTCCGCCTCGGCCGCTCCCGCGTACAGCGCGCCGAGGGCGCAGGCGCAGCCGAGCAGTGCGCCCGTCTTCGCCTCCGCCATGGCGAGCACCTCGTCGAGGGTGACCTCGTGCGGGCCGCGCCGCTCCATGGCCGTGTCCGCGTGCTGCCCGGCGCACAGTTCGACCACACAGGCCGCGAGCCGGGCGGCGGCCGGCCCCGAGGACGGGCCGGGGTCCTCGGCGAGCAGCCGCTGGGCCAGTGCCTGCAGCGCGTCCCCGGCGAGGATCGCGTCGGTGTCCCCGAACACGGTCCAGGCGGTGGGGCGGTGTCTGCGGGTGGTGTCCCGGTCCATCACGTCGTCGTGCAGCAGGGTGAAGTTGTGGACGAGCTCGACGGCCACGGCGGCCCGCACGGCGGTGGCCCGCCGGCCGCCGAGCGCGCGGGTCGCGGCCAGTACGAGTGCGGGGCGTATCGCCTTGCCGGCGTTGCCGTCGGCCGGGGTGCCGTCCGCGTGCTCCCAGCCGAAGTGGTACCGCGCGATCCGGCGCATCGGGCCCGGCAGCGAGTCGACGGCCCGGCGCAACTCCGGGTCGACCGCGGCGCGGGTGCGCTCCAGGATCGCCCGGGCTTCCTGCCCGTCGGGCGGTGCCGCCGGCCCGGGGACCCGGCCCCGAGGTCTCCCCGGTGCCGCCGGTCTCGGCCCCTCCAGGATCGGACCCTGCTTCGGCTCTGTCATGAACTCACCCATGAGACCGCCTCGAAGAGTCTGCGGACAAGAGTCTGCGGACGGTGACGCTTCCGCTGCCGTCGGGCGCGTACCCCCAAGGGTGTACCCGCCCCGCCGGGCGGGAACACGGCCTGCCGTTTGTGCGCGGGGTCACCTCCAACGGCCGATCTCGACGTTCTCCAGCACCCCCAGTGCGTCCGGCACCAGGACGGCGGCCGAGTAGTAGGCCGTCACCAGGTAGTTGACGACGGCCTGTTCGTTGATGCCCATGAAGCGCACGGACAGGCTCGGCTCGATCTCGTCGGGGATGCCGGACTGCCTGAGCCCGACGACACCCTGGTCCTGCTCTCCGGTCCGCATGGCGATGATCGAGCTGGTGCGGGCCTCGCTGACCGGGATCTTGTTGCAGGGGAAGAGGGGCACTCCGCGCCAGGTGGGGATGCGGTTGCCCCCGATGTCGACGGTCTCCGGGACCAGTCCGCGCCTGTTGAGTTCACGGCCGAAGGCGGCGATCGCGCGGGGATGCGCGAGGAACAGCTTGGTGCCGCGCCGCCTGCTGAGCAGCTCGTCCATGTCGTCCGGACCCGGTACGCCGTCGTGCGGCTGGAGCCGCTGGTCGTACTCGCAGTTGTGGAGCAGTCCGAACTCCGGGTGGTTGACGAGTTCGTCCTCCTGACGTTCCTTCAGCGCCTCCACCGTGAGCCTGAGCTGGTGCTCGGTCTGGTTCATCGGCTGGTTGTAGAGGTCGGCCACGCGGGTGTGGATGCGCAGGACGGTCTGGGCGATGCTCAGTTCGTACTCGCGGGGTGCGGCCTCGTAGTCCACGAACGTGTGCGGGACGTCCGGCTCGCCGGTGTGGCCCGCGGCGAGATCGATCGCCTTCTCGCCGTACCTGTTGGCCGGCTGCGCCGGGAGGGAGCGCCGGTTCCGCAGGTGCTCGCTCAGGGACGCTGCCCGCGCCGCCACCTCGTCGACGTCCCGGCGGGGAAGGGCGAGCACCGTGCAGGCGGTGACCGCGCGGGCCGTGTACTCCCAGATGGCGTCCGGGTCGAGGAGTGCCTGGTCTCCGAAGCAGGCACCGTCGGCCAGGACGCCGAGCACCGCGTCGTCCCCGTAGGGGCCCGTGCCGATCCTCTCCACCTTGCCGTGCGCGAGCAGGAACACCTCGTCGGCCCGGCTGCCGAACTCGGCGAGCACGTCCCCGGGCGCGAACCTGCGCTGCTGGCACCGCCGGGCGAGGTCGTCCAGCACGTCCTGGTCGTCGTAGCCGCGCAGGGCGGACAGCTCGGCCAGCTCCGCGGGGACGACCGCGACCCGGTCCCCGGTCTTCACGAAGGTGACCCGGCCGTCGCCCACCGCGTAGGTCAGACGACGGTTCACGCGGTACGTACCGCCCTGCACGTCCACCCACGGCAGCATGCGCAGCAGCCAGCGTGAGCTGATCTCCTGCATCTGGGGCGCGGACTTGGTGGTGGTGGCCAGATTCCGCGCGGCCCCCGTGCCCAGACTCTGCTGCGGCCTGTCGTCCTCCGCACGGACCTCTTCGCCTACCGACATCGGCATTGCCCTCCCGATCACGCGTTGACCTGCCGGGAAAAGCCTTCCATCACGCAGTGTGCCGGTGCCATTACCCGAAAGAGCGGGAATGGATCAAGCCTGGTCCGGGCAGAGGAGGCGCTTGCCGAGCGGCCGGACCGGGCGGTACCACCGCCCTCCCCCCCGTCGCCGCCCCGGTGTCCGACAATGACGGTGTGAACCGACCCGACGTGCCGCGCCCCGAGGCGTTCGACCCGGCCGCGCTCGCGCCGCGCCTGCCGTCGCCGTTGCGGGAGGTCGCGGACGAGCGCTTCGCGCGGCACGGTGTGCGGCTGCTGCTCAAGCGGGACGACCTGATCCATCCGGACCTGGTCGGCAACAAGTGGCGCAAGCTCGTCCCGAACCTGCGCGCCGCGGCCGGCCGCCCGCTGCTCACCTTCGGCGGCGCGTACTCCAACCATCTGCGAGCGACGGCCGCGGCGGGCCGGCTGCTGGGCCTGGCCACGATCGGTGTGGTCCGCGGCCAGGAACTGGCCGGCCGCCCGCTCAACCCGTCCCTGGCCCGGTGTGCCGCCGACGGAATGCGGCTGCACTTCGTCGACAGGTCGACCTATCGCCGCGTGCCGGACCCGGCGACGGTGGCCGCCGTCCTGCGCGCGGCGGACGCCGAGGAGGCGTACGTGGTACCGGAGGGCGGCAGCAACGCCGACGCCGTACGCGGCTGCCGCGCGCTCGGTGAGGAACTGCGCGGGCGCGCGGACGTGGTCGCCGTGGCCTGCGGCACCGGGGGCACGCTGGCGGGCCTGGCCGCGGGCCTGGCCCCGGACCAGCGGGCCCTGGGCGTCCCGGTCCTCAAGGGCGACTTCCTGGCCCGCGACACGGCCGCCCTGCAAGCCCGGGCCTTCGGCGGGCGACGCGGCGAATGGGGCCTGGACACCCGCTTCCACTTCGGCGGCTTCGCCCGCACGACGCCCGAACTCGACGCGTTCGCGGCCGACTTCGGGTCCCGCCACGGTCTGCCGGTGGAACGTGTCTATGTCGCCAAGCTGCTGTACGGACTTCTCGCCCTGACCGAGGAGGGCGCGTTCCCGCCGGGCACCGCGCTGGCCGCCGTGGTCACCGGAAGGCCGTTCCCCTGAGCCCCGTCCCGGTCGGCCCCGGTCGGCCTCACGCCGCCTCCCGGTAGGCCGCCGCCTCCTCCAGGTCCAGCCGTCTCAGCAGCGTGCGGAGCATCTCGTCGTCGATGTAGCGGTGGTCGCGCAGTGTCACGAACACCTCCCGCTCGGCGCCGATCATCTCGCGGGACAGCCGGCGGTAGGTGTCGTCGACCGTCTCGCCGGTCACCGGGTTCACCGAGCCCAGGCGTTCCCAGACCGCGTTGCGGCGGCGTTCCAGGACCGCGCGCAGACGGTCCGCCAGCGGGGGCGGCAGGGCGTTGCGCTCGTCGCCGAGGAGCTCGTCGAGACGGCGCTCCGCCGCCCTGGACGCCTGCGCCTGGGCGTTCGCCTCCGCGAGGGTCTCGGCCTGGGCGTCGCGCCCCGGCAGGCGCAGCAGCCGGATCAGCGGGGGCAGGCTCAGTCCCTGCACCACCAGCGTGCCGATCACCGTGGTGAAGGTCAGGAACAGGATCAGGTTGCGGTGGGGGAAGGCGCCGCCGCCGTGCACGGCCCGCGGGACGGAGAAGGCGATCGCGAGCGAGACCACGCCCCGCATCCCCGCCCAGCCGATGACGAACGGTCCCTTCCACGTGGCCTCCTCGCGCTCCCGGATGCGCGCCGACAGCAGGCGCGGCAGGAAGGCCGCCGGGTACACCCAGACGAACCGCGAGACGACGACCACCAGGAACACGGCCACCGCGTACGAGGCCGCCTCCGTGCCCTCGTACTCCCCCAGCCCCTTCAGGACGACCGGCAGTTGCAGTCCGATGAGCGCGAACACCGCGGACTCCAGCAGGAACGCCACCATCCGCCACACCGCCTCCTCCTGGAGCCGCGTCGCGAAGTCCACCTGCCAGTTGCGGTGGCCGAGGCAGAGGGCGACCACGACCACGGCGAGCACCCCGGAGGCGTGCACCCACTCCGCGACCCCGTACGCGGCGAACGGGATGAGCAGGGAGAGCGTGTTCTGCAGCAGCGCCTCCCTCATACGGGTGCGCAACCAGTGGATCGGCATCATCAGCAGCAGACCCACGACCACCCCGCCGACCGCCGCGAGCAGGAACTCCCGCACCCCGCCCGCCCAGGTGGCGCCCTCACCGACCGCCGCCGCCAGAGCCACCTTGTACGCGGTGATCGCGGTCGCGTCGTTCACCAGCGACTCCCCCTGGAGGATCGTGGTGATCCGTGACGGCAGCCCCACCCGCCGGGCGACCGCCGTCGCCGCCACGGCGTCCGGCGGCGCCACCACCGCGCCCAGCACCAGCGCCGCGGTCAGCGGCAGACCCGGCACGATCAGATAGGCCGCCCACCCCACCGCCAGCGTCGCGAACAGCACGTACCCGACGGACAGCAGGGCCACCGGGCGCAGCTGCGCCCTCAGGTCGAGGTACGAGCTGTCGCCGGCCGCCGTGTACAGCAGCGGGGGCAGCACGAGCGGCAGGACGACCTCGGGATCCAGGGTGTACTCGGGCACGCCGGGCAGGTACGAGACCGCCAGCCCCGCCGCGACGAGCAGCAGCGGCGCGGGCACGGGCGTGCGGCGCGCGGCACCGGCGACCGCGGCACTGCCCGCGACCAGCAACAACAGTGGCAGTATGGTCATCCTCTTCCGCCCGCCCCTCGTCCTCGCGCGGCTTCCCGCGGACCCGTCGTAACCTGGCAATCATGAAACAGTGCACGCACGTCGAGGCGCTCCCGCACCCGGAGCCCGAGCCCCGGAGCGACACATGCCTGGAGTGCCTCGCCGCCGGCACGCACCCGGTGCAACTGCGTCTGTGCCTGGAGTGCGGGCACGTGGGCTGCTGCGACTCCTCGGCCCTGCGGCACGCGACGGCGCACCACAAGGAGAGCGGCCACCCGGTGATGCGCACCTTCGAGCCGGGGGAGAACTGGCGCTGGTGCTTCGTCGACCATGTACTCGTGTGACCCTGGACCCGTCCGCGTGTGACCCTGGACCCGTACGGTTCGACGGTCCGGCGCCTGGGTACGTCAAAGCGGCGCGCGCTCTTCCCAATTGGGCCCGCAGACCCCTAGCCACTGTGCGTATTCATAGGTTTACTATGAGTGACAGCAAGGGGCGGGGTCCCGGGGACAGGACACGAGGGAGCGCGATAGCGTCACCGCTGAACCACGTAGGGCGTTACCCCGGGGGACGACCCCCGGCCCCGAACGAGCTTGTACCACCTTGGAGGTGAGGGTGTCCCAGATCGCAGGCGAGCCCGCGACCCAGGACTTCGTGGAAGTCCGGCTGCCGGCAGCGGGTGCCTACCTGTCGGTGCTGCGCACGGCCACAGCCGGCCTCGCGGCCCGTTTGGACTTCACCCTCGACGAGATCGAGGACCTCCGCATCGCGGTCGACGAGGCGTGCGCGATCCTGCTGCAGCAGGCCGTGCCCGGCTCGGTGCTCAGCTGTGTCTTCCGGCTCATCGACGACTCGCTGGAGGTGACGGTCGCGGCCCCGACCACGGACGGTCACGCCCCCTCGCGGGACACCTTCGCCTGGACCGTCCTGTCGGCCCTGGCCGGCAAGGTCTCCTCCGCGGTCGCCGACGACAAGACCGTGTCCATCAGCCTCTACAAGCAGCGCGGCGCGGGACCCGGGCCGGCGTGACGAACGGGGACGGGCCGGTGCGGGACGAAGAACGCGGCACACGGGAGCCTTCCGCCGGGAACGCCGTCGGGCCGGGCGGGTCGCGGCGCACGGTCGACGGCATGGACGGCATCCCCGAGCAGGCCCGTCCGCATCCGGAGGACGACGCTTCCGCGATCGTGGCGTCCGCGCAGGCGGGGCCGCCCGGCACGGACGCGGCGGTCCCGGTCCGGGACGGGGGACGACGGGATGCGGACGGTGCCTCGCGGAGCACGTCCTCCGGAGGAAATGGGGCCTTTCCCGCTCGGGCGGAGCCGAGCGAGCGGGGAAGGGTGACGGGCGGGACGATGAGCGAGCACGAGCGAAACGCTGAGCAGGGTGTGCCGGCCGGCGCACAGCACGACCCGCATGACCGCAGCGGGGCGCGGTCCATGTTCGTCGAGCTGCGCAAGCTGAGGGAGGGCAGTCCGGAGTACGCGGAGCTGCGCAACCAGCTGGTCCGTATGCACCTGCCGCTCGTCGAGCACCTCGCGCGCCGCTTCCGCAACCGGGGCGAGCCGCTGGACGACCTGACGCAGGTCGCCACCATCGGGTTGATCAAGTCGGTCGACCGCTTCGACCCCGACCGCGGCGTCGAGTTCTCCACGTATGCGACGCCGACGGTCGTCGGCGAGATCAAGCGCCACTTCCGCGACAAGGGCTGGGCCGTACGGGTGCCGCGGCGGCTGCAGGAGCTGCGCCTGGCCCTGACGACGGCCACGGCCGAGCTGTCCCAGCAGCACGGCCGCTCCCCGACGGTCCACGAGCTGGCCCAGAAGCTGGCCATCTCGGAGGAAGAGGTCCTGGAGGGCCTGGAGTCCGCCAACGCGTACTCGACGCTGTCCCTGGACGTACCCGACACGGACGACGAGTCCCCGGCCGTCGCCGACACGCTCGGCGCCGAGGACGAGGCGCTGGAGGGCGTCGAGTACCGGGAGTCGCTCAAGCCGCTGCTGGAGGACCTTCCCCCGCGGGAGAAGCGGATCCTGCTGCTGCGCTTCTTCGGGAACATGACCCAGTCGCAGATCGCGCAGGAGGTCGGCATCTCGCAGATGCACGTCTCCCGTCTGCTGGCCCGGACGCTGGCGCAGCTGCGGGAGAAGCTGCTCGTGGAGGAGTAGGGGACGACGGGCGACCGGGACGACGGCCGCCCCGGGGAGGCACCCCGCGGGCGGGCGGCGAGCCTACTTCTGGTCCTGGACGTTCCCCGGTCCCCGGATGCCGAGCGCCTGCGTCGTCGCCGGGTTCACCAGAAGCACCAGGGCCGCCACCGCGACGACCGCCAGCGCGATGCCGCCGGGGATCGCGAGGCTGTCGGCCTGCAGCAGGTTGTAGGCCACCGGCAGAGCCAGGATCTGGGTGATCACGGCCGGCCCCCGGCTCCAGCCGCGGCGCCGCAGCAGGCCGCGCGCGGCCAGCAGGGGCAGCAGCGCGAGCACGACCAGGGTGATGCCGCCGGTGACGGCCTGGCCCCGGTCGTCCGGCGAGCCCGTGAGGCCCAGGACGCACATCCAGACGCCGCCCACGACCAGGGCCAGCCCCTCAAGGCCGGCGAGTGCCGCGGCGGCGGTCAGCCGCGCGGGACGGGGCTCGGCGTCGGAGGTCTCAGGGGTGGGATCATGCTCAGCGCTCACCCCTGAAGAGTAGCCCCCGCCTCGGCGGCCGCCGCCGAGGCGGGCACCGCCGCGCGGCCGGCACGCCGCCCGCCCTCTTACCGGATCCCTACCTCGGTCTGGGTCCGGTACCCCCCAGTAGGTACGCTGCACCCCATGCGTGGACTTCTCGTGGTCAATCCGGCGGCAACCACCACAAGCGCACGTACCCGTGACGTCTTGGCCCACGCGCTGGCCAGCGAGATGAAGCTCGAGGCGGTGACCACGGAGTACCGCGGGCACGCCCGGGACCTGGGCCGGCAGGCCGCGGACAGCGAGGACATCGACCTGGTCGTGGCCCTCGGCGGCGACGGCACGGTCAACGAGGTCGTGAACGGCCTGCTGCACGACGGCCCCGACCCCGACCGGCTGCCCCGGCTCGCCGTCGTCCCAGGCGGCTCCACCAACGTCTTCGCCCGCGCCCTCGGCCTGCCCAACGACGCCGTGGAGGCCACCGGTGTGATCCTCGACGCCCTCCGCGAGAACCGTGAGCGCACGATCGGCCTCGGTCTCGCGGCCGGCACCCCGGGGACGGCGGACGAGGGGGTGCCCTCCCGCTGGTTCACCTTCACCGCCGGGCTCGGCTTCGACGCGGGGGTCGTCGGCCGGGTCGAGCAGCAGCGGGAGCAGGGCAAACGTTCGACTCATGCGCTGTATCTGCGCCAGGTGGTACGCCAGTTTCTGGACGAACCCCACCGCAGGCACGGCACGATCACTCTGGACCGGCCCGGCGAGGAGCCGATCACGGGTCTCGTGCTGTCCATAATCTGCAACACGGCGCCATGGACGTTCCTCGGGAACCGTCCGGTGTACGCCTCGCCCGAGGCCTCGTTCGACACCGGACTCGACGTCATGGCGCTGAGCCGGATGTCGACGGCCTCGATTGCCCGGTATGCCACGCAGTTGCTCACTTCGTCCCCCCAGCGCGGACCCCGCGGCAAGCACGTGGTATCCCTCCATGACCTGACCCGCTTCACCTTGCATTCGAAGGTGCGGCTGCCCCTGCAGATGGACGGCGACCACCTCGGACTGCGCACCAGCGTGACGTTCACAGGCGTACGCCGTGCACTGCGTGTGATTGTGTGAGTGGAAGGCACCAAAGTCCTTTCAGTCGAACGTTTAGGCCAGGGTCCACCCCTTGGAAGTACGGCTGTGACCTAGCCGACACCAAGGAATCAAAAAAAACTTTCCTGAAGGGGTTGTATCCGCCGCTGAGGTTTGCGAGTCTCTACGTGGCGCTCGGGACAGCCCGCACCACTGGCCCCCGCAGAGAGCCCGAACCCCTCCTCAATTCACAGGACCACGTCAGCGAGCCTGGCGATCGGCCCTTCACTTGTCGGGGGATTCGTGAAAGCGTTCACATTCACAAGCAATCTGCATGTAATACCAAGGAGAGGTAGCAGCCATGGACTGGCGTCACAACGCCGTTTGCCGCGAGGAAGACCCTGAGCTCTTCTTCCCCATCGGCAACACCGGTCCTGCGCTGCTGCAGATCGAGGAAGCCAAGGCCGTCTGCCGTCGCTGCCCGGTTGCCGAGCAGTGCCTGCAGTGGGCGCTCGAGTCCGGCCAGGACTCCGGCGTCTGGGGTGGTCTCAGCGAGGACGAGCGCCGCGCCATGAAGCGCCGCGCCGCCCGCAACCGGGCCCGTCAGGCATCCGCCTGACTCACCCACCCCGTACGAGCCTGAGCTTGGCGGCGCGTACAGCGAGTACGCATCTCCCGCCCCCGAGCCGCAGCGCGCAGTACCCCCGCCGCGCTGGCAACAGCTGGCAACGAGCTTTGGCCCCGGACCACTTGTGGTCCGGGGCTCATTGCTGTGCGGGCTGCGCGGGGCGCCCGCGCGGGCTCCCCCGGGCCCCGGGCCTCACTTGTGGGACTGCACAGGAATGTCCAGGATCACCCGTGTTCCGCCCTCCGGGGCCGGCACCATGTCGAACGTGCCGCCCAACTCGCCCTCCACGAGGGTCCGCACGATCTGCAGCCCGAGGTTGCCCGAGGTGCGCGGGTCGAAGGCTTCGGGCAGGCCCACTCCGTCGTCCTGGACGGTGACCAGGAGGCGGCTCTCCTTGGTGGCTCCGCCGCGGACCGCCGAGACCTCGACCGTTCCGGTGTCCCCGGGACGGAAGCCGTGTTCCAGGGCGTTCTGCAGGACCTCGGTCAGAACCATGGAGAGCGGGGTCGCGACCTCGGCGTCGAGGATCCCGAAGCGGCCGCTGCGCCGGCCGATGACCTTGCCGGGCGAGATCTCGGCGACCATCGCCAGAACCCGGTCGGCGATCTCGTCGAACTCCACCCGCTCGTCCAGGTTCTGGGACAGCGTCTCATGGACGATGGCGATGGAGCCGACCCGCCGCACGGCCTCTTCGAGCGCCTCCCGCCCCCGCTCGGACTCGATGCGCCGGGCCTGCAGCCTGAGCAGGGCGGCGACCGTCTGGAGGTTGTTCTTCACCCGGTGGTGGATCTCCCGGATGGTCGCGTCCTTGGTGATCAACTCGCGCTCGCGTCGCCGCAGTTCGGTGACGTCCCGGAGCAGGACCAGCGAACCGATGCGCGTGCCCTTGGGCTTGAGGGGGATCGCGCGGAACTGGATCACCCCGTCATGGGCCTCGATCTCGAACTCACGCGGGGCCCAGCCGCTGGCGACCTTGGCGAGCGCCTCGTCGACCGGCCCCCGGGACGGGGCCAGTTCCGCGGTGGTCCTGCCGAGGTGCTGACCGACCAGGTCGGTGGCGAGACCCAGGCGGTGGTACGCCGACAGCGCGTTCGGCGAGGCGTACTGGACGATGCCGTCCGCGTCCAGCCGGATCAGTCCGTCGCCGACGCGCGGCGAGGCGTCCATGTCGACCTGCTGGTCGGGGAACGGGAAGGCGCCGGCCGCGATCATCTGGGCGAGGTCGGAGGCGCTCTGGAGATAGGTCAGCTCCAGCCGGCTGGGGGTCCGCACGGTCAGCAGGTTGGTGTTGCGCGCGATGACGCCGAGGACGCGACCCTCGCGCCGCACGGGGATGGACTCGACCCGGACGGGGACCTCCTCGCGCCACTCCGGGTCTCCCTCCCGCACGATCCGGCCCTCGTCCAGGGCCGCGTCCAGCATCGGGCGCCGGCCGCGCGGGACGAGGTGGCCGACCATGTCGTCCTGGTACGAGGTGGGGCCGGTGTTGGGCCGCATCTGGGCCACCGAGACATACCGCGCGCCGTCGCGGGTGGGCACCCACAGGACCAGGTCGGCGAAGGAGAGGTCGGAGAGCAGCTGCCACTCCGACACCAGCAGGTGCAGCCACTCCAGGTCGGAGTCGCTGAGGGCGGTGTGCTGGTGGACCAGTTCGTTCATGGAGGGCACGTGTGCGAGGGTACCTGGGCGTTCGGACAACGCTCGAAATCAGCCGGAGCGGGGCCGTCGCGCGGGACCTCGGGGGCTTCGCCCGGCGCCTCGCACCGGGCCCGAGAACACCCGCGGGCCGCGGCGCCTGGGAGGGACCCTCAACCCTCCCGGCACCGCAGCCCGGAGCAGCAACGGCCGTGGGGTGTGCGGTCCCGATCGGCCGAAGGTCGAGGAGCCGGGGCAGTCAGGGCAGAGAGCACCGGTTCCTCGGTCCGCCCTCCTGTGCGGGGAAGGCGGAGGCTCCTATGTCGTGTCCTCCTCGACGGCGCGGGGCGGACGGTCAGCTCGATGCGACTCGTCCCCTCCAGCGTGATGGACTAGACCACATCTCGTGGACCATGTTCCTGCCTCCGGCCGCGTGTGTCCACGTGTGGACGGGGGTTCGTTGTCCGCTCTTTACCGGATGCCACGGACGGCCCGCCCGAAGAAGCGTAGCCCGCTTCGGCTCCGGCGCGTGGCCAGAATGCCATCGCGGTGGCGGCGAGTGCCTCCAGTTCCTCCCGGCTCGCGCCGTCGCGCGCCTGCTGGGACATCCCCTGGAGGAGCGCGCCGACGCACCGGGCGAGTGCGCCGGCGTCGGTGCCCCCCGGCAGTTCGCCCGCGGCGATCCCGGCTCTGACACGGCTCTCGACGGCCGCGATCGTGGCGTTGCGCCGGGCGCGCAGGGACTCCCCGACCTCGGGCGTCGTGCAGTTGATCGCGGCGTGGGCGACCAGGCAGCCGTGCGGGTGACCGGGGGCCGTGTAGAGGTCGGCGGCCTCGCGGAGCATGCGCTCGACCGCGGCACGCGCCGTGGGCTCCTCGGCGAGGGCGCGGTCGCCGAAGGAGCCGTACCGGTCGCCGTAGACGCCGACGGCCTCCTCGAACAGCGACCGCTTGTCGCCGAAGGCCGCGTAGAGGCTGGGAGCGCCGATGCCCATCGCCCGGGTGAGGTCGGAGACGGACGTGGCTTCGTAACCGTGCTCCCAGAACGCGAGAACGGCCTTTTCCAGCGCGGTCGCACGGTCGAAGGAGCGGGGCCGGCCCCGCGGCCGCGCCTCCTTCGCCTGGCGGTTCACCATGGGGTGGATTTTATAGCGGCTGCTAGAGAAAGCACCCCTTCCCGCACTGCGCGCTTTTCCTGCATCGATCGCCGGAGGACGGGGGCGAGTCGCCCGGCCGGGGTACTGCGGCGGGGGCCACCTCTGCTAGATTGGTCTATACCACATGTCCCGTGTGGTTTCCCGGCGAGCCCCTCATCAGATCGGCAGGCCCAGCGTGGAAGTTGTCATCGTTCCGGACGCCACGGCGGGTGGCGAGCTCATAGCCGAGGCCATGGCGCTCCTGCTCCGGCGCAGGCCCGACGCCCTGCTCGGGGTGGCCACCGGCTCGACCCCGCTGCCCGTGTACCAGGCGCTGGCGGCCAGGGTGCGCTCCGGTGCCGTGGACACCTCCCGGGCGCGGATCGCGCAGCTCGACGAGTACGTGGGGCTGCCGGCCGACCATCCGGAGTCGTACCGTTCGGTGCTCAGGCGCCAAGTGCTGGAGCCGCTCGGCATCGGCATGGACGCGTTCCTGGGCCCCGACGGCACGGCGCGGGACGTGCAGGGTGCCTGCGAGGCGTACGACAAGGCGCTGGCCGCGGCCGGCGGAGTGGACCTCCAGCTGCTCGGGATCGGGACCGACGGCCACATCGGGTTCAACGAGCCGTGCTCCTCGCTCGCCTCGCGGACGCGGATCAAGACGCTGACCGAGCAGACCCGGATCGACAACGCGCGCTTCTTCGGCGGCGACATCGGCCAGGTGCCCCACCACGTGATCACGCAGGGCATCGGAACCATCCTGGAGGCCCGGCACCTCGTGCTCCTCACGACGGGCGAGGGCAAGGCGGACGCGGTCGCCGCGACCGTCGAGGGCCCCGTCGCCGCGGTGTGCCCGGCCTCCGCGCTGCAACTGCACCCGCACGCCACGGTCGTGGTGGACGAGGCCGCCGCGGCCAAGCTGAAGCTCGCCGACTACTTCCGGCACACCTACGCCCACAAGCCCGACTGGCAGGGCATCTAGGCCACATCCAGGCCCCGTCCAGGCCACATCCAGGCCCGTCCGGGCCACGTCCAGGCCCCGTCCAGGCCCGTCCGGGCCACGTCCAGGCCCCGTCCAGGCCCGTCCGGGCCACGTCCAGGCCCCGTCCAGGCCCCGTCGTCCGGATCACCCCGGCGTCGCGGGGTCCTCGCGGCGCGGCTGCGCGCCCGTGAGGACCTCGGCCGCCGCACGGCCGCACACCCGCGCCGCGCCGTGCGTGGCGATGTGCAGGGCGCCGCGAGGGGCGGCCTGGGGGACGCCCATCTCGACCACGATCGTGTCGGGGCGTTCCGCGAGGAGCGTGTCGAGGGCCGCGGCCATCCAGGCATGGCGGTGCTCGTCCCGGACCACCGCCACGATCCGCCGCCCGCCCGCGGCGGACAGCGCGGCCCGCCCCGCATCCCGGCCCGCGAAGCCGCCGGTCTGCGTGCCGGGCAGCAGGCGGAGCAGCTCCGCGGCGACGCCCCAGGGGGTCTCGTCGCCCACCGCGATGTTCGCGACGGGGGTGAGGGCGGCGACGTACGGCGGCTCGGTGAGCGGGACGAAGCCCTCCGCGCCCGTGACCGTCAGTGCGCGCCGGGCCGCGAGCAGGCCGACGTCGCCTCCGGCGGCCGGTGGCGGTGCGGCCTCCCCCGGCTGGGCCGCCGTCCACCGCGCCAGCGCCCGCACGCGTTCCGCCGCGTCGGCGAGCCGCTCCTCGGCCAGTTCTCCGGAACGCACGGCCGAGACCAGGGCGTCCCGCAGCCGCCGTACCGTCTCGTCGTCCGCGAGGCCGCCGCCCACGCAGATGGCGTCCGCGCCGGCCGCGACGGCGAGCACGCTGCCGCGTTCGATGCCGTAGGTCCCGGCGATCGCCCGCATCTCCATGCCGTCGGTGACGATCAGGCCGTCATAGCCGAGTTCGCCGCGCAGCAGCTCGGTCAGGATCCGCCGGGACAGCGTCGCGGGGCGGTCCGGGTCCAGGGCCGGCACCAGGATGTGCGCGCTCATCACCGCGCGCGTGCCGGCGGCGATCGCCGCGCGGAACGGCGCCAGTTCGCGCTCCTTGAGCACCGGCGTCTCCGCGTCGATCCGCGGCAGCGCGTGGTGCGAGTCCACGGCGGTGTCGCCGTGCCCCGGGAAGTGCTTGGTGCAGGCGGCGACGCCGGCGGACTGCAAACCGGTGACGTACGCGGCGGTGTGCCGGGCCACCAGCGCGGTGTCGGCGCCGAAGGACCGTACGCCGATCACCGGGTTAGCGGGATTGGAGTTCACGTCGGCCGAGGGAGCCCAGTTCAGGTTCACCCCGCACTCCGCGAGGCGGCGGCCGAGTTCGTGCGCCACCCGACGGGTCAGCTCCACGTCGTCCACCGCGCCCAGCGCGTGGTTGCCGGGGAAGGAGGAGCCCGTCCTGACCTCCAGGCGGGTGACGTCGCCTCCCTCCTCGTCGATCGCGACGAGCACGTCGTCGCGCTCGGCACGCAGCTGCGCCGTCAGGGCGGCGAGTTGTTCGCGCGAGGCGATGTTCCGGCCGAACAGGCCCACGGACGCCAGCCCCTCGCCGAGGCGGCGCAGCAGCCAGTCGGGGGCGGTGGTGCCGGTGAAGCCGGGCTGGAGGACCGTCAGCGCGTCTCGCGTGAGGGTCTCGGTACCGCTGGCGAATGTCGTCATCGGGTGGCGTTATCCCTTCACGGCGCCCGCGGTGAGGCCCGCGGCCATCTTGCGCTGGACGAGGAGGAAGAGGACGACGATCGGCACCGCCATCATCGTGGCACCGGCCATCATCGGGGCGTACTCGGTGCCGTGCTTGGTGGTGAAGTTGCCCAGCCAGACGGTCGCGGTCTGGTTCTGCTGGCTCATCAGCATCAGGGCGTACAGGTACTCGTTCCACGCCTGGATGAAGCCGTAGACCGACGTGGCGACCAGGCCGGGGGCGAGCAGCGGGAGGACCACGCGCAGGAAGGCGCCGGTGCGCGAGCAGCCGTCCACCATCGCCGCCTCCTCCAGTTCGCGCGGGATGTTGACGATGAAGCCGCGCAGGGTCCACACCGTGAACGGGAGGATGAAGGTCAGGTAGGTGATGATCAGACCGGACAGCCTGTCGTACTGACCGAGGTCGTTGAGGAGCAGGAAGACCGGGATGATCATCGCGACGAGCGGGATCATCTGGACCGCCAGGATGCCCACGATCACGATCTTCCGGCCGCGGAAGGCGAAGCGGGAGATGGCGAGCGCGGCCAGCATGCCGACCACGATGCCGATCACGACGACCGACAGCGACACGATCAGGCTGCGGCCGACCGGTCCCCAGAAGTCCGCGATCGTCAGCGCCCGGCGGAAGTTGGCGAGCGTGACCCCGGTCGGCAGCAGGCTCGGGTCCGGGTCGATGGCGTCCTTCGCCGGCTTGAAGGCGGTGTCGGCCATCCAGTAGACGGGGAAGCCGGCGGTGACGAAGACCAGCAGGCCGAGGAGGTTCCAGCCGAGCCGGGACATCCCCCGGCGGCGGGCCGCGGTGCGCCCGGAAAGCGCCGTCGCGCTCATTCCACCTCTCCGATCTTCAGCATCTGACGCATGTAGACGGCGACGACGCCGAGCAGCAGCAGCACGGTGAGCAGCGCGATCGCGGAACCCTGCCCGTAGTCGTTGACGACGAACGCCCTGTCGTACGAGTAGGTGGTGAGCAACTGGAACTCGGCCTCGGGGTGGCCGCCGCGCATCACGAAGACCTGCGGGAAGACGCCCATGTCCCAGATGACGGAGAGGGTCGTGAGCATCACGACGATCGGCTTGAGGACCGGGAGGGTGACATGGCGGAAGACGCCCCAGGAGCCGGCGCCGTCGAGCCGTGCCGCCTCCTCCAGTTCCCTCGGGACCTGGGTCAGGCCCGCGCCGAGCGTGATCGCCACGAAGGGGACGGCGCCCCACACCACGAGCAGCATGATCACGGCAAGCCCCTGGGGGCCGTCGGCGAACCAGTTGTGGCCGACCATGTCGACCCCGGGCAGCTTGCTGAGCAGCGCGTTGAAGACGCCGTAGTCGGAGTCGAAGAGCCACTTGAAGACCGTGGTCGCGACGATGACCGGCATGCCCCAGCTGGCCACGAGCACGATGTTGACGAGCGTCTTCACCCAGCCGGAGACCCGCTGGAGCAGCAGCGCGATCAGCATGCCGGCGACCATGGTGAAGATCACCGAGCCGGCCGCGAAGACGATCGTGCGCACGACGACCGCCCAGAACTCGCCGTCGCCGAGGACGCCGGTGAAGTTGGCGAGGCCGACGGACTCGGGGGGCTGGAAGCCCCACAGCTGCGACTGGCCGAACTTCTGGAAGGCCAGCGTGACCAGGCGTATCAGCGGATAGCCCATCACCAGGGCGAGGACCAGCAGACAGGGCGCGAGCAGCGCCCAGGGGAGGGCGGTCCCGCCCGATGTCCGCTGTCCGCGCGGCCCGACGACGACGTCCGGGGGCGGCGCCGGCCGCGGCGGCGGCAGCTTGGCAGGGGTGGTCGTGTCTGCGGCACTCATCGCGCGCTCCTCAGCGGTCCCTCGGGCCGTACGAGGGTGAAACCCCGCACGGTCGTACGCAGGCGAGACCCCGCGCGCCCCGGCGCCGGTGGGCAACCGCCGCACGGTCGTACGGGGCGCAGGGCCCGGCCCGAACACCCCCCGGGTCGACGGGCCCCGCACTGCCGTCACTTGGTGTTGATGACCTTGTCGATGGCGGCGTCCGCGTCCTTCGCGGCGGCCTCGACCGACTTCTTGCCGGTGCCGATGGCCTGCAGCATGGTCTGCAGGATCTGCGCCTTCTCGACCTGGCCCCAGCCCGGCGCCATCGGGACGAACCAGTTGGACTCGGCCGCGGTGGCCGGGACCGCCGTCGCCGGGTCGTTCTTCAGCGTGGCGAGGCCGGCCTTGTTGTTGGGCAGGTTGCCCTTGGCCATCAGGCCCTTCTGCCCCTCGGAGCCGGTGAAGGCGTTGATCCACTCGGCGGCCAGGGCCTGCGCCTTCGACTTCACGGGGATCGCGAGGTCGGAGCCGCCCAGGAAGACCGGGATGTTCTTGCCGGACGGGCCGGGCATCACGAAGTTCTCGAGGTTGTTCTTCAGCTTGCCGGTCTTGTCGTTCTTCGGGTCGGCTGCCGTCGCACCCTCCCAGGCGGCACCGAAGATCATGGCGGACTTGCCCTGGCCGTAGACGATGTAGCGGTCGGACTCGTCCTTGGTCTTGTCGCCGTGCATGTACGTGTCGACGATCGTCTTGAACTCGGTGAGGCCCTTGAGGGACTCGGGCGAGGAGAGGTCGGCCCTCCACCGGCCGCCCTCCTCCTCGGCGATGGAGCCGCCCGCGTCGTAGACGAAGGACATGGCCGCGTACCAGTCGCGCGTCGGCTGGTACCAGGCGTTGAACGTGCGGCCCTCGCGCTTCTGGATCCTGTCCAGTGCGGCCGTCAGCTCCTTGTACGTCTTCGGGGGCGCCTTCACGCCGGCCGAGGCGGCGATGTCCTTGCGCCAGTTGGCGACGCGGCCGCCGGCGTAGTACGGGACGCCGTAGGTCTTGCCGTCGTAGGTCACCGAGGCCTTGAGGCCGTCCAGCCACTGGGCGGAGTTGTCGAACACGGCCGGGTCGACGGGGGCGAAGGCGCCCTTGACCATGTACCCGAGCATCTCGGTGTTGCCCATCTCGACCACGTCGGGGGCCTTGTCGGTGGCGAGCACCGCGTCGAGCTTGGTGTTCTTGTCCGGCCAGCCGTAGTACTCGTGCTTGATCTCGAGGCCGGGGTGCTTCTTCACCACGGCGTCGTCGGCGGCCTTCACCAGGGCCGGCCAGTTGTTCTGCGCGTCGACCGTCAGCCAGACGGTGAGCTCCTTGGCGTCGGCTCCCTTGTCCGCGCCCCCGGACTTGCCGTCACCGCCCCCGCACGCCGCGATGGAGACCATCATGCCCGCGATACCGATCGCGGCTGTCAGCTTGCCCTTCACGCCACCCTCCTCAGGGATGCCACAAACCCCCCTTGTCCCCGCGGCGCCTGACGACGAGTACGGCACGTGGGGCCGGGACCTGGTCCAGTGGTGTAGACCAGTACGGGGAGCTTGGCCCAGACCAATGGGCGTGTCAAGGGTGTGCGAAGCGCTCCAGGCGTCCGTTGCGGCGTCGGCGGTCGCGACGGAGACGGCGAGCCCGCGAGAGCCACCCCCTCGGGCCGGCCGCGCGGTGTCGCGCAGCTCGGCCCCACGGCAACCGCGGCTCACACGGCGGACGCTCTCGTCGATCGCCCGGACCCGTGGAGGCAGCGGTCACAGGCCAGGGCGGGCCGAAGTGGCACCGCCCGCGCAAGAGCACCGCACCCAGGACCGCCGCCGCGACGGCCCGGCGGGTCCCGTGCCGTCGGGCAGCTGCTGACACGACCGTGATCAAGCGAGGCCACAGCATGACACGGTCAAATGCCCCAACTCGCCCATTGATCCGAAAGCGGCACGCCGAAGCGAGCTCGACCGGACCACACGACAGCGATGGACTAGACCATTCGAGGTGCCGACGGTATACAGAGGGGGATCCCCGGCCGTGTAACGGGGATCACGAGGCATGCGGGGGCGTCCGCCCCCGCGAAGCCGTGCCACGATGTGAGCCGTGACCGACGGGCCTGTCGGTCGCTTCGGCATCCGGAGCCGGGAAGGCAGAGCATGAGCACCGACGTCAGCAGTGCGGAGAGCGAGGGCGGGGCGACCGTCCGCACCGCGCGCGTGCCTAAGTACTACCGTCTGAAGAAGCATCTGCTCGAGATGACGGAGACGCTGCCGCCCGGTACGCCGGTGCCCCCCGAGCGCACGCTGGCCGCCGAGTTCGACACCTCACGGACCACGGTGCGCCAGGCTCTCCAGGAACTGGTCGTCGAGGGCCGCCTGGAGCGCATCCAGGGCAAGGGCACGTTCGTCGCGAAGCCGAAGGTCTCACAGGCACTGCAACTCACCTCGTACACCGAGGACATGCGGGCGCAGGGCCTGGAGCCGACCTCGCAACTGCTGGACATCGGCTACATCACCGCCGACGACACGCTCGCCGGGCTGCTCGACATCTCGGCCGGCGGCCGGGTGCTGCGCATCGAGCGGCTGCGTCTGGCGAGCGGTGAGCCGATGGCCATCGAGACGACGCACCTGTCCGCGAAGCGCTTCCCGGCACTGCGGCGGTCGTTGGCCAAGTACACCTCGCTCTACACGGCGCTCGCCGAGGTCTACGACGTCCATCTCGCCGAGGCCGAGGAGACCATCGAGACGTCGCTGGCCACCCCGCGCGAGGCCGGCCTCCTAGGCACGGACGTGGGTCTGCCGATGCTGATGCTCTCCCGGCACTCACTGGACAGGACGGGGCAGCCGGTGGAGTGGGTGCGGTCCGTCTACCGCGGGGACCGCTACAAGTTCGTGGCGAGGCTGAAGCGGCCCACCGAGTAGATCGACGCTGCGGGCGGTATGGCGCCGCCCCCGAAGCTGCTCTACGGTCCTTCCGTCGCCGCACGGACGGGAGGACGGCCCGGCGTCCGCCGAGAACGGCGTCCGCCGAGAACGTTCCCCGGACCCCCTTTTTCGTCACGCAGCGCACTCGGGCGGGTGCGTACGGACCACCAAGAGGTCTATACCCTGGGGGGGTTCCTGTTGCTGTTGGAAACCGATATGCGGAGAGGTCTTCCGCATACCAGACACCGTCACCTACATTGCCTGCGCGTTACCACCGGTGATCAGTGAGGGGACGGAGCCGCCATATGTCAAATGAGCCCAACGCAGGAAGAGCGGCGATGGTGACGCCTGTGCGCGTCGTCATCGCCCTCTGCCTCCTAGCACCATTCGTCGCGATGCTGTGGGTCGGTTCCTACGCCAAGACGGACCCGGCCTTCATCGGCATCCCCTTCTTCTACTGGTACCAGATGCTGTGGGTCGTGATCTCCACGGCGCTGACGATGACCGCGTACAAGCTGTGGCAGCGTGACCAGCGCGCCCACGCCTCCGAGAAGGGGGGTGCGGCGGAATGAAGGACGGAGTGAACGGCGTGGCGCTCGGCGTCTTCATCTTCTTCTTCCTGGCCGTGACCGTCGTGGGCTTCCTGGCGGCACGCTGGCGCAAGGCCGACAACGAGCACAGCCTCGACGAATGGGGCCTGGGCGGACGGTCGTTCGGCACCTGGATCACGTGGTTCCTGCTCGGCGGCGACCTCTACACGGCGTACACCTTCGTGGCCGTGCCGGCGGCGATCTACGCGGCGGGCGCGATGGGCTTCTTCGCGGTGCCGTACACGATCCTGGTCTACCCGCTGATCTTCATGTTCCTGCCCCGCCTGTGGTCGGTGTCGCACCGGCACGGCTACGTGACGACGTCGGACTTCGTACGCGGACGCTTCGGCTCGAAGGGTCTGTCGCTGGCGGTGGCGGTCACCGGCATCCTGGCGACGATGCCGTACATCGCGCTCCAACTGGTCGGCATCCAGGCCGTGCTGGACGTGATGGGCGTGGGCGGCGGCGAGAGCACCAACTGGTTCGTGAAGGACCTGCCGCTGCTGATCGCCTTCGGCGTGCTGGCGGCGTACACGTACTCCTCGGGCCTGCGGGCGCCCGCCCTGATCGCGTTCGTCAAGGACGCGCTGATCTACATCGTCATCGCGGTGGCGATCATCTACATCCCGATCAAGCTGGGCGGCTTCGACGACGTCTTCGCCAAGGCCGGCCAGGCGTTCGCGCAGACGAACCCGGCGACGGGCAAGCCACGCGGGGCGCTGGTGACGCCGGAGGCGGGCCAGTGGACGTACGTGACCCTCGCACTGGGCTCGGCGCTCGCGCTGTTCATGTACCCCCACTCGATCACCGCGACGCTGTCCTCGCGCAGCCGTGAGGTGATCCGCCGCAACACCACGATCCTGCCGCTGTACTCACTGATGCTGGGTCTGCTCGCGCTGCTCGGCTTCATGGCGATCGCGGCCGGTGTCAAGGTGAAGAACGGCCAGCTGGCGATCCCGCAGCTGTTCGAGGACATGTTCCCGGACTGGTTCGCGGGCGTGGCGTTCGCGGCGATCGGCATCGGGGCGCTCGTCCCGGCGGCGATCATGTCGATCGCGGCGGCGAACCTGTTCACCCGCAACATCTACAGGGACTTCATCAAGCCGGACGCCACGCCCCATCAGGAGACCAGGGTCTCCAAGACGGTGTCGCTGCTGGTGAAGGTGGGCGCCCTGGTCTTCGTCCTGACGATGGACAAGACGGTGGCCATCAACTTCCAGCTCCTCGGCGGGATCTGGATCCTGCAGACCTTCCCGGCCCTGGTCGGCGGCCTGTTCACCCGCTGGTTCCACCGCTGGGCGCTGCTGGCGGGCTGGGCGGTCGGCATGGTGTACGGCACGATGGCGGCGTACGGCGTCGCCTCACCGACCCAGAAGCACTTCGGCGGATCGGCGAAGGAGATCCCCGGCATCGGCGAGATGGGCTACATCGGCCTGACGGCGTTCGTCCTGAACGTCGCCGTCACCGTGGGGCTGACTCTGGTCCTGAAGGCGGTCAAGGCTCCGGAGGGCGTCGACGAGACCCAGCCGGGCGACTACACGGCGGACGCGGGCGACCCCGGGGTGGAGGTGGAACTGCCGCCGGCCACGGCGGAGACCGCGCACTGAGCCGCAGTCGAGGACGGGCCGCCGGAGGTGATCCGGCGGCCCGTTGTCATACCCGTGCCGCACACTCGACCCCATGGACATCGTGATCCGACGGGCGGAACCCGGCGACTACGAGGCGCTCGGGCAGATCACCGCACAGGCCTACCTCCAGGACGGCCTCCTGGACTTCGGGGAGAGCGACGCGTACCTCGACGAGCTGAGGGACGTGGCCGGGCGGGCCGCGGCGGCCGAGGTGCTGGTGGCGGTCGAGCGCGCGGACGCCCCCTCCGCTCCGGGGAGCGTGCTCGGCGGGGTGACGTTCGTGCCGCACGGCGGCCCCATGGCCGACATCGCCCGGCCCGACGAGGCCGAGATACGGATGCTCGCCGTCGCCCGCACGGCCCGCGGCCGGGGGATCGGCGAGGCCCTCGTGCGCGCCTGCCTCGACCGGGCCCGCGCCACGGACGGCTGCGCACGGATGGTGCTGTCCACCCAGCGCACCATGCTCACCGCGCACCGCATCTACGAGCGCCTGGGGTTCGTCCGCACTCCCGAGCGCGACTGGAACCCGCTCCCGCAGCTCGACGACATCACCCTCCTCACCTATGAGTTGCGCCTCTGACACACCCCGAAGCCACCAAGACACACAACATCTTGGGGTGGCAGCGAAAGCCGACACAAGATGTATGCTCGTGCTCGCTGTCGCCGCAGGGGAATCCGGTGCGAATCCGGAACTGTCCCGCAACGGTGCACTTGTGCGTGTTCGCTCCCGCGTGCGCGTCACGAGCGTCAGTCCGAGGACCTGCCGACAGCGCGCCCGGCCGTCCGGCCCGGCGCCCGACGTCCGGGCCTCGTGGAATGGGCCGGTGGACGCGACGCCGCGTGCGCTCGTGAGCCGCCCCGCCCTCCCCGGGCCCCGTGCCGAGCGAGGGAGTGCCCTACGTGACGATCGCGCCAGCCGACCCGGCTTCAGCGACTTCGCCCACGACACCGGCGGTGGCCGAGGGGACCGACGGTCCCGGTGCCGCGCTGCTGCGGACCCTGACCGAGCTGACCGCCGACCTCCCGGACGCCGACCCCGGCCGGGTCGCCGCCGCCGCGCTGCGCGGCCGGTCGGCGCACGCGGACGAGGCGGAGCTGCGCGAACTGGCCACGGAGGCGGCCGCCGGCCTCATCTCCGAGGACCCCGCCTACTCGAGGCTGGCCGCCCGGCTGCTGACGACCGGCATCCGCGCCGAGGCCGCCTCACAGGGCGTCACCTCGTTCACCGGGTCCATCGCCGTCGGACACCGCGAAGGGCTCATCGCCGACCGCACCGCCGCGTTCGTGCGTCGGCACGCCGACCGGCTCGACGCGCTCGTGGACCCCTCGGCCGACGACCGGTTCGGCTACTTCGGCCTGCGCACCCTGCACAGCCGCTACCTCCTGCGGCACCCGATCACCCGCAAGGCCGTCGAGACACCGCAGTTCTTCATGCTGCGCGTCGCCTGCGGCCTCGCCGAGGACACCGTGCCCGGTCCGGAGACCGGCTCCCGGTCCATGGACGAGGTGGCCGCGCTCTACCGGCTCATGAGCCGCCTCGACTACCTCCCCTCCTCCCCCACGCTCTTCAACTCCGGCACCCGGCACCCCCAGATGTCGTCCTGCTACCTCCTCGACTCCCCGAGGGACCAACTGGACTCCCTCTACGAGCGCTACCACCAGGTCGCCCGCCTCTCCAAGCACGCCGGCGGCATCGGGCTGTCGTACTCCCGCATCCGCTCCCGCGGATCCCTCATCCGTGGCACCAACGGGCACTCGGGCGGCATCGTCCCGTTCCTGAAGACCCTCGACGCCTCGGTCGCCGCGGTGAACCAGGGCGGCCGGCGCAAGGGCGCCGCCGCCGTCTACCTGGAGACCTGGCACGCCGACATCGAGGAGTTCCTCGAACTGCGCGACAACACAGGCGAGGACGCCCGCCGCACCCACAACCTCAACCTCGCGCACTGGGTCCCGGACGAGTTCATGCGCCGGGTCGAGGCCGACGAGCGGTGGTCGCTGTTCTCGCCGTCCGACGTGCCGGAGCTGGTCGACCTGTGGGGCGGGGAGTTCGACGCCGCGTACCGCGCGGCGGAGGCCGCCGGGCTGGCCCGCAGGACCCTCCCGGCCCGCGACCTGTACGGCCGCATGATGCGCGCCCTCGCCCAGACCGGCAACGGCTGGATGACCTTCAAGGACGCCGCCAACCGCACCGGCAACCAGACGGCACGGCCGGGCCACGTCATCCACTCCTCCAACCTGTGCACCGAGATCCTGGAGGTCACGCACGACGGGGAGACGGCGGTCTGCAACCTGGGGTCGGTCAATCTCGGCGCGTTCGTCGACACGGCGAGCGGCGACCTCGACTGGGAGCGGCTGGACGCCACCGTCCGTACCGCCGTCACCTTCCTCGACCGCGTCATCGACATCAACTACTACCCGACCGCGCAGGCGGCCCGTTCCAACGCCGCCTGGCGCCCGGTGGGCCTGGGCGTCATGGGGCTGCAGGACGTGTTCTTCCGGCTGCGCCTGCCCTTCGACTCACCCGGGGCGAAGGCGCTGTCCACCCGTATCGCCGAGCGCATCATGCTCACCGCGTACGAGACCTCCGCCGACCTCGCCGAGCGGAACGGCCCCCTGCCCGCCTGGGAGAAGACCCGTACCGCCCAGGGCGTACTGCACCCCGACCACTACGACGTCGAAGCGGCCTGGCCGGAGCGCTGGGCGGCGCTGCGGGCACGGATCGCGGCCATCGGCCTGCGCAACGCGCTGCTGCTCGCCGTCGCGCCGACCGCCACCATCGCGTCCATCGCGGGCGTGTACGAGTGCATCGAGCCGCAGGTCTCCAACCTGTTCAAGCGCGAGACGCTGTCCGGGGAGTTCCTCCAGGTCAACTCCTACCTGGTCGACGACCTGAAGGGGCTGGGCCTCTGGGACGCCCGCACCCGGGAGGCGCTGCGCGAGGCGAACGGCTCGGTGCAGGACGTCGCCCGGATCCCCGAGGACGTGCGGACGCTGTACCGCACGGCGTGGGAGATCCCGCAGCGCGCCCTGATCGACATGGCCGCCGCCCGCACCCCGTTCCTGGACCAGGCCCAGTCCCTGAACCTGTTCCTGGAGACGCCGACCATCGGCAAGCTCTCCTCGATGTACGCGTACGCCTGGAAGCGGGGGCTGAAGACGACCTACTACCTGCGCTCACGCCCGGCGACCCGCATCGCCCGCGCCGCCCGGGCGGCCGTCCCCGTGCAGCAGGCCGCCCCGGACCTCGAAGCGGTCGCCTGCTCCCTTGAGAACCCCGAGTCCTGCGAGGCCTGCCAGTGATGTCCGTCCACCCGCCGAAGAAGAGTGCGCACCTGCTCGACCCGGGCTTCGAACTGACCCTGCGCCCCATGCGCTATCCCGACTTCTACGAGCGCTACCGGGACGCCGTCAAGAACACCTGGACCGTGGAGGAGGTCGACCTCCACTCGGACGTCGCCGACCTCGCCAGGCTCACCCCGGGGGAGCAGCACCTGATCGGCCGGCTCGTCGCGTTCTTCGCGACGGGCGACTCGATCGTGGCCAACAACCTCGTGCTGACCCTGTACAAGCACATCAACTCCCCCGAGGCGCGGCTGTACCTGTCCCGCCAGCTGTTCGAGGAGGCCGTGCACGTCCAGTTCTATCTGACGCTGCTGGACACCTATCTCCCCGATCCGCGGGAGCGGGCCGCCGCCTTCTCGGCGATCGAGCACATCCCGTCGATCCGCGAGAAGGCACGGTTCTGCTTCCGCTGGATGGACTCGGTGGAGACGATGGGCCGGCTGGAGACGGCGGCCGACCGCCGTCGCTTCCTCCTCAACCTCATCTGCTTCGCCGCCTGCATCGAGGGCCTGTTCTTCTACGGGGCCTTCGCGTACGTCTACTGGTTCCGCAGCCGGGGCCTGCTGCACGGTCTGGCCACGGGCACCAACTGGGTGTTCCGCGACGAGACGATGCACATGAGCTTCGCCTTCGACGTGGTCGACACCGTGCGCAAGGAGGAGCCGGACCTCTTCGACGACGCGCTGGGCCGGCAGGTCACCGACATGCTGAGCGAGGCCGTCGAGGCCGAGCTGCAGTTCGCGCACGACCTGTGCGGTGACGGCCTCCCGGGCATGAACACCGACTCGATGCGGCAGTATCTGGAGTGCGTCGCCGATCAGCGCCTCACGCGCCTCGGCTTCGCCCCGGTGTACGGCTCCGAGAACCCCTTCTCCTTCATGGAGCTCCAGGGTGTTCAGGAACTGACCAACTTCTTCGAGCGGCGCCCGTCGGCGTACCAGGTCGCGGTGGAGGGCACCGTCGACCTCGACGAGGACTTCTGATCCCCTGCCTTCTCGCGTGCCTCCTCGGCCTGCCTGATCCGGCGGTCCACGCGGCGCTCGTGCGCGATGCCGATCAGTGAGGGGAGGACGAGGAGGACGAGGATCCCGAGGACGGTGAGCATTCCGGTGAGCGCTTCCACGTGTGTCGCATCCATGGACACCACTGTCCCGCCGTAGACTCCTTACCGTGAGTGGCAGGACTGTCGTACACCCTCGAATTACTGCCACTTCCACGGCACACTGGTCCCATGCTGAAGAACGTGGCGGCCGTCCTGCTCGACGGCGTGCACCCCTTCGAACTCGGCGTCGTCTGCGAGGTGTTCGGCATCGACCGCAGCGACGAGGGACTGCCCGTGTACGACTTCGCGGTAGCCTCGGCCGAGGGGCCCTCGCTCGCCGCCAACTGCGGGTTCACCCTGTCCACGGCGCACGGCCTCGAACGGCTGGAGGAGGCCGACCTGATCGCCGTGCCGGCCGGGGAGGGCTATGTGGCGCGGGCTTATCCACCGGAGCTGCTGGACGCGCTGCGCCGGGCCGCCGGGCGCGGGGCCCGGGTGCTCAGCGTCTGTTCCGGCGTGTTCGTGCTGGGAGCCGCCGGGCTGCTGGACGGGCGGCGCTGCGCGGTGCACTGGCGCCACGCGGACACGCTGGCGCGGCGCTTCCCGCGGGCCGTCGTCGAGCCGGACGTGCTGTACGTCGACGAGGATCCGGTGATCACCTCCGCGGGCACCGCGGCCGGCATCGACGCCTGCCTGCACATCGTGCGCAAGGAGCAGGGGCCGGACGTCGCCAACAGGATCGCCCGGCGCATGGTGGTGCCGCCGCACCGCGACGGCGGCCAGGCCCAGTACATCGAGAGGCCGCTGCCGCGGTCGCAGGGCGACACGGTCGCGGAGGTGCTGGTGTGGATGGAGCGGCACCTCGACGAGGAGGTGACGGTCGAGCGGCTCGCCGCCCGCGCCCATATGTCGCCGCGCACCTTCGCCCGCCGCTTCCAGCAGGAGACCGGCACCACCCCGTACCGCTGGATCCTGCGCCAACGGGTGCTGCTGGCCCAGGAGTTGCTGGAACGCACGGACGAGACGATGGACGCGATCGCCGACCGTGCCGGCTTCGGCACGGCGGCGGCGCTGCGCCATCAGTTCGTCCGCGCCCTGGGCACGACGCCGAACGCCTACCGGCGCACGTTCAGGGGCCCGCGGGCCGCCTGAACGTGCGGCCCGCGGTCACCGGGGCAGGGCCTTCAGCAGCAGTCGGCGGGGGCGGAGCGTGATCCCGATGCGCAGCCTGTCGTCGGAGCCGGGCGCCTGCTCGAAGCGGTACGCCGACGCCATCGCCGCCGTGACGAGCGTGAGTTCGGCCATCGAGAAGTGGTCCCCCGGGCACTTCCGGTTGCCCACCCCGAAGGGGGTCATCGCGTACTTGGGCACGTCCTTGGCCCGCTCCGGGAGCCAGCGGTCGGGGTCGAACTGCGCGTGGCGCGCGTACGACCGCGGATCCCGCTGGATCGCATAGGGGCTGTACACGACGTCCGACCCGGCCGGAATGCGGTACTCGCCGAGTTCCGTGTCGGCGACCGACCGCCGCGTCAGTATCCATACGGCCGGACGCAAACGCATTGTCTCGACGATGACATTCGCCGTGTGCGTCAGCTTCGGGATGTCCTCGAATGCGACCGGCCGGTCGCCCACGACGGTTTTCACCTCGTCGTGGATCTTGTCCGCCTGTTCGGGGTGCTCGGTGAGGACCTGGAGGAGCGACATGACCGTGGAGCCGACTGTTTCGCTGCCGGCCGTGACTATGGCGACGACCTGGTCGTGGATCTCCTGCTCCCCAATGGGCTCGCCATTCCCGTCCTTCGCCTCCAGCAAAGCCATCAGCAAATCGTTCGGCTTTTGACCGGATGCCCGGCGCGCGGCGACGATCTCGTCGACCAGGAGATGCAAATCGGCCAGAGCCCTGTTGAATTCGCGATTGGCCGGGATCGGCAGTCGGTACAGCGGCCCGAGCGGCACGACCATCCGCTGGTACATGCCGCTGAAGAGGGTGGCGAGGGCGGCGCAGATCCGGTCCGCCCGCGCGTCCATGTACGTGCCGCCCATCAGGCACCGCGCGACGACACGCACGGCCACCCGGAACGCCTCCGCCGTGACGTCGAAGGGCCGGCCGGAGCGCCAGCGCTCCACCAGGGCGTGCGCCTCCTCCGCCATGACCGGCCCGTAGCCGGGAATGGCGTCCTGCCGGAAGGCGGGTTGGATGGCCCGCCGCTGGCGCTGGTGCAGCGGGCCGTTGCTGGTGGCCACCCCCTGCCTGCCGAGCAGGCCCTCCAGGGACTCCCACAGCGGGCCGCCGATGTGGAAGTCGGGGTTCAGTGCGAGGGCCCCGGTGAGGGCCGGGGTGGTGACCGCGTACACCGTCTTCGGGCCGAACCTCAGCCGTACGACGTCGCCGTCGTCGCGCAGCCGGGACAGGAAGCCAAGCGGGTCGCGGGCCAGTTTCCAGCCGTGTCCGAGCCCGGGGACGCCGCCGGCCGCGAGGGGCGGGACCCGCCCCTGCACCGACGTGCCGGGTCGCGGGGACGTCTTCTCGCCGGAGGGAGCCGGGAGGCCGGGGGAGGAGTTCCGGGTCATTTCTCACCTGCCGCTTGGTTGTCGACGTACGGGGGTGTCGAGCGGTCGTCCCAGTGGTCGACCATGTACCGGCCTGACTCGTGGTGGAACCAGTACACGGTGCTGAACCAGTTGCGCATATTCCCGACGATCCTCTTCACGGCGGCGCTCAATTCGCTTCCCTGCACGGTGCCGTCGGCGAGCGTGCTCGCGAACCGCAGCGCCTCCTTCTCCGCCACAAGGAAATCGGATATGCATTCCTCGATCCTTCGCCGCACTTCCTCGGCGGCCTGTTCGGGTGTCAGTCCCCGATGGTGGATGAGACTTATCCCGAGATTGTGGACCTCCTTGCCCGCGATTTCCTTGGGAAGCGAACACAGGTCGTTGTACCAGGCGGCGAATTCCTGGCTCAGCAGCGCCGCCCGCCGGTATGCGGGATGTTTCCGTACGGCATCGGGCAGTTCGTGTCCCGCGCTCGGTTCGAGCAGGTCGGTCCATATCCAGTGCGCGAAGGTGAGCCGCCGGAGTTCGAGATAGGCGTCGACGGTCGGGACGACGCCCGAGGTGCGGTTGCGGAACTCGCGGTCGTATGCCTCGATCACCGCGTGGAAGTGCCGGGCGAATCGGTCGTTCCACTTCTCGCTGAGGAACGAGTACAGCCGCATCACGCTGTCCGCGAGCCCTGCGACCAGGGGATCCGCGTGGTACAGGTGGGTCTGCGGGGAGTCGAGTGCGGCGTGCAGCCGGCCCCTCAGCCTCCGCCAGGCGGCGGGCCGCCGGTGGACGACGTCGCGGTCGTGCCGGTCGTCCCAGACGAAGAACCACGCGCTGTAGTCCGCGATCGCCTGCAGGACGTCGTCGGGCGCGTCGAGGTAGTACCCCGCCATGAGGTCGGTGTAGCGCAGGCCGTCGGCGTGTTCCTCGACCGTGTCCGCCGGCATGAGCCGTTTTTCCAGCAGCCAGGAACGCGTCTTCTCCTGCAGACGGGGCCAATACGGGTGCAGTCGCCGGGGAAACGCGGCCTCGATCACCGGCAGGGAGAGCGCCGGTGGAACCGCGACCACTCTTGTCATGGATGAAGTGCACTGCGGGATAGCTGGCACGGACAAACCCCTCTCAGCCGCCAGTCGGCGCTCCGCCCCCTGCCGTGCCGGGCGTGCGCCCGTTGCGTAACTCAGCGCTTTCCATTCAGCACCACAACTGTCCGCTGTGGGAACGGATTTGCTCCACGCACTACCCCACTGTGCCGAGAATGCCCCTTAGGTGACTGATTATGGATCAGTTGGCCTGTGCAAGGGCTCGAATGTGCGTCGCACATATGAACGACGCCTGGCCGGGGGAACCCGGCCAGGCGTCGTCGGCAGCGGCATCGGGGCTCGGGGGCTCTTGGCCGGATCAGTCGTTGGCCACCACGGGGTAGCGCGGCTCGTTCTCGGCCATTTGCCGCAGGGCGTCCTTGCGCTCCCGCTTGGACAGCCGGTCGATGTAGAGGTAGCCGTACAGGTGATCCGTCTCGTGCTGCAAACACCGGGCAAAGTACCCGGTGCCGCGCACCTTGACGGGGTTGCCCTTCTCGTCCTGCCCGGTCACCTCGGCGTAGTCGGGCCGGGCGAGCGGCGCGTACGCGGTGGGCACGGACAGGCAGCCCTCGTTGCTGTCGTCCAGGCGGCGCCGGTCGGCGGGCAGCTCCACCAGCCGCGGGTTGCAGACGACTCCGACGTGCCGGGCGCCCCCGTCGTCCTGGCAGTCGTAGACGAAGACCTTCAGGTCGACGCCGATCTGGTTGGCGGCGAGGCCCACGCCCTCGGCGGTGCGCTGGCTGGCGAACATGTCCGCCACCAGCCGCTCCAGCTCCTCGCCGAACTCCGTGACGTCCTTGCACTCCTTGTGCAGCACCGGGTTCCCGACCACCGTGATCGGCCGCGAGGTGCCGCGCTCGCGCCACGCGGCCTCACGCTCCGCGCAGTCCTCGGTGTCGATGACGAAGCCCTCGTCGTCCACGGGGAGCACGCCCGCGTGCTGCTGATCGGTGTCCTGCTGCGCCATGACGACGTACGCCTTCCTGCAAACCTGGGGAAAACCTGCCCGTACAGCCTACGGGCCGGGGTCGGGTGTCTTCCCCGCGTTCCGGGACGAGGAGGGCCTCAGCAGACCTCTTCGAGGTCCCGCCAGTCCCGGGAGTCCGGGCTGTCCGCGACCCAGCCGTCGAGCAGCCCGCGCACCAGGGAGGCGGGTGCCGCGATGCCGCACTCGCGCTCGGGCACCCACAGCTGTCCGTCCGTGCGGTGCCCCAGCGGTCCCGGATGCCCGGGCTCGCTGTGGTCGTGCGGGTCCAGGTGCTCGCCGTCGCCCTCGTCGGACGGCATCCGCGACTCGGAGCACATGCGGCACAGCAGCCGCACGGACGAGGACCAGTCCTCGGCGGCGAAGCCCGCGTCGGCGGCCAACTGCTCCAGCGCGTCCCGGTCGTCCTCGGTCTCGGCCTCCAGCAGGACGACCCAGGTGGGCACCGGCGAGGGCGCCCACAACTCGATCTCGTCGAAGACGGGGTAGGCGTGCCCGGCGGCCGTCGTGCGCTCGCCGTGCGGGACGCCGTCGTGCAGCACCACCTCGCCCCAGCGGCGCCCGGAGGACGGCAGCGGGATGGAGAGCACCTCGATGCGGGCCGGGTCCAGCCGTCGCCCCCAGACGACCTCCGCCTCACCCTCAGGCGACAGCCGCACGGCCGCGCTGCCCAGCTCCATGCCGAAGGGCTCTCCGGGGACCGCCGCACCGCCGGGCACCCGCAGGCCGTACGCCTGCCAGGCGCGGCGGGCCAGCGGCCAGTCCTGCAGGGCGGTGGCGGCGATGCCCACGTTCCACCAGTCGGGGGCCCCGGTCTCGCGGTCGAGCAGGGCCACGGCGCGCAGCCCGGCGGTGCGGGCCTGCTCCCAGTCGTGGCGGAACTTGTGCAGCAGCGCGAGGTTGAACCAGGACTCCGACAGCCACGGCTCCAGGTCCGCGGCACGGGTCAGCAGCGCCCCCGCGTCCTCGTACCGGCCGTCGCCGATCAACGTGAACGCGCGGTCGGTGGCCTGCCGCCAAGAGGCGGAGGGCCGGTGCCGTCCCTTGCCGAAGATCCTCACCATTCCCGCCTGCCAGTCCCTTGCGCTTCCCGTCCGCCGGTCGCTCGACATCCGCGGGGCCACGGCCGAGCCGTGCCCCCGGCCCCTCTCCTCGCATCCAACCACGTACCGCCGGACGGGCGCTCATTACCCATGGGTTACCCCGCCGACGGCACGGTCAGACCGCCCCGGCCCTCACCACGGCCCCTGCCCGGAGCTCCCCCGCAGCACACCGCCTGGGTGGACCCCGGCACCGCCCCTGTGCCGCAGCACTCTGGCCAGCGACTCCACGACCTCCGGCTGGTAGTCGCGGGCGCAGCCGAGCCGAAGGCGCTCCAGTGCGCTGAGCGGCCCTCCCGGTCCGTCCTCTTCCCTCGCCATCTCCTCGTACGCATTGACGGCCCGGACGATTCTGGCGCTGACGGGCTGCTCCCGGTAGGGGTCCGCCTGCCGCTCCACGACGACCGCGACCGCGGCGTCCACCCCCGTCTGGCGGACCACGGCCCCGCCGAGGAGCGCGATGCGCCGCTGTTCCTCGGCGGGCAGCGCGGCGGTGGCGCCGGCGGGCACGGGGTCGACGAGGCTGAGCTGCCCGATGTCGTGCATGAGGGCCGCGTACTCCAGCACGGTCAGCTCGGGTTCGGGCAGGCCCAGCTCCCGGCCGACGGCCCGGCTGAGCGCGGCCACGCGGCGGGCGTGCCCGGGGGGCGTGTACCCGGCGATCTCGGTGGCACGCGCCAGGGAGGCGATGGTCTGCCGGTAGGTGGTCCGCACGGCCGCGTACCGCCGGTAGGACAGCTGGGTGAGCAGCAGCGGCAGGGAGAAGACGGGCAGTGCCCACAGGCCCACGACCCCGACGGCCAGCGACATCACCGCACCGGTCGCGCAGACCGCCGAGTCGATGCCGAGCCTCGCCCGCAGTTCGTCGCGCAGCAGCGGCCCGAACGGCCAGCCGGTGCGGGAGTGGGCGAGCGCGGCGGCGAGCACGGCGTCGCACAGGGTGGTGAGCACGAGCAGCGCGACGACGAGCAACGCGTAGACGGGTCCGCCCCAGCCGTGCAACCTGCCGTGATCGTAGACCGGCTGGAAGCAGACGGCGGCGAAGCCGGCGGTGAGGAGGCGACGGGTGAGGTGGTCGGCGGTGGATCCGCGGCCGCGGGCCACGTGCGGGACGCAGCCGGCGAGGGCGGCCGCGAGGACCACGGTGACGACCTGGGGCACCCCGTGGTGGGTGGGCTGCCCGGCGTTCTGCCCGAGCAGGGCGTAGGACAGCGCCCCGGCCGCCCCGAGGGGCGCGGGCTCCCGCTCCCCGCCGTCGCTCCACCGGGACAGTTCGCCCACGGTGACGAGCACGCCGAAGGCGAGGGCGACGGAGGGTTCTTCCAGGCCGTGCCAGAGGGTGCCGGCGAGGCAGCCGGCGGCGAGGAGCGCCGCCGCCGCGTGAGCGAGCACCAGGGGCAGCCTCCTCACGGTCATGCGCCGCCCCCGCCGCGCCGCTGCCCCTCCAGCGGACCGTGCGCCGGCAGGGCCGGCGACGGCGCGGTGGGGCGCTCTTCGTCCGAGGTCACCGCCGGGTACCAGCCTGCCCCGGCCCGGGCCGCTCCGCCGCTCTCGGTCTTTCCACCGCTCCCGACCTCTCCCCCACGGTCGGTCCCTCCCCCGCTCTCGATCCTTCCCCCGCTCTCGATCACTCCCCCACTCTCGATCGCGCTCGAGCGCGGGGACCCCGACGAGCGGGGAGACCCCCACCGCTCCAGCGCGCGGACCAGCGCCCGCACCATCGCCGGGTCGAACTGCGTGCCCGCGCACCGCTCCAGCTCCCGCAGCGCGGCCGCGACGGGCCGGGCGCGCCGGTAGGAGCGGGTCGAGGTCATGGCGTCGAAGGCGTCGGCCACCGCCACCACCCGTGCGCACTCAGGGATCTGATGGCCCATCAGGCCGTAGGGGTAGCCGCTGCCGTCCAGGCGCTCGTGGTGGTGGAGGATCGCCGACCGCGCCTCGCCGAGGAACCCGATCCCACGGACCATCTCGTGGCCGTACTCGGGGTGCAGCTCGATGATGCGCCGCTCCTCCGGCGTGAGCGGCCCGTCCTTCCTCAACAGCCGGGTCGGCACGCCGAGTTTGCCGATGTCGTGCAGGATGCCGGCGAACCGCAGCACCTCGACGCGCTCGTCGTCCATGCCGAGTTCACGCGCGATCATCATCGACGCCTGCCCGACCCGCTCGCTGTGCCCGCGCGTGTAGCCGTCCTTGATGTCGACGGCCTGGACGAGGGCGCGGATCGTGGCCTGATGGGCGGCGCGCTCCCGGTGGTACTGGGCGAACACCCAGCACGACAGGTACATGGGCAGAAGCACGAGCAGCGCCGCGACCGGCCCGTAGGGGCTGCGCCACAGCACGGCCATCATCAGCCCGGCTAGGCCCTGCACGGCAACGGGTGCGAGGGAGCCCAGGAACAGCCCGCGCCAGGCGCCCCCGAGCTCTCGGCCCCTCCGCGGCTGTCCGGCGGACCGGGGCGGTACGCCCACGCCCAGCGCCAGGATCCCGGCGTCGAGCGCGGTCAGCACCAGGCAGAACGCCACCACGGCGGCCCCGGCCGGCAGCAGCGCGTACGGGAAGCGGGGAGCGGCGACCGCGTCCACGCCGCCCAGCGCCGTGTGCACGCGTGACGCGGCCGCCACGGCGAGCGCCAGTTGGGCGGCCCGCCAGCCGCGGCGCAGCCACTGCGGCCGCCGGGCGACGGGCGCGAGCAGCGCGCCGGGCAGCGGCACGAGGGCGGCGGCCGGCGGCGGCAGCAGGAAGGCCCCGGCGAGCAGCACGGGAAAGAAGGGGCCCAGGCCCTCGGGGGCCGGGCGGCCGCCCGGACGGCAGCGCGGGATCTGCTCGCAGGCGGCGTAGAGCGCGGCGAGCGGGAGGAGCACCTGCCAGGGGACCCCGAGATCCGCGAGGGGAGCCACGCACACGAGGGCGCCGAGCGCGGCGCAGCCGACGTACACGTGCACCGCTGGCCGGTCCGGCCCCATGACGTACCTCCCCCGGGCCCGCGCCCGGCCCCGAACCGGGGCCGGGCCCGGACACGCCCATTGAGGCTCCGGAGCCTAAGGGGGAGGGCGGGGCACCAGGGAGGCATTGGGGGGAATCCGTGGGCCCACGACCCCGGGATTAGCACATTCGGGTGATGGGCGCCGCGGCCGGGCCGCGGGTTCCTCGAACGGGAGTTCAGGACTCCTGCGGCGCCGTGGCCACGTCGTGCTCGGGCAGCGTCTGGCCCGAGCGGATCAGCTCGATACGGCCCATGACCTTCGCCCGCAGGTCGGTCGGCACGTCGTCATGGCCGCAGCACCGCTTGACCAGCTTCTTCACGGCCTGCTCCAGGCCGTACTTCTCCAGGCACGGCGAGCACTCCTCAAAGTGGTGCTCGAACTTGGTGCGGTCGACGTCCGGCATCTCACGGTCGAGGAACTCGTAGAGGTGGTCGAGCACCTCACTGCAGTCCGTCTCGTGCGGCTCTCCGCAGCTCATGAGCCCGAGCCTTTCGCTTCGTTCGACTCTCCGGCGCCGGCCGGGACCAGCCCGCGCTCACGGGCGTAGTCCTCGAGCATGCCGCGCAGCTGACGACGGCCCCGGTGCAGCCGGGACATCACCGTACCGATGGGTGTCCCCATGATGTCCGCGATCTCCTTGTACGCAAACCCCTCGACGTCCGCGAGATAGACGGCGATGCGGAATTCCTCGGGGATGGCCTGCAGCGCTTCCTTGACGTCCGAGTCGGGCAGGTGGTCGAGCGCCTGGGACTCTGCGGAGCGCAGACCCGTCGACATGTGCGACTCGGCGCGCGCGAGCTGCCAGTCCTCGATCTCCTCGGCCGCACTGCGCTGCGGTTCGCGCTGCTTCTTGCGGTACGAGTTGATGAACGTGTTGGTGAGGATCCGGTACAGCCACGCCTTGAGGTTGGTGCCCTCGCGGAACTGGTGGAAGGACGCGTACGCCTTCGCGTACGTCTCCTGCACCAGGTCCTCGGCATCGGCCGGGTTACGCGTCATGCGCAGCGCGGCCGAGTACATCTGGTCGAGGAACTCGAGCGCGTCCCGTTCGAAGCGCGCGCTGCGCTCGGTGGACGATTCCGCGCCTGTGCCCCGGCCCTCGGGCTGCTCCGCCTGGCCGTGTTCGGTCCCTGCGTCGGTACCGGTGACCGGACCCACCTCCTCCAGCGACGTGGCAGGACCGAAACCGGTCCCACTGGAATCGGAGGATAGACGAACATCCTTGCCCGCCGCCGCCCGAAACGGGGCGGTCCTGGCCGCGTGCAGCACCGTCCAGTCCAGGTCAGCGCTGCTGCGACGGTTCGGGCAGATGGTCGAACCCATGCGGCGGACTCCCTCTCGTACGGTCTGTGCAGCACGGCCGGTGCCGTCTGCACCGCACAACAGCGGTACCCGCCGGGGCATTCCCGGGCCTCACCCCAGTGACACGGCCCACTCCGCCACGGCGTCGGTGATGACCTCCAGGGCCCGCTCCCGGGTGATGTCCGCGCGCTTCGGCACCGCGAAGCCGTGGTCACCGTGCGGCACCTCGACCATGCCGTACGGCCCCGGCGGGAACTCCTCCGGCCGCCCGAACGGATCGTTGCCGCCCTGGACGACCAGCGTGGGCACGCCCGCGCCGAGCAGTTCGTCCGCACGGGACTTCTCGGGCCTGCCGGGCGGGTGCAGGGGAAAGCTCAGCGCGAGGACGGCGGCGGCACCGAGCCCGGCGGCGGTGCGGCAGGCGACCCGGGCACCGGCGCTGCGCCCGCCGGCGATCACGGGCCGCCCGGGCCGCTCCAGGACGGGCCACACCCCGCGCCAGCCCAGGTCGAGCGTCTTCGGCGCGGGCGCCACCTTCTTCCCGGCGACGCGCCAGGGCTGCTCCACGAGCGCGACGCTCACGCCGTGCGCGGGCAGCACCCGGGCCAGCGCCTGCAGGTCGCCCGCCTCGACGCCCCCGCCCGCGCCGTGGCCGAGCGCGAGCACGAGCCGCGCCGTCCGCGCCCGGTGCCAGGTGACACGGGCCATGCCCGCCTCGGTCTCGACGCTTACCGTCACATCCGTCACGTCCGTCCCGTCGGTCACGTCAGAACAGTGTGCCCTCTTCGGGTGCCGCCAGTTCCTTCAGCAGTTCCGGACCGTTGTTGCGGACGTTGCTGACCGCGGTGGGGACCGGGTAGGCGCGCATCAGGCCGGGGGACGGCGGCTCGAGCAGGGACCGCAGGCCGTCGGGGTCCGTGCGGGACGGGTCGAGCCAGGCGTCCCAGCGGTCGGGCGTGAGCATCAGCGGCATACGGGGGTGGATCTCCGCCAGTGAACGCGGGCCCTCGGCCGGGGCGAGGGCCAGCGGGGTGGTCTCGGCCTCCGTCGTGATCACCGAGCAGGTGACCCACCAGGCCCGCGGATGGTCGTCCGGCAGGGTCCTGTCCCGCCAGAACTCGTACAGCCCGGCCATCGCGAAGACCGAGCCGTCGGCGGGCAGCACGAAGTACGGCTGCTTGCGCGGCCGCTTCCTGCGGCCCTCGACCTCCAGGTCGCGCTCCTGGCTGCCGGTGACCCACTCGTAGTAGCCGTCGGCGGGCACGATGCACCGCCGGGCGGCAAAGGCGCGGCGGTACGCCGGCTTCTCGTGCACCGTCTCGGCGCGCGCGTTGATCATCCGGGCGCCGCCCTCGGGCGACTTGGCCCAGGACGGGACGAGACCCCACCGGAGTCGGCGCAGCTGACGAACCGGCCGGTCGTCACCGGCGTCCTTCACAGGGCGGTCGAGGACCGCGTACACCTCCTTGGTCGGGGCCACGTTGTAGTCGGGTGCCAGGGTCTCCTCGGGCTGCGTCTTCTCGATCTCGAAGATTCCTGCGAGATCCTCGGGGCTGCGACTCGCCGCGTACCGTCCGCACATGCGTGCCACCCTGCCAGATCCGACGAGCTCAGGAGCCACTCCCGGTATGGAAAGCCTCGCCTCGACCTCGCCGCTGTCGCTGCCGGACCTCTGGGACCGGGTCTTCGGCAGCCAGCCGGATCCCGACCTGTGGGTGGTGATCGCCACCCTGGCCGTCGCGCTCGCCGTGGTCGTGCCGCCGGGGGTGTGGCGGATATCGCGCAACGCCATCACCATCGCGCACGAGGGCGGCCACGGTCTGGTCGCGCTGCTCACCGGCCGCACCCTCACCGGCATCCGGCTCCACTCCGACACCAGCGGCCTCACGGTCAGCCGTGGCAAGCCGCGCGGCCTCGGCATGATCCTGACGGCCGCCGCCGGCTACCCCGCTCCCCCGCTCCTCGGTCTCGGCGGCGCGGCGCTGCTCGCCGCCGGGCACATCACCCTGCTGCTGTGGCTGGCCACCGCACTGCTCCTGGTGATGCTGGTGATGATCCGCAACGCCTACGGCGCGCTGACCGTGGTCCTCGCCGGGGGCGCCTTCCTGCTGGTGTCCTGGCTGGCCGGTCCGCAGGTACAGGCGGCGTTCGCGTACGCGGTGGTGTGGTTCCTGCTGGTCGGCGGCGTGCGCCCGGCCTTCGAGCTCCAGGCCAAGCGGTCCCGCGGCGGTGCCGGGGACTCGGACGCGGACCAGTTGTCGCGGCTCACCCATGTGCCCGCGGGGCTGTGGCTGTTCCTGTTCCACGCGGTGTCGCTGTGCTCGCTCACCGGGGGCGGGCGGTGGCTGCTGCGGCTGTGACCGGCCGGCCGAGCCGGCGAGGGACCCAGGCCGCCCGTGACGGCGGCCGGTTGTCCGTGGACCGCGGCCGATTGTCCTTCTGCGACTGCTTCTGACCGCGCACAGCTGCACGGCACACCCCGCCTCGCATATCAGACCCCGGTTTCGCTCGTATTTCGCCACTTTTGATCAAGATCTCCGGCCCGGGCCAGCCACTAAAGTGGGGCGCATGACCGTTAACCCCGCACACACCGCCCTCTGGCCCGCCCCGCACGCGAGCGGAGCCGTCGACGCGACGGTCCACGTGCCCGGGTCGAAATCGGTCACCAACCGCGCCCTCGTGCTCGCGGCCCTCGCCTCCGAGCCAGGGTGGCTGCGCCGCCCGCTGCGCTCCCGCGACACGCTGCTGATGGCCGCGGGGCTGCGCGCGATGGGCGTCGGCATCGAAGAAGGGGTCGGCCCCGACGGCTCCGGCGAGACCTGGCGCGTCATCCCCGCCGCGCTGCAAGGCCCGGCCACGGTCGACGTCGGCAACGCCGGCACCGTGATGCGCTTCCTGCCCCCCGTGGCCTCCCTCGCCGACGGCCCGGTCCGCTTCGACGGCGACCCGCGTTCGTACGAGCGCCCCCTGCACGGCGTGATCGACGCCCTGCGCGCCCTCGGCGCCCGCATCGACGACGACGGACGCGGCGCGCTGCCGCTGACCGTGCTGGGCAGCGGCGCGCTGGACGGCGGCCCGGTGGCGATCGACGCGTCCTCGTCCTCGCAGTTCGTCAGCGCCCTGCTGCTGTCCGCGCCCCGCTACAACCAGGGCGTCGAGGTCCGCCACACCGGCTCGACGCTGCCCTCGATGCCGCACATCCGGATGACCGTCGACATGCTGCGCGCGGTCGGCGCCCAGGTGGACACCCCCGAGTCCGGTGGCGAGCCCAATGTCTGGCGGGTCACGCCGGGCGCCCTGCTCGGCCGCGACCTGACCGTCGAGCCGGACCTGTCCAACGCACAGCCGTTCCTCGCGGCCGCCCTGGTGACCGGCGGCACGGTCGTCATCCCCGACTGGCCGGCGCGCACGACGCAGCCCGGCGACCGGCTGCGTGAGATCTTCACCGAAATGGGCGGTTCCTGCGAGCTGACCGAGCGCGGCCTCGAATTCACCGGTTCGGGCGCCATCCACGGCATCGACGTGGACCTGGGCGAGGTGGGCGAGCTGACGCCCGGCGTCGCGGCGGTCGCCGCCCTCGCCGACTCGCCGTCCACCCTGCGGGGCGTGGCCCATCTGCGGCTGCACGAGACGGACCGTCTGGCCGCGCTCACCAAGGAGATCAACGAGCTGGGCGGCGACGTCGCCGAGACCGCCGACGGCCTGCAGATCCGCCCGCGCCGCCTGCACGGCGGGGTGTTCCACACGTACGACGACCACCGCATGGCGACCGCGGGCGCGGTCATCGGCCTCGCGGTCGAGGGCGTGCAGATCGAGAACGTGGCGACGACGGCCAAGACGCTGCCGGACTTCCCCGACCTGTGGACCGGGATGCTGGGGAACTGACGGGCGGACTGGGACCATGCGCCGCTACGGCAAGCACACCGACGAGGACGACATCCGCACGCGCCCCAACCGCAAGGGGAACCGGCCGCGCACCAGTATCCGGCCCAAGCACGAGGACGCGTCCGAGGGCATGGTCCTCACCGTCGACCGCGGCCGGCTCACCTGCCTCGTCGACGGCCGTGCGGTCATGGCGATGAAGGCCCGGGAGCTGGGCCGCAAGGCCGCGGTGGTCGGCGACCGTGTCGCCCTGGTGGGCGACCTGTCCGGCGCGAAGGACACCCTCGCCCGCATCGTCCGCATCGAGGAGCGCAGGTCCGTCCTCCGTCGCACCGCCGACGACGACGATCCCTTCGAGCGCGTGGTCGTCGCCAACGCCGACCAGCTGGCCATCGTGACCGCCCTCGCCGATCCCGAGCCGCGCCCGCGCCTGATCGACCGCTGCCTGGTCGCGGCGTACGACGGCGGCCTCGACCCGTTCCTGGTGATGACGAAGTCCGACCTCGCCCCGCCCGACAAGCTGCTGGAGCTGTACGGGGCGCTGGACATCCCGTACGTGGTCACCAGCCGCGAGGAACTGGACGACGGCAACGCCGCGGACCGGGTGCGCGCGCATCTGGACGGCAAGATCACGGCGTTCGTGGGGCACTCCGGAGTGGGCAAGACGACGCTGGTCAACGCGCTCGTCCCGGAGGACCGGCGGCGCACCACGGGCGAGGTGAACGTGGTGACCGGCCGCGGCCGGCACACCACGACCTCGGCGCTCGCGCTGCCGCTGCGGGACGCGGACGGCTGGGTGGTCGACACCCCGGGCGTGCGGTCCTTCGGTCTCGCGCACATCGATCCGTCCCGGGTGATCCACGCCTTCCCCGACCTGGAGCCCGGCACCGAGGGCTGTCCGCGGGCGTGCAGCCACGACGAACGGGACTGCGCCCTGGACGAGTGGGTGGCCGACGGGCACGCAGATCCGTCGCGGCTGTACTCCCTGCGCAGGCTGCTGGCCACCCGGGACCGGCGGGAAGGGGACTGACCTCCCCGGTGTTTGCCCGCCCACCGGGCCGGTAAATGCTTACTCGCACCGGGCGGGATCGACCAGCTGGGCAGTCGGCGTTGGGGACGCGGGAGGACGAGACATGGCGTGGCTGCTGGTCATCGTGGCCGGGCTCCTGGAGACCGGTTTCGCCGTGTGTCTCAAGCTCTCGCACGGCTTCACCCGGCTGTGGCCCACCATCGCGTTCGCCTCCTTCGCCCTCGGCAGCTTCGGTCTGCTCACGCTCTCCCTGCGGAGGCTCGACGTGGGCCCCGCGTACGCGGTGTGGACGGGCATCGGCGCCGCGGGCACGGCGATCTACGGGATGGCCTTCCTCGGTGACCTGGTCTCCACGCTGAAGATCGTCTCGATCACGCTGGTGATCATCGGTGTGATCGGTCTGCAGCTGTCGGGGTCGGCTCGCTAGAGACGGTCACGCGTGCGGGGCAGGACCGCGGTACGTCGTCAGGGGCGCCGGGGGTGCCTCCATGAGGGTGCCTCCATGAGGGTGCCTCCATGTCGAGGGCCCCCGGCGGTGCGCGGGGGTGCGCCCCTCATCGCACCTGCGGCGGCAGGGCGCTGCGCACCAGTCCCACGAGCCCGCCCTCCCCCGGCGGGGCCGCCACGCACGACAGGGAGAGCCGGACCACCAGCTCACAGGAACGGGCCAGCTCCGCCGCTTGCGCCTTGCTCGTCCCGGGCCCGGCCATCGCGGCGACGGCACGGTCGCACACCTGGGCGACGAGGTCCGCCGGGGACGGCAGTGCTCCGTCAGCCCTGCGCTGCGCGGGCACCGCGGAGGTCGAGGGCGCCGGCGATAGCGCCGGCGCGGGCAGGCGCTCGCTCCAGCACCCGGTGAGCAGGGCGCGGACGAGGGGGTTGCCGCGGGCCGCCGCCGCGGTCCACTCCGCCACGGCGGCGAGCCGCTCACGGACCTCGGCACGGGCTGCGAGCGCGCGCTCGACCCCGGCGAGGTACCCGTCGGCCTCCCGGCGCACCAGGGCCCGGGCGAGCCCTTCCTTGCTGCCGAACTCGTTGTACAGCGTCTGGCGGGAGACGCCGGCCGCGGCGGCCACGTCCACCATGCGCACGGTGGACCAGGGGCGGCGCGCTAACGCCGTACAGGCGGCGTCCAGTAGGGATTCCCGGGCTGCGGGCATCATCGCCTCCCTCGGGGCCGGCGGCTCTGTCGGACAGATTTGACGCGGCTCACAGCACTGTCAAGGGTTCACGGCGCGGCCCGGGGGCGCACACCGTCCGTCGCACGCCGTGACGGCGCCACCGCAACCGGTCCGGCCGGAGGGGCCGCCGAAAGATCCACCCGGGTCGTGTGGCCCTGGTGCGAACCGGGCAGATACCGTTCGGTCATGCCCGACTATCTCGATGACCTGCGTCTTGCCCATGTGCTCGCGGATGCCGCGGACGCCGCGACCATGGGCCGGTTCAAGGCCCTCGATCTCAAGGTCGAGACGAAACCCGACATGACGCCGGTGAGCGAGGCCGACAAGGCCGCCGAGGAACTGATCCGCGGTCAGCTCCAGCGCGCCCGGCCGCGCGACGCGATCCTCGGCGAGGAGTACGGCATCGAGGGCACGGGCCCCCGCCGCTGGGTCCTCGACCCCATCGACGGCACCAAGAACTACGTGCGCGGCGTGCCGGTGTGGGCGACGCTCATCTCCCTCACGGAGGCGGGCGAGGGGGGCTTCCAGCCCGTCGTCGGCGTCGTCTCCGCCCCCGCGCTGGGCCGTCGCTGGTGGGCGGCCAAGGGCCACGGCGCGTTCACGGGCCGCAGTCTGTCCTCGGCGTCGCGGCTGCGGGTCTCGCGCGTCGCGAAGCTGTCCGACGCGTCCTTCGCGTACTCCTCCCTGTCGGGCTGGGAGGAGCAGGGCCGGCTGAGCGGCTTCCTGGACCTGACGCGCGCGGTGTGGCGCACGCGGGCCTACGGTGACTTCTGGCCCTACATGATGGTCGCCGAGGGCTCGGTCGACATCTGCGCCGAGCCGGAGCTGTCCCTGTGGGACATGGCGGCGAACGCGATCATCGTGACGGAGGCGGGAGGCTCCTTCACGAGTCTCGACGGCCGCCCGGGCCCGCACGGCGGCAACGCGGCCGCGTCGAACGGCCTCCTGCACGACACACTCCTCGACTACCTGAACGACCGCTACTAGGAAGCGCCCCCAAGCACCCCCTAAGCGCCCACCCTGCGCACCGGGAGTGCTCCCGCGTCCTTCCGGGCGCGGGGGAGCAATCCCGCACCCCTGGACGCACGGACATGTCCGCGCACCTCGAGCGCCCCGGAACTCGCAGCGTGCGCCCCCTTGTTGACCCGCCCTTTGCCTGCCACCCTGAGAGTCCCCCCACTTGTGAATTTGTGAAGCATGGCACAAGGTCTTCCGGCGGCGCCGACCCGGGCCGTACGGAAGGCCGAGCCCGTGCACCCCAAGGAGGTGGCTCCGCACCCATGCTCGTCCGCGACGCCATGAGCACGGTGGTCCTCACCATCGGCCCCGCACACACACTCCGCCAGGCAGCAGCCCTCATGTCCGCCCGTCGCGTCGGCGCGGCCGTGGTCCTCGACCCGGACGCCGGCGGCCTCGGCATCCTCACCGAGCGCGACATCCTCAACTCGGTCGGTCTGGGCCAGAACCCGGACACCGAGCACGCCCACGCCCACACCACCACCGACGTCGTGTTCGCCGCCCCGACCTGGACCCTCGAAGAGGCCGCGGGCGCCATGAGCCACGGCGGCTTCCGCCACCTGATCGTCCTCGACCGCGACGAACCGGTCGGCATCGTCTCGGTCCGCGACATCATCCGCTGCTGGGCGCCGACCCGGCAGCCCGTCCCCGCCGCGACCGCCTAGTGCCGGGCCGCTGGCGCCCCGGCACCAGCGGCCCGGACGCCGGCCCGGACGCCCTTCCGGGCGGGCCGGGGGGCCGGAGCCCGGGCCACGGGTTCCGGCCGCCCTCTGGCGCACTTGGCCGAAGTCAGCCGCGATCCTATGATGGACCAAGTCCAATTCAAGCAGTCATCTAAAGTAACACCCGTTCGGGACCTGTTCCCCCCTGCTGTTAGGCTGGTCTGTATGAGTGACCTGTTGGAACGGCTGCGCGGACGCGGATGGCGCATGACCGCGCAGCGGCGCGTCGTCGCCGAGGTCCTGGACGGCGAACACGTCCACCTGACGGCCGACGAGGTGCATGCCCGGGCCGTCGCCAAGCTGCCCGAGATCTCCCGGGCGACCGTCTACAACACGCTGGGTGAGCTGGTCTCCCTCGGAGAGGTGCTGGAAGTCGCCACCGACAGGCGCGCCAAGCGGTACGACCCCAACGCGCACCGGCCGCACCACCACCTGGTGTGCGCCCGCTGCGGCGCGATCCGGGACGTCCACCCGACAGGCAACCCGCTGGCGGACCTCCCCGACTCGGAGCGCTTCGGCTTCACGGTCTCGGGCGTCGAGGTGACGTACCGCGGACTGTGTCCGCGCTGCGCGGCGGCTTAGACGCCATCCCCTCACCGGACCCCGGCGCCTCGACGGCACCGGGTCCTTTCGGCGTGCCCGCGCACGCCGGCTCCCGTCGACTCCCGTCGGCTCCGCAGGCGACCCGGCGGCGCTCACTCGTGCACACGGACTTCCCGAATCTGACGGCCCGTCATATCGTCGTCGGCGCCCACCAGTCCGTTTCCGCATCGTGCGAGGAGCCCCCGTGGGAGAGCCGTATCCGAAACTCACCGCCCATGACCTGACCCGCGTCTTCGGCCGAACCCCCCACGCGGTCGATGCCCTCGGCCCCCTCGACCTGACCGTCGCCGCAGGCGAGTTCGTCTGCGTCGTCGGCCCCTCGGGCTGCGGCAAGTCCACGCTGCTGCGCATCGCGGCAGGACTTCTGCGCCCCAGCACGGGCACGCTGGAGATCCGTACCACAAGCCCCCGCCCCGCCGCCATGATCTTCCAGGACTACGGCATCTACGACTGGAAGACCGTCCAGGCCAACGTCCGCTTCGGCCTGGACGTCCAGCGCGTCCCGCGCCGGGAGGCGAACGCGCGCGCCGCCGAGTGGCTGGCACGCCTGGGCCTCGCCGACTTCGCGCACGCCTACCCGGCGACCCTCTCCGGCGGCATGCGCCAGCGGGTGGCGATCGCCCGCGCCCTGGCCGTGGAGCCCGAGATCCTCCTGATGGACGAACCGTTCGCGGCGCTCGACGCCCAGCTCCGCACCATCCTTCAGGACGAGCTCCTGGAGCTCACCCAGACCACCCGCACCACCACCCTTTTCATCACGCACAGCCTGGAGGAGGCGCTCGTCCTCGGCGACCGCGTCCTGGTGATGTCCGCCCGCCCCGGCCGGATCATCGCCGAGCACCGTCCGCCGTTCCCGCGCCCACGCACCGGCGCGGTCCGCTCGGCGCCCGAGTTCACGGCCCTCAAGAGCGAGCTGTGGGACCTGCTGCGGAAGGAGGCGGTGCCGGTATGACCACGGTCACGGACACCTCCGGCCCGGCCTCGGTCCTGGTCCGCCGCCCGGGCCCGCAGGAACTCGACCCCGTGCGCAGCCACCGCCGTCGGCGCGCCCTGGAACTGTCCCTCGCGGCCGCCGTGCCGCTGCTGCTGGTCCTGCTGTGGCAGCTGGCCGCGGCCCTGGGCTGGATCGACGACCGCGTCTACCCGGCCCCGTCCACGATCCTCGCCGACGGCTGGGACCGCGCGGCGGCCGGCGATCTGTGGCCCGACGTCCGGGCCACCCTGCGGCGCGTCCTGGCGGGCTACGCGGTGGGCACGGCGGCCGGCTACGCCCTGGGCCTGCTGATGGGGTCGCTGGCGCTGGTGAGGGCGGCACTGGAGCCGCTGCTCGACGCCCTCTACGTGGTCCCGAAGCTGGCCCTGCTGCCCGTCTTCCTGAACATGTTCGGGCTCGGCGAGGGCCCGCAGGTGGCGCTGGTGGCGGCGACGGTCTTCTTCTTCGTCTGGATCTCCACCATGTCGGCCGTGGTGGCCGTCCCGTCCGGCCACCGCGACGCGGGCCGCGTCTTCGGGGCCTCGCCCTGGCAGATGTTCCGGCACGTGCTGCTGCCGGCGTCCCTGCCCTCCGTGCTGGTGGGCGCCCGGATCGCGGCGGGCGTCGCGGTCCTCGTCATCGTCGCCTCGGAGCAGATCGCCGCCACGAACGGCCTGGGCCATCTGATCTTCGACGCGCGGGCGCTGTTCCAGAACGACGTGATGTTCGTGGGCATCGTGTGCGTGGCCGTGCTGGGCGTGCTGTTCTCCGAACTGGTGCGGATCGCCGGACGGTTGCTCACCCCGTGGGCGCCCAGGGACCGGGGACGGGGGCAGTCGTGAGGTGGCGCGGTCACGGTGTGGCGCTGGTCGTGGCGGCGCTGCTGGCGTCGGCGGGCTGCGCTGCACGGCACGAGCCGGACACGGGCCCTGCCGGGCCCCGCACGATCGAGGCGGTGGCCGGCTGCGACGCGGCCTCGTGGACCGACCCGTCGGACCTCTCGCCCGGCCGCGGACCGGCCCGCTGCGTGCCCGGCGCTCCGAAGCCACGCCCCCTGCCGAAGAGGCGCAAGGTGACGATCGCCACCGGAACGCTGAGCGCGGAGTACGTGGCACCGCTGGAGGTCGCGCTCGACAAGGGCGAGTTCACGAAGGAGGGGCTGGATGTGACGCTGAAGGTGCTGCCCACGCCGGACGCGTTGCCCCTGCTGGCCAAGGGCGACATCGACGCACTGTGGGCGGCCCCGGAGGCGGCCGTCATGAACGGCATCGAGGGCGGCTTCGAGATCAGGTGGGTCGCGGGCAACTTCTCCCCGGACCCGAGGTCGAAGAGCGGCCTGTGGGTGCGCCTCGGCAGCGACGAGACGGCCGCGCGGGTCCGGATGGGCGGCCGGACGATGGGCACCATGATCGGCAAGGGTTCGGTGATCGCGTACCCGATGCAGAAGGCGCTGGCCGGGCACGGCGGCGGCCTCGACCGGATCCGGTACCGGCAGCTCGGCTCGGCCGACGTCCTCACGGCGCTGCGCAACGGCGGCGTGGACTCGGCGTGGCTGCTGGACCCGGTGTGGCGGAGGGTCGACGGACAGCCGGGGTACGCGTTCCTGGGCGGCCAGCCGCTCGGCGAGCCCCTGGGCGGCATGCTGTACGGCCGCAGCCTGCTGCGGGGTGACGTGGACGCGGGGGTGGCGCTGCTGCGGGCGTACATCCGCACCGTGAACACCTACTTCGCCGCCGACTACAAGAAGGATGCGAATTTCGTCACCTACCTGGCCCGTCTGCTGAAGACGGACGAGCAGGTGCTGCGGTCGACGCCGTCGCTGCGCATGGACTGGGAGATCCGCGCCGACACGACGGCGCGCCTGCAGTCCGCGTACCGCGCGCAGGGGGTGGCGGAGGGAGACCCGCTCCCGGAGTCGAGGACGGTGGACCGCGCCCTGTACGAGGAGGCGGTGGGCCACCGGTCATGAACGTCCGAGGGCCGGAACCCTTTACGGATTCCGGCCCTCGGCCTTCAGTAGCGGGGACAGGATTTGAACCTGCGACCTCTGGGTTATGAGCCCAGCGAGCTACCGAGCTGCTCCACCCCGCGTCGATGAACGCAACAGTACGTCAACGACGCGGACAGAGGCAAATCACTTACGAAACGGCAGCGACGGCGGCACATGGCCGCCCCGCACCGTCACGCCGACAGCTCCTCCCGCAGCGCGTCACGCAACCGCGCCGCCCGTTCGGACACCTCCGCGGGCCCGAGCGACACCGCCCGGTCGGCCCACTGCTGACCCTCCGCGAGCCGTCCCTGACGCGCGTGGACCAGGGCGAGACGCAGCGCGGCCCGGCCGTGTCCGGCGTCGGCCGCCCGCGTCCACCACAGCGCGGCCTCCGGCTCGCTCCCCTCCCGCGCCAGCAGCAGGCCCAGATTGAATGCCCCGTTGCGCGATCCGCCCTCCGCCGCCTTCCGGTACCACCGGGCAGCCTGCACGACGTCGCCCCGGGCGGCGGCCAGCATCCCGACCCGTACCTGCGCCCGCCGGTGACCCTGCGACGCCGCGCGCTCGTACCACTCCTCGCACTCGCTCTTCTCGTGAGACGGCTCGCCCAGCTCGTGGACGCGCGCCGGCGGCCGGCGCGCGTCCAGGAGGGTGGCCAGCCGGTAGGCGGCCTCGGGGCTGCCGCCCCCGGCGGCGCACCGCAGATGCCGCTCGGCCGTCCGCTCGTCGCCCTCGCGCAGCCGAGCGATCCCGACCTGGAGCGCCGCCTCGGTGTGCCCGGCGGCCGCCGCCCGCTCGTACCACCGCAGCGCCAGCCGGTCCTCGCCCCTCCCGGCGTGCAGGATGCCGAGATTGAACGCGGCGTCCACGCTCCCCGCCTCCGCGGCCTTGGAGAACCAGGGTTCGGCACCCGCCGGGTCCCCGGCCTGCAGCAGCAGGATGGCGAGCGCGTTCGCCGCCTCCCGGTGCCCGGCGTACGCCGCCCGCCGGTACCACTGCTCGGCCTGCGCGGTCCGCCCCTGTTCGGCGCAGAGGAGCCCGAGGTTGTACGCGCCGTTGACGTCACCGGCGTCCATCGCCGCCCGGTACCACCGCTCGGCGGTCTGGGTCTCGCCGCGCTCGGCGTGCAGCGCGCCCAGCGCGTTCGCCGCGTTGCCGTCCCCCTCCTGGGCGGCCCGCAGCCACCAGACGGCGGCGCTCTCGGTGTCGCCCGCGTCACGCAGCAGGAAGCCGAGCGCGCAGGCGGCGCGGGTCTCCCCGTCCTTGGCGCTGGTCAGGTACCAGCGCCCGGCCTCCTTGAGGTCGCCACGGCGCTCGAGGATCGCCCCGAGGTGCAGCGCGGCACGCCGGTGCCCGCGCGCGGCGGCCTGCCGGTACCACTGCTCGGCCGCCTTGAGGAGGGACGGCGCGACACCGTTGTCGCCACCGCCCTCCTGCGCGCGCAGGGCCTTGCGGTCGTACGCCCGCGCCAGCCGGTAGGCGGCCTCCCGGTGTCCGCGCTCGGCGGCGGCCCGCATCCACCGCTCGGCCCCGGTGTCACCGCGGTGCTCCAGCAGATCGGCGAGCGCGTACGCGCCGAGGGTGTGTCCCTGTTCGGCGGCCTGGCGCAGCCAGTACTCGGCGGCGGGCTCGTCGCCGCGCTCGCGGTGGTGCCGGCCGAGCGCGTGGGCGGCCGCGGCGGAGCCGGCGACGGCGGCGATCCGCCACCAGCCGGCGGCCTCCTCCGCGTATCCGCGCTGGTGCAGCAGAACACCCAGGTTGTTGGCCGCGGCGCGGTCGCCCGCGGCGGTGGCGGCGCGCAGCTGGGGCTCGGCCCCGTCGAGATCGCCGCGACGCAGCAGCATGGCCCCGAGGACGCTCATCGCCTCGACGTCTCCGGCCTCGGCGGCGAGCCGCTGCCGCGCCTCCTCCACCGCCTCGCCGGCCTCGTCCCGATCGGCGGGCTGGTCGGCGGGCTGTACAAATCGCCCTGTTTCGAACAGAGTCGCCTTCTCCCCCATAACGTCCATCGTCGCACCACCTGCAACCCGGGTACACCTGGTATACCGCAGCCAGTGAGGTCACTTCAGCGTTTTGTCGACATGCCCACAGAGAGATAAGTCAAACACAGAACGGCCAACTGCCCCCGCAAGCAATCGCACTTCGCGCATGTCGCCAGGTCACGGCGTACGCCTCGTCGTGTCGCACGCACGTCGAGGGCCCGGATCCTGATCAGGATCCGGGCCCTCGACTTCAGTAGCGGGGACAGGATTTGAACCTGCGACCTCTGGGTTATGAGCCCAGCGAGCTACCGAGCTGCTCCACCCCGCGCCGTTGTGCGGCAACCGTACCACGGCGCGGGAGGGCTCCGGTTCAGCCGCCGCCCGAACCGCCCGGCGAAGCGCTCGGGCCGGCACTCGGACTGCTGCTCGGCGAACCGCTGGGCGAGTTGCTCGCACCGGCGGACGGCTTGCTGTTGCCCTTGCTGCCGCCGCTGCCCGCGGTCCCGCCGGCCTTGGGCTGGGCCTCCTCGGCCCGCTTCAGCGCGGCCTCGAGGTCCTTCTGCGCCCGTCCGTACGCTTCCCAGTCGCCCCGCTTGAGGGCCTCCTGGCCCGCGGCGAAGGCCTTCTGGGCGTCGTCGAGCGCCTGTTGCACCGTCGGGTTGGCGGTGGGCGGGGGCTTGGTGGTGCCGGTGTCCGGCGGCGGGGTGGAACCCTGCGCGCCGAAGACCTTGTTGAGCGCCAGGTCGAGCGTGTCCTCGAACGCGGTGTTGCCTCCGTAGGTCACCAGGACCTTGCGCAGCAGCGGGTACTTGAGGCCGCCGCCGCGGACGTAGACGGGTTCCACGTACAGCAGTCCGCCGTCGAGCGGGACGGTCAGCAGGTTGCCGTACTCGATGTCCGAGTCGCCGCCCTTGAGCAGCCTGATGGACTCGGCGATGTCCTGTTCGGAGTTGAACTGGCTCTGGACCTGCTTGGGGCCGTCGACGGTGGTGCTCGTCGGCAGCTTGAGGATTCTGATCCTGCCGTAGTCGCTGCTGCCGGCCTCGGCGTCGACCGCCATGAACGCGCTGAGGTTGTCACGTCCGTTGGGCGTGAGCGTCGTCGTCAGCGAGAACGCCTGCGCCTGCTGGTCGGGCATCTTCATGCTCAGGTAGTACGGCGGCACCGCGTTGCCCGACTTGTTCGTCGGGTCGTCCGGCACCTGCCACACCTCGCTGCCGCTGAGGAACGTCTGCGCGTCCTTGACGTGGTAGCGGGTCAGCAGTTCGCGCTGGACCTTGAACAGGTCCTGCGGGTACCGCAGATGGGACATCAGCGAGGGCGGGATGTCACCGCGGGGCTTCACGGTGCCCGGGAACGCCTTCATCCAGGTCTTCAGGACCGGGTCCTCGGTGTCCCACTGGTAGAGCCTGATCTCGCCCGTGTACGCGTCGACGGTCGCCTTCACCGAGTTGCGGATGTAGTTGACCTGGTTCTGCTGGGCCATGACCGCGCGCTGCGTGTTGCCCGCGGTCAGCGAGTCGGCCGTCGTGTCACCGAGGGTGGTGCGGGAGGCGTACGGATAGCCGTTCGTCGTCGTGTACGCGTCGACGATCCACTGGATGCGGTGGCCGACGATCGCGGGATAGGCGTCGCCGTCGATGGTCAGCCACGGCGCGACCGCCTCGACGCGCTCCTTCGGCGTGCGGTTGTACAGGATCCGCGAGCCCTTGCCGATGGCCCCGGAGTAGAGGATCTGCGGCTCGCTGAACGTCACCGCGTACGCGGCCCGGTTGACCGGGCCGGCGAGGCTGACCCCGCTCTCACCCTTGTAGCTGGTGGTCTTCTCGCCGCTGTCGTCGGAGTAGTCGATCTCCTTCTGGGGACCGCCGACGATCGAGTACTCGGTGGTCTTCTCGCCGTAGTAGATCCGCTGCTGGTACGTCCCCAGGTCACCGGCGGACGGCAGGTCGGACTCGGTGAAGACGGGCTGGCCGTTGACGCCCGCCGTGGTGCCCTTGGCGGCGACCACGCCGAAGCCGTGCGTGTAGCGGAAGTGGTCGTTGATCCAGTTCCGCTTCGGGATGCCCTGGAGGTTCAGCTCGCGCAGGCCGATGACCGTGTCCTGGTCCTTGCCCGCCTTGGTGTACCGGTCGACGTCGAGGTTGGTCGGGAACGCGTAGTAGTTCTTCATCTGCTGGAGCTGCTGGAACGTCGGGGAGACGATGTTCGGGTCCAGCAGGCGGATGCTCGCCGTGGCGTCGGCGGCGTTCCGCAGCCTGCCCTTGTCCTCGGTGTCGCTCCGGCCCGCGTACTCCGTGACCTGGGCGCCGTCGATCCCGTACGCCTCGCGGGTCGCCTTGAGGTTCTTCGCGACGTACGGCGCTTCCTTGGCCTGCTCGTTCGGCTGGACCTGGAACTTCTGGACGATCGCCGGGTACAGCCCGCCGACGAGGATCGCCGAGAGGACCATCAGGCCGAAGCCGATGAAGGGCAGCTGCCAGGTGCGCCGCCACAGGGTGGCGAAGAAGAGCAGCGCGCAGATGACGGCGATGTAGAACAAGATCGTCTTGGCGGGGAGATAGGCGTTCGCGTCGACGTACCTGAGGCCCGTCCAGTTGTCGGTGGCCTTGAAGTCGCTGGACTTGACCGCGAGTCCGTACCGGTCCAGCCAGTAGGCGACGGCCTTCAGCGCCACGAAGACGCCGAGCAGCACCGACAGATGTCCGGTCGCGGCGGCCGTGGCACGCGCCCCGGGGGAGGTGATCCGCAGGCCGCCGTACAAGTAGTGCGTGAGCGCGGCGGCGATCAGCGACAGCACCGTGGCGGCGAAGCCGAAGCCGAGCAGGAACCGGTACCAGGGCAGGTCGAAGGCGTAGAAGGCGACATCCAGGTGGAACTGGGGGTCCTTCTGGTGGAAGGGCACGCCGTTGACCCACATCAGCCAGGTCCGCCACTGACTGGACGCGGACGCCCCCGCGATCAGGCCGACCAGGGCCGTGATTCCCAGGAGCAGCCACTTCTTGTAGGGCGCGATCCCCATCCGGTAGCGGTCCAGGCTCTGCTGCTCCATGGACATCGCGCTCAGCGGCGGGCGCAGCCGGTGCGCGAGCCAGATGTTGAAGCCGACGGCGGCCGCCATCAGCAGGCCGAAGACGGAGAAGAGCCCGATCTTGGTCCACAGGGTGATCGTGAAGACCGACGAGTACTTCACCGACCGGTACCAGAGCCAGTCCGTCCAGAAGCCGGCGAACATCACGAACGCCATACCGAGGACAGCGAGGATGCCCAGGGTCATGAGCAACGTCCGGGCCCGCCGGGACGGGCGGCCCACTCTGATCCGCGGTCCCGTCGGGCCTCCGCCCCGGTCCGGCATCTGGAAAGCCAAGGTGCGCACCTCGAAGTTCGCTGTTGATCCGTCAGGCCCCCGTGTTCGCGGACCGTGGATGGGGCCCCGCGATCAGGGAGCCCCACCTATGCAACTTACTGGCGCTTTACTCGGTTCCCGCTTCCGGGTGAGAACGAGGCAGGATTGTGACCATGTCCAACACACCCATGGCAGCGAGCCCCCTCACCCGGGCCGTGCTCGAGATCGACGAGTACGCCTCCGGCCTCGGCTGGGACCGGCCCGCTCGTCTGTTCGCGCTGGTAGACACCGCCCGGCTGCGGGCCCAGGAGCCCGCGCTCGCCGCCCAGCTCGGCCTGACCGACGAGTCCGCGACCGCCGGGCTCACCCCGATCGAGCAGGACGAGGTCCCCGCCGGAAGGCCGCTGGACGAGTTCCTCGGCACCATCGCCTGGCCCGACGCGGTGACCGGCTGCGCACTCACGGTGGAGCGGCTGATGCTTCCGCCGTCCGCGGAGGCCGAGGTCCCCGAGGGGCTGAGCCAGGAGAAGCTGACGCAGTGGGTCGCCGCCCACCCCGACCGCCAGGAGGTGCGGATGACCGTCGGGGTGCTGCGGGACGGCGCGCGCGAGTCGGCGCTGCGGCTGCGCGAGAAGGACTCGCCGACGGAGGTGCTGACGGGTCCCGACCTGGTGCCGGGGCTCGCGGAGGCGCTGTCGGCGACCTTCGAGGACTGAGACCGCCTTCGAGGACTGAGACCGCCTTTGAGGACTGAGACCGTTCTTCGAGGACTGAGACGGCCTTCGAGGACTGAGACCCGCCCCGCCTTCCGGCCTCCGGTTCTTCGGCTTCAGCCCTTGGTGGTGCACTTCGGCAGGTCCGCGGTCCTGCCGGTGCGGATGTCCTTGAGGGCGTTCAGAGCGTCGTCGATGGTGTTGACCTTGACGAGCGTGAGCCCCTCGGGGACGTCCTTGGCGGCGGCCGCGCAGTTGTCCTTGGGCGTCAGGAAGTACTGGGCGCCCTTGCTGCGCGCGCCGACGGTCTTCATCTCGACGCCGCCGATGGGGCCGACCGTGCCACCGTCGTCGATGGTGCCGGTGCCGGCCACGAACCGGCCGCCGGTGAGGCTGCCCGGAGTGAGCTTGTCGTAGATGCCGAGCGCGAACATCAGACCGGCGCTCGGTCCGCCGACGTCGGCCAGCTTGATGTCGATGGTGAACGGGAACGTGTGATCCGTTCCGGCGGAGATCCCGACGATGGCCCGCTGCCGGCCGCTGTCGCGGGACTTCGCCGTGGTGATCGTCACGTTCCGCGTCGCGGTGGCCGTCCTGTGCGCCTTCTCGGCGGCGGCCTGCTCCTTGGCGGGAATGATCGTGAACACGACGTCCTCGCCGGGCTTGTGCCGGGTGACCAGCTTGGCGACGTCGTCGGGCGCCTTCACGGCCGTGCCGTCGACGGCCTTGACGACGTCGCCGGCGTGCAGCCTGCCCTCGGCGGGCGACTCCTTGAGGACGGTGGAGACGATCACCCAGGACTTCACGGGAATGCCCAGTTCCTTCAGGGCGGCGACCTTGGCGCTCTCCTGCGACTGGGAGAACTCCTCCGCGTTCTCCTGCGTGGACTGCTCCTCGGTCTTGCCGTCCGGGTAGAGCGTGTCGTGGGGCACGATCTTGTTGTCGTGGGCGAGCCACCCGTAGACGGCCTCGACGAGGTTCATCCGGTAGTCGGCGCTGGTGACCCGGACGGTGGTCATGTTCAGATGACCGGTCGTCCGATAGGTCTCGTGCCCGGAGATCTGCAGCACCGGCTCGCCGCCGTGCTCGCCGAGGGTGTTCACCGTGGGACCCGGGGACAACTCCGAGTACGGCACTTGGATGAACACTCCCGCGCACAGGAGCGCGATCAGCATCAGGGTCGAGGCGAGCATCGTCGCGGTGCGGCGTGGCATGGAACGACAGTACGGGACAGCCCTGTCAGCGCACCGTCGGGGCGTCCGTGGGAGCGGACGGCTCCCGCCGTCCCGGGTGCTCAGCCGCCCGAGTGGGGCTCTCCATGGCCGCGCGGAACCGCGCGTACCCCGCGAGCTCGGAGCCGTCGCCCGCCGTCGTGCGGTGACGGCTGACCCAACTGCCCCACAGTCCGGCACCGATCGCGGCAAAAAGCGGAATCAGCAACCAGGCGAGCGCCGCCATGCCGACCTCCCAACCCCATGAGCGACCGCAACTGACTGATCAGCAGATTAATCATCCGCAGTCTCAACGCTCACGCCGGGGGTGCGGTTACGCAACCGGAGGGCGGTGAGAGATCCGTCGGCCCTCGGGAGGAGTGGCGAGGAGACGTGCGCTGCGTGAAGCCGCGCGAAACCGGGTGCTCCGCGAGGCGGCACACGGCGGGGCCCAAGGCGGGGCTCAACAGGCGTCGACCCACTCCTCCGTGCCGTCGGAGAACCTCTGGTGCTTCCAGATGGGCACCTCGTGCTTGAGATCGTCGATCAGCCTGCGGCAGGCGTCGAACGCCTCGCCCCGATGGGGGCACGCCACGGCGACCACGACGGCGAGGTCGCCCACCCGCAGGTCCCCCACACGGTGCACGGCCGCGAGCGCCCGCACCGGGTACTCCGCGACGATCTTCTCGGCGATCCGCCGCAGCTCGGCCTCGGCGGTGGGGTGGCAGGAATACCCCAGCTCCTCGACGTCGGCCCCGCCGTCGTGGTTGCGCACGGTCCCGACGAACAGGGCGGTGCCCCCCGCGGCGTCGTCCCCGACGGCCCGGAAGACCTCGTCGAGGGAGAGGGGCGTGTCGCGGATCGCGAGCAGCTTGACGGGGTCGTCCGCCGCCTGCTCACCGGGATGGTCGCTGTTGGGTGCCATGGCTCCATCGTGCCGCACACCACCGACAGGGAGGAACAGCGGTTCTCGGGCTCGCGCACGAGGCGGGTGCGTCCACGGCCGGTGCGCGGCCGGCGCCCGGCCGGCACCGGCTTCCCGGGCGGTCCGCGCCCGCGGCCGAGGCGCCGTCCGCCACGGCCGCGGCGCTATCCGCCGTGTGCCGCCTCCCCGCACCGCCCCGTACCGCCCCGTACCGGACCTCTGGCGTCCGTGCGCCCCGGCGGTCGCGGGCCCGGCCGGTCCACCGGCCCGCGCCGTGGGACCGGTGCCGGGTCCCTCAGATGCGCCGCCGGGCCTTCCGTGCCCGCCGCACCACCGCGGCCGCCCCCAGCAGCGCGACGGTCGCGCCGGCCGCCCCCGCCGCCGTCGCGTCCTTGCGGCCGAGCCGCCGGCCCGCGACGGTGTGCCGTCCGGACACCTCCGCCAGCAGCTCGGCGAGGACCTCCTCGTTCGTCCACCGCGGCCGCCACCCGGCTTCGTGCAGCCGGCTGCCGCTCACCACCCAGGGGTACATGGTGTACGCGAGGTCCCCGGCGGGCGAGGGCGTGAGCCCGATCCGGTGCAGCCGGGCCGCCGCCCCCAGGGCGACCGCCGACGGCAGCTCCATCCGCCGGATCCCGCTCAGCTCCTCGACCTCCTCCTGCTCCAGCCACCCGTCGCACCCGACGGCCAGTTCCCCGTCCACCTTCTCGAGGACGGCGTACTCCAGGGCGCTGCACAGGTCCTCGACGTGGCAGAACTGCCACGCGGGCCTCGACCCGGCCACCACCAGCAGGCGCGGCGACTCGAAGTACCGGGTCAGCGCCGTGTCGGTGCCTCCGACCAGGACGGCCGGCCGTACCACGGTGACGTTCAGACCCGGGTGGGCGCGCGGCGCCCGCCGCGCGAGCCGCTCGATCTCCAGCAGGTCCCCGACCGCGGTCGCCTCGGCCGTCGCCCGCAGCTCGGCGTCCTCGGAGAGCGGCAGCTCGTTGTCGGGCAGGGCGCCGTACACCATCGCGGAGGTGCACAGCACCGCCCGGTGCACGCCGGCCGCCGCGGCGGCCGTCAGCACGGTCTGCGTCCCCCGGACGTTGTAGGCGGTGCGCGCCGCCGGATCGGTCTCCAGATCGAGGTCGAGGGCCAGGTGCACCACGACGTCCGCGCCCCGCAGCTTGTCCGCGATCGCCGGGTCCCGCACGTCCAGGATGTGCCACTGCGCCGCCGCGCACTCCCCGCGCCGCTCGTCGATGGCCACGACCTGCTTGACCTCCTCGCACGCGGCCAGCCGCTCGGTGAGCAGCGCGCCGACGCCGGACGCGGCGCCGGTGACCGCGACGACGGGTCCGCGGACGGCCGTGGGCTCGCCGGCGCGCTGCGGCGCCGCCCGGGGGCCGTGGTCGGGTGACGGGCGGGCCGAATGGTTTCGCGCTGCGCGAACCTGCGGATCTGGGGAACTCACCGGGCGTCTCCAGCGGTTGTCTTCAGTACGGACGCGGTGCACGCGTGCGTACCAGGTGGCATCCATCCTGCCGCAGGCCAGGTGTCGGCGAAGCACTCAGGCCCGATCGGGCCGGGGTGTCTACGCTGGGTGGTGTTGTCGGGCAGCCAGCCGCCGGAGGAGCCGGTGGCCTTACCAGCCGAGGAATCCCGTGAGTGACACCCCATTCGGATTCGGCCTTCCGCCGGAGGAGCCGGAGAACGGCGACGAGGGCAAGAAGAAGGACCAGCAGAGCGGCGGTGGTCAGGGTCCGGCCAACCCGTTCGGCTTCGGGGGGCCCGGAGCCGGCGGCGACAACCCGCTCGCCGCGATGTTCGGTTCCCTGAACCCCAGCGACCTGGGCGCCGCCTTCCAGCAGCTGGGCCAGATGCTCTCGTACGAGGGCGGCCCGGTGAACTGGGACATGGCCAAGCAGATCGCCCGCCAGACGGTCTCCCAGGGCACCTCGGACGGCACCAAGGACGCGAGCGTGAGCCCCGGCGAGCGCTCCGCCGTCGAGGAGGCCGTCCGCCTGGCCGACCTGTGGCTCGACGGAGCGACCTCGCTGCCGTCCGGCGCGGGCTCCGCCGTGGCCTGGAGCCGCGCGGAGTGGGTCGAGGCGACCCTGCCGGTGTGGAAGGACCTCGTCGACCCGGTCGCCGAGCGGGTCGGCGCGGCCATGGGGGACGTGCTGCCGGAGGAGATGCAGGCCATGGCGGGCCCGCTCATCGGCATGATGCGGTCCATGGGGGGCGCCATGTTCGGCACCCAGATCGGGCAGGCCGTGGGCGTGCTCGCGGGCGAGGTCGTCGGTTCGACCGACATCGGCCTGCCGCTCGGCCCGTCCGGCAAGGCCGCGCTGCTGCCGCTGAACATCGAGGCGTTCGGCAAGGACCTGAGCGTGCCGATGGAGGAGGTGCGGCTGTATCTCGCGCTGCGCGAGGCCGCCCACCAGCGGCTGTTCGCGCACGTGCCCTGGCTGCGCTCGCACCTGTTCGGCGCGGTCGAGGGCTACGCGCGCGGCATCAAGGTCGACACGGCGAAGCTGGAGGACGTGGTCGGCCAGTTCGACCCGCAGAATCCGGAAGAGCTGCAGCAGGCGCTCCAGCAGGGCATGTTCCAGCCGGAGGACACGCCGGAGCAGAAGGCCGCGCTGGCCCGTCTGGAGACCGCGCTGGCGCTCGTCGAGGGCTGGGTCGACGCGGTGGTGCACGCGGCCGCGAAGCCGCGTCTGGCCTCCGCGGACGCGCTGCGCGAGACCCTGCGCCGCCGCCGTGCCACGGGGGGCCCGGCCGAGCAGACGTTCGCCACGCTGATCGGTCTCCAGTTGCGCCCGCGCCGTCTGCGGGACGCCTCCCGCCTGTGGGCGTCGCTCACGGACGCGCGCGGCATGGACGGCCGTGACGCTCTGTGGGCGCACCCGGACATGCTGCCGACGGCGTCCGACCTGGACGACCCGGACGGCTTCGTGCACCGCGAGCAGCTGGACTTCTCGGAGCTGGACAAGATGCTCGGCGAGGCGGCCGGCGGCGGCCCGGCGACGGACGGCGGCCCCGCCCAGAAGCCGGATCTCCACAAGGGCGACGACACCGAGTGAGGCTGTACGACGACACGGTCCTCGTGCTCAAGGGGTACGAGGACCAGCAGGAGCTGCGCCAGGCGTATCTCGACCACCTGGCGGCCCACCCGGACGGCGTGTGGAAGTCGTGCCACGCGGGACACGTCACGGCCAGCGCGCTGGTCGTCGATCCGGCACGCGGCCGGGTGCTGCTCACCCTGCACAGGAAGCTGAGGATGTGGCTCCAGACGGGTGGCCACTGCGAACCGGGCGACGCGACGCTCCGGGCGGCGGCGCTGCGCGAGGCCGCGGAGGAGTCGGGCATCGACGGGCTGACGCCGCTTCCGGGCGGCCCGGTGCGTCTGGACCGGCATCGCATCCCCGCGCCGTGCCACTGGCACTTCGACGTCCAGTACGCCGTGGTGGCGCCGCCCGGTGCCGAGTACGCGGTCAGCGACGAGTCGCTGGACGTGCGCTGGTTCGCCTACCACGAGGTGGCGGACGTGGCGGACGGGTCGGTCGTCCGCCTGCTGGAGGCCACGCGCGCGAGGCTGTGACGCCCGGCCACGGGTCTCGGCCACGGGTGAGGGGCGGCCGCGACGGCGGCCGCCCCTCACCCGTGTGTCTGCCGGTGCGTCCCGGACGGCCTCCCCCGGGGAACCGTCCGGTCAGCTCCAGACGTTGCCCTGGTTCTGGCCCCGCGCCCCGTTCTGCCCCATGCCGTACTGGGCCCGCAGCCCCTGGCCGATCACCGCGTTCTGCGGCGGCAGCAGCTCGCTGGGCTGGACGAGTGCGAACCCGCTGCCCATGAAGCTGAGCTCCCAGCCCTCACCCGTGCTGCCGCGCCGGCGCCACACCCCCGAGGAGTGCGTCTGGGCCTGCATCTGCACCCGCAGGCCGGTGGACCAGGCGACGATCGCGTCGGCGTCGCAGTTGACGTACTTGTCGGGCGTGACCTGCATCAGCAGAGGCGCGCCCGACGTCATCAGCGCGACCTTGCCGCGGCCGGTGATGTTGAGCTGGTACTTGCCGGAGCCGGAGATGCCGTACTGGCTGTCCACGGCGATGACCTCGTGATGCAGCGAGGAGTCCATCGCCAGGACGTAGCTGCTGTCGACGGTGAGCCCGTCCTGCTCGACGTCCATGATGTGCACGTACTGCGCGAGATTCGCCAGGTAGACCGTGCCCTGCCCGTGGCAGCGCATCAGGTCCAGCCCCTCGCCCGTGTGCGCACGCGCGCGGTGCTGGCTGCTGTTCTGGTACTCCGCGTCGAACTCGACGAGGCCCTGGTAGGCGACCATGGTGCCCTTGCGCGCCAGGATGTCGTCGTGGCCCTCCAGCACGATGCGCAGCATCTGCGTGTTCTGCAGGCTGTAGCGCTCCTGGGTCTGCTGCTCGTTGTAGCCGAAAAGCGTGCTCTGCATGGTGTGCGCTTCCCCCTCAGCCCCGGATCCGGAGGCGGTCGGTGCTGTCCTCGCTGGGCTGGACGACCACGATGCCCTGACCGGAGAACGCCATCTGGTACGCCTCGCCGCTGCCGCGCCCGATGAGCGACTGGGCCTTGAAGCTGCGCTTGCCCTTCACCTTCAGGTTCGGGGACCAGGCGACGAGGGCGTCCGGGTCGACGTACGTCTCGTCCTCGCCGCCGCCGCAGTCGACCACGATCGGCTTGCCCCGGGAGGTCAGGGCGACCCAGCCCTGACCGGAGATCTTCGTGTTCCACAGGCCCTGCCCGGCGAACTTGGCGAGCCCCTTGACGCGTTCGACGCCCCACTGGAGGTGCGCGTCGAAGGCGAGCAGGTTGGTGGCGTTGACGGAGATCGCGTCGCCGCCCAGGTTGATGACGACGACGTTCGCCCCGTAGTCGGCCAGGTAGAGCAGGCCGTCGCCGGAGCACTTCATGAGCGGCGCGCCCTCGCCCGTGATCCAGTCCCGCGCGATCTGGCGCACGGCGGGAGGGTTGGGCTCGTACTGGATGAACCCTTCGTAGGCGACCATGGACCCCACGCGGGCGAAGAGGTCGTTTCCGGTCTGCATGGCGACCTTCAGCATGTGGCTGCCGTGGTTCTCCATGCGGGCGCTGACGGGTGCGGGAGCGTAGCCCGCGAGCGGCTGGTTCATGACGGCTCCCTCAGACCTCGTACGGCTGGACGACGACGAAATTGCCGGGCGCCGCCCGGAACTGCAGGTTGACGCTCTCCCCGGTGTCTCCGGGGTAGGCGTTGCGGCGCATGCGCACCTGACTGGAGACGATCACCTGGGCGGCGGCCGACCAGGCGACGACCGCGTTGCAGTCGGCGAACGTCGTCGGTGTGACGGGGAGCACCACGGGCGTGCCGTGGGTCTTGACGACGATCGTCCCGGTGCCCTGGAACTGCATCGTGAACAGCGCGCCGCCGGGGATGCCGTGCCCCTCGATGCGGCGGACCTCGTGCTGGAGGGACTCGTCGAAGGCGAGGACGTTCTCCGCTGAGACGCAGATCGCGTCGCCCTGGAGCTCGATCGGGTGCAGATGGGCGGCGTTCTCAGCGAGGAACACCTGGCCCTGGCCGGTGCAGCGCATCAGCTGCATCTCCTGGCCGGTCGCGTTGCCCACGATCCGTCCGGCGAAGCCGGCGCCCTTGTAGCCGAAGTCGACCTTGCCCTGGTAGAGCACCATGCTGCCCTGACGGGCCAGCACCGGCTGGCCGCCGATGCCGAGGTCGACCCGGACGAGCTTCTTGTTCTGCTGTGTCCACCGCTGCCCGGTGGGCGTCTCCTTGAAGGCCTGGAGTGCGGCGGCCACTCCGGCGCCGCCCTGCGGGGCGCCCTGGGGAGCACCGTACGGCGAGGGGGCGCCGGGCTGGCCGGGGTACGGGCCCGGGGCCTGGCCGTACGGCGGCTGCTGGCCGTAGCCGGGGGGCATCGGCGCGGCCGGGGGCTGCTGGCCGTAGCCGGGGGGCATCGGCGCGGCCGGCGGCTGCTGGCCGTACCCGGGCGGCGGGCCGGGCGGGCCGGGCGGCTGGGCGTACGGCGCGGGGCCCGGCGGCGGCACGGTCCCGCCGGGCGGGGTGTGCAGGGGCGCGACGATGGTCGGCGCGGCGTGCACGGAGGGCGCCGGTGCCGGGGCGGAGGGCGCGGGCGCCGGGGGCGGCGCGAAGCCCTGCGGAGCGGGCTGCGGTTGCTGCGGGGCGGGCACCGGTGCCGGGGCGGGTGCGGCCGGGGCCGCGAACGCGGGCGGGGCGGCACCCTGGGCGGGCGGGGCGAAGCCCGGTGCGGCACCGGCCGGCGGCTGCTGCGCCGGGGCGGGCGCCTCCTCCTCGAGGACCTCGCCGCCGAAGTTCTTCAGCAGCGCGTCAAGACCGCCGTCGAAGCCCTGGCCGACCGCGGCGAAGCGCCACACGTCCTTCAGGTAGAGGTCCCCCAGCATGACCGCACGCTCGGTGGTGAACTCCGAACCGCTGAACGAGTAGCGGGCCACTTCCTCGCCGCCCGCGACGATCCTCAGGTATCCGGGGGAGATCTGCGACATCTGCCCGGCGCCGTCGATCGTCGCCGTGAAGGACAGCTTCTGGATCTGGGGCGGGACCTTGTCGAGCGTGACCCGGAAGGACTGCGTGTCGCCCGCCTGAGAACCGAGGAGCTGAACGGCCTCCTCCGGGGTCTTCGGCTGGTTGAAGAAGACGAAGTACCGGTCGTCGGAGAGCCGTTCGTCGGCGTCCAGACCGAAGCAGCTGATGTCGAAGGTCAGTCCGGGTGCGGCGATCTGTACGCCTACGTACAGATCCGTGCCCGTGGTGAGGTCACTGATCCTGGCCTTGTGGCCGCGTTGGAATTCCCTGGCCATGCGTAACGACCGTCCCCCATCCCGAATGTGAGTGCGTCGCGCCAGGCTAACGGCAAACCCGCGGAACGGCGGAAGCCGGTACAGACCCGGTACACAACCGCCTCTTCCAGGGACCGCCGGGTGACGGCGGGCTACTCCTCGCGCGGCGCGACCTGGTGGGGCAGCCGGCCCGCCGCGACGACCCCCTCCAGATAGCCACGGGCGCGCTCCGTGCGCGGATACGCCTCCAGCAGCCGCCAGAAACGCGGTCCGTGTCCCGGTACGAGCAGATGCGCCAGCTCGTGCAGCAGGACGTAGTCGACGACGTACTCCGGCATGCCCTGCAACCGGTGCGACAGCCGGATGCTGCCCTCGGACGGGGTGCACGAGCCCCAGCGCGTGTTCTGGTTGGTGACCCAGCGCACCGAGGCGGCCCGCGCCCGCCCGTCGAAATACTGCAGCGACAGCCGCTCGGCGCGCTCGGCCAGTTCGGTGTCGCCGATCAACCGCTTGCTCTCCTGGGCCGCCAGCTTGTCGAGCATGACGTTCACCCAGCGCTGCTCCTCGGCCTCGGACATCCGGGCGGGGATGAGTACGACGGTGCGATCGCCCTCGCGGTACGCGGAGACCGTTCTGCGCCGTCGCGTGCTCCTGCGGACCTCGATCGCGCTCGCCCACGAGCCGCTCGGCGGCTGGCTCGTCGTGCTGCGCTGTGGCGTTCCGGCGCGGTGCAGTGGGTCGGCGGGCACGCCCTGACGTTACCCGCTGCGCGTGGGGGAAGTCCCGCCTCCGGGACGGTTCCCTCCCGATCCACGCCTCACGCGCTCAATTCGTACGACGAACACCTCCGCCTGTGGACAACTTGCCGCACGACGCGGGCCGTTCCAGGCATGCTGCCATACGTCGGCAGACCACCACATCCGCTGATGAACGGGACCGCACGACGAACGACGGGGGCCGCTCATGCATCCGATGGTGAAGCCCGCGCTGCGGCGCGGCTGGCGAGATCTGAACACCGTGCAGTTCGGGATGACACCCGCACACGCCATGGTGCTGGGGCCGGTGGACACGGCGACGGGCAGCTTCCTCGACCTGCTCGACGGCACCCGCGGGCTGCCGCTGCTGCGTGAGGAGGGCCGTCGCTCCGGCCTGCCCGACGGCCACGTGGACGCGCTCGTGGACCACCTGTCCGGCGCGGGCCTGCTCGACGACGCGACGGGCGGTGGCTCCCGCGCCGACGCCCTCCGCGCGAGAGCGGCCGTCCTGGACCGCCTCCGCCCCGATCTCGCGTCGCTGTCCTTGGTGACCCGCACACCCGGGGAGCCCGCGCGGCGCCTGGCCGCCCGCCGCTCCCTGCGCGTCCAGGTCCGCGGCGCGGGCCGCGTGGGGGTCGTCCTCGCCTCGCTGCTGGCGGGGGCCGGCGTCGGCGAGGTCGACGTCCGCGACACGGGCTGTGTCGAGCCGTGGGACGTGGCACCCGGCGGCCTGCCGGCGGACTCCGTCGGCAGGCGCAGGGAGGAGGCGGCCCGCCGCGTGGTGCGTGCGTCCGCCCCGGAGCGGCCGCCGCGCCGGGAGCGCGCATCACGCCGCGGTCCGCACGACGAACCGGGCCCCGGTCTCTCCCTGGTGATCCTGGCGCCGCGCGACGGCCTCGATGTCCACGCCCCCGACCCCTTCACCGCCGAGCCGCTGATCGACTCCGGCACGCCCCATCTGTACGCCGGGGTCGTGGAGGGCACGGGGGTGGTCGGCCCGTTCGTCCTGCCGGGCCGCACCGGCTGCGCGGGCTGCCTGGAGCGGTCCCGCGCCGACCGGGACGAGACCTGGCCGCGCCTGGTCGCCCAGTGGCGCTCGGGCCGGCCGCGGCAGGCCCAGGCGTGCGACCTCGCCCTGGCCACGGCCGTCGCGGGAGTCGCCGCCGGGCACGCACTCGCCTTCCTGGACGGCGAACCGCCCTCCAGCGCGGGCGCCCGCTGGGAGACGTCCGTGCCCCGGCTGGACTGGCACGCCCGACCGGTGTGGGCCCATCCCGCATGCGGATGCGGCGCGGCGGAGAAAGGTAAGGGAGAACACACCGCAAAGGACGGGGCCCCGCACGAGACAATGGCGGAGCAACGGCCGTCGAGGACCTTGCCTCGCAGGGCGCACGCGGCACGGCTGTCTGGGACCTGGAGGGCGCATGTCTGATCTTCCCCGGAAGGCGGTCACCCGTACCGCCAAGCTCGCCGCGCTCCCGCTCGGCTTCGCCGGGCGGGCCACCTGGGGACTCGGCAAACGGATCGTCGGCGAGTCCGCGGAGATCGTCGGCCGCGAGCTGCAGCAGCGGACGGCCGACCAGTTGTTCAAGGTGCTCGGCGAGCTCAAGGGCGGCGCGATGAAGTTCGGGCAGGCCCTGTCCGTCTTCGAGTCGGCGCTGCCCGAGGAGGTCGCCGGACCCTACCGCGCTGCCCTCACCAAGCTTCAGGAGGCGGCACCACCCATGCCGACCCGCACGGTGCACGCCGCACTGGAGGAGCGCCTCGGCGAGGACTGGCACGAGCTCTTCCTGGAGTTCGAGGACAAGCCGTCGGCGGCGGCCTCGATCGGACAGGTGCACCGCGGGGTGTGGCACGACGGCCGGGAGGTCGCGGTCAAGGTCCAGTACCCGGGAGCGGGTGACGCGCTGCTCTCCGATCTGAACCAGCTCAGCCGTTTCGCCCGCCTGCTGGGGCCCCTGATCCCGGGCATGGACATCAAACCGTTGATCGCGGAGCTGCGCGACCGCGTCTCCGAGGAGCTGGACTACGGGCTGGAGGCACAGGCGCAGCGCGCACACGCGGAGGAGTTCGCGGGCGACCCCGATGTCCTGGTGCCGGCCGTGGTCCACCAGAGCGACCAGGTTCTCGTCACCGAGTGGATCGACGGCATACCGCTCTCGGAGGTGATCGCCGAGGGCACCCGGGAACAGCGGGACCGCGCCGGCCAGCTGCTGGCCCGCTTCCTGTTCTCCGGCCCCGCCCGCACGGGCCTCCTGCACGCCGATCCGCATCCGGGCAACTTCCGGCTCCTCCCCGGCACCGACGGCGGCGGGAAGGAGAGCTGGCGCCTGGGCGTCCTGGACTTCGGCACGGTCGACCGTCTGGCCGAGGGACTGCCGACGCCGATCGGCCACTCGCTGCGCCTGACCCTGGAGGGCGACGCCCAGTCGGTCTACGAACTGCTCTGCGAGGAGGGCTTCGTCAAGGAGTCCATCGACCTCGACCCCGACGCCGTCCTCGACTACCTCCTCCCGATCATCGAACCCGCCCAGGCCGACGAGTTCACCTTCACCCGAGGCTGGATGCGCAGCCAGGCGGCCCGCATCGCCGACCCCCGCTCCCCCGCCCACCAGCTCGGCAAACGGCTGAACCTCCCCCCGGCGTACCTCCTGATCCACCGGGTGACGTTGAGCACGATCGGCGTCCTGTGCCAACTGGGCGCCACGGTCCGCCTGCGCGACGAGCTGGAGGAGTGGCTACCGGGCTTCCTGCCGGAGGAGGAACCCGCCGAGGAGGCATGAACGGGACCGGACGTCCGGCGACCCGCGCCTACACCACGCCGGACGTCGCCGCGGGCGCCGTTCCGCGCCCACCACGCACGGCGGGGGCCGGCCCGTTCGGACCGGCCCCCTGACGTTCTGCCGCTGTCGGGCGTCGTCGGCTACTGCATGACGGCCATGGCGAGCGCGCGGCGGGCGCGCATCGAGGCGCGTTCGGCCCGGCGCTGCATCCGGCGGGCCACCGCCAGGCGCACGGCCAGTCGTTCCCGCTCGGCCTCCTGCAGCCGGTCATGCATATGCGCACGAGCCAGGGCTTCTGGGATGAGTTGCATCTCTCGGGTCCTGTTCTGACGCGAGGCGTTCGCGCCGGTGGTGGTCACGTCTGGGGTCGCGGAGCCTGCTGGCTCGTTGGTGGACGGCTTCATCGGGGCCTGCTTCGTGGGGTCGTACGTGAGGGGGCGGTCGATCGTTCCTGCGGTGTTCATGCCGTGACCGGGTTCTTGCGCGGGCGACCACGCGGCCGCTTCCGGGCAACGACAACGCCCTGGACGAAGAGCTCGCCACCCCAGACGCCCCAAGGCTCGCGCCGCTCCTTGGCGCCGGCGAGGCACGCCTCCATCAGCGGGCAGGTGCGGCAGAGGGACTTGGCGTACTCGACGTCGGCCGGCGACTCGGCGAAGAAGACCTCCGGGTCGTAGGAGCGGCAGGGGACGGGTACGCCGAGGTTCTCGATGGCGTCGTCGAGCGCGGTGAGCGCGGTGAGCGGGATCAAGGTGGAGTCCTCCGTGAGGCCGGGCGGGGGGATCGTGTCGGAAGGCGGTACGGACGGGGCGTGCGCTTCGAGTTGCACGGTTCGTCTTCCTCGTCTGGTCGTCCCGGTCCTGTTGGACCGGATGTCGGCTGGGTACCGGGTTCTGCTCTGTCCCGAGGCCCCTTCGCTCCGCCGTCCCCGTTCGGGGAAAACAGAAGGGCCGCGGATCCCGGGTGGGGTTCCGCGGCCCTGAAGGCGCCGGCCTGATCGGCGATCAGGCTGGATCACTCCAGGGTTTTGGCCCACGGAAGGCCCACATCAGGTGGTGCTGCGTCGCCTGCTTCCGGAATCCGGCACCGGCTGCCGCAAAGGCATAGGCCTGCGCCTGTGCCGCTACCGCTTCCAGTGCCTTGGTCGGTCGCTCATTGCGCTCACGGACGGGAAGATCCGCGAGAGACAGGGGAGACACCGGGCGGACGGCACGAATGCCGGACAGACCAGTGCCCAGGTCGAAGCCGCCGAGCAGGCATGTGGAGACGACCGAGCGATCGGTCAGTTTGGCGGTGCGGATGGAGCTGGTGTTGATGCTGATCACTTCAATCGCCTCCTCTCGGCGTCTCGGGGGACTGGTGGTGAGGCCAGTCCGACGGATAGCAAGTACAGCACGGAACCGGGGCCTTCGAGAAGGCCCCTGTTCCCGTGCCTAAGAACCTATGGGGATTGCCCGGGCATGCGCAAACTATTTTCTCGACGAGTTCGTATCAGTCGGCACCGCCCCCTCCCGCACCGTCGCGACCTGCGCAGATGGCCAGAACGTCGGCGCCGTAGCGGTTGAGCTTGCGGGCTCCGACCCCCGGGATCCGCGCCAGCTCGCGCTCGTCGCCGGGGACCGCCTCGGCGATCGCGATCAGGGTCCGGTCGGTGAAGACGCAGAAGGCGGGCTGCCCGCTGCGGTGCGCCTGGACAGCCCGCCACTCGCGCAGCCGCTCGTACAGGCCCTCGTCCATGTCCGAGGGGCAGTCGTCACAGCGCATCAGTTTCATCTCACCGGCCTCGGACAGCGTGCGTCCGCAGACCCGGCAGCGGGCGGGCGTTCTGCCGGTACGGCGCGGGACGCCGGCCGTACCGACGGCGCCGAGGCCTCGCTCGACACCGCCGATCCCCCCGGTACCGCCGGTCGGGGCACGACCGCCGCCGGACGAACCGGGACGGAGTCCGTCCAGGAAGCGGCTGGGGCGCCGGCTGGGGCGGCCGCCGGGTGAGCGGGACAGGGCCCAGGAGACGTGCAGCCGTTCCCTGGCGCGGGTGACGCCGACATAGAGGAGGCGGCGCTCCTCCTCGATCTGCTCGGCGGTCTTCGCGTAAGTGATCGGCATCATGCCCTCGGCGACCCCGACGAGGAAGACGGCGTCCCATTCAAGACCCTTGGCGGAGTGGAGCGAGGCGAGGGTGACGCCCTGCACGGTCGGGGCGTGCTGGGCACCGGCCCGCTCGTCGAGTTCCGCCACGAGGTCGGCGAGGGTGGCGTCGGGCCTGGCCGCGGTGAAGTCCTGCGCGAGGTGCACGAGCGCGGCCAGCGACTCCCAGCGCTCCCGGACGGCTCCGGAACCGGCGGGCGGTTCGGTGGTCCAGCCCTCCCCCGAGAGGACGGCGCGGACCTGGGACGGCAGGTCGACGGCCCCGTCGAGGAGGGTGTCGTTGGCGCCGAAACGGGCCGCTCCGCGCAGGGCGATGCCCGCCTTGCGCACCTCGGGGCGGTCGAAGAACCGTTCGGCGCCGCGCAGCTGATAGGGCACCCCCGCATCCGCGAGGGCCTGCTCGTAGATCTCGGACTGGGCGTTGGTGCGGAACAGGACCGCGATCTCGGCCGCGGGCACGCCGGCGGCGAGCAGGTCGCGGATGCGCCGGGCGGTGCCCTCGGCCTCGGCGGGTTCGTCGGTGTACTCGGTGTAGACGGGCTCGGGGCCGGGGGCACGCTGGGAGACCAGTTCGAGGCGGTGGTCGGCGGCGCGGCCGCGGGCCTGGGCGAGGAGGCCGTTGGCGAGGTGGACCACCTGGGGCGAGGAGCGGTAGTCGCGGACGAGCTTGACGACGGTGGCTCCGGGGTGGCGGACGCGGAAGTCGAGGAGGTGGTCGGGGGTGGCGCCGGTGAAGGAGTAGATGGTCTGGCTGGCGTCACCGACGACGCACAGGCTGTCGCGGTCGCCGAGCCACAGCTCGAGCAGGCGCTGCTGGAGGGGGCTGACGTCCTGGTACTCGTCGACGACGAAGTGCTGGTACTGGGCGCGGACCTCGTCCGCGATGTCGTGCCGATCCTGGAGGATGCCGACCGTGAGGAGCAGGACGTCCTCGAAGTCGATGACTCCGCGGTCGCGCTTGAGGTCTTCGTAGGCGGCGTAGAGCTGGGCCACCTCGGCGGGGTCGCGGGGCGCGTCGCGGCCTGACGCGGCGGCCGCGGCCGCGTACTCGGCGGGGACGGTCTGGGTGACCTTGGACCATTCGATTTCGGCGGTGACGTCCCGCAGCTCGTTGCGGTCGAGACGGACGCGGCAGGCCGCGGCCGCGTCCGCGACGATCTGGACCTTGCGGTCGATGATCCTCGGAAGGGTGCCGCCGACTGCCTTCGGCCAGAAGTACTGCAACTGGCGCAGGGCCGCGGAGTGGAAGGTGCGGGCCTGGACACCGGCGGCACCGAGCTGACGGAGGCGGCCGCGCATCTCACCGGCCGCACGGTTGGTGAAGGTGACGGCGAGCACACTGGAGGGCTGAAGGACACCGGCGCGGACGCCGTAGGCGATGCGGTGGGTGATCGCCCGCGTCTTGCCGGTGCCGGCGCCCGCCAGCACGCACACCGGGCCGTGCAGGGCGGTCGCCACCTCGCGCTGCTCCGGGTCGAGCCCTTCGAGCACCGCGTCGGCCGAGTCCGGTACTCGCGGGAAAAGGGTGGAGTGCGTTGCTGCTGTCACCCCGCCATGCTGCCAGGCCGGTGGAGAAGGGTGCTGCGGTTGTCCACAGGGAGACCTCTGCGGTCGTACGAATGCGGTGGGCACTCGTGCGACGCGGTCGCAGGGCCGGTGTCCGGGCGGCGGGAATGCTGGAAGGTTCACATATGTTGCCTTCTCAGCGAGCACGCACCCCAAGCCGTGAAGGAGCGCAACCGACATGCCGGGCACTGTGACGATGTACAGCACCACGTGGTGTGGCTACTGCCGCCGGCTGAAGAGCCAGCTGGACCGTGAGGGCATCGCGTACGACGAGATCAACATCGAGCAGGACCCGGCGTCCGCGGCCTTCGTGGAGAAGGCGAACGGGGGCAACCAGACGGTTCCGACCGTACTGTTCCCAGACGGTTCCACGCTGACGAACCCGTCGCTGGCGCAGGTCAAGCAGAGGATCGGCGCGTAGGCGGCAGCCGTCGGCGGCGCTGTCGCGCAGGGCGGTGCCCGGGGTGACCCGGGGACCGCCCTCTTCGTGTTCCGCGCCGGACCGCGTCAGGCCGTGGCTCTCGTCGGCAGGGGCTTGCCGTACCACAGTTCGATGAGGCGGGCGGCGATGGAGATGCCGTACGGGGGCAGTACCTCGCCGGAGTCGAAGGCGGCGCGCAGTTCCTCCCGGGAGAACCAGCGGGCCTCGTGGATCTCGTCCCCGTCGACGTCGATGTCGGTGGAGGTGGCCCGGGCGAGGAAGCCCAGCATGAGGCTGGACGGGAAGGGCCAGGGCTGGCTGGCGATGTACTCGACCGCCCCGACGGTGATGCCCGCCTCCTCGAAGACCTCGCGGCGCACGGACTGCTCGATGGACTCGCCCGGCTCGACGAAGCCGGCGAGGGTCGAGAAGCGGCCCTCGGGCCAGTGCACCTGGCGGCCGAGGAGGATCCGGTCCTCCTCGTCGGTGACGGCCATGATCACCGCGGGGTCGGTGCGCGGGTAGTGTTCGGCGCCGCAGGCGGGACAGCGGCGGATGTGACCGGCGGCGGCGATGACCGTGCGTTCACCGCAGCGCGAGCAGAAGCGGTGCATGCGCTGCCAGTTCTCCAGGGCGACGGCGTGCACCATCAGGCCCGCGTCGCGGGGGGACAGCAGCAGGCCGGCCTCCCGCAGGCCTGCCGGGCGCGCGGACTGGTCCATGCGGCCCGGGAGGGCGTCCTTCTGGAGGGCGAAGTAGCGCACGCCGTCCTCGTCGGTGCCCAGGAAGTAGCGGTGGGCCTCGGTGAGGGGTGCCTCGAAGGAGGGGGTCATGACGAGTTCGGTCCGGCCGTCGGGCGTCTCGTCGATGAGGACCTGACCGCCGGAGACCACGAAGCAGCGGGTGGTGGGGTGGCTCCACGCCGCGGCGAGCCATGCCTCGTCGAGCCGGTGGTGGGCGGCCCGGTCGACGCCGCTCGGGGCGGTGAGCGAGATGGGCCGGTCGGCGGTGTGGTCGGTCCAGGTGGTCACGGGTGCTTCCAACTCCCCCGGTGGAACGGTTGTTTCGGTGGGTGGTTCAGCGGGACGTACGGCTGCAGGGGACCGGGTCGGGCGGGCCTTGGGCGTGTGGGGTGGTGCTTCCAGTCTGCCGCGCGGCTCGGCCCGCCCGCGCGGCCGTCCGCTCCACGAGATCGTCACTCCGCATCGCGCCGGTTCTTCCCCAGGTCGCCCCACAGGTATGCGGCGGCCTCGACGCCCTTGAGGAGCAGATCGAGCTCGACCTTCTCGTTGGGGGCGTGCCAGCCGTCGGAGGGGATGGAGATGCCGAGGAAGAGGACGGGTGCGCCGAGGACTTCCTGAAGGTCGGCGGCGGGTCCCGAGCCGCCTTCGCGGGTGAAGCGGACCGGCTGCTGGAAGGCGCGGCCCATGGCGCGTACGACGGACCGCAGGGCGGGGTGGTCGAGGGGCGTCAGGCAGGGGCGGGTGGCCGCGCCGAACGTGATCTCGTGCCGGATCCCGGCGGGCACCCGGTCGGCGGCCCAGGCGCGGACCGCCTTCTCGATGTGGTCGGGGTCCTGGCCGGCGACGAGCCGGAAGGACAGTTTGACCATGGCCGAGGACGGGATGATCGTCTTGCTGCCGGGGCCCTGGTAGCCGCCGCCGATGCCGTTGACCTCAGCGGTGGGGCGGGTCCAGATGCGCTCCAGGGTGGTGTGTCCGGCTTCGCCGTGGGTGGCGGTCGAGGCGGCGGTACGCAGCCACTGCTCCTCGTCGAAGGGCAGTTCGGCGAAGAGTTCGCGTTCACGGTCCGTGAGGTCGGTGACGCCGTCGTAGAAGCCGGGTATCGCCACGCGCGCGTGCTCGTCGTGCAGGGCGGCGACCAGGCGGGCGGCCGCGGTGGCGGGGTTGGGCACGCCTCCGCCGAAGGAGCCGGAGTGGATGTCCTGGCCGGGGCCGTGGAGGCGGATCTCGCACTCGGCGAGGCCGCGCATGCCCGTGCACACGGTCGGGGTGTCCGCGGACCACATGCCGGTGTCGGAGACGATCACCGTGTCGGCGGCGAGCCGGTCGGCGTGCTCCTCGACGAGGGTGCGGAAGTGCGGCGAGCCGGACTCCTCCTCGCCCTCGACCAGCAGCTTCAGATGGACGGCGGGGGCGGTGCGGCCGGTGGCGGCGAGGTGGGCGCGGACGCCGAGGGTGTGGAAGAACACCTGGCCCTTGTCGTCGGCGGCCCCGCGCGCGTGGAGGCGGCCCTCGCGGATCACCGGCTCGAAGGGGTCGCTGTCCCAGCCGTCCTCGCGGGCGGCGGGCTGGACGTCGTGGTGGCCGTAGACCAGGACGGTGGGTGCCTGCGGGTCGTCGGACGGCCATTCGGCGAAGACGGCGGGGGCGCCGTCGGTCGGCCACACCTCGGTGGTGGGGAAGCCGGTCTCCCGGAGCTTGGCGGCGAGCCACTCGGCACTGCTCCGTACGTCCGCCGCGTGCTCGGGCTGTGCGGACACCGACGGGATCCGCAGCCACTCCACGAGGTCGTCGAGGAAGGCGGCGCGGTGGCGGTCGATGTACGCGCGGACGGCGCTGTCCGGGGTCTCGCTCATGGTCACGAGCCTATCGGCCCGCGCCGGCGTCCCGGTCCGCCGGTGCCTCGCCGGAGCGCTCCGGCCGCAGCAACCGCTCCAGTGCCGCCCGGTCAGGGAGGCCCTCGGGGCGTACCACCTCACCGCTTCGGACGTACAGGAACGCGGCCTTGACGGCCTCCAGCGGCAGGCCCTGCTGTTCGGCCCAGGCGAGCCGGTACAGGGCGAGCTGGAGCGGGTCGCCGGTGGCGGCGCGGCCGGTCTTCCAGTCGACGATCTCGTACGCGGTCCCGTCGCCGTCGTCCTCGCGGTAGACGGCGTCGATGCGTCCGCGCACGATCCGCCCGGCGACGGCGAGCTGGAAGGGTGCCTCGACGCGATAGGGGGTGCGGTGCGCGTAGGGGGAGCGCTCGAACGCCTCCTTGAGCGCCTCCAGGTCGCGTTCGTCGGCGATCTCGGCGTCGCTGCCGGGCAGTTCGTCCGGCTCCAGCATGGGCAGCCGCAGCTCCTCGAAGCGGGCCTCGACCCAGGCGTGGAAGCGGGTGCCGCGGCGGGCCGCGGGTTGCGGGGGGCGCGGCATGGGGCGCGCGAGTTCCCGTGCGAGCCCGTCGGGGTCCTCGGCCAGGCGCAGCACCTGGGAGGCGGTCAGCGACGACGGCAGGGGGACGTCGGTGACGCTTGCGCGGGCCCGCAGCAGTTCTCCCGTGAGGGCGTCCAGGTCGCGGTCCCAGGAGGCGAGAGTGCGGGCCTCCTCGGGGGTGAGCGCGGGGGTGTTCCCGGGTGGCGGCCGGCGGGCGTGCGGGACGGTCGCGGTGCCCTCGGGGTGCCCGGCAGCGGCTACTTCGGTGTCGTACGGGGCCTCGAACTCGTGGGGATGCCCGACGAGGTGTTCGACGTCGTCGGTGTCCTCGACGTCGAAAGGCGTCTCCTGCCGATGGAGGTCTTCGTACTGGAGGTCTTCGTGCTGGAGGTCTTCCTGGTGGAGACCTTCCTGGTGGAGACCTTCCTGGTGGAGGTCTTCCTCGTCCGGCGGGGGCGGCCATTCCGGGTCGTCGTACGCCGAGGGTTCATGGGGGGCCGTGCCGTGGGCGCCGTCGTCGGAGGCGACCCGGTCGAGGTGCGCCAGGACGGTCTCGGCGGCGGCCCGCCGGCGGGCGAGGGACGCCGGGTCCAGCGGGAGCGGCCAGGCGTGGTCGGCGGCGGCCTCCCGCAGCGCCGGGTTCTCCTCGTCCTCCGCGGGCTCGTCGGCCCAGACCTCGATCTCGCCGTACCCGGCGGCGCAGTGCTCGTGGAGCGCCCGGAGGAAGTCCGAGGGCCCGCGGGGGCGCTTCTGGGCGGGGCCCCACCAGTGGCCGGATCCGAGCAGCAGGGAGCGGGGGCGGGTGAAGGTCACGTAGCCGAGGCGCAGTTCCTCGGTGTGCTGGTGGTCCTTCATGTCGTCGTGGAACGCCTTGAGCCCCCGCGCGTCCCACGTCTCGACGTCGGGCAGGGTGGCGGCGTCGCCCCGCAGGGCGTGCGGCAGCACCTTGCCCTGCGCGGTCCACTTCTCGCGGCCCTGGGTGCTGGGAAAGGTTCCGGTGACCAGCCCGGGGACGGCGACGACGTCCCACTCCAGGCCCTTGGACTTGTGCGCGGTGAGCACCTTGACGGTGTTCTCGCCGCCGGGCAGGGCGTTGTCGAGGCCCTTCTCGTACTGGGCGGCGGTGCGCAGGAAGCCGAGGAACGCCAGGAGGGTGGCGTCCGGGTCGTTGGCGGCGAAGCCCGCGGCGGTGTCCAGGAAGTTCGACAGGGTCTCGCGGCGGCGGGCGGCCAGCGCGTGCGGGGACGCGGACAGCTCGACCTCCAGGCCGGTGACGGCCAGCACCCGGTGCAGCACGTCCATCAGCGGGTCCGCGAGCGAGCGGCGCAGGTCGCGCAGCTCGGCGGCCAGCCGCGCGAACCGTACGCGCGCGTCGGGCGAGAAGGGCAGCCCGTCGTCCTCCCGGTCGGCCTCCATCGGCAGTTCGAGGAAGGTGTCGAGGGCGTCCGCCAGCGATATCACCTCGGACGGGTCGATGCCTTCGACGGCCGCGGCGAGCCGGCGGTCGGGGTCGTCGGCGGCGGCCACGCGCGCGTGCGAGACGAGCAGCCGGGCGCGCCGGCCCAGGAGGGCGAGGTCTCGGGGGCCGATGCGCCAGCGCGGGCCGGTGAGGAGGCGGACCAGGGAGGCGTTGGCGCCGGGGTCCTGGAGCACCTCGCAGACGGCGACGAGGTCGGCCACCTCGGGCAGGTGCAGCAGTCCGGACAGGCCCACGACCTCCACCGGGACGTCGCGGGCGACGAGGGCGCCCTGGATCCGGGGGAAGTCGGTCGCCGTGCGGCACAGGACGGCGATCTCGCCGGGCGGCGTGCCGGTGCGGACGAGGTGGGCGATGGAGTCGGCGATCCAGTCGATCTCCTCGGCGTGGGTGCGCAGCAGGGCGCAGCGGACCTGCCCGTCGCGCTCGGCGCCGGGGGCGGGGCGCAGGGCCTGGACGCCCGCGTGCATCGCGCGCAGCGGCTCGGCGAGGCCGTTGGCGAGGTCGAGGAGCCGGCCGCCGCTGCGGCGGTTCTCGCCGAGGGCCTGGCGGGTGGCGGGGCGGCCGTCGGCGTGCGGGAAGTGTTCGGGGAAGTCGTCGAGGTTGGCGACGGACGCGCCGCGCCAGCCGTAGATGGCCTGGCACGGGTCGCCCACGGCGGTCACGGGGTGGCCGGTGCCGCCGCCGAACAGTCCGGCGAGCAGGACGCGTTGGGCCACCGATGTGTCCTGGTACTCGTCGAGCAGGACCACGCGGAACTCGTCACGCAGGGCGCGGCCCACGTCGGGCAGGGCGGCGAGGGCCGCGGAGAGGGCGATCTGGTCGCCGAAGTCGAGGAGGTCGCGTTCGCGTTTGGCCGTGCGGTAGCGGTCCACCAAGTGGGCCAGTTCACGGCGGGCGGCGGCCGTCTCGGGGACCTTGCGCAGGTCGGCGTTGGTGAGCCTGACGCCCTCCAGGGTGCGCAGAAGTCCGGCGTCGTGGGCGCGCACGTCCTCCGGTCGCACCAGGTGTTCGGCCAGTTCGGAGTCGAGGGCGAGCAGGTCGCTGACGAGGTCCGGGAAGGACCGGGTCAGCGCCGGGTAGGGGCCGGGGGCCTCGCGCAGTACGCGTGCGGCGAGCTGGTAGCGGGTGGCGTCGGCGAGCAGGCGCGAGGACGGTTCGAGCCCGATGCGCAGTCCGTGGTCGGTCAGCAGGCGGCCCGCGAAGGCGTGGTAGGTGGAGATCACGGGCTCGCCGGGCGGGTGGTCGGGGTCGATCGTGTCCGGGTCGGTGACGCCGGCCCGGACGAGCGCCTTGCGCACGCGTTCGGCGAGTTCGCCGGCCGCCTTGTTGGTGAACGTCAGGCCGAGGACCTGTTCCGGGGCGACCTGGCCGGTGCCGACCAGCCAGACCACACGGGCCGCCATCACCGTGGTCTTGCCCGATCCGGCTCCGGCCACGATCACCTGCGGGGCGGGCGGCGCGGTGATGCAGGCCGTCTGCTCGGCGGTGAACGGGATGCCGAGGAGCTCCTTGAGCTGCTCGGGGTGGGTGATACGGGCGGGCACGTCGGAGAAGGCTAGCCGCGACCACTGACATCGCGTGCCCCACCGCCCTGGCCGGCCGGCGAAGGCCCTGGTCGGAGGGCATGGTGCCGTCCGTCACAGGGGCGTTCTCACTCCACGACGTGACGGCCTTCCGGGCGTGCGCTGCAGGAGGCCCGGAACGCGCAGTGGGTGCAGTGCTGCCCCGCGGTCGGGGAGAAGCGCTCGTCGAGGACCTTTCCCGCGGCGGTGGCCAGGAGCCGGCCGGCCCACTCCCCCTCCAGGGGCTCCTGTGTCTGCACCTTGGGCAGGGTGTCGCCGCCGTCCTTCTTGGCGGCGCCCTGGCGCAGCTGGACCAGTTCGGCGCCGCCGGGTTCCGGGCGGCGGTCGTCGAACGCGTCATCGACGGCGCCTTCGCGCACGGCGAGCTGGTAGACGGCGAGCTGCGGATGGCGGGCGACCTCGGCGGCGCTGGGTGCCTGTTTGCCGGTCTTGAAATCGACCACGTAGGCGCGGCCCTCGGCGTCGGCCTCGACGCGGTCCATGGAGCCGCGGATGCGTACGTGGTAGTCGCCCGCTCGGAGGGTGACGTCGAAGTCGTGCTCGCTCGCCACCGGGGTCCGCCCGGGTCGGGCGCCGTTGGAGTCGACGTGCCACCTCAGGAAGCGTTCGAGGGCCGCCCGCGCGTTGTCCTTCTCCTGTTCGGACTTCCACGGCGCGTCGAAGGCGAGCGCGTTCCACACCGAGTCGAGGCGCTCCATGAGGACGGCCAGGTCGGCGGGGGTGCGCCCGGAGGCCACCTCGTCGGCGAGGACGTGCACCACGTTGCCGAAGCCCTGGGCGGCGGTCGCGGGCGTGTCGGCCTTCACCTCGCGGCCCAGGAACCACTGCAGGGCACAGGTGTTCGCGAGCTGGTCGAGGGCGCTTCCGGAGAGCACGACGGGCTGGTCCCGGTCGCGCAGCGGCACCTTGCTCTCCGTCGGGTCCCACATGCCCCACCAGCGGTAGGGGTGCGCGGCCGGCACCAGGGGCCTGCCGTCCTCGTCGGTGAGCGCGGCGAGCCGGGCCAGCCGGTGTGCGGCTGCCTGCCTGAGGACGTCGGACGCGTGCGGGTCGACGGTGGTGGCGCGCAGTTCGGCCACGAGCGCGGCGACGGACAGCGGGCGGCGTGGGCGGCCGGTGACGTCCCTGGGTTCCACGCCGAGCTCGGCCAGGAAGCGGGAGGGCTGGTCGCCGTCGTCGGCGGGGGCCTTGACGGCGGTGACGACGAGGCGTTCACGGGCGCGGGTGCAGGCCACGTAGAACAGGCGTCGTTCCTCGGCCAGCAGGGCGCCGGGGGTGAGGGGCTGGGCGAGTCCGTCGCGGCCGATGCGGTCGGCCTCCAGCAGGGAGCCGCGGCGGCGCAGGTCGGGCCACAGGCCCTCCTGGACTCCCGCGACGACCACCAGGGACCACTGGAGGCCCTTGGCGCGGTGCGCGGTCATCAGGCGTACGGCGTCGGGGCGCACGGCCCGGCGGGTGAGCGTGTCGGCGGCGATGTCCTGGGCCTCGATCTCCTCCAGGAAGTTGAGGGTGCCCCGCCCTCCGGTGCGCTCCTCCGCGCGCGCGGCGGTCGCGAACAGGGCGCACACGGCGTCGAGGTCGCGGTCGGCGTTGCGCCCGGCGGCGCCGCCGCGCCGGGAGGCGCTCTCCAGCCGCCTGGGCCAGGGCGTGCCGTCCCACAGCTCCCAGAGGGCCTCCTCCGCCGTGCCGCCGCCCGCGAGCCGTTCCCGTGCCGCCCCGAGCAGCGCGCCGAGGCGCTGGGCTCCGCGCGCGTACGCCGGATCGTGCGCCACCAGGCGCTCCGGCTCGGCCAGCGCCCGTGCGAGCAGTTCGTCGGACGGCGGGGGCGCGGGGTTGCCGGCCGCCCGCTCCTCCTCGCGCAGCGCGCGGCCCAGGCGGCGCAGGTCGGCGGCGTCCATCCCGGCGAGGGGGGAGGTGAGGAGGGTGAGCGCGGTCTCCGTGTCCAGCCAGCACCCCTGTGGCGGTCCGTCGTCGGGAGCGGTGTCCGCGGGCCGGCCGCCGCGCGCACCGGCGTCCGGGGCGGGGGACCCGGCGGGCGCCGGTACGCCGTCGTCGGAGCCAGGGGTTCCCGCAGGCACCCCTGCGCCGGCGTCCCCGCCGGTCGCGTCCACAGGCACCCCTCCACCGGCACCCCCACCGGTCGCGTCCACAGGCACCCCTCCACCGGCACCCCCACCGGTCGCGTCCACAGGCACCCCTCCACCGGCACCCCCACCGGTGGTCTGCGCGGGCGCCCCTCCACCGGCCGGATCGCCCGCACGCGCGCGTGCCTCGTCGCCCCCGCCCGACACCACCGCCCGCGCCACCGCTCGCAACGCCGTGAGCAGCGGGGTCACGGCCGGTTCATGGCGCAGTGGCAGATCGTCGCCGTCGATGTCCAGCGGGACCCCGGCGGCCGTCAGGGCCCGGCGCACCGTCGGGATGGTGCGGGCCCCGGCACGGACCAGGACGGCCATCTCGCCCCACGGGACCCCGTCCTCCAGATGTGCTCTGCGCAGGATGTCGGCGACGTTGTCCATTTCCGTGCCGGGCGTGGGATACGTGTACGCCTCGACGCGGCCCCCCTCCCGTACCGCGGCGAGTTCCCGGTGGGCGCGCACCTTCTCCGCGGGAAGGCGGGTCAGCGGCATGCGCCGGGTCAGCAGCCGGGTGGCGGCCAGGAGGGCGGCGCCGGAGCGGCGGGACGTCCTGAGGACCTCCACGGGAGCCGCGGTGCCGTCCGCGCGCCGGAAGGTGTGCGGGAAGTCGAGGATGCCGCCCACATCGGCGCCCCGGAAGGCGTAGATCGACTGGTCGGGGTCGCCGAAGGCCACCAGGGTCCGGCCGCCGCCCGCGAGGGCCTGCAGAAGACGGGTCTGCGCCGGATCGGTGTCCTGGAACTCGTCCACGAAGACCGCGTCGTACTGGGCGGCCAGCCGCTCGGCGACCTGGGGACGGCGGGCCAGCAGCACCGCGCGGTGGACCAGCTCCGCGTAGTCGATCACTCCCTGGAGGTCGAGGACGTCCAGGTATTCGGCGAGGAAGGCGGAGGCGGCCTCCCAGTCGGGGCGGCCGATGCGCTCGGCGAAGCGGCGCAGGGCGTCCGGGCCGAGTCCGAGTTCGCGGCTGCGCGCCAGCACGGCGCGGACCTCGTCGGCGAAGCCGCGCGTGGTCAGGCAGGCCCGCAGCTCGTCGGGCCAGCGCACATGCGCGAGGCCCAGCCGCTCCAGGTCGGGCTGTCCGGCCAGCAGCTCGCGCACGGCGACGTCCTGCTCGGGCCCGGACAGCAGGCGGAGGGGCTCGACGAAGAGGCCGCTGTCCTGGTGGGCGCGGACCAGGGCGTAGCAGAACGAGTGGAACGTGGTGGCCTGCGGGGCGTGTGCCGGGCCGGCGCGCAGCGCCATCCGGTCGCGCAGGTCGACGGCGGCCCTGCGGCTGAACGTCAGGACGAGGATGCGTTCCGGATCGACGCCGCGGCCGACCCGGGCGGCCACGGACTCGACGAGCGTGGTGGTCTTGCCGGTGCCCGGGCCTGCGAGCACCAGCAGTGGCCCCGCCCCGTGGTCAACCACCCTGCGCTGTGCTGCGTCCAGTCGAGGGGGATCCGACCGGGCCGGCGGGGTACGCACCAGTCGGTAAGCGCCACGGCTCCCCTGTCGCACTCGGGGGTGCGGCAGGCGCCTGGTGGAGGAAGAGGAGCTCACGTGGTTCGCCGGTCCTGGTGGTCGTACTCGGGCTTGTCACTGCCGGCGGGGGGCGCCGGCGGTGCGGGGCGTTGGTCGGGCGACGGGTGGGAGAACGGCCGCGCGTGGTGGGCGGTGGCCGCGGGATGAGAGGGGCCAGCGCCGTCGACGCTACGCCCGTCCGGGCCACGGAAGCAGGGCTTCCCCTTGTTCCCCTCGGCCCCGGGGGTCACTCCTGTCCCCCGCCGCACGAAGGTACGGCATGTCGCAGAGGTGCCCCGCTGCCCCCGTACGGGCCACAGGTTCCCCATCGGCCCGCCGGATGGACGAAGCTGTCAGATATGACCGTCAGCGCGTTCGTCGCCGTCCCACCGCGCCCGTCGCATGTCGACGCGGGGCAGATGGCCCTCGGACGCGTGTCCGGCCGTGCGCAGGGGGGTTCCTTCCTCGCGGTAGTGGCCGAGCGCCTCCAGCTCGTGCCCCGGAAGCAGCACACCGTCCGCGCGGATGACGCGCCACCAGGGCACCGCTCCCCCGTAGAGGGCCATCACGCGGCCCACCTGGCGCGGCCCGCCCTCCTCCAGCCACTCGGCCACGTCCCCGTATGTCATGACGTGCCCCGGCGGAATGCGTTCGGCCACGTCCAGGACCCGTTCCGCATACTCCGGCAGGGCGTCCGCCGGACGGCTCTCCTCACTCATCCGCCCCATCCTGCCCCACCCCACCGACAATGTGACGGGACGGAGACCAGGCGCATCCCTCGCCTCGGCGTGGCGCTTCGGGCAGACTGTGCGCCCCCGCATTTGCACCGCATGCCCCCGTGTGTCGGGTGGGCATGCCACGATCGTGCGGGCGGTGACCGGTGATACGAGATCAAGAAGAGACCATGAATCAGCAGGGTGTGCACCCCGAGGGAGCGGAGGGCACCTCTGAGGTCTCGTCGCGCCCGGACACCGCCGCCGCGGACCCCAAGGCTTCCGACGAGAGCCACGGGAAAGCGGAGGGGGACGAGAACGAGGAGTCGCGGACGCAGGAGCCCCGGCGGCGGGCCGAGGCGGGCGAGGACCTCGCCGACGCCCACAACGACGCCGTGGAGGGCGACGAACCGCTGCTCCCCGCGCGTGTGCACCGTCCGTCGGATCTCATGCGTCTGCTGGTCGGCGTCCTCGCGATCGCCGTGCTGCTCGCCATCGCCGCGTTCGCACACGGCACCACCTCGGGACTCGAACAGGACATCAACAAGGGCACGGGCCAGGCACCCGATCTACTGATCAAGATCGCGGGTCTGGCGTCGAGCATCGCGATCCTGCTGGTGCCGGTCGCCTTCGCGATCGAGCGGCTGATCAAGCGGGACGGGCTGCGCATCGCCGACGGCGTCCTCGCGGCGGTCCTCGCCCACGGAGTGACGCTCGCCACGGACCTGTGGGTCGCCAGGGCCGCCCCGAAGTCCATCCAGGAGGCGCTCACCCAGCCCTCCCCCGGCGACATCCACGCCCTGACCGATCCGGTGCACGGATATCTCGCCCCCGTCATCGCCTACATGACGGCCGTGGGCATGTCCCGCAGACCGCGCTGGCGGGCCGTGCTGTGGGTGGTGCTGCTGCTCGACGCCTTCTCGATGCTGGTCACCGGCTACACCACACCGTTCTCGATCATCCTGACGGTGCTGATCGGCTGGAGCGTCGCGGCCGGGACGCTGTACGCGGTCGGCTCCCCGAACGTGCGGCCCACCGGCCGGACCCTGATGGCCGGCCTGCGCACCGTCGGCTTCCGCCCCGTGAGCGCGGCGCGCGAGGAGACGGCCGACGCCGAGAACGGGGACCGCGGCCGCCGCTACTTCGTCACCCTGGAGGACGGGCCGCCCCTCGATGTCACCGTCGTCGACCGGGAGCAGCAGGCCCAGGGCTACTTCTACCGGGTGTGGCGCCGGCTGACCATGCGCGGGATCACCACCCGGCGCAGCCTGCAGTCGCTGCGCCAGGCCCTGGAACAGGAGGCGCTCCTCGCGTACGCGGCCATCGCGGCCGGCGCCAACGCCCCCAAGCTCATCGCGACCTCCGAGCTCGGCCCCGACGCCGTGATCCTCGTCTACGAGCACACCGGCGGCCGCACCCTCGACCAGCTGGCCGACGACGAGATCACCGACGAGCTGCTGCACGACACCTGGCGCCAGGTGCGGGCGCTGCAGTCCCGGCGCATCGCGCACCGCAGGCTCGCCGGTGACGCGATCGTGGTGGACCCCTCCGGCACCGTCATCCTGACCGACCTGCGCAGCGGCGAGATCGCGGCGGGCGACCTGGTGCTGCGCATGGACATCGCGCAACTGCTGGCCACGCTCGGCCTGCGGGTCGGTGCCGAGCGGGCGGTGGCGTCGGCGGTCGCGGTGCTCGGCCCGGACTCCGTCGCGGACTGCCTGCCCATGCTGCAGCCGATCGCGCTGACCCGCTCCACGCGTGCGACCCTGCGCAGACTGGCCAGGGAGCGCGCGCAGCGCGAGCGGGAAGCGGTCCTGGAGGCGTCCCGGCAGGCCAGGCCGGCCCGCCCCGAGGAGGCCCGGGCGGCCACCGGGGTCGTGCTCGACAAGCCCGGCAAGAGGTCCGTACGCGCCGCGCAGCGGGCCGAGAAGCGGGCGATCGACGAGGCTCTGGAGGAAGCGCGCGAGGAGGACCTGCTCACCCAGATCCGCCACGAGGTGCTGCGGATCCGGCCCCAGGCGCCGGTCGAACCGGCCCGCCTGGAGCGCGTGCGGCCGCGCACGCTGATCAGTTTCATCGCCGGTGCCATCGGCGCCTACTTCCTGCTGACACAGCTCACCCACATCGAGTTCGGCACGCTGTTCGCCAACGCCGAGTGGGGCTGGGTGGCGGCGGCCGTGCTGTTCTCGGCCCTGAGCTACTTCGCGGCGGCCATGGCGCTGCTGGGCTTCGTGCCCGAGCGGGTGCCGTTCCTGCGGACGGTGGCGGCACAGGTCGCCGGGTCGTTCGTGAAGATCGTGGCGCCCGCCGCGGTCGGTGGCGTCGCGCTCAACACGCGCTTCCTGCAGCGCGCGGGGGTGCGGCCGGGCCTGGCGGTGGCGAGCGTCGGCGCGTCCCAGCTGTTCGGGCTCGGCTGCCACATCCTGATGCTGCTGTCCTTCGGCTATCTCACGGGCACCGAGAAGACGCCGTCCCTGTCGCCCTCCCGTACCGTCATCGCCGGAATGCTGACCGTCGCGGTGCTCGTCCTGGTGGTCACCTCGGTGCCGTTCCTGCGGAAGTTCGTCGTCACCCGCGTGAGGTCGCTGTTCGCGGGTGTCGTGCCGCGCATGCTCGATGTGCTGCAACGGCCGCAGAAGCTGATCACCGGCATCGGCGGGATGCTGCTGCTGACCGCGTCCTTCGTGATGTGCCTGGACGCCTCGATCCGGGCGTTCGGGCACGAGGAGACGACCACGCTGAGCCTGGCCAGCGTCGCGGTCGTCTTCCTCGCGGGCAACGCGCTCGGTTCGGCCGCCCCCACTCCGGGCGGCGTGGGTGCGGTGGAGGCGACCCTGACGGTCGGCCTGATCGCGGTGGGCCTCCCCAAGGAGGTCGCCGCACCTGCGGTCCTGCTGTACCGGCTCCTGACGCTGTGGTTGCCGGTGCTGCCGGGCTGGCTGTTCTTCAACCATCTGACACGCAAGGAAGCGCTCTGAAGACGGGCTCTGAAGACACGTTCCGATGACGGGCCCTGAAGACGGGCCCTTCCCATGACGTCCACAAGGAGGCGCGCCCCGTCCGCGGCCGGCCGTCACCCGCACGGCCCGCGCCCCGCGCGCCCCGCCGCACGCGGCCCCACGATGGGAGCATGCCCAACCCTCCTCGGATCCGCGCCAAGGCCCTGGCCGGCGCCGCCGTCCTCGTCGCCCTGGCGACGGTGACGGGATGCGCCGGCCGCTTCGTCGTCATCAAGGGAGAGCTGTCGAGCCAGAAGCTGAACTGGCGGGACTGCCCGGCCCCCTCCCCGTCCGAGGGCGGCGGCAACGCCCCCTCCCCGCTGCCGAACGGCGACCGGTGGCAGTGCGCCACCATGAAGGCACCCCGCAACTGGGACGATCCCGCCGGCGGCACCATCGACATCGCCCTCATCCGGGCGAAGGCCAGCGGCGACCCGGGCAAGCGGATCGGCTCCCTCATCTTCAACTTCGGCGGTCCCGGCGGCTCCGGCGTCAGCACGCTGCCCGCCTTCGCGCCGGACTACGAGACCCTGCGCACCCGTTACGACCTGGTGAGCTTCGACCCCCGCGGGGTCGGCCGCAGCGCGGGCGTCAAGTGCGAGGACGACCGGCAGCTCGACGCCTACTTCCAGCAGGACGCGACGCCCGACGACGCGGCCGAGCAGCGGACGTTCCTGAACAACACCCGGCAGTTCAACAACGCCTGCAGGGCACACTCCGGCACGATCCTCCCGTACGTGCGCACCACCGACGCGGCCCGCGACATGGACCTGATGCGCCAGGTCCTCGGCGACGACACGATGCACTACTTCGGCATCTCCTACGGAACCGAGCTCGGGGGCGTCTACGCCCACCTGTTCCCCCGGCGCGTGGGGCGGGCCGTGTTCGACGCGGTCGTCGATCCGACCCAGACCCCTGAGCAGGTGTCGCTCGGACAGGCCAGAGGGTTCCAGCTCGCATTCGACAACTACGCCCGGGACTGCACGTCGAAGAGCACGGCATGCCCGGTCGGCAGCACACCGCAGGACGTCCGGAAGCGGATCTCCGCTCTTCTCGAGGACCTCGACCGCGCACCCATCTCCGGCATCCCCCCGCGCCGGCTGACGCAGACCGCGGCGACCAACGGGATCGCGCAGGCCCTGTACTCGAAGAGCCTGTGGCCGTACCTCACCCAGGGGCTGCAGCAGGCTTACGCCGGCGACGGCAAGGTGCTGATGCTGCTGTCCGACGCGCTCAACGGGCGCGACGCCGACGGCCGGTACAGCAACCTCGCCGCCGCCAACGTCTCCGTCAACTGCGGCGACGAAAAGCCCCGGTACACCGCCGCCGATGTGAGGGCGAGACTGCCGCAGTTCCGCGCCGCATCCCCGCTGTTCGGCGACTTCCTGGCCTGGGGCATGCTCACATGCGTCCACTGGCCGGTGGCGGGAGCCGCCGACCATCCGGACGTGAGCGCTCCCGGTGCCGCGCCGATCCTCGTGATCGGCAACACCGGCGACCCGGCCACCCCGTACCAGGGGGCGAGGAGGATGGTCGACGCACTGGGCAAGGGCGTCGGTGTGGAGCTGACCTACCGGGGTCAGGGACACGGCGCCTACGACAGCAAGAACACGTGCGTGCAAAGCGCCGTGAACAGCTATCTGCTCGACGGCAAGGTTCCTGCTGCCGGTACCGTCTGCTCCTAGTCTCCTGGCCCCGTCTCCGATCGCCTCGGGAAAAGTGCAGGTCAGACGGCTATCCACAGGCGGTCATGGGCTCGGCCCGATCCGCCTACCATGGCCTGAATGCTCCCCGCGGCTCCGTGCGGAGAGCTCGTGAGGGGGGTTTGCATGTCACGTTTCGTACGGTGGACGGCCGCGATCGCCGCCGCGGTGCTGATGGCCGGCTGCAGCAGCGGTTCGTCCGGCGCGGGCGGGAGCGAAGGGAAGGACGACTCGGACGCGTCGGCGGGGCCGGCGACCGCCTCCTCCTCGGCGCTTCCCTCCTCGCTCACCTCGCAGAGCCTCGACTGGAGCCGCTGCAAGGGCACCTCGCGGCCGGGCGGCGACTGGCGGTGCGCGACGCTGAAGGTGCCGCTGGACTGGTCGAAGCCCGACGGCCGGACGATCGGCCTGGCGCTGATCCGGTCGAAGGCGACCGGGGACAGGCGGATCGGCTCCCTCCTGTTCAACTTCGGCGGCCCGGGCGGCTCGGGAGTCTCGATGATGCCGTCGTACGAAAGCACGGTGGCCAAGCTCCACGAGCGGTACGACCTCGTGAGCTGGGACCCGCGCGGCGTCGGCGCCAGCGAGGGGGTCCGCTGCCGCGGCAACAAGGCGATCCAGGCCGCGGAGGCCATCGACGCGACCCCGGACGACGCCACCGAGGAGAAGGCGTACTTCGACGACGCCGCCGCCTTCGGCCGGGGCTGCGCGAAGGCCGCCGGCCCGCTGATCGCGCACGCCTCCACGACCGACACCGCGCGCGACATGGACGTGATGCGCCAGGTCCTCGGCGACCGCACCATGCACTACTTCGGCATCTCGTACGGCACCGAACTGGGCGGTGTGTACGCCCATCTGTTCCCGAAGAACGTGGGCCGCCTGGTGCTGGACGCCGTCGTGGACCCGACCGCGGACAGCGTGGGCCACGCGAAGAACCAGGCCCGCGGCTTCCAGCGCGCGCTGGAGGACTACCTCAAGTCGACGGGACAGGACCCGAAGCAGGGTTCCCGGAAGATCGTGGACCTGCTGAAGCGGATCGACGCGAAGCCGCTGCCGACGTCGTCCGGGCGCAAGCTCACCCAGACCCTGGCCCTGACCGGCATCGTGCTGCCGCTCTACAGCAAGGAGGGGTGGCCCACGCTCACCAGCGCGCTGGAGGCGGCCGAGGCCGGCGACGGTTCCCTGCTGCTGAGGCTGGCCGACGGCTACAACGAACGGGACACCTCGGGGCACTACGGCACGACGACGCACGCGCAGCGGGTCATATCGTGCCTGGACGACAGGCAGCGGCCCACGCCCGAGGAGACGAAGAAGCTGCTGCCGGAGTTCGAGACCATCTCACCCGTGTTCGGCGTCTTCCTGGGCTGGGACGCGGCGGGCTGGTGCCACGACTGGCCGGTGGCCGGTCAGTTCGACCACCCGGAGGTCAGCGCGCCGGGAGCCGCGCCCGTGCTGGTGGTGGGGAACACCGGGGACCCGGCCACGCCGTACGAGGGCGCCCGCAAGATGGCCGACGGGCTGGGCAAGGGAGTCGGCGTGGAACTCACCTGGAAGGGCGAGGGGCACGGGGCCTACGGCAACGGCAGCGACTGTGTGGACTCGACGGTGGACACGTACCTGCTGAAGGGGACCGTTCCGAAGGACGGCAAGGTGTGCTCATGACGACGGCGGGGGCTTCGGGCACCCATGGCGCCCGAAGCCCCCGCCGTCGCAGCGGAGAGGTGAGCCTCGGCTCAGTACACCGGCTTGTCCGGCTCGATCTGGTTGACCCAGCCGATCACGCCGCCACCCACATGGACCGCGTCCGCGAAGCCGGCCGACTTCAGAACGGCGAGGACTTCCGCACTGCGGACACCCGTCTTGCAATGCAAGACGATCTTCTTGTCCTGCGGCAGGTTCTCCAGGGCGCTGCCCATGAGGAACTCGTTCTTCGGGATCAGCCGGGCACCCGGGATGGAGACGATCTCGTACTCGTTCGGCTCACGGACATCGATGATGTCGATGTTCTCGCCGTCGTCGATCCACTCCTTGAGCTGCTTGGGAGTGATCGTCGAGCCGGCGGCCGCCGCCTGGGCCTCCTCGGAGACGACGCCGCAGAAGGCCTCGTAGTCGATGAGCTCCGTGACGGTGGGGTTCTCGCCGCAGACGGCGCAGTTCGGGTCCTTGCGGACCTTGACCTGGCGGTACTGCATCTCCAGGGCGTCGTAGATCATCAGCCGGCCGACCAGCGGCTCGCCGATGCCGGCGAGCAGCTTGATGGCCTCGTTGACCTGGATCGAGCCGATGGAGGCGCACAGCACGCCCAGCACGCCGCCCTCGGCGCAGGACGGAACCATGCCGGGGGGCGGGGGCTCCGGGTACAGGCAGCGGTAGCAGGGGCCGTGCTCCGACCAGAAGACCGAGGCCTGGCCGTCGAAGCGGTAGATCGAACCCCACACGTACGGCTTGTTCAGCAGCACGCACGCGTCGTTGACCAGGTAGCGGGTCGCGAAGTTGTCCGTGCCGTCGACGATCAGGTCGTACTGGCTGAAGATGTCCATCACGTTGTCGGCCTCGAGCCGCTCCTCGTGAAGGATCACGTCCACGTACGGGTTGATGCCCTTGACCGTGTCCCGCGCGGACTCGGCCTTGGAGCGGCCGATGTCGGACTGGCTGTGGATGATCTGACGCTGCAGGTTCGACTCGTCGACCTCGTCGAACTCCACGATGCCGAGCGTGCCGACGCCCGCAGCGGCCAGGTACATCAGCGCCGGCGAGCCCAGACCGCCGGCGCCCACACAGAGCACCTTGGCGTTCTTCAGCCGCTTCTGCCCGTCCATCCCGACATCCGGGATGATCAGGTGGCGGGAGTACCTGCGGACCTCGTCTACGGTGAGCTCAGGAGCTGGCTCGACCAGGGGTGGCAGCGACACGGGGACTCCGTTGGTCGGTCGATCACTACAGTGGTTCTCCTTGCAACAGTGCCACGCCCTTCTTCATTCCGAGACACCCGTTCCGACACGCGAGACGATCTCGTCCCAGTAACCGGGCAGGGTCTCCCAGGGATCCCCTCGGCCGCCGTGGCCCGTGCGGTCGGTGAACCAGATCGTGGCGGCGCCCTGCCACCGGGCGATGCGCAGTGCCTCGTCGAGGTGGCCGCGCGGCACGCCGTACACGAAGTGGCAGAACCGCTCGGGCGGATGCTCGGCGGTCCACTCGGCCACCTGCGACCAGCGGTAGTCGTTCCAGGGGCCGGAGAAGGTGACCAACTGGTCGGCGGTCTCGGCGTATCCGGGATACGGGTGGGTGCCGTGCCCGAGGACGACGTGTCCGCGGTGGAGGATCGCGCGGAACGCGGCGACCGTGCGGCGGACCTCGGGGAGCGCCGAACGCGCCGTGGGACAGCGGTCCAGGAGGAAGCCGTCCACCTGGTACCAGTCGAGATACCGGTGCGCCTCGGACATCAGCTCGCCGAGCGTGCGGGCGCCGTAGGCGGCGTCGAGGTGACCGAGAACACAGACACCCGCCGTGTGCAGCCGCCCCGCGGCCTCCGTGCAGTGCGGGTCGGGGCGTGTGCCGGGGCCGTCGCCCACCTTGAGGACGGTCCAGTGCACGGGGGTGCCCGGGCGGGTGAGTTCGCCCCACTCCAGGGGGGCGACGAGGGGGTGCGCATAGCCGGGGGCGCCCAGCCCCAGGCTCAGTCCGGTGCTCGGGGTGCCGGCCGTGGCACTGGTCAGATGCGGCATGCCGCCTCCATCCAGATGTCGGCCAGGGACTCTTCGAGGTTGATCCGGGGCCGCCAGCCGAGCCGGTCGCGTGCGGTGCGCACATCGGCCTGCTGCCAGCTGCCGCAGCCGTCCGGGTAGGGGTAGGCCACCGGGGCCGCGTGCTCGGATTCGCCGCGGGGGTGGCCGATGGCCGGCCGCACCGGACCGGGAGGACCGTCGAGTTCGTGCAGGGCACCGCCGTAGCCGGCCACTCGGGCGAGCACGGCGGCCGCGTCACGCAGGCGCACGGCGCGGCCCGAGCCGATGTTGATCACGCCCTGGGCCGCGGAGAGGGAGGCGGCGTGGACGGCACGGGCGACGTCGCGCACGTCGACGAAGTCCCGCTGGACGCCGAGGCCGCCGAGCTTGAGCTCGCCGTCGCCGGACTGCATGGCGCGACGCATGGCTTCGGCGAGGCGGCCGAGCGGGGACCCGGCGGGGGTGCCGGGCCCGGCGGGCGAGAACACGCGGAGCACGACGGCGTCGAGCCCCGAGCCGAGGACCAGTTCGGTGGCGGCGAGCTTGCTGACGCCGTAGGGGCCGCCGGGGCGCGGGACCGCGTCCTCGGCCGTGGAGGATCCGGGCTGGCTCGGGCCGTATTCGGCGCCGCACCCGATTTGCACGAGACGGGCGCCGCAGCCGCTGCGGCGCAGGGCCTCGCAGACCGTGGCGACGGCCACGGTGTTGTGCCGGGTGAGTTCGCGGGCGCCGCCGCGGATGGCTCCGGCGCAGTTGATGACGACCCCGGGGTGCACGGCGTCCAGGAACCGGGTGAGCGCGCCGGGGCTGCCGGATGCGAGGTCGAAGCGCACATCGGCGTCGTCGCCGCGGCCGAGCGCGGTGAGCTGCACGGCGGGGTCGGCGAGCAGGCGGTCGGCGACGAACCGGCCGAGGTATCCGTTGGCTCCGATCAGCAGGACCCTCATCGGGCGGCTCCCGGGGCGGATTCTCCGGTTCGGGAGGTGATCATCTGGCGTTCTCCTTCTGGGGTGGTGCCATCGGATGGGAGGAGCCCGCGGTGTCGGCCCCGCGGGACGAACGGGCCGGGGATCAGGCCACCGGCGGTGGCTGCGGCTCATGGCGACGGAGGTGGGGGGTGCCATGGGCCGGGGCTCAGGGAGATCCGGGCGGACGGGCGTGGGCCGAGGCCCGGGTCAGGGTGCGGATCGCATGGGCCAGCAGGGCCAGGGCGGCCGGGGCGCAGACGACGGCCGGGACGGCGCCGGTGCCCCAAGCGCCGGTCAGGGCCCGGACCGGCGTGGCCAGTGGCCCGCAGCCGGGAAGCCGGCCGGCGAGGACCGTGGCCAGGGCGATCGCCTCGGCGGTGGCCGCGGCGCCGAGGACCAGGGCCGGGGCGCGTCCGAAGCCGTGCGCGGCCAGCAGCCGCGCGAGCAGCAGGAGCACGCCCAGGGCGCCGGCCCCGGCGTAGGCGGTGGGTCCCCCGAGCAGCGCCCCGCACAGCGCCAGCAGCGAGGCGAGGGCGCACAGGAAGAGTCCTACCGCGCCGAGGAGCAGGGGCGTGGCCGAGGACGCGAACTCCTCCAGGCCGCGGCTGGCGGCGAGTCTGCGGCGGGCGCCCGCCGTGAAGAGACGGGCGCACCAGACGGCCGGGGCGCAGGCCAGGGCGAGGGCCACGACGGGCGCGGTGGACAGGGGCCAGGGGCCGTCGGGGCCGCCGTCCAGAGCGGCGCGCAGCAGTCCGTCTCCGAGGAGGGCGTGGGCGAGCAGCCAGCACGTCGCCGTGCGTGCGGCGGCGGACGTGGCGTGGTTCGCCACGCGCAGCGGGCCACGGCCGAGTGCGATGCGCAGCCCGAGCACGACGGCGACGGCGCCGAGCGCGGTGACGGCAAGCCGGCCGCGGCCTTCGGTGAGCCGCGCCCCGATCACGGTGGCCGTGCACAGTGCGCCGGGGAGCAGGGCGAGGGCGGCGGCCCACGCCCCGTGCTCGCGCGGGGTGTCCGCGGCGGCGGGCCTCGGCGGGTGCTGGGCGGCGTCGCGGGGTACGCGCGCGTACATCTCCTCCGCGAGCGAGAAGACGTCCCGGTGCCGGAAGCGCGCGGCGGTACGGTCGGTCAGGCCGTGGGCCTCGAGACCGGCCGCGATCTCCAGTGGATCGACGGCTCGATCGCACAGGTCGCGGTGGCGGTGCATGAGGGCCTTGACGGGGTCGACGGCACCGCGGCGGACGGGCCTGCGCGCCGTGCTCGCGCCGCCGGTGGACGCGGGACGCGCCGCCCCCGGCGTCCGGGTGGCGCGCGAGGGTGCCGCGGCTTCCCTGGCGGTCCAGGAGAGGTCGAGCGCTCCCTCGGGCGCCACACGCACGCCGTCCGTCGCGTCCGCCGTGCCCAGCACGTCCGCAGTGCCCGCAGTGCCCGCAGTGCCCGCAGTGCCAGACGTGTCCAGCGCGCCGCGCCCGCCGTGTGCCTCCGTACCGGCCTCGTCGAGCGCGTACCCGCGCCGCTCCGGCAGACCGTCCCGCCGACCGGGCTCGCCCCATGCCCCGCCGAGGGGCTGACGGGGCGCGTCCGCGCTCCCGGCTCGCGCGCCCCTGAGCAGTTCTCCCGCTTCGCTCATCGCGCACCCCCCGCCACCGGGACGGATTCCTGGAGGGGCACGGTGGCACGTGCCACCGTCGGCGGGGCGCCCGCTGTTCCCGCCCAGCGCGGCCGGGTGCGCCGGCATCGCGGTTCGGTCCAGCCGCCGGGCACGCGGGCCTCCGCCGGCGCTCCGAAGGGCAGCGGTTCGCCCGCTCCGTCGACGAGCACCCGCCGCACCGGCGAGTGCGAGACGATCTCCAGGTAGATACCGCGGAACGCCGCGACGTTCTGCTCGACGGTGAACAGTTCGAGGGCTCGCGCGCGGGCGGCCGCGCCGAGGCGCTCACGGCGCTCGGGGTCGCGCAGCAGCGCCAGGCACGCCTCGGCCAGCGCCCGGGGATTGCGGGGCGGGACCACGAGCCCCGTACCGCCGATGACCTCCACGACCGCTCCCACGTCCGTGGACACCGTGGCGCGACCGCAGAACATGGCCTCCACCAGGCTGATCGGAAATCCTTCCACGACGCTGGAGAGGACGACGACGGCGCCGGCCGCGTACGCCTCCGCCAGGTCGGGCACCTCCGGGCCGCCGATCTCCTCGAAGGACACGGGGTTGTCGCCGACGGCGTGGACGCCCTCCGCCTCGTCGGGGAAGAGCTGGGCGGCCAGCACCCGGCAGTGTCCGAGGTAGGCCGTGCCGTCGGCGCCGGCCGCGGAACCGATGACCCTCAGCCGGGCCCGGGGCTCCTTCCTGCGGATGTCCGCGAAGGCGTGGAGCAGGGAGACCAGGTCCTTGGCGGGTTCGATGCGGCCCACCCAGACCAGCGTGTACGGGTCCGCGCAGTCGGCCGACTCGCCCACGTCCGTGAAGCGGGACGCCTCCATGCCGGGATAGACCGTGTACAGCCTGGCCCGGTCGGCGCCGCACCGTTCCTGCCAGCGGCGGGCGTGGGTGTTGCCCGGCGTGACGCAGGCGGCACGCCGGTACGCCTCGCCGGCCAGCCGGCGGTGGAAGGAGGCGAGCAGCGCGCGCACCGCGGGTGTCCCCTCCGACGCCCCCAGGTAGTGCGCACGCAGGTGCACCCCGTACTCGGTGACCAGCAGCGGCACTCCGGTGAAGTGGCGGGCGAGCAGCCCGGCCAGGGCCGCGGCGCCTCCCGTCGTGGCGTGGCAGAGGTCGGCCGCTCCGAGCCCGTCGTCCTCGTACCAGTCGAGGGAGAGGGGGCGCAGGGCCCGTTCGAGCCGGGCGGTCACCTCGAGCAGGTCGGGGACGCGCGCCGCTCGCGCCGCGCGGAGGGCACCCGGCGCGCGGCAGGAGCGTTCCAGGGCGCGGGCAGCGGTGTCGGAGCGCAGTGCGCCGGCCAGTCCGCCTTCGTCGCGGGCGAGTTCGGCGAGCGCGTAGAGGGCGTTGCCGAAACGGTCCGCCTCGGGGCCGGACGGCTCCGGGGTGCGATGTGGAGTCCCCGGCTCCGGTGCCGTGCAGAGAGCGGCGGCCAGTTCCCCGTACGCCTCGGCGAACCGGCGCCGGGCGCGACGGCCGTAGGTGACCCCGTGGTCCGGCTCCCTCCACAGCGGTGCCGTTCGCACCCGGCCGGCCTGCGGCGGCAGGGGGAGGAGTCCGCCGGCTTCCTGGCGCTCGCTGCGGCTGAGCGCGTAGATGTCGAACTCGTGCCGCTCGAGCCCGCGTACGAGCCGGTCGCACCACAGCCCGGCATCACCGCCCACATACGGGTAGCCACCCTCCGTAAGCAATCCGATGCGCACGAGACGCACCCCCGATCTCCCATGTGGGAGCCGCCGTTGCCCGGCGGCTCGCAGCGGGACGAACGTATGCGGACATCACGGTGGCGCGACGGACGGTTGTCCATCGCGCCACCAAAAGGGGTGAACGGTCGTAACTTTCCCCTGCGGGCCGCGTTCGACCGCGCTAGCAGATCATGCAGTGACGTTTCGGGAGGCGGCGGCCGGTCCCGGCCGAACGCCCGCACGGGCGTTCGCCGGGGCGACGGCAGCCCTTCTCGTCAACGCCCGGGGTACGGCCAGGGGTTGGGCAGGCAGTGGATGCCGTCGTGGTCGAGGAACTTGGTCTGCTGCTGCATGACCGGCGCCAACGCGCCGTCCTTGTCGCAGGTGACGTGGCCGTAGCCGAGACGGTGGCCCACCTCGTGGTTGATGAGCATCTCGCGGTAGGCGTACATGTGGTCGCCGTACGTCTTCGAGCCCTGCGCCCAGCGATAGGCGTTGATCATCACGCGCTCGGTGGAGGCCGAGTCGCAGGAGACGTTGTCCTCCGTCGTGTCGAGGCCGGACTTGGCGCACCAGGCGGCCGTGGTGCCGGGGCTGGCGAGCGTGATCACGAAGTCGGGTTTGCCCGAGGAGATGCGTTCGAAGGTACGGGCGCCGTGGTGGGCCCAGCTGCGGTCGTCGTTGAGGGACTTCTGAACCGCCCGCGCGAAGAGTCCGCCGTCGAGGCCGAGCCCCTTCTCCACGTCGACGCGGTAGGTGTACTTGCGCCCCGTCCCCGGCGCCTTGTCGAAGCCGGGGACGGCGGAGAACTTCCCGGGTCCCTTCAGATCGGCGCCGAGCGGGTACCGCTCGTTCATGGCCTGCTCGTACGTCGGCGTCGTCGCGTTCGGCGCGCGGGAGGCGGTCGGGCGGCCGTCGCCCCGGCTGGCGGCGTCGTGGGTGTCGCGGGCCCGGTCGGTGGCGGACCGCGCCCGCTCGGTGGTGCCGTCCCGGCCGCCCGCGAGCTGGCCGGCGACGATCACCACGAGCACGGTGGTCACGGCCGCGGCCGCGATCCCGGTGAAGGTACGGCCCTTCCCGCTCCCCTTGGGAGCCGCCTCCCCGGACCCGCCGCCCGGTGCGTCACCGTCCCCGCCGGGCCCGGCGGGCGTCCCCGTGCGGAGGTCGCCGGTGCGCGGAGGGCGGGCGGCGGTGCCGGTGCCGCGGGGCGCGAAGACGTCGCCGTCCGCGCCGAAGGCATCGAGATACTCCTGGCGGGGCCCGGGCCGCGACCGCTGATGCGGAATGCGGGGCGCGGGGCGGTCCCTCGGGGGCGTGCCCCCGGGCACCTCCACGGGCGCGGCCGCGCCACCGAAGGCGCCCCAGCCGCCGCCGGTCTCACGCTGCTGAGGGTGGCCGCCCCGGACTTGGGGCGTGCCGTGGGCCGGGGTTCCGCCGGGGAACCGGGGCACACCCCGAGCGGGGGTCCCGTCCGGGAAACGGGGCACACCCTGCGCGGGAGTCCCGTCCGGGTACCGCGGAACGCCCTGCGCCGGCGTGCCGTCGCCCGCTGTCCACGGTCCACCCTGGGGCACGGCGGCGCCGGGAACACGGGGCACGCCGTGAGCGGGAGTCCCGTCCGGGTACCGCGGCACACCCCGAGCCGGAGTCCCGTCCGGGTACCGCGGCACACCCCGAGCCGGAGTCCCGTCCGGGAAACGGGGCACACCCTGCGCGGGAGTCCCGTCCGGGTACCGCGGAACGCCCTGCGCCGGCGTGCTCCCCGTCGGGCGCCGCCGCCCGGCGGCGGGTGCCTGCGGCGCGGGGCCCGCGGGCGCCCCCGCCGTGCGGTGCAGCGCCGAGTCCATGGCGGACGGTGCCGCCGCGTCGCGTGCCGATGTGCCCTGCTCCGGTATGACCGGCGTTGCACCCTTGTCCGTCTGCGTCCTGTTGCCCCGCCCCTTGCGGCTGTGCCGTCCCACGCCGCGCCTCAGCTCCCCCCGACGGTGCCGGATTCACCCGTCGCCGCGGTGCCCCCGCCGTCGGACGGGCCCCTCGCGGCACGGCCGCCGTCGCCCGCCCCGTCGGCCCGTCCAGGCAACTCGCCCGTGGCCGACAGCAGTTCACGGAAGGCGTCGCCCACCACGTCCGGGTACTCCATCATCGCAACGTGCCCCGCCTCCGGCAGGGTCAGCAGCCGGGAGTCTCGGAAGGCCCGCGCCGCCCGCTGGGCCATGCGGAAGGACACCAGCTGGTCCCGGCCGCCGTACACGAGCAGCGTCGGGGCCAGGACGCGCTCCGCCTGGCGCCACAGGCCGTGCTGCCCGCCCAGTGTGTAGGCGTTCACGATCCCGCGCGCCGAGCGGGCCATCGCGTCCCAGAAGTACGGCAGTCGCAGCCGCCGCTCCATCTCCTCGACCGCACTCTGAAAGCCTTCCGGCGTGACGCGCCGGGGGTCGCCGTAGCACAGCGCCATGACCCCGCGGACGCGCTGCTCGGGCGTCCAGTCCTTGGTGTACCGGGTGAACAGGGAGGCGACCCCGGGCAGCGCGAGCAGGCCCGTCGGAATCGCGCCGCGCTGCACGAAGACCTCCGGGAGCGCCGGCGAGACGAGGGTGAGCGTCCGGACGAGGTCCGGCCGCACCGCCGCCACGCGCGTCGCGACGGCCCCGCCCATCGAGTTGCCGAACAGATGGACCGGCCCGCGCGCGTCCTCGTCGAGGTAGCGGATGACCGCCCGCGCGTGCCCGGTGACGGAGTAGTTGCCGTCGTCGGGCGGCGGCGAGTCGCCGAAGCCCGGCAGGTCGAGGGCCTCGCCGTCGACGAGCCCGTCGAGCAGCGCCATCAGCGCCGACCAGTTCTGGGAGGAACCACCGAGTCCGTGGACGTACAGCGCCCGTGGCAGCCCCTCACGCTCCGGCGGTCTCGACCGCACCGTCAGCGTGATCCCGGACAGTCCCACCGACCTCACGCGCTCGCCCTCGGACACCCTGACGGGTGCCACCTTCGGAAGCACAGTGGCGGCCGGGACGGACGGCAACTCGGTCGAGGACATGGGCCAATGTTACGAGGCGATCACACACTGGTTCATGTGTTCGCCGTCACAGGACAGCACCGTCGCGGGGAAATCCCGGGGGAATCGCACCGGAGGGAGGCGGCGGGGCGGGAGGGCGCGGCACGCCGGACACACACAAAGGCCGCCTCGGCACACATAGCGTCCCGATCGGGTGTCTCCTAGGCTCGGAGCAGGGCACCCGTATGTGGCCCCTGCCTCGTTCGGGGACGTTCCAGGAGTTCTCAGGAAGGGAGCCCACCATGGCCGTAGACCCCACCGATCCCGAGACGTTCGACGACGACGAGAGCGGCGGCGCCGAACTCGACGTCGAGGCACCGGAGAACGACGCCGCCGCACAGCAGGCGGAGCTCACCCCGGAGCGGGACGAGCCCGTGGCCGAGGAGGACATCCTGCGCGCCAACGAGGCGGACCTCGCGGAGCAGGCCCGCGTCGTCTCCATCGACGAGGACGACTACCGGTGAGCATCGGTGAGGTGCGGGACGTGCGGGACGACCGCGAGGACGATCAGCCGAAGGGCGCTCACGCAACGTAAAGGGAGAAGTGCGCACAGCGACGGGTCGCGGGCCGTCGGGCGGGTCCGGGGCGCCCATCCGCCCGCCCCGCCCCCGTCGGGCGCGCTGCGCGCGGCTTTCGCCGTTGTCCGGTCCGTGAAATTCTGCGCTCGCACCGCGCACGACACGGTTACCGAAAAGTACGATGGCGGCGCGGCGCACACCGCATGTGGACGATTTTGGGAGGCGGCGTGACAGCCATCGAGCAGACAGAGGCAGCACGCCCGCGAGGCACGCGCCTGCCGCGCCGTGCCCGACGGAACCAGCTGCTGGGCGCCGCGCAGGAAGTCTTCGTGGCGCAGGGCTACCACGCGGCCGCGATGGACGACATCGCCGAGCGCGCCGGGGTCAGCAAGCCGGTGCTCTACCAGCACTTCCCCGGCAAGCTCGATCTCTACCTGGCGCTGCTGGACCAGCACTGCGAGGCCCTGCTGCTGGCCGTTCGGAACGCGCTGGCGTCGACGAGCGACAACAAGCAGCGCGTACGCGCCACGATGGACGCGTACTTCGCGTACGTCGAGGACGACGGCGGTGCCTTCCGTCTGGTCTTCGAGTCGGACCTGACGAACGAACCCGCGGTGCGGGAGCGCGTGGACAAGGTCACGATCGAGTGCGCGGAGGCCATCTGCGACGTCATCGCCGAGGACACCGGCCTGTCGCGGGACGAGTCCATGCTGCTGGCCTCGGGGCTCGGCGGCCTGGCCCAGGTCGTGGCGCGCTCCTGGCTGCACAGCGACCGCACGGTGCCGCGCGACCAGGCGGTGCAGCTGCTCACCTCGCTGGCCTGGCGGGGCATCGCCGGGTTCCCGCTGCACGGCAGCGAACAGCACCACTGAGCGGAGCCCCCGGGGGCTCCGCCGACCCGTGAGCCGTACGGCACCGCGCACGCGGAGCCGTACGGCGCTTTGTTCCCGCCGGTTGTTCGCTCCTGGCGTTCCGGTGCGGAGCGTGCGCGCCCCCTCACCGGGCTAATGTGTGCTGGTACGGCGCGGACGGCCGCGCACATCACTGACCGTCGGAGGGACAAAGCCGTGGAGGTCAAGATCGGCGTGCAGCACGCGCCGCGCGAGATCGTTCTGGAGAGCGGTCAGAGCGCCGAAGAGGTCGAGCGCGTCGTGGCCGAGGCGCTGTCCGGGAAGGCGCAGCTGCTGAGCCTCGTGGACGAGCACGGCCGCAAGCTCCTCGTCCCGGCCGACCGGCTCGCGTACGTGGAGATCGGCGAGCCTGCCCCGCGCAAGGTGGGCTTCGGCGCACTGTAGGCCGCGCCGGAACGAGCGGAGGGGCCCGGTGGCACACGCCACCGGGCCCCTCCGCTTGCCGCGCCGGACGGGATCCGTAGTGCCTCCGGGTCACATGAGCGCTCCGGGACACACGGACGGAGCACATCCGGCGCACAGGGGAGGATTGCCCTCCGCACGCCGCGGGTAGGACCGGCTACGACCGATTTGCCCTGGCAGCAGCCGTGCGGGAGGGAACCTCGTGATGTTCTTGGAAGCGCTCGGCTCCGCCGTCCTCGGGCTCGCCCTGGCATGGGCGGCCGCGCGCCGGCTGCCGCACCGGCTGCCCGCCCGCGCGATGGTCCTGGGGACGGGTGCGGCGGGGGCGCTCTTCGGGGCGTTCCTCACCCACAGCGCGTTGGGCTCTGCCGGTCTCCCGGTGATCCTCGTCGGTGCGCTGGCCGTCTCGGCCGCCTCCCTGTCGCTGCTGCTGCGGCCGGCGGAAAGACTCCGCCGCAGGTCGGCGACGGCCTGAGGCCGGGCGCCGGGCACGCCGCAGCCCGGGACGCCCCCGACGAGCGGCCCCGACGGCCCCGACGGCGGCAGCCGTGGCCACGGCCACGACGGCGGGCCGGACGACGAACCCCGTGACGGGCGCCCGGCCCGCACGCCCCCACGGCGACGGCTCCCTCGACGGGCTGCCGCACCCCACGCGGCGCAGGGCACCGCCGAAGCGACGGTCGGTCCGCCGGAGCGACGATCAGGCGGCCAGCCCCAGCGCCGCCATGCGCTTGGTGTGCGCCTCGGTGATCCGCGAGAACATCCTGCCGACCTCGGCGAGGTCGAAACCGTCCGCGACGCCGCCGACGAGCATCGTCGACAAGGCGTCCCGCTCGGCGACCACCCGCTGCGACTGCGACAGGGCCTCACCCATCAGCCGCCGCGCCCACAGCGCCAGCCGCCCGCCCACCCGCGGTTCCGCGTCGATCGCGGCGCGCACCTTCTCGACGGCGAAGCTGGCGTGCCCGGTGTCGTCGAGCACGGCGAGCACGAGCCCGCGCGTGTCGGCGTCGAGCCGGGCCGCGACCTCGCGGTAGAAGTCGCTGGCGATCGAGTCGCCCACGTACGCCTTGACGAGCCCTTCCAGCCAGTCCGACGGCGCCGTCTGCTTGTGGAAACCGTCGTAGGCCGCGACGAACGGCTCCATCGCCTCCGTGGGCTCGACCCCCATCTCGGTGAGCCGGTCCCTGAGCCGCTCGAAGTGGTGGAACTCGGCGGACGCCATCTTCGCCAGCTCCGCCTTGTCCGTGAGCGTCGGCGCGAGCTTCGCGTCCTCCGCGAGCCGCTCGAACGCCGCCAGTTCCCCGTACGCCAGCGCGCCGAGCAGATCCACGACGGCGGCGCGGTACTGGGGGTCGGCGGATGCCCTCGCCCAGTCCTGGGCGGCGACCGAGGTGCGTTCTGCGGAGGCGTCGGGAGCGTTGTCAGGCGTCGTCATGAAGCGCACAATAGCCCGCTCGCCGCCCCGGGGAAGTCCCTGCTCAACCACTGTGACGACGGCTACGTGACCGAATCGGCCATCACGTGTGCGCGAATCCGGGGTATGGTGGTAATGCGCCTGCTGAGTACGTCGACGTATCTCGACAGGCTGCACGCATGAGGATGCCCGGTCGGTGGCCCGATCGGCTCCGACCCGAAAGCCCTCCTCGCCGGCACGTCACCGTGCGTACGGCGTCCGGAGGGGCCCTCAGCGGTACGAGCGCTGGAGCGTCGGCGTGGTCCCGTGCCACAGGCCCGTCCTCCCCCATGCAGGCCGACGTCATCCGGCACGGTCACGACCCCCGCGCTCGCCTCGCATCGCGCACACAGAAGAGGCAGCACCCTGACTACCACTTTTCGAGAACTCGGCATCCTTCCTGAGACGGCCGAGGCCCTGGAAGCCGTCGGCATCGTCCGTCCCTTCCCCATCCAGGAGATGACACTCCCGGTCGCCCTGTCCGGCACCGACGTCATCGGCCAGGCCAAGACCGGCACCGGCAAGACGCTGGGCTTCGGCCTCCCGCTCCTCGAGCGTGTCACCGTCCCCGCCGACGTGGAGGCGGGCCGCGCCAGGCCCGAGGCCCTCACCGACGCCCCCCAGGCGCTCGTCGTCGTGCCGACGCGCGAGCTGTGCACGCAGGTCACCAACGACCTGCTGACCGCGGGCAAGGTGCGCAACGTACGCGTCACGGCGATCTACGGCGGCCGGGCCTACGAGCCCCAGGTCGAGGCACTCAGGAGCGGCGTCGACGTCGTCGTCGGCACCCCCGGCCGCCTGCTGGACCTGGCGGGCCAGAAGAAGCTGAACCTGAAGCACGTGAAGTGCCTGGTGCTCGACGAGGCCGACGAGATGCTCGACCTGGGCTTCCTGCCCGACGTCGAGAAGATCATGGACATGCTGCCGGCGAAGCGCCAGACGATGCTCTTCTCGGCCACGATGCCGGGCGCGGTCATCGGCCTGGCCCGCCGCTACATGTCGCAGCCGACGCACATCCGGGCCACCGCGCCGGACGACGAGGGCGTGACGGTCGCGAACATCAAGCAGTTCGTCTACCGCGCGCACTCGCTCGACAAGCCGGAGTTGGTCGCACGCATACTGCAGGCCGACGGCCGCGGGCTGGTGATGGTCTTCTGCCGTACGAAGCGGACGGCCGCGGACATCGCCGAGCAGTTGCAGCGGCGCGGCTTCGCGTCGGGCGCGGTCCACGGCGACCTGGGCCAGGGCGCGCGCGAGCAGGCCCTGCGGGCCTTCCGCAACGGCAAGGTGGACGTGCTGGTGTGCACCGACGTGGCCGCACGCGGCATCGACGTCGAGGGCGTCACGCACGTCATCAACTACCAGTCCCCCGAGGACGAGAAGACGTATCTGCACCGCATCGGCCGTACCGGCCGCGCGGGCGCGTCGGGTACGGCGATCACCCTGGTCGACTGGGACGACATCCCGCGCTGGCAGCTGATCAACAAGGCGCTGGAGCTGGACTTCGGCAACCCGCCGGAGACGTACTCCACCTCGCCGCACCTCTTCAGCGAGCTCGGCATCCCCGAGGGCACCAAGGGCGTGCTGCCGCGTTCGGAGCGCACCCGCGCCGGGCTTGCGGCGGAGAAGCTGGAGGACCTCGGCGAGACCGGTGGGCGGGGGCCGCGGGGCCGTCGCTCCTCGGGCCCGTCCGAGGAGCGGGAGCGTCCGGCGGGCACGCCGCGGCGTCGGCGCCGCACCCGCGGCGGGACGTCGCTGGAGACTCCGGCCGGCACGGACACCGCCGCCGCGGAGGCGGCCGAGCCGGTGGAGCGGCGTACGCCGCGCCGTCGCCGCCGCACGCGCGGCGGGACGCCGGCGGAGGCGGCCGCACCGGTGGCCGAGACGGTCGCACCGGTGGCGGTGGAGACGGTGCAGCCGACCGCGCCGGAGGCCGCGGAAGCGGCCGTGGACACGGCGGAGGGCGCCGCTGCGGCCGAGCCGGCCAAGCCGCGCCGCCGCCGCACCCGCAAGACCGCCGAGACGGCACCCGCCGACGCGGGAGCCCCCACCGCCGAAGCCGCGGTGGACACCGCCGAAGGGACGGAGACCGCGGAGACCAAGCCCCGCCGCCGCACCCGCAAGACCGCCGAGACGGCACCCGCCGGCGCGGAGGCTTCCGCCGGCGCGGACGAAGCGGCGGCCGAGGCTCCGGCCGCACCGCGCCGTCGTGCGCGCAAGGCGGCGGAGGCCGCGGTCGCGACGGCGGAAGGTGTCGCGCCGGAGGCCGAGGCGCCGACGACGCCACGGCGCACCCGCAAGACGGCGCAGGCCGCCCCCGCGGAGACGACGGAAGAGCCGGAGGCCGCGGCGGTCAAGCCCCGCCGCCGCACCCGCAAGACCGCCGAGACGACACCGGCCGGCGTGGAAGCCCCCGCCGCCGCCGAAGCCGCGGTGGACACCGCCGAAGGGACGGAGGCCGCGGAGACCAAGCCCCGCCGCCGCACCCGCAAGGCCGCCGCAGCGGACTCCGGGGGCGCCATTCCGGCGCAGGTGGCCGAGGAGCCCGAGGCCACGCCCCGGCGCCGCACCCGTAAGGCGGTGGCGGTGGCCCCCGAGGCCGGGATTCCGGTGCAGACCGACGAGGCCCCCGCCAAGCCCCGGCGACGGACGCGGAAGACCGCGGAGCCCGCGGAGGGCTGACCTGACGGTCACCGACGGCCCGTCTCCCCACCCTGGGGAGGCGGGCCGTCCGGCGTCCGGCGTGATGCCGCTCGCACCCTGTCCCACCGACCCCGACCGCCCGGTAACCTCAGCCTCATGAGCCGTCCCCCCACCTTCACCCCGCCCCCGGGCGTCCGGGCCCGCCGGCTCGGTACGGCGCGCGGCGAGTTCGCCGTGCTCGAGGCGGACGCGGTGACGGTGCGGGTCAGGGGGACGGTCCTGCTGCTTCCGGGGTTCACCGGGAGCAAGGAGGACTTCATCGCCCTGCAGCCGCTGCTCGCGGCGGCCGGGTACCGCACCGTCGCCGTCGACGGGCGGGGGCAGCACGAGTCCCCCGGCCCCCGGGACGACGAGGCACCGTACGCACAGGCGGAGTTGGCACGCGACGTGATCGCGCAGGCGCACGCGGTGGGCGAGCCCGTGCATCTGCTCGGGCACTCCCTCGGCGGTCACATCGCCCGCGCGGCCGTGCTCCTCGACGCCTCCCCGTTCGTCTCGCTCACCCTCATGGCCTCCGGCCCGGCCCGGATCTCGGACCCGCAGCAGCAGCGCGTGAAGCTGCTGCACGAGGCGCTCGCGGTCCTGGACATGGCCCAGGTCTGGGAGGCCATCCAGGCCGTCGAGCCGCCGGCGGACGACCCCGGGGACATCGACGAGGGCCTCCTCGACGGGGAGGACCTGCGCCGCCGCTGGCTCGGCAACAGCCCCGCCCAACTCCTCGCCACGGGACGGCAGCTGTGCATGGAGCCGGACCGCGTGGACGAACTGGCCGCCGTCGGCCTGCCGGTGCACGTGCTGTCCGGCGAGCGCGACGACACCTGGCCGGTCCCGCTCCTCGACGACATGGCCGTCCGGCTGGGCGCCCACCGCACCGTGGTGCCGCGGGCGGAGCACTCCCCCAACACCGACCAGCCGGAACGGACGGCCCGCGCCCTCACCGCCTTCTGGCAGTTGCTCGCCTAGTGCTGTGACCGGGAAGGTTCACCGGCTCGCGACGCCCGGCACGGCTCCCCCACGCTCGGCTGCGCTCGCGCGGGAGGGGCCCCCACCGCCGCGTTGTCGCATCACCCGCGTACATCCGGTACGCGGGCGACACTCCGCCTTGCGATGCTCCCCCGCAGCCCGAAGGGCGCGGGAGGTGCCCCCGGCACCGGACGCCGCGAGCTTCCGGCAAACCTTCCCGGCCACAGCACCAGCGACTCCGGTACGGCGGCCTCACATCCCGTACGTCGCTTCGCGTCCGGCCGCCGGGCCCGCCTAGTACTGCGCCCGCAGGTGCTCCCAGAAGCCGTCCCGCAGGGCGCGCCGCAGGTCCGGCTGGCCGCGGAGCGAGTACTGCAGCACGCCCTCCGCCTCGACGAGCAGGTCCTGGTCGACCGAGCCGGGCAGGTACGGGTGTCCGGGCAGCAGGTCCACCAGCGCCTCGCGCCCCCGCGCCGCCAGCCACTTCGCCGCGATCTGCGCGCCGACGAACCGCACCTCCTCGCGGGTGGGGCGGGCCGTGGTCGACGGCTCCTGCGGCACGGCCGTCCGCCGGGACACGTACGGCTTGAAGAAGTCGAGTTCGAGGGTGCGCTGGCTGTCCACCTCCCACAGCAGCGGCTCCGCCTGGTTGCGGCCCTCGGGCGCCTCGACGCCCCACAGGTGCACCCGCGCCCCGTACCCCTGCGCCGCCTCGACCGCCGACACCAGGTCCTCGTCGCCGCCGATGAGGGCCGCGTCGCTGATGGCGCGGTGCCGGGCCAGTGATTCCAGGTCGGAGCGGATGAGGGAGTCGACGCCCTTCTGCTGGTTGTTCGCGTTGAGGTTGCCCAGCCGCACCTTGACGTCCGGGAGCTCGGCGATGGACTGCTGTTCCGCGGTGTGGATGCGGCGCCTCGCGCCGTCGTACCAGTACACGCGCAGCAGCCGGCTGTCCGCGAAGACCGTGCGCGCCTTGTCGATGAGCGCCTCGATCAGGCCCTCGGCGTCGAGGTCGAAGGCCCGGCGGTCCTCGGTGCCGGCGACGAGCCGTCCCGCGGCCGCGTACAGATAGCCGGCGTCGACGAAGATCGCATGGGTCGAGGGCGTCTTCGCCACCTCGGCGAGCATGCGGTGGAGCAGCTCGTTCGTACGGTCGATGCGGGCGCCGAGCGCCACCAGGTCGTCGTTCATATGCGCACATTGTCCCGGCGGTCACACTGCGAACACAACCGGTCCCGATCAGTGCACCATGAATACACTTCCCGCCCCATACCGGTCGGTAGTTAGCGACTCGAAAATTTTCCTTAGCGTAGGGAATGTTTGTAACAAGCATGTCGTTGTATCCGTACAGGAGCGGAGATACGACTCTCCGCGTCCGCCTCACCCAGTAGTTCTCCGCAGGAGGATGACCAGACGAAGGGAGAAGCCTCATGCGCTTCGAAATCATGCGACTCGACGATGTCGACGGTACGCCCGTGGACTCCACCGTCGTGGACGCCGCCTCCGTCAAGCAGATCGTTCAGCAGGCCGCGGCCATAGGGCAGCGACTCTGGATCCGCCCGGCCGAATCGCCCGCCTCGTAACACGCCGCGCAGGCGCACGTGGGACTTCGGAGCCCCGCACGGCATCGGTGCCGTGCGGGGCTTTGTGCGTACGGGGCCGCCTGTCGGCCCGCCGGGCGGCTCAGCTTCCGTGGACGACCTGGGTGACGCCGTTGATGATCTGCTGCACGGCGATCGCGGAAAGCATCATGCCGGCGAGCCGTGTCACCAGCACGACACCGCCGTCCTTGATCACGCGGATGATCAGCAGCGAGTAGCGCATGACCAGCCACAGCACGACGTGGATGGCGAGGATCGCCGTCCACACGGACATCTGGGAGCCCACGCCGTCCGCCTTCTGGACCGCGAGGATCACGGACACGATCGCACCCGGTCCGGCCAGCAGCGGCATACCGAGCGGCACCAGGGCGACGTTGACGTCCTTGGTCTGCTTCGGCTCGTCCGACTTGCCCGTCAGCAGGTCGAGAGCGATCAGCAGGAGCAGCAGCCCGCCCGCGATCATCAGCGCGGGCACGGAGACGTGCAGGTAGGCGAGGATCTGGTGGCCGAGCACCCCGAACACCGCGATGACACCGGCGGCCACGCACACGGCCTGGAAGGCCATCCGCCTCTGCACCTTGACGGGGCGCCCGGCGGTGAGGGCGAGGAAGATCGGGGTGATCCCGGGGGGATCCATGATCACGAAGAGGGTGAGGAAGAGGGAACCGAAGACGGCGACGTCGAACATGGAGGGCCTTGCGAGGAGTACGGACGAGCGCGCGGCGGCGAAGCGCCGCGGCCCCTGGGGAGTGGGGGGAGGCGGTTGCGCACGAGAGGCGCAGCGGTGGGCACGGCGGGCGGGCGCCGGACGCGTCCGGACGCCGTGCGGAGGGCGGAGATCCCGGTGCCGGCCGACCCTGCTGATCCGAACGACAGGGCCCGGCGGCGCTCTAGCGGGCGGGGCGGAGTCCGCCCGCGCCCGGCACCGGGAAGGCGCCGGTGGCGCGGCGGGTGATCTCCCCGTACACCTCGGGATCGGTGGTGTACTCCCCGAGCACGCACGTCTTGCGGCTGCCGTGGTAGTCGGAGGAGCCGGTGGCGAGCAGCCCCAGCTCCTCCGCGAGACCGCGCAGCCGTGCGCGGGTCGCCCGGTCGTGGTCCATGTGGTCGACCTCGACGCCGTCGAGCCCGGCGGCGGCGAGGTCGGCGATGGCCGACTCCGGTACGGTCCGTCCGCGCTTCGAGGCGGCCGGGTGCGCGAAGACGGTCACCCCGCCCGCGGCCTTGACCAGCCGGATCACCTCGAAGGGATCGGTCTCGTGCTTCGCGACATAGGCGCGGCCGCCATCGGCCAGCCACTTGGGGGTGAACGCGTCGGAGACGCTGCCCACCACGCCCAGCTCGACCAGGGCGGAGGCGATGTGCGGCCGCCCGACCGAGCCGTCGCCGGCGATGCGCGCCACCTGCTCCCAGGTGACCGGCACACCCAGCTCCCGCAGCTTGGCGATGATCGCGTGGGCCCGCGGCACCCGGTCGTCCCGCACCAGCTCGCGCTCGGCGAGCAGGTCGGGCTCCTCGGGGTCGAAGAGGTAGGCCAGCATGTGCATGCTGATGCCGTCCAGCCGGCAGGAGAGTTCGGCGCCGGTGACCAGGGTCAGCCCCTCCGGCAGTGCCTCGATCGCCTCCGCGTGCCCGCGCGTGGTGTCGTGGTCGGTGAGCGCGACGACGTCCAGACCGGCGGCGGCGGCGCCCAGCACCAGTTCGGCCGGGCTGTCCGTACCGTCGGAGGCGGTGGAGTGGGTGTGCAGATCGATGCGCACGACGCGGACTCCAGGCAGCGACGGGACGGACGGGGACGCTCAAGGATAACGGGCCGTGCGGGCCTCCTGTCACACCCGTGGCCGGGGTGCGCCCCCTACGCGCACCGCGTGCCGCGCCTCACGGTTCGAGCAGGCGCGGCGACAGCGCCCCGCAGGGCAGCAGGTCCACCTCCGCGCCCGCGTCCCGTACGTCCGTCAGCACCAGTTCGTCGTACATCAGCAGACCCGACTGCTCGGGCCAGACGACGGCCCACAGCCACAGGCCGCGCGCCTCGCCCGCGAAGACCGCGCGGTCGTCGGGGGTGCCCGAGACGTGCCACAGCGGCGTGGGACGACCGGCGGCCAGCACCTTGGCCTGCGGCGGCTTCTCGACGTTGATGTACGGGCCGGGGTCGGGGCCGTCCATGCCCGCGTAGCGCGCGCCGAGGCCGACGCCCAGCTCCTCGGCGACGAGGATCAGCTCACCGACTCCGCCCAGCGGCCCCGGACCCGAGCAGGCCACGGCCGTGGCACGGCCGCCGCTGCGGTCGTCGCCGGCGTACGCCACGCCCGTGAACAGCCAGCCGACGGGCAGCGGCCACGGCATCCACACCGGGACCTGGGCGCGGTGCACCACGACGCTGAGGGCCTCGACGCTGGGCGGGATCACGGGCTGCAGCGGATGCACGGTCCCGTGCACATCGCACTGCCAGGAGTCGGCAAAGAGTCCGGGAGCCCTGACCCGGCCACCACACTTCGGGCAACTGGGTTCGCCCCTCATAGGGCCCCACGGTCCTCCCCGTCCAGCGCCGCGTCAAGGACGATCACCCGTCCGGCGCGTGCCGACACACCGAGACCACCGACAAGAAGTGGATGCTCATTGCATCAATTAGCACCCCTAATTTAATGTGTGTATATGCCAACCATTTCGCGGACCCTGAGGAGAGGCATGAGCAGCAGCACAGCGGGCCCCGCCGCGGGCTCGGCCGCGGGCGATCCCCTGGACGCCGGAGCCGACGGGATCCTGCGCCAGCCCAGGGCCGTCCGGGCGACCGCGGGCGCCTCCGTCGTCGCGTTTCCTTCCTGAAGGAGCAGCCCAGGCCCGCACGGAAGACCTCGCCGCTGGACCCGGTCAAGGCACTCGCCCACGGCGGGCTGGCCGCCACGGCGGTCTCCGCGTTCTTCTACAACTACACGTTCTTCACCGTGCCGGCCTTCACGCCGTTCGTGCTGGACATGAGCCCGTACACATCGGGTGCGGTGTTCTTCGCGTGGGGGGTGCTGCTCGCCGTCTTCTCGGTCGTCGTGGCCCCGCGCCTGCAGGAGCGGTTCGGCTCCCTGAAGGTGCTCGGCGCCTCGCTGGTGCTGCTCGCCGCCGACGTCGTCGTCCTCGGCTACGGCGACCACACCACCGCCGTGGCCTGCACGGTCGCGTCGGGTGCCCTCATCGGCGTGAACAACACCGTCTACACCGAGCTGGCCCTCGGGGTCTCGGACGCCCCGCGCCCCGTGGCCAGCGCCGGCTACAACTTCGTACGGTGGTTCGCCGCCGCGGCCGCGCCCTACCTCGCGCCGAAGATCGCGGAGTGGAGCGACCCCCGCGCCCCGTTCGTGGCCGCCGGGGCCACGGCGGTCGTGGGCGCGCTCGTGATCCTCGTACGGCACACCGCGCTCGCCCTTCCGCACGGCCTCGGCTCCGCCCGCCCGCCGGGGAGCGCCGCGGCGAAGGAGCGCCGGGCCGCGGCCGAGGGACAGGGGGCACATCCCGCGGGCGGAGGCGAGGACGCGGTCCTCACGCCGTGATTCCCCGGCCCGGACCGGTGGTGACTTTCGTCACTCCAGCGGGACGGACCGGCGGAAGGGATCCCGCAGATCCGTCCCGTTCGCCAGCCAGCGCTCCTGGAGGGCCTGGGCGCCGTGCACCCGCTTCCAGGCGGCCTCGTTCGCGGTCATCGGCAACAGCGGCAGGAACCGTACGGGCTCCAGCGGCTCCTCCAGTTCCAGGTCCTCGACCAGGCCGCCCGGTTCGGCGACCAGGACAGAGGTGAACGCGGCTTCGGGCCACAGCGGTCCGCCCACGTCCAGTGAGCCGCCGGGCGCCACGACCACGCCTTCGACCTGCGGGGACGCGGCGAGCGCGGCGAGCGGGCGGAGCACCTTGTCGGTGTCGGCCAGTCCCGCGCGGACGGAGAGGAGCAGCTCGGCGCGCGGCCCCCTGACGGGATCGGCGAGAGCCGCCGCCGGGTCCGTCATGGGCTGCGCGGACATGCCGAGCGTGGCGTAGCGGACGATGTCGCCCTCGTGGAAACGCAGCACCTCGATGCGGTCCGTGCCGAGGAAGGTGACCGCGGCGCGTGCGTCCGGTTCACCCAGCGCGGTGCGCAACCGGGCCTCGACCAGAGGAAGTACATCAGCCATGGCGCGAGCATAGAACTCGTCAGCACCAGGCAAAGCGGCGCCTTGACACTTCGGTCGGCTGATACTCTGGCGCGGTGGTTCGGGGCAGCACGCAGAAGCGGAGCTATCGAGTCCCGACGCCGATGAGACTCCCTCACGGGGGACCGGCCGGAGGAGGTGGGGCTGTCATGGATCGAAGTCGACCGTGCAGTACCACCCGCTCTTCCGGCCGCTGATGCAGCTCTCTGGCCACTGGCCGGCTGCCGCCTCTCACCACTCGCACCCTCGGTACGTCGCGGAAGAGCACTTCGTTTCGCCTTGCCTGATCTGTCTGATCTGAATCAGCAGTGGAGCCCGCCACCGTGACGGTGCGGTGCTTCCCGCTTTGTGGACGTGCCAAACATCCCTCCCCCGAAGGGCGGGGAGAGACCCCTTGTCAGAACGTCCCCATTCCGGGCAGTTCCACCCGTCCCCGGCGCCTTTCGCTGCTCGCTGCGAAGGAGCCTGCCATGTCGATGATCCGTGACCTGCGCGCCGCGGTGCGTCCCTCCCGCCCCGCCCTGCGCCAGGACGGCGGCACCACGTACGACACCACGCGCGACCCCGGGGCGGCGTCCGCCGTCGTCGACTGCGCCGTCTACCGCGACGGCGTCCGCATCGACACGCACAAGCCGCTGTCCCCGCACGAGGCCATGCGGCTGGTGCGGCGCGAGGGAGGCTTCGTGTGGATCGGGCTGCACGAACCGACCGAGGCCGAATTCGCCGGTATCGCCAGTGAGTTCGGGCTGCACCCGCTGGCGGTCGAGGACGCGGTGCAGGCGCACCAGCGGCCGAAGCTGGAGCGGTACGACGACTCCCTCTTCACGGTCTTCAAGACCATCCACTACGTCGAGCACGACCGGCTGACCGCCAACAGCGAGGTCGTCGAGACCGGTGAGGTCATGTGCTTCACCGGACGGCACTTCTTCATCACCGTCCGGCACGGCGGACAGGGTTCGCTGCGGGCGCTGCGCCACCGGCTTCAGGACGAGCCGGAGCTGCTGGCCAAGGGGCCCTCGGCCGTGCTGCACGCGATCGCCGACCATGTCGTGGACGGCTACATCGCGGTCGCGGACGCGGTGCAGGACGACATCGACGAGGTGGAGACGGAGGTCTTCTCACCAGGCCGCAAGGGCACGCCCCGGGGCACCGACGCCAGCCGCATCTACCAGCTCAAGCGCGAGGTGCTGGAGTTCAAGCGGGCGGTGGCGCCGCTGCTGCGGCCGATGCAGCTGCTGAGCGAGCGGCCGATGCGGCTGATCGACCCCGACATCCAGAAGTACTTCCGCGATGTCGCCGACCATGTCGCCCGGGTCCACGAGCAGGTGGTGGGCTTCGACGAGCTGCTGAACTCGATCCTCCAGGCCAACCTGGCGCAGGCGTCGGTCGCACAGAACGAGGACATGCGCAAGATCACGGCGTGGGCGGCGATCATCGCGGTGCCGACGATGGTGTGCGGGGTGTACGGGATGAACTTCACCTACATGCCCGAGCTGCACTGGAAGTACGGCTACCCGGTGATCATGACCGTCACGGTGGCCCTCTGTCTGGGCATCCACCGCACGCTGAAGCGCAACGGCTGGCTGTGAGCGGCTCCCACCAGGCTCTGCCGTTCGGACCGGGCCGGCTGTGGGCCCCGGCGCCTTCCAGGCGACGCCGGGACGATCCGACGACAGGGCCTAGGCTGGGCGCATGACAAGCGAGCTGCTCGACCGCGCCCTCGTCGAGGAGGCCACCAAGAAGTCCGGGCTGATCTGGGTCCAGGGCGCGCCCGCCCCCGGCGGGGACCCCGAGGGCACGCCGACGCGGGCGCTGTGGCACGTGTGGCACGAGGGTGCCGTGTGCGTGGTCGGCGACGGTCCCGGCGAGCAGCCGCTGCCCGGTCTGACCGACGGCGGGGACGCGGTCGTCACGGTCCGCAGCAAGGACAAGGGCGGCCGGATCGTCAGCTGGCCCGCGACGGTGACGGAACTCGCGCCGGGCTCCCCCGAGTGGGAGGGTGCGGTGGCCGAGCTGAAGGGCAAGCGGCTGAACGCCCGTGACGGGGAGCAGATGCCGGAGCGCTGGCGCCGGGAGTGCCGGGTCCTGCGACTGGAGCCGCGGGGCACGACGGTGCCGCTGCCCCAGGGTTCGCTGGCGGCCCCGCCGGCACCGACCCCGGCGACGACCCGCCGCCCCGTCCCGGCGGCCCTGCCCCGGCTCCTGCTGCGCAAGCGCCGCTGAGCGCTCCGCGCGGCGTCCGGCGCATCACCTGCGCGTCCGTCGCGGCCGCTCGCGCGGTTCCCCGCGCCCCTTCGGGGCCGGGTGCCGTCCCTCACGACGACGGCAGTTGCCGCCCGTAGTCCAGCGTCTCGTTCTTCGGTGGCTCCTGGAGGGCGAAGTCCTTGCCCCAGTCCGTCAGGCGGAGCGTCCCGGCGTTGCCCGCGCGGACCAGCCGCAGCGGATAGGGGGCTCCCTCCAGGGAGACGTCCAGCGTGCCGCCGGAACCCTTGTCGCCGGTGATGCGGATGGTGCGGACGCCGTCCTGCTCGTGGTGGCCGGCCGTCGCCAGCTCGCCGTGCAGCGTGAGGAGCCCGTCCAGCAGCACGTCCTTGTCGGTGAAGCCGCTGAAGCGCTGGTAGGCCGGGTCCTGCGTCGGCACCTTCACATACATCCCGTCCAGCTTGTTCGCGGCGGCCGTCGAACCCCCGTCCTGCCCCGCGCCGCCCTGCTGGTTCCAGAACGCGGCGTCGGCCTTCAGGAACAGGTGCTCGCCCACCCGCAGCAGCCGGAACGTCCCGTTCTTCGAGGTGACCGACCCGGTGCCGCCGTCGCCCTTCAGCCGCATGTCCAGCGTGTACGTACCGCCGTTGCTGACCACGGTCCCGGACAGCCGCACCGTGGGCGCCGACTTCGCCGCCGTGCGCGTCCGGCTCTGGATCTTCTCGGCCGGCAGCTTGCCCACACCGTTCGTCCCGGCGTCCGGGTCGCCGCTGCTGCACCCCGTCAGAACCGCACCCGTCGCGACCAGTGCGCACATCACGCCCGTCAGCGCGGCGCGGCGGGTACGGCCCTGGGGAATTGCAGTCACGGGTGGGGCTGCCTCTCGTGCGGGTGTCCTCCTGGCGTACGGCAGCGTACCGGTGCCCGGGGGGGCCTTCCGGAGCCAGTCCGTCCGCACCACTCGCCAGGGCATCCCGCATCGGGACGGGCTAGCCTGAAGCGCACGCGAGCGTGACATAACGGCCGGAACAGGAGGCGCGGGCATGGCGGCAGGCGCCCCTCGCATCTTCGTCTCGCACCTGTCCGGCGTCGCCGTGTTCGACCCCAACGGCGACCCGGTGGGGCGCGTGCGGGACATGGTCGTCATGCTGCGCGTCGGACGGCGCCCCCCGCGGCTGCTCGGCCTGGTCGTCGAACTCACCACCCGCCGCCGCATCTTCCTGCCCATGACCCGGGTGACCGGCGTCGAGTCCGGCCAGGTGATCACCACCGGCGTGGTGAACGTCCGCCGCTTCGAGCAGCGGCCCACCGAGCGGCTGGTCTTCGGGGAACTGCTCGACAAGCGCGTCCGGCTCGTCGAGACCGGCGAGGAGGTGACGGTCCTCGATCTGTCCGTGCAGCAGCTGCCGGCCCGCCGGGACTGGGAGGTGGGCCGGGTCTTCGTGCGCAAGGGGAGGAGCGGCGCCTTCCGGCGCAGCAAGGGAGAGACGCTCACCGTCGAGTGGTCCGCGGTCACCGGGTTCTCCCTGGAGGAGCACGGGCAGGGCGCCGAGAGTCTGCTGGCCACCTTCGAGCAGCTGCGCCCCGCCGACCTCGCCAATGTGCTGCACCACCTCTCCGCCAAGCGCCGCGCCGAGGTCGCGGCCGCCCTCGACGACGACCGCCTCGCCGATGTCCTCGAACAGCTGCCCGAGGACGACCAGATCGAGATCCTCGGCAAGCTCCAGGAGGAGCGTGCCGCGGACGTCCTGGAGGCGATGGACCCGGACGACGCCGCCGACCTGCTCGGCGAACTGCCGGAGGACGAGAAGGAACGGCTGCTGAGCCTCATGCAGCCCTCCGACGCCGCCGACATGCGCCGCCTGATGGCGTACGAGGAGAAGACGGCGGGTGGCCTGATGACCACCGAGCCGATCGTGCTGCGGCCCGACGCGACCGTCGCCGACGCGCTCGCCCGGGTCCGCAACCGCGATCTCTCCCCGGCGCTCGCCGCCCAGGTGTACGTCTGCCGCCCGCCGGACGAGACGCCGACCGGCAAGTACCTGGGCACCGTGCACTTCCAGCGGCTGCTGCGCGACCCGCCGTACACGCTCGTCAGCTCGATCCTCGACGACGATCTGCAACCCCTCACCCCGGACGCGGCGCTGCCCGTGGTGGCCGGGTTCTTCGCGACCTACGACATGGTGGCGGCGCCCGTCGTCGACGAGGCGGGCTCCCTGCTCGGTGCGGTGACCGTCGACGACGTCCTCGACCACATGCTGCCCGAGGACTGGCGCGAGGCGGAGTTCGGCCTCGAGGACGAGGGGGCCTCCGATGGCGCATGAGCGCGACCGGCTCCCCTCGGGCGCGACCGCCGCCGGCGCCAGGGCCTCGGCCTCCGCCAGGGCGGGGAGGGACCTCCATCGCCCCCGGCTCGACCAGCCGCAGCCGCGCCGCACCCGCCTGCTGCCCGAGTGGGACCCGGAGGCGTTCGGCCGCCTGTCGGAGCGGATCGCGCGGTTCCTGGGGACCGGGCGGTTCATCGTCTGGATGACGGTCGTCATCGTGATGTGGGTGCTGTGGAACGTCGCCGCCCCGCGCCACCTGCGCTTCGACTCGTATCCGTTCATCTTCCTGACGCTGATGCTGTCCCTGCAGGCCTCCTACGCGGCCCCGCTGATCCTGCTCGCCCAGAACCGGCAGGCCGACCGCGACCGGGTCAACCTCGAGCAGGACCGCAAGCAGAACGAGCGGTCGATCGCGGACACCGAGTACCTCACCCGGGAGATCGCCGCACTGCGCACCGGCCTGGGAGAGGTGGCGACCCGCGACTGGATCAGGTCCGAGCTCCAGGACTTCGTGAAGGAGCTGGAGGAGCGGCGGCGCGGCGACGGACATGTCGCACAGCCGGCGGAGCGGGCGCGCGGACGTGACGTAGAAGACCGCTGACGGGCTTACCGAGGCGCGCCCCCGGCGCCGTACCATCGTCCTTATGGCTACGGAAGACGCGGTGCGCGAGGCACTGGCGACGGTGAACGACCCCGAGATCCAGCGACCCATCACCGAACTGGGAATGGTCAAATCGGTGGAGATCGGCGCGGACGGAGCGGTCGCGGTCACCGTGTACCTGACGGTCTCGGGCTGTCCCATGCGCGACACGATCACGCGGCGCGTCACCGAGGCCGTCTCCCGTGTCGAGGGCGTCACCCGCGTCGACGTCACGCTCGACGTGATGAGCGACGAGCAGCGCCGCGAGCTGGCGACCGCGCTGCGCGGCGGCCAGACCGAGCGCGAGGTCCCGTTCGCCAAGCCGGGCTCCCTCACCCGCGTGTACGCGGTGGCCTCCGGCAAGGGCGGCGTGGGCAAGTCCTCCGTCACGGTGAACCTGGCGGCGGCGATGGCGGCCGACGGGCTGAAGGTCGGTGTCGTGGACGCCGACATCTACGGCCACAGCGTGCCGCGCATGCTGGGTGCGGACGGCCGCCCGACCCAGGTCGAGAACATGATCATGCCGCCGTCCGCCCACGGTGTGAAGGTCATCTCCATCGGGATGTTCACCCCGGGCAACGCGCCGGTCGTCTGGCGCGGCCCGATGCTGCACCGCGCGCTCCAGCAGTTCCTCGCCGACGTCTTCTGGGGGGACCTGGACGTGCTGCTGCTCGACCTGCCGCCGGGCACCGGCGACATCGCGATCTCGGTCGCGCAGCTGATCCCGAACGCGGAGATCCTGGTGGTGACCACCCCGCAGCAGGCGGCCGCCGAGGTCGCGGAGCGGGCCGGGGCCATCGCCGTCCAGACCCACCAGAAGATCGTGGGCGTGGTCGAGAACATGTCGGGACTGCCCTGCCCGCACTGCGGCGAGATGGTCGACGTCTTCGGCACGGGCGGCGGCCAGCTGGTCGCGGACGGCCTGACCCGGACGACGGGTGCGACGGTCCCGGTCCTCGGCTCCATCCCCATCGACGTCCGGCTGCGCGAGGGCGGCGACGAGGGCAGGCCCGTGGTCCTCACGGACCCGCAGTCCCCGGCCGGCTCCGCCCTGCGCGCCATCGCGGGCAAGCTGGGAGGGCGGCAGCGCGGCCTGGCGGGCCTGTCCCTGGGGATCACCCCGAAGAACAAGTTCTAGCGCGTTCCGGAGCGGCCCGCGGGGGCCGGCGGCCCGCGGGCACGATGTCCCGCGACGGGGGCAGCGCCGTACGGCGTTGCCCCCGTGCTGTGCGCGGGCCGCCTAGGCGTAGGCGGCGATGTCCTTGATCGCGGCGAAACCGAGCCCGTAGGCGCTCATGCCCCTGCCGTACGCCCCCACGTGCACCCCGGCCTGCGTGGAGCCCGCGAGCACCCAGCCGAACTCGGACTCGCGGTAGTGGAACGGCGTCGGAACGCCGTCCACGGGCAGCGAGAGGGTGGACCAGTCGGGCCCGGCCAGGTCGTCCGCGAGGACCCACGCCGTCTCGGTCTGCTGGTCCAGCCAGTCGTCCCGGAGGCTGTGGTCCAGCTGCCGGGGCCAGGTGAACGCCAGCAGCCCCACGCCCGCCAGCCAGGCCGCGGAGGCGACCGACGTGGCTTCCAGCAGGCCCGTGCCGTCCGGGCTGCGCCGTACGGGGTTGGCCGCGACCGTCACCACGACCGCGAACCGCTCCTTGTCCTCGGTGGCCTCGTTCGGCACGGACGGCTCGTCGCCGTGCCCGATCGAACCGTGCTCCACGGCGCCGTCGGCCGAGGTTCCCACCTGCATCAGCCAGCGCGGTCCCGTGAACGCCTCGTCGAGGCCGTACCACGGGAAGGACGCCCGGAGGTAGCCGTCGACCGTGCGCCGGGCGAAGGGGAACTGCCGTTCGCCCTCCGCGGCCGGCGCCTGTGCGCCCACCCGACTCGTCGTCTCCATGTGCCCGGACGCCTCCTCGCTCTCGTCGGACCCGAGCGGCCCGCCCCCCACGGGCGTCCTCGCTCACAAACGGTCCGCGCAACAACTCGGCAGCATAACCACAGGGTTGCGAGCTGCAGGAAAACGCCCGGCGCGTACGGCCCTCCGCACGTCGCAATACGGCCATCGCCCGCACGCCCCCGGGCGGCTTCGGCCGGGCGTCCACGGACGACGGCGGCCGGCGTCCCCGGGCGGCTCAGGCGCGTCCCTGGGCGGCTCAGGCGCGTCCGCGACGGCTCAGGCGCGTCCGCGACGGCTCAGGTGGCGTCCGCGTCGAAGGGCGGGTGCTCGTGCGTGTCGGTGTTCTCGGGCTTCTTCGTCATGTCGACGGAACCCGAGGCGGACGCCTGGGATGAGGAGGCCGACGGCGGCTCGGGCTCACGCCCGTGCACGGCGTCCGTGACCTCGGCCATCTCCTTCTTCAGGTCGAAGCCGTTGCGGATCTCCTTGATCCCCAGGTCGTCGCTGTCCAGCTGCTTGCGGACGAACGTCTTGGGGTTGAGGTCCTCGAACTCGAAGTCCTTGAACTCCGGACCCAGTTCGTCGCGGATGTCCTGCTTGGCGCTCTCGGAGAACTCGCGGATCTTGCGAATGGTGCGTGTGACGTCCTGGATCATCTTCGGGAGCTTGTCCGGACCGAAGACGAGCACGGCGAGGACAACGAGCGTCACCAGCTCGAGCGGTCCTATGTCATTGAACACCTGAAGCTCCTTGCGATGTCCTCGGTCCTCGGCCCTCGGTGGTCTGTGCGGGTCTTCCGTGGTCCGGGCCGGATCCACGGTACCCGCCGTTCCCGCCGGACCGGTACCGCACCTGCGTCCGGACCGCGTGTGCACGGCGGGTTTTCCGGGTTGTTCGCCCGGGCGGGCACGTCGCCGACACCCGCCCGCAGGGTTCGTGTCAGCCGCCGCCCGCCGAGCCGAGCACGAGCGTGATCGTCCGGCTCCGGCCGTCGCGGCTGACGGTCAGCTCCAGGCGGTCGCCGGGGCGGTGCGCCCGGGTCCTGACGATGAGTTCCTCTCCGGAGTGGACGCGCACCCCGTCGACGTCCGTGATGACGTCGCCGGGCTCGATGCCGGCCTTGTCGCCGGGGCCGCCCCGAGTGACCGCGGAGCCGCCGTCCGTGCCCTTCGCGCCGACCCGGGCGCCGTCACCCGAGTAGTCCATGTCGAGGGTCACACCGATCACCGGGTGGGTGGCCCTGCCGGTGTTGATCAGCTCCTCGGCGACCCGCTTGGCCTGGTTGACCGGTATCGCGAAGCCCAGCCCGATCGACCCCGCCTGGCCGCCCTGGTCCGACGCGCTGTCGGCGGAGCGGATGGCGGAGTTGATGCCGACGACACGGCCCTTGGCGTCGAGCAGGGGGCCGCCGGAGTTGCCCGGGTTGATGGGGGCGTCGGTCTGCAGGGCGTCGACGTACGAGACGTCGCTTCCGTCGCCCTTCTCCCCGCCGGCCGTGATGGGCCGCTCCTTGGCGCTGATGATCCCCGAGGTGACGGTGCCGGCGAGGTCGAAGGGGGCACCGATGGCGACGACCGGGTCACCGACCTGGACGTTGTCGGAGTTGCCGAGGGGCATGGGCCGCAGGCCGCTGACACCGCCGACCTTGACGACGGCGAGGTCGTAGCCGCTGTCCCGGCCGACGACGGTGGCCTTGGCGGTCTCGCCGCCGTTGAAGGTCACGGATATCCGGCCACCGTCCGCGGCGGGTTCGACGACGTGGTTGTTGGTGAGGATGTGTCCCCGATCGTCGAGGACGAACCCGGTGCCGGTGCCCGCGGTGTCGGCGCCCTTGACGTGCAGGGTCACCACGCTCGGCAGTGCGCGGGCGGCGATCCCGGCCACGCTGTCCGGGGCGCGCCCCCGGGGCTCCTCGCCGGCCTGCGGCAGCCTGACGTCACCGACCCCGCCGTCGCGCTCCACGACCACCCCGACGGCGCCGCCGACGCCGCCGGCCACCAGCGCGATCAGGACGGCCCCGAGCACGAGCGTCTTCCTGGCCCGCCTGGTCCGCTGCTCCCGGCCGACGACCGGGGCGCCGTTCTGCTGGAGGGGGCCCTGGGCCGCCCAGGGGTCGTAGTTCTGCCAGGGGGTGGCCGGGTACGCGGAGGCGGGAGCGGGAGCGGGAGCGGGAGCGGGAGCGGCCGCCGTCGGGGCGTCCGCCGCGCCGGCGGGCTGCACGCCGGCCGCGAGGGGCGCGGGCGTCAGATCGGGGGCCGTTCCGGCGGGGACCGCCGTGCCGGGCACGGGCATGCCGGGGGCCGGGGCGTCCGGCACCGCGGACGGCACCGGGGCCTGGGCCTGGGCCTGGGCCTGGGCCGGGGGCATCGGGGCGCCCTGCGTCGTGAACGGGGGGACAGCCGTTCCGTGGGCGGGGGTGGCCGCCGGGTGCTGGACGGGGGGAGCGGGGGCCCAGGGGCCCGGTTGACCGTAGGGCGGCGTGCCGTACGGGTCGGGGTCGTGGAGGGGCTGGGGACGGTCGGCGGGAGTGCCGTACACATCCGCGTCCGGCTGCCGGGAGGCGCCCCCCTCACCGCTGGTGGAGCCTTCCTGCTCGGTGCCGCCCGCTCCACCGGCACCGGGGGTGGCGGCGTCGGCCGCGCCCCCGCTCCCCGGGTTCACCGGGGCCGGGGCCGTGGCCGGGGCCGGGCGCTCCAGTTCGAAGTCCCCCTCGGCATTGACCTCACCGCGCGCCGGCGCACCGGCGATGCGGCCGCCCGGCTCGCCGTCACCGGCGGACCCTTCGCCCGGGCCCGGCCCGGCTTCCCTCGCAGGGTCCGCAGGGACCGGCTTCCCCTCGTTCATGCTCTCCCCACACCCGGCCCGCGGCGCGGCGGCGCCGGGGTCGCCGCTGGCTTCTCGGTTCCGCGCCCGGAACGCAGCTGCGGGCGCAATCTCCATGGATTCAATCAGGTTCCCGGGCCGCCGCGCAGACGACCGGTTCAGTGGGTACGGTGCGGGGTCGGACTGGGGGACGCGTCGGCGGACGCGGCCGGCAGCGGCGCGGCCGACAGCCCGGGGGCCCTGAGCTGCGGGGTGGCCGACCACGAGGTCAGCGTGAGCGGTGCCGCCTCGGTGAGCGGGCGTATGAGCGGGGACATGGCGGCGGCTCCGGCCACCACGGGGGTGGTCAGGACCCGCATCTCCGAGGATTCCCGCAGGGCCGGGGCCGGAGCGGCGGGCAGCAGGGGCGCCGAGGCCGCCGTGGTCACCACGGAGGGCGTCTGGCCGAGCGTGCGCTGCCCCAGGAAGGGCCCGGCGGCGACGGTGCGGCGGCGCTGGGTGTCGGGCGCCGTGGCACTGCCTGTCCCCGGTGAGCGCACGGGGGTCGCATTGCTTCCGGTCCCGGTGCCGCCGCGTGCCTCCACGCCCGCGCCGGTCGTCGCGCCCGTGGACACTCCGCCGAGCGCGATCGCGGCCAGCGACACGGCGCCCGCGGCGGCGAACGCGAACCGCAGCCCCCGTGAGGAGGGCCGCTCGTCCGGACGGCCGACGGGATGGATACGGAAACCGCGGTCCCCGGCCAGGGCCCGGTCCTCGGCGGCGGACAGCGCCGCGGCGTGCGGTCCCGAGGGGAGATAGCCGAAGGACTCGCCCCTCACTCCGAAGACGCCGGGGTCCGAGAGCGGCCCGGCGGCCGGCGGAAGCCTTCTGCCGAGCCCTCCCCCGCCGAGCGGCGTGCCGCCGCCGCCCTCCAGGCCGCCTCCCGCGGGCAGGCCCTGGAGGCGGGCCAGGAAGCTCTCGGAGGGCGGCGGGGGGGCCGCCTCCGCGAAGACGTTCTTCAGCCGGCGCTGCGCGTCGGCCTCGGCCTTGCACTTCGCGCACGTGGCCAGGTGGGCCAGCACGCGCTCGCGCGTCTCATGACCCAGCTCTCCGTCCACCAGGGCGGAGAGCCGGTCTCCCAGGTGCTGCTCGGCCGGTGTGGGGCGACGGGATCCACTCACGCGGGCGCGCCTCCTCCCCCCAGCGCGGGCACCCGAGGCAGGAAGGACCGGCGCTCGGCGCGGGCCTCGGGCGAGCGGTGCGCGAGAGCCTTGCGCAACTGCGAGCGGCCGCGGTGGATCCGGGAGCGCACCGTGCCGAGCTTGACGCCCAGGGTCGCGGCGATCTCCTCGTACGACAGTCCCTCGATGTCGCACAGCACGACGGCCGCGCGGAACTCGGGCGCGAGGGTGTCCAGGGCCTGCTGGACGTCGGCGTCGAAGTGCGCGTCGTTGAAGACCTGCTGCGGGGTGGGCTCGCGGCTCGCCAGCCGCTCGGCCGCGTCCTCGCCGAGCGCGTCGAAGCGGATGCGCTGCTTGCGCCGGACCATGTCCAGGAACAGGTTCGTGGTGATGCGGTGCAGCCAGCCCTCGAAGGTGCCGGGCGTGTACGTCGACAGGGAGCGGAAGACCCGGACGAAGACCTCCTGGGTCAGGTCCTCGGCGTCGTGCTGGTTTCCGGTGAGGCGGTACGCCAGCCGGTAGACCCGGCCGCTGTGCGTGCTGACGATCTCCTCCCAGGAGGGCGGAGTCCACGTCTGCGAGTCCGCGTCGGTGGCGAAGGTCGCGGTCTGCGCGGTCTCGGCAGCGTGGTGCGTGTCAGCGATGTCGGTCACGGATTTCGGCTCACCCGACGGCCTGAGGAAGCGCCGCAGCACTCCTCCCCGATCCACAGGCGCAGCCGCACCTCCCCTGTCGGCTCTGGTGGTGTCCAGTGGAGCCCCTACCATAGCGACCTCGCCCGTTAGCTCCGGATAAGCGGTTTTGCGAGAATTTGTTGAGCGCTGATGCGACTGCGTCGGAACCCGCTCGCCCTCCAGGTCCATCCGCCGCCCCCGTCGTGCCCCGCTGTTCTTTCCACCCTTCTCAACGCCTGGTCCCATCTGCTGGTTCCCGCCGCCAACGGATACAGTCACGCCCAGGCAATCGCGGGGACAGGAGAGGGTCATTACCGGCAACCGGCAGACGAGCTGGGCGTTCGCCGACGCCTATGTCGCCGAGGACGACGCGCTGCGCTGGGCCCGCGAGCGGGCCCGTGAGGCGGGGCTGCGCTCGGTGTCGCCCGGCACGGGCGCGGCCCTGCGGTTGCTCGCCGCCACCGTGGACGCGAAGGCGGTGGCGGAGATCGGCACCGGGTGCGGCGTCTCCGGGATCCACCTGCTGCACGGCATGCGGCCCGACGGCGTCCTGACCACCGTGGACCCGGAGCCGGAGCACCAGCAGTTCGCCCGCCACGCCCTCCGCGCCGCCGGCTTCGCGAGCAACCGGGCCCGGTTCATCCCGGGTCGCGCCCTGGACGTGCTGCCCCGGCTCGCGGACGCCGGCTACGACCTCGTCTTCTGCGACGGCGACCGGCTCGAGGTCCTGGACTACCTCGCTGAATCGTTGCGCCTGCTGCGTCCGGGCGGGCTCGTCGTCTTCGAGGGCGTCTTCGCCCACGGCCGCACCGTGGACTCGGGACCGCAGCCCACCGAGGTGCTGCGGCTGCGGGAGCTGCTGCGCACGGTCCGGGAGAGCACGGATCTGGCGCCCTCGCTGCTGCCGGTGGGCGACGGGCTGCTGTGCGTGGTCAAACGCTGAGCGCGCGGCGCACCCGGGTCGTGTCCACGGATCACCCACCACAGCAGGCTGCCCCGGCACCGTCTACGATGCCGGGGCAGCCGAAAGATGGGGTCCGCTTGCGCGTCAGCCGACGACCTTCTTGAGGGCGTCGCCGAGCGCGTCAGCCTCGTCAGGGGTCAGCTCGACAACGAGCCGACCGCCGCCTTCGAGCGGAACGCGCATGACGATGCCCCGCCCCTCCTTGGTCACCTCGAGCGGGCCGTCGCCCGTCCGCGGCTTCATGGCCGCCATGCTCGTTCCCCTTCCTGAAACCAGCTCATCGTCTGCCGACAACGCCCCCTCAAAGAGGGCACACGGCCCTTCGGGGGACACGCGACACCGGCATCGAACACATTGCTTCCAAGCCATTATCCCGCATCTCAGGACCTGATGACCAACATCGGTCGGCATCGCTTGGGCAACACGCGCGAGCAAAACCACTCAATTCGGCGATGTGCCTGTGATACTGCGCCCCTGCACCGACGTCACCCGGCCGTATACGGACGGAAATTCTTTGACGCAGGTCACACGTCGGGTCCGTTCCCTGGCCGGGGATCTCCGCCATGCTGTCTTCGGACGCAGGGCGTACCGACCGGTACGCCGGAGCCGCGACACCGGAGGGGACCGACCATGGCCGACACCGTGCGCTACGAGGTGAGCGACGGACTCGCGACGATCACGCTGAACCGTCCCGAGGCGATGAACGCACTGAACATCGCGACCAAGGTCGCCTTCCGGGACGCGCTGGAGTCCGCCGCGGACGACCAGAAGGTGCGGGCGATCCTGCTCACCGCGGCCGGGGAGCGGGCGTTCTGCGTGGGCCAGGACCTCAAGGAGCACATCGGGCTGCTGGCCTCCGACCGGGAGACGGGCTCCGGCCGGACCATGAGCACCGTGCGCGACCACTACAACCCGATCGTCCGGGCGCTGGCCGGTGCGGCCAAGCCGGTGGTGGCCGCGGTGAACGGGGTCGCCGCCGGGGCCGGGTTCGGGTTCGCGCTGGCCGCCGACTACCGGATCGTGGCGGACACCGCGTCGTTCAACACGTCGTTCGCGGGGGTCGCGCTCACCGCGGACTCGGGCGTCTCGTGGACACTGCCCCGCGTCGTGGGACCCGGGCGCGCCGCCGACCTGCTGCTCTTCCCGCGCACCATCAGCGCACAGGACGCGTACGAGCTGGGGATCGCCAACCGGGTCGTTCCCGCGGCCGAGCTGCGGGCGGAGGCCGAGAAGGTCGCACGGGCGCTCGCCGAGGGGCCGACGGTGGCCTACGCGGCGCTCAAGGAGGCGGTGGCGTACGGCCTCACGCACACCTTGGAGGAGACCCTGGACAAGGAGGACGAGCTGCAGGCGCGGGCCGGGGCCTCCGAGGACCACGCGATCGCGGTGCAGGCGTTCATCGACAAGGAGAAGCCCAAGTACCTGGGCCGATGAGCCGCGGCCGGGCGGACGCTCCGGGGTCGTGCCGCACGCGCCCGCCCGGCGCCGCGCGGGGCGGCCGGGCCGGCCCGCTCCCGGCCGCCCCGCGCGGCGTGCGGTGCTCAGCCGCCGGACGGCACACTCCTGGAGGCGCACGCCTCCACGTGGTCGTCGACCAGTCCGCACGCCTGCATCAGCGCGTAGGCCGTCGTGGGGCCCACGAACCGCAGGCCACGCTTCTTGAGCGCCTTCGACAGGGCCGCCGACTCGTCCGTGACCGCAGGGACGTCCGCGAGGGTCCTGGGCACGGGGCGGGAGGCCCGGTCGGGGGCGTGGGACCAGATCAGCTCGTCCAGCGCCCCCGGCGCCCAGTCGGCCAGCACGCGCGCGTTGGCGAGCGTCGCCTCGATCTTGGCGCGATTGCGGATGATGCCGGGGTCGGCCAGCAGGCGCTCCCGGTCGGCCTCCGTGAAGGCGGCCACCTCGGCGATCCGGAAGTCGGCGAAGGCCGCGCGGAAGCCCTCACGGCGGCGCAGGATCGTGATCCACGACAGGCCCGACTGGAACGCCTCCAGGGAGAGCCGCTCGTACAGCGCGTCGTCACCGTGGACCGGGCGGCCCCACTCCTCGTCGTGGTAGCTCATGTAGTCCCCGCTCGACACGGCCCAGGGGCAGCGCAGCACGCCGTCGGGTCCGGCCAGGGCCGCGCCGCTCACTGCTGCGCCCCCTGGTCCCGGTCGTCCCTGCGGGCTCCGGCGGCGTAGGCGCCGGCGAGCGCGGCCTCCAGGTCGGCGATGCGGGCGTCCCGCTCGGCGATCTCGGCGCCGAGGCGGCCCAGGGCGTCGTCCACGTCCGCCATGCGGTAGCCGCGGAGCGTGAGGGGGAAGCGCAGGCTCTCCACGTCCGCCCGGCCGACCGGGCGGTCCGGCGGGAGCGGGTCGTCGAACCGCTCCGGTGCCGCCTCCGGCAGGGGGGCGCTCTCGCCGCCGCCCACCACGGCCAGGGTCACCGCGGCCACCACGACGGCGAGCGCGACGACCAGGAAGAAGAACATGAACATCACTGAGGTCCCCACGCTCGGTGCCGGCGCGCTGGGCGCCGACGCGGAAGTGCCATGTCGAAAGTGTCTGGGTCCGATCGTGCCATGGGACGCTGACAACTAAGGTCGCAGGCGGCGGGACAACGGACGTTCGGGAAGAGGTCACAGCGGATGCTCAGGCTGGGCAGGCGGGAATTCGGCGCGCACGAGCCGGTGATCATGGCGATCGTGAACCGGACTCCGGACTCCTTCTACGACCAGGGGGCCACGTTCCGCGACGAGCCCGCCCTCGCGCGCGTGGAACAGGCCGTGGCGGAGGGCGCCGCGATCATCGACATCGGCGGGGTCAAGGCCGGTCCGGGCGACGAGGTGACGGCCGAGGAGGAGGCGCGGCGGACGGTCGGTTTCGTCGCCGCGGTGCGACGCCGCTTCCCCGACGTGGTGATCAGCGTGGACACCTGGCGGCACGAGGTGGGCGAGGCGGTGTGCGAGGCGGGTGCGGACCTGCTCAACGACGCGTGGGGCGGGGTCGATCCACGGCTCGCGGAGGTCGCGGCGCGCCACGGGGTGGGGCTGGTGTGCACGCATGCGGGGGGCGCGCAGCCGCGGACGCGTCCGCACCGGGTGGTGTACGACGACGTCATGGCCGACATCCTGGAGGTCACGCTGGGGCTGGCCGAGCGTGCGGTGGCCCTCGGGGTGCCGCGCGAGTCGGTGCTGATCGATCCGGGCCATGACTTCGGGAAGAACACGCGCCACAGCCTGGAGGCGACGCGGCGGCTGGACGAGATGGTCGCCACGGGGTGGCCGGTGCTGGTGTCGCTGTCCAACAAGGACTTCGTGGGCGAGTCGCTGGACAAGCCGGTGAAGGAGCGGGTGCTGGGCACCCTGGCGACGACGGCGGTGTCGGCGTGGCTGGGGGCGCGGGTGTACCGCGTGCACGAGGTGGCGGAGACGCGGCAGGTGCTGGACATGGTGGCGTCCATCGCCGGACACCGCCCGCCGGCGGTGGCACGGCGGGGGCTGGCCTAGGGCGGGGTGCGGGTCCCGGCACCTGGCACGCCCCCGCGGGTGGCACGGTGCCCGGGGTCAGGCCGGTGCCTGGCGGCCGGCTTCCTTCGAGACCAGGGCCACCGCCTCGTCCACGTCGTCCGTCACGTGGAACAGGAGCAGATCCTTCTCGGCGGCCTTGCCCTGCGCCACCAGGGTGTTCTTGAGCCAGTCGACCAGGCCGCCCCAGTACGACGAGTCGTACAGGACGATCGGGAAGCGCGTCACCTTCTGGGTCTGCACCAGGGTCAGGGCCTCGAAGAACTCGTCCAGGGTGCCGACGCCCCCGGGCATGACCACGAAGCCCTGCGCATACTTCACGAACATCATCTTCCGGACGAAGAAGTACCGGAAGTTCAGGCCGATGTCCACGTAGGGGTTCAGGCCCTGCTCGAAGGGCAGCTCGATGCCGAGGCCGACCGAGACCCCCTTCGCCTCGCACGCGCCCTTGTTCGCCGCCTCCATCGAGCCCGGGCCGCCGCCCGTGATGACCGCCCAGCCCGCCTGGGCCAGGCCGCGCCCGAGCCGCACCCCCGCCTCGTACTCGGACGAGTCCACCGGTGTACGCGCCGAGCCGAACACGCTGATGGCCGGAGGGAGTTCGGCCAGCGTGCCGAAACCCTCGATGAACTCCGACTGGATGCGCAGAACGCGCCAGGGGTCGGTGTGGACCCAGTCCGAGGGGCCGGCCGCGTCCAGCAGCCGCTGATCCGTGGTGCTCGCCTTCACCTGGGCCCGTCTGCGCAACTCGGGACCGAGCCGCTGCTCCTTGGGCGGCACCTTCTCACCCTCGGGTGTGCCGGTGGCCATGGGCGCTCCCTCCCTTCGGGGGTCGTTCCACCCCAGCGTAGATCCACGCGGGTTACGGAAGGAGGACCTGTGCATGTCCGCCATGAAGCGCCATGCCGTCCCCGGGACGGCGGGTCAGGACGTCAGCCAGGCCCTCAGCCGCTCCTCCCCGGCGAGGATCTTCGCCGTCTCCACGCGCTCGTCCCGCTTGTGCGCCAAGTGCGGGTTGCCCGGGCCGTAGTTGACCGCGGGCACGCCCAGCGCGCTGAAGCGGGACACGTCCGTCCAGCCGTACTTGGGTTGCGGGGTGCCGCCGACGGCCTCGATGAACGCCGCCGCGGCCGGGTGCGTGAGGCCGGGCAGCGCGGCCCCGCTGTGGTCGACCACGACGAATTCCTCCACCCCGCAGTCCGCGAACACCTCGCGCACGTGCGCGACGGCCTCCTCCTCGCCGCGGTCCGGGGCGTAGCGGAAGTTCACGGTGACGACGCACTCGTCGGGGATCACGTTGCCGGCCACGCCCCCGGTGATGCCGACCGCGTTGAGCCCCTCCCGGTACTCCAGGCCGTCGATCACCGGGTACCGCGGCTGGTAGGCGGCCAGGCGGGCCAGGATCGGGGCCGCGGCGTGGATCGCGTTGGAGCCCATCCAGCCGCGGGCCGAGTGGGCCCGCTCGCCCCTGGTCCTCAGCAGGATCCGCAGCGTGCCCTGGCAGCCGCCCTCGACCTGGCCGTCGGAGGGTTCCAGCAGCACCGCGAAATCGCCCTCCAGCCACTCGGGGTGGGCCTCGGACACATGCTTCAGGCCGTTGAGGTGGGCGTCGACCTCTTCGTTGTCGTAGAAGACGAACGTGAGGTCGCGGTTGGGTTCGGGGACCGTCGCCGCGATGCGCAGCTGGACGGCGACGCCCGACTTCATGTCGCAGGTGCCGCAGCCCCACAGGACGCCGTCCTCGTCCAGCCGCGAGGGGACGTTGCCCGCGATGGGGACGGTGTCGATGTGACCGGCCAGGATCACCCGCTCGGCGCGGCCCAGGTGCGTCCGGGCCACGACGTTGTTGCCGTACCGGTCGACCGTCAGGTGCGGCAGGGCGCGCAGCGCCGTTTCGACCGCGTCCGCGAGGGGCTTCTCGCTGCCGCTCTCGGAGGGGAAGTCGACGAGCTGCGCGGTGAGCCGCGCGGCGTCCAGCGTGAGGTCAAGCGGGGTATCGGCCATGCCGTCGACCCTAACGCGCCGGACCGGCCCGGCCGCCACACCGGCTGTCCACAGCCCCGGGCGCCTTCTGAGGACCCCTCCAGTACCTTGTACGCGTGCCAGAGCCGTCACCTTCTCCCGCCCGGCGCGGCCGCCTTCTCCGTTTCGGGGCGGCCGTCATGGTCCTGCTTGCCGTCGCGGGCTATCTCGCCGTCCAGTACCTCACCGGCACGGGCGCGCCGAAGTGCACGGTCGTGTCGGGCGCGGGGGACGGATCGTCGTACGACTTCACGCCGGAGCAGGCGGTCAACGCGGCGACGATCTCCGCCGTCGGCACCACCCGCGGCATGCCGGAGCGCGCGGTGACCATCGCGCTCGCGACAGCGCTGCAGGAGTCGGGCCTGCGCAACATCGAGCACGGCGACCGTGACTCGCTCGGTCTGTTCCAGCAGCGTCCCTCGCAGGGCTGGGGCAGCAGGAAGCAGATCATGGACCCGACGTACGCGGCGGGGGAGTTCTACGAGCACCTGGCCAAGGTGCCCGGCTACCGACGCCTGCCGCTGACCGTCGCCGCCCAGCGCGTGCAGCACAGCGGCTACCCGGAGGCGTACGCGAAGCACGAGCCGGACGCCGGTCTGCTGGCCGCCGCGCTCACCGGCCGGGCGCCGGCCACACTGACCTGCGTGGGGCGCCCGGCGCCGGACGGCACCGGCGGCCCGGACGCGGTGCGGGCCGCGCTCGTACGGGACTTCGGGCGCGATGTGCTGCAGACGGCCGGCGCGCAGGTGGGCTCCCGGCAGTCGGCGCCGTCCCCCACGGCCACGGCGGGCACCGCCGCGGGCGCGGTGACCATCCCGCTGTCCCGGTCGTCCGCCGCCTCGGGCGACACCCGCCGGCGCGGCTGGGAGCTGGCGCACTGGGCCGTGGCCAACGCCTCGGCGCTGCACATCGCGCGCGTGTCCTTCGAGGGCCGCGAGTGGTCGCGCGGGGGGTATGCCGGCGAATGGCGCCCGACCGGTGGATCCGACGCGAAGGCACCGGCCGGCGAGGTCCGGATCGTCACCGGGGACCAGTAGGCCCCCTCGTTCGGATCACCCCGGCGTCGTCCGGGCAGAAGTACGAGACCTCGCTCGTCCGGGTAATGCGCGGCGCGCCTCGCCAAGGGGCCGCGCCGTTTGCCGCACGGCCGCCGCGGCATCCGGGGAGTCCCTTGAAAACATGGTGCTGTAAGGATTCGGCAGGCTTTCCCCGCGGATGCCGTTTGCCCGATTTCCTCCCCACCCGATAATGCGACGCATTACCAATTCTTTACATGAGGCCACCGCAACCTTCCCGGGCTTCGAGCGGTAGTCACTGCGTCCGAGCCCGGAACGGTCGAACGGTCAACTCCCGGGCGCAGTCGGGCACTTCATCGTTGTCTTCCGTCTAAGGAGCATCATGTCCCTGCCTCTGACCCGCCGGATCGCCCGTGCCGCGCTGCTGATCGCAGCGGGAGCGGCGCCCGTGGTCGGTGCGGCCGGCTCCGCCTGCGCGGCGACGGCCGATCTGCCGGCCGCCCCGAACCTCGGCGGGCTGACCGCCCTGGACGGCGTGCAGGCCGGCACCACCGTCGACGGCGCCGCCCGCAAGGTCGACGGCGCGGCCCAGAAGGTCACCGGGATCGCGAGTGACGCCGGTGGCTCGGCGGTCAAGGCCGGCGGCAGGGCGGCCGAGCAGGCCGTGCCCGCCGCGAGCAGGACCGGCGCGAAGGTCGTCAGGACGGCGGCGCCGGTCGCCCAGAAGGTGGCCGGGGACGCCGCGGGGCAGACCGGCGGTCTGCTCGGTGACGCCACGAAGACGGCGCCGGGCGGCGGGCTGCCGACGCAGCAGCTGCCGCTCAAGGGGCTGCCGCTGGGCGGCTGAGACTCCGGGGGTTCCTGCCGCGGCGGGGTCGGGGCGTGCCCGGACCCCGCCGTGCCCTGTCCCGGTCCTACAGCCGTTCCACCGCAGCCGCGACGCGTTCGTCGGTCGCGGTCAGCGCCACCCGCACGAACCTGTCGCCCGCCGGGCCGTAGAAGTCACCGGGAGCGACCAGGACGCCCCGATCGGCGAGGTGGGACACCGTCTCCCAGCAGGACTCGTCGCGGGTCGCCCACAGGTACAGGCCGGCCTCGCTGTGCTCGATGCGGAAGCCGTGCCGCACGAGCGCGTCACGCAGCGCCGAACGGCGGGCCGCGTAGCGCTCGCGCTGCTCGTGGACGTGCGTGTCGTCGCCCAGCGCGGCCACCGCCGCCGCCTGCGTCGGCGCGGGCGTCATCATGCCGCCGTGCTTGCGGATCTCCAGGAGCGGGCCGAGGACCGAGGGGTCGCCCACGACGAACGCCGCCCGGTAGCCCGCCAGGTTCGACCGCTTGGACAGGGAGTGGACCGCGACGATGCCCTCGTACGAGCCGCCGCAGACGTCCGGGTGCAGCACCGAGACGGGGTCGCCCTCCCAGCCAAGTTCGAGGTAGCACTCGTCGGAGAAGACCAGGACGCCGTGCTCCCGCGCCCAGGACACGATCCGGGTCAGCTCCTCCTTGCCGAGCACCCTGCCGGTGGGGTTCGACGGGGAGTTGAGCCACAGCAGCCCCAGGCCCCGCGGGTCGAGCCGTGTCGGATCGTCGTAGACCTCGTGGTCCGCGCGCGCCAGACGGGCGCCGACCTCGTACGTCGGGTAGGCCAGGCGCGGGTGGGCGACCCGGTCGCCGGGGCCGAGCCCCAGCTGGGTCGGCAGCCAGGCGACGAGCTCCTTGGAGCCGACGACCGGCAGCACGTGCCGGTGGGTCAGGCCCCGTGCACCGAGGCGGCGCTCCGCCCAGCCCGTGATCGCGTCCCGCAGCTCCGGCGTGCCCCAGACGGTCGGGTAGCCCGGGGAGTCCGCCGCCGCGACGAGCGCTTTGCGGATCAGCTCGGGGACCGGGTCGACCGGGGTGCCGACGGACAGGTCGACGATCCCTCCCGGGTGCGCCGCGGCCGTCTTCTTGTACGGCTCCAGCCTGTCCCAGGGGAAGTCGGGAAGGCGGTCGCGCAGCGACTCCGCGGACGGGCGCCGGCGGGCGGCGGAAGGGGGGTCGGTGCGTGCGGACACGGAATCGGGCTCACTTTCTGGTACGGGGGCGCCCGGCGGGACGTACGGCCGCCAAACGCCTCGGTCCCGTGCGGTGCGGGCACCGTACGGGACCGAGACGGCACATGGGTGCGGCCGCTTACTGGTTCATCGGGGGCAGCGCCGCGATGAAGGGGTGGTCGCGCTCGATCAGCCCCAGCTTGCTCGCGCCGCCGGGCGAGCCGAGCTCGTCGAAGAACTCGACGTTCGCCTTGTAGTAGTCCTTCCACTCCTCGGGAGTGTCGTCCTCGTAGAAGATCGCCTCGACCGGGCACACCGGCTCACAGGCTCCGCAGTCGACGCATTCGTCCGGGTGGATGTACAAGGACCGCTGGCCCTCGTAGATGCAGTCGACCGGGCACTCCTCGATGCACGCCTTGTCCTTGACGTCGACACAAGGCTCTGCGATGACGTAGGTCACGCTGTCGTTCCTCCTCGGTAGGGCGCTGGCGGGCCTCCTCAGGCTCCGCCGCCTGGCGCGCGGGAGCGCGGCGTCGTCGATGCCCGCACCTAGTATCTCCGTTCCTGGGCATGATCCGAACAGGAGGGGTGAACCGACCCGTGGAATTCGCTGGGGGCGGACGGCTCGAGGTCCGTATCACGGCTGCTGACGTGGGCAAACGCGTCTCCGTGCGGCGATGGAACCAACATGCCGCCGAGAGTGAGAAGTTCACCGACACGGTCGGAGTTCTCACATCATGGGACGACGGTGTGCTGCTGATCACACGGCGGGACGGGCAGAGCGTACCCGTCCAGGAGTCCTCCCTGGTCGCGGGCAAGGTGGTTCCCGCGGCGCCCGCCCGTCGCAGAGGCCCCGCCGCCTCGTACGAGGAGCTGGCGCGGATCACCGACCGGGCCTGGCCGCCGGTGGAGCGGGAGCGGCTGGGCGCGTGGGAGCTGCGGGCCGCCTCGGGATTCACCCGCCGGGCCAACTCCGTGCTGCCGCTCGGCGACCCCGGGCTGCCGCTGGAGGAGGCGCTGGCGGTCGTGAGGCGCTGGTACGCGGCCCGGGGGCTGCCCGCCTACGTGCAGGCGGCGACCGGGACGCAGGGCACACAGGAGCGGCTGTGCGCGGAGCTGACGGCACACGGGTGGACGCGGGAGGTGACCGCGGAGCTGCTGGTCGGCACGCTGGCGCCGGTGGCGGACCGCGAGGCGCCCGGGGTGACGCTCTCGCGCACGGCCGACGCGGCGTGGCTGGCCCGGTACCGGCGCAAGGGGATGAGCGAGGTGGCCCTGAAGGTGCTGAGCGGCGGGCCCTCGGTGTGGTTCGCGACGGTCCCGGGCGCGCCGGGTGACCCTCCCGCGGCGATCGGCCGGTGTGTGGTGGACGGGCGGTGGGCCGGTTTCGCGGCGATCGAGGTGGATCCGGCCCGGCGCCGCCGGGGGCTGGCCTCGGCCGTGATGGCCGCGCTGGCCCGGCAGGCCCTTCAGGAGGGCGCCTCGGCGGCGTGGCTCCAGGTGGAGGCGGACAATGAGGGTGCGCGGGTGCTGTACGCGAAGCTGGGCTTCCGGGTGCACCATGCGTATCACCACTACAGGGAGCCGGACGGACCGGACGCGGGTGGCGCGGCGGCCGCCGGCTCCGGGCCGGCGGCGTGAGAGGTGCCGGGACTGCCATGCGTCCTCCCCATCCCCCGGAGCCTGAGCGGGCCGACGAGGTGCGGCGGCTGTTCGGCGACGAGGCGCGCTCCGAACGGCCCGACCTCGTGACGCTGTGCCTGCTCGTGGGTGCGGCGGCCGACGGAACGCTGGACGAGGCCGGGACGGACGCCGCGCAGATCGAGCTGGACCGGCTGGCCGGACTGCTGCCGTTCGCGCCGGGCGGGCCGCGGGCCTGGGCCGGCGCGCTGGCGGACGTCCTCGGCGGGCGCTGCGGCTTCCACGGCACCGCCGCGGACTACCAGCGCCTGGAGTCCTCACTGCTGCACGAGGTGCTGCGGCGCCGCCGCGGGCTGCCGATCCTGCTGTCGGTGGTGTGGATGGAGGTGGCGCGGCGGGCGGGTGCGCCGGTGTACGGGGTCGCCCTGCCCGGGCACTTCGTCGTCGGGTTCGGGCCGGCGGAGGACCGGGTGCTGGCCGACCCCTTCGACGGCGGCCGGATACTGACGGGAAGCGACGCCGAGCTGCTGGTCGCGGGCGCCACGGGCGCGCCGCTCGACCCGTCGATGCTCACGCCCGCCGATCCGCTCGCCGTGGTGCTGCGGATCCTCAACAACGTACGTGCGTGGGCCGCCGCCCGGCCCGAACGGTCGGATGTCGCCCTGTGGGCCGTCGAGTTGTCGCTGCTGCTGCCGTCGCATCCGGCGCGGCTGCGCCACGAGCACGCCCAGCTCCTGGTCCAGCGCGGGGATTTCCTGCGGGGGGCGGCGGAGCTCGACGCGTACGCCGAGCTGGTGTCGGGCGTGGACGAGACGGCGGCCGAACGGGTGCGGGGGCAGGCGCGGGCGGCGCGGGCACGGCTCAACTGACCGGCCGTGAAGGCCGCTACGGGGGGCTACGGGAGCGGCGGCGTCTGCCGTGGCTGCTGGTCAGCCGCTCCTCGACCGGCATAGGTTGCCTGCCGGGGCACTAGAGCCAGCCCTTCTCGCGGGCGATGCGGACCGCCTCCGCCCTGTTGCGGACGGCCAGTTTCTGGATCGCCGTGGAGAGGTAGTTGCGGACCGTGCCCTGGGACAGGTGCAGGGCGGCGGCCAGTTCCGCGTTGGTCGACCCGTCGGCCGCCGCGCGCAGCACCTCGCGTTCGCGGTCGGTCAGCGGGTTGGCCCCGTCGGCCAGGGCGGCCGCCGCCAGCGTGGGGTCGATGACGCGCTCCCCGGCGAGCACCTTGCGCACCGCCTCGGCGAGCTGGGCCGCGGGCGCGTCCTTCACCAGGAACGCGGCGGCGCCCGCCTCCATCGCGGAGCGCAGATAGCCGGGGCGCCCGAACGTGGTCAGGACGACCACCTTGAGTTCTGGCAGTTCCCGTTGCAGCTGGGCCGTCGCCTCGATGCCGGTGGCGCCGGGCATCTCGATGTCGAGGAGCGCCACGTCGACCTGGTGGGCGTGCGCCGCCGCCAGCACCTCGTCCCCGCGGGCGACCTGGGCGACGACCTCGATGTCGTCCTCCAGGCCGAGCAGCGCGGCCAGCGCCTCCCGGACCATCGACTGGTCCTCGGCGAGCAGGACCTTGATCGTGCGGCTCATGCCCCGGATCCTACGGTGTCCCCGGGCGCGGCCGTCCCGGCCGTCACCGGCACCCGCGCCGTGAGCCGGAACCCCCTCTTCGTGCCCCCCGCCTCCAGCGTCCCGCCGGCCTTCTCCAGGCGCTCCCCCAGCCCCGTCAGACCGTTGCCCGGACCGCCGCCCGGGCCCCCCGGACCGTCGTCCTCCACCACCAGCTCCAGCATCGGGCCGTCGAGGGTCTGGCGGTGCACCAGTTCCACCGTGCAGCGCCGGGCCCCGCTGTGCCGCACGACATTGGTGACCGCCTCGCGCAGCGCCCAGGCCAGCGCGGACTCGCTCTCCTCGGGAACCCCGGCGAGGTCGGGTTCGGCGGGCAGCCGGGGGGTGACGCCGGCCGCCGTCAACGCCACCTGGGCCCCCGCGAGTTCCCCGGACAGCCGGGGCCGCCGGTAGCCGGTCACGGCCTCGCGGACGTCGACCAGGGCCTGGCGGCTGACCTTCTCGATGTCGGCGACCTGCTGGGCCGCCTTGTCCGGGTGGTCGGGGAGCATGCGGCCGGCCAGCTCGCTCTTCAGCGTGATCAGGGAGAGGGAGTGGCCGAGCAGGTCGTGCAGGTCACGGGCCAGCCGCAGCCGCTCCTCGTTGGCGGCGAGCTGGGCGACGGTGGCGCGGGCCCTGCGCAACTCGATCGTGGTGCGGATTAGTTGTCCGACACCGGTCATGGCGTAGCCGATGAGCAGCACCAGGAGGACCAGGTTCCGCGCGTCCTTCTCGCCGCCGTGCAGCCCGACGAGCAGCATCACGGCGGCCGTCGCCGGGATCGCCGCGTACGCCGTCCGCAGTGGCAGGGCCGCCCCGCACGCCACGGAGACGTACACGAACAGGCCGAGCCAGGGCGGGCCGAGCGTGAGGCACAGCACGACGGCGAGCACGCCGAGGACGGCGATGACGCCGCCGACGACCAGCTGGGAGAACGGACTGCCCAGGTTCCTGAAGACCAGCGTCAGATATCCGCCGACGAAGGCCGCGAGGCCCAGCCAGCCCGCCACGGTGCCGCCCGTGGTGTGGCGGCCGGAGGCCAGGTCCTGGACGGGCGAGCTGAGGAACACGAGCCAGATGCCGATCCACAGCGACTTGCGCAGGAGGTCGCGCACGTTGCGGGGTGACTGCCCCCTGCGCATCAGCCGCTCCGTCCGGGCCTCTTCGGTCTCCAGGTCTTCCGTCACGGCGCTCACGCCTTCAGCGTGTCCTTCCGGTACAGCCAGGCCGCTCCACCCGCGAACACGACGAAGGAGACGACGAGGACCGCGAGGTCCGCGGTGTGCGGGGCCCGGCTCTGCTCGATCGCCTGTCCCAGGGCGGCGTACGCGTGCGTGGGCAGCCACTTCGCCAGGGACTGCAGCCAGCCGGGGAAGGTCGTCGCCGGTATCCACAGACCGCCGAGTATCGACAGACCGAAGTAGGTGATCATGGTGATCGGGCGGACCGCGTCGCCGGTGGCGAGGTAGCCGAGGGCGACACCGAGGGCGGCGAAGACGAGGCTGCCGGCCCAGACGGAGCCGGTCAGCGCGAACCACTGCCAGGTGTGCAGGCGCACGTCCTTCACGGCCGCGGCGACCACGAAGACGATGACGACGGACGGCAGGCTGACGACGGCGGCGCCGGCGGTCTTGGCGAGCACGTAGCCGCGGCCCGGCAGGGTGGTCAGCCGCAGCTGCCGTACCCAGCCGCCCTCGCGCTCCTTGGCGATGCGCTCGCTGTTGCCCATCAGGACGGCGGTGAGGGCCCCGAAGGAGGCCATGGAGACCATCATGTAGGCCGGGACGGTCAGGCCGCTGCCGTCGACCTTCGTGGTGCTGTCGGCGTTGCCCGCGATGAGCAGGAACAGGACCGACGGGTAGATCACGGAAAAGAAGAGGAACTTGCGGTTGCGCAGGGCGCGGATCAGTTCGAGCCTGATCAGACTGCTCATGACTGCTTGGCCTCCTCGGCCGCGGTGATGGCGACGAACGCCTGCTCGAGCCCGAGCCCGGCGACTTCGAGATTGCGGGGGTGGACGCCGAGTCCGTACAGCGCGTGGACCGTCGCGTCGGCGTCGGACGACTGGATGCGTACGGTCTGCCCGGAGATGTCGATCGAGGTCAGGAAGGGCAGCGCGCGCAGCGGGGCCTCGTCGATCGGGCCCCTGAGGTCGAAGGAGACGCGGCGGGCGCCGGCCTTCGCCTTGATCTCGGCGGCGGTGCCGTCGGCGAGGAGCCGCCCGCGGTGCAGCACGAGCACACGGTCCGCGACGGCGTCGGCCTCTTCGAGGTAGTGCGTGGCGAACAGGACCGTACGCCCCTGGTCGGCCTGCTCCCGCATGGTGGCCCAGAACGCCTGGCGGGCCGAGACGTCCATGCCGGTCGTGGGCTCGTCGAGCACGATCAGGTCGTTGGCGCCGGCGGTGGCGAGGGCGAAGCGGACCCGCTGGGCCTGGCCGCCGGAGAGCTTGTCGACCTTGCGGTCGGCGATCTGCGTGATGCCCGCGCGGGCGAGCACATCGGTGACCTGGTACGCCTTCGGGTGCAGGGCGCAGGCGAGGGCGACCAGTTCGGCGACCGTGACCTCGTCCATCAGCCCGCCGCTCTGCAGCATGGCGCCGACACGCCCGGCGACGACGGCCTCGCGCGGGCTGGTCCCGAACACCCGGACCGAGCCGCTGTCCGGGCGCCTGAGCCCGAGGAGCAGGTCGAGCGTGGTCGACTTGCCCGCCCCGTTCGGCCCGAGCAGTGCCACGGTCTCGCCCGGGTGCAGCTGGAGCGTGAGCCGGTCCACGGCCCGTACGTCCCCGTACGTCCTGCTCACCTGATCGAATCCGACCACCGGGGTGTCGGTGGTCGTCGCTGTCGTCGTCATGGCGTCCATCGTGGCCGCCGGGGCCCGGGCCCCGGCAGTGCCGACCATCCCGACCGCGGGATGACGGATGTCATGCGGACCGGGTGACACGGCGGCGGGGGCGCCCGGTGGGCGCCCCCGCGGTCGGTCCGCCGGACGTCCGGCGGAGCGCGCTCAGCTCGGGTTCGTGTCGATGACCGCGACCCGGTCGGTCTTGCTCGTCAGCGCCTGGCGCAGGGCACCGTAGACGTCCTGGGGGGTCACGGGCGTCTTCTGGCCGTTGGCCCGGGCGATGAGCACACCGTCGAACGTCTGACCGTAGAGGGTCTTCAGGGCGGCCAGGTCGGGCTTGTCCACCAGCTTGCCGTCGACGGCCGCCACCCTGAGGAACTTCCACAGCGACTTCTGCGGGCTCATCAGCACCGCGTGCGCCGCGTCCGTCCGCACCGTCACGAGCCCCGACATCGCCGGCTCCGCGAACGCCTTCATCATCCGGTCGACCTCGGCGTCGGAGACGGTCGGCTGCCGGGTGGTCGTGGGCACCTTCACGGGGGTGCCGGCGCCGGTCTCCACCTGGGTGCGGTACGCCTGCTCGACGGCCGCGGTCGAGGCACTCACGTCGATGCCCTTGCCCGCCTTGCCGTACACGGCGACGGCCTTGCCGGACTCGAACCTGATCGTGCCCTCGGTCATGGAGCCGGAGCCGCCCGCGGCGCGTTCCAGGGCCGCCTGGAGCTTCTCCTCGTCGACGGGCATCACGGGTTCGACGACGCGCTGCTGCCCGAACAGGGAGCCGATCACCGACACGGGGTTGTAGTCGCTCTCCGCGGCGGCGGCGACGGTGGCCTTGCTGTCGAGCTGGAGACCCGCCTGGTCGGGCCGCAGGGCGACCGTCTTGCCGTCGACCGACAGTTGCAGCGGCTTGTTCGTGCGTGTCCCGAGCGCGGCGTCGAGCTTCTGGATCGCCTCGTCGCGGGTGCCGCCGCCGATGTCGGCGCCGAGGACCGTGGTGCCCTTGGGCACGTCGGAGTGGTTCATCAGCAGCCCGGCGCCGTAGACGATGCCCGCGACGACGAAGACGCCGCCGACCAGGAGCACCAGCTTGTTGCGGCCCTTCTTCTTGGCCGGCCGGGCGGCGGTGGAGTTCTGGGCCTTGGGCGGGTCGGGCAGCTTCGGGGGCGTGTGCGGCACCGGGCCGTCGGGGTGGGCGCCCGGGAAGGGCCCGATCTGGGCGCCGGGCGGGACGACGGGGATGCCGCTGGTGACGGTGTGCCCGGAGACGTTGTCGCCGGGGGCGCCGAAGCCCGGGCCGCCCGGCTCGGGGGCCGGTTTCTGCGGGGTGAGGATCGCGGTGTCGTCGCTGAGCCCGCCGCCGGGCCGGCCCTGGGCCGCGGCGGATCCCGGTGCGCCGGCGCCGGGCGGCAGGAGACCCGGCCCGCCGGGGCTCGTGCCGGGGGCGCCGGGTCCGGTACCGGTGACGGGGCCCGCGGTGGGTCCGGAGGGGCCGCCCCGGCCCGTCTCGGTGAAGTAGGGCAGGTCGTCGCGGCGGGGATCGGTGTCGTCGGCGCCGATGGCCGGGAAGGAGGCGGTGCTGGCCGCCACCGCGTCGGAGACGTCGAAGGAGCCGGTGCCGCCGCCGTGGCCGGGCGCGACGGGTCCCGCGGCGGTGGCGCTCGGAAGTCCCCGGCCGTTCGTGCCGCCGGGGCGTGCGCCGAGGGGGCCCGCGCCGCCTCCGGGCCGTGCGCCCGGGGTTCCCGGCGCGCCCGATGCTCCGTTGGCGCCTTGTATGCCCGAAGCGCCGGGCACGCCGGCGCCGTTGGTCGAACCGCCGCCCGGCTGTCCCTTGGCGGGCGCGGGCTTGCGGGGCGCGAACCAGTCGCTCGTCTTCTCCTCGGCCTGCGCGGCGGGCTCGGCCGAGGTGTCCAGGGCGCTGAGCGCGCTCACCGGGCTGGTCGGCGGGGCCTGGACCTCGCCGCCCGCGTCGTCCGCGGTCTCGGCCCCCGCGACGGGGGTGCGCACCACGACCGGCGGAATGGGCCGCGAGCCGGGGATGTTGATCCGGATCCGGGTCGTCAGCGTGGTCTCGGTCCTGCGCTCCTCCGGCTGCCCGGCCGCACGGCTCGCGTCGAGGCCGCTCTCGGAAGCCATGGGGGTTCCATACGGCGGCGTCCCCGACGGGTAAGCGGCACCGCCGCGGCCGTTGGGCCCGGCGGACGAACTGTCAGTTTCACGACTCAAGGCACGTTCTCCCAGTTGGCTCCACCGCCTGTTTCGACCTCAACAGGTGGGGTTCCCCCCGCTCGAGCGAAGCCGAGAACTTGGGGGAGGCTCGGCGGCGCGCACCACCATACTGGCCGCTCGGGGCCCGTAGACCGCGTCCGTCGGGGAAACCCGCACCGGACCCCCACGCAGGCGCCGCGTTTCGCGGGCGGACATCCCGCGCCCCCGGAGACGAAGTGGTACGTCAGTTGCCAAGTCGGGCGCCGGAGCCGCCGGATCGCCGCCCCGGGGCGAACGTGGCGCAGATCACAGCGACGGCCATGCCGCCGAGCAGGAAGAGGTACGAGCCGAGGCCCGCTCCGAACAGGAAGTCCCCCTCCGGGCGGCTCGCGGTGAGCAGGACCACGGCGATCATCCAGCCGGCGGCGGGCGCGAGGGCCCCGGCCCGCACCCCGGTGGCCAGGGCGCCGCCGGTGAAGAGGCCGGCCGCGCCGGCGAGCGCGAGCAGCAGACCGCCGGGGAACCAGCCGGACTGCACGAGGCCGCCCGCCGCGCCGACCACCGCACCCAGCAGGAAGAGGCCCAGGTACGCGGCGATCCGCCCGCCCGAGGGCAGTCCCGGCGGCTGTGCGAGCGCGTTCGGCTGCCTGCCCGTCGACATCATGGGGTCACTCCCTGGAACAGGTCCGTCTCCCGGTGCCCGGCACCCGCCGACGCTCCGGCCGGGGACACTCCGGTCTCGGCTCGCTCGCCGCGCACGAGTTCGTAGTACTCCGTGGTGAACAGCGGCTGCGCCAAGGCGTTGGAGAGGGCGAACCACGGCTCGGCGACCTGGATCTGCGTGGCGTGCGCCCGCATCGCGGCAGCCTTCGCGGCAGCGAACGCCGTACCGTCGATCTCCGTGGTGACCACCGCCTCGTCGACCACGCCGGGGACGTCGTCGACGGCCGCGGCCTTGGTGAAGGGCGTGCTGTCGAGCACCTCGCCGAGCCGCGCGAACGCGGCCAGGGCGACCGGGCGCGGAACCCGGTTCCAGTAGATCTTGGTGATCTCCCAGGCCGCCCCGAGGTCCGGCCGGAAGCCGGGGTCGGCGGCCAGCCCGGCGGCGCGCATGGCGACGCGATGGGCCTGGATGTGGTCCGGGTGGCCGTAGCCGCCGTTCGGGTCGTAGGTGACCAGCACCTGGGGCCGGACCTCCCGGACGACGGCCACGAGGTGGCCGGCCGCCTCGTCGAGGTCGGCGGACCAGAAGGCGCCGGGGCGGTGGTTCGGCGGGGTGCCCGTCATCCCGGAGTCGCGGTAGCGCCCGGGTCCGCCGAGGAGGCGGTGGTCGGTGACCCCGAGTTCGCGCATCGCGGCGGCCAGTTCCGCGGCGCGGTGCGGTCCCAGGGCGTCGCCGCGGTCGGGCGCGAGATGCCCGAGCTCGGGCGGGACGACCTCGCCCTCCTCGCCGAGGGTGCAGGTCACCAGCGTCACCCGGGCGCCCTCGGCCGCGTACCTGGCCATGGTCGCGCCGTTGTTGATCGACTCGTCGTCCGGGTGCGCGTGCACCAGGAGCAGACGCCGGGCGGGGCCGGGCGGGGATTCCCCCGGCCGGCGGCCCGGGGAGGGCAGATCCGTCATGGCGTCCACCCTACGAGGCGAGCGGCGCCGCGGGCCCTACCAGGCCGGGGTCAGAACTTGATGCTCCCGATCATCCCCGCGATGTTGGTCGTCAGCTCACTGATCGTCGGGGCGACGGTCGAGGAGGCGAGGTAGAACCCGAGCAGCATGCACACGACGGCATGCCCGGCCTTCAAGCCTGACTTCTTGACCAGAAGGAAGACGATGATCGCCAGCAGCACCACCGCCGAAATCGAGAGTGCCACGGCGGCTCACCTCCAAAGATCCACAGGGGCGCGGGGGTCGGACTATGGGGGCAACGAATCCGTGCGGAAACATCCACGCAGGACGCCTCCACACAGATGCCAGCGGGTTCATACCCACGATGCGCTAGTGATCATAACTATCCGTACGCGCGCATCGATCGGCGCACGGCCGCACAAGGGGGCGCATGGCCAATATGGTCGTGGCATGACGACCGAGCCTGCTTCCTTCCCCCGACGGCACGCGCGGACCCAGCGGTTCACGCTCGGCGCGCCGCGCGCGTTCACCGTCGCACCCGACGGTTCCCGTGTCGTGTTCCTGAGGTCCTCGTCCGGGACCGACCGGGCGCACCGGCTGGGGGTCCTCGACACGGCGGACGGCGCCGAGCGCGTGGCGGCCGATCCGGAAACGCTCCTCCGGGGCGCCACCGAGCAGTTGCCGCCCGAGGAGCGCGCCCGCCGGGAACGCAGTCGCGAGGGCGGCGCCGGCATCGTCGGCTACGCCACCGACGCCGCCGTCGAGTTGGCGGCTTTCGCGTTGTCAGGGCGGCTTTTCACGGCGGAGCTGCGCGCGGGCACGACACGGGAACTGCCCGTCCCCGGACCGGTGGTCGACCCGCGTCCGGCCCCCGACGGGCGGCACATCGCGTACGTCACCCGGGGCGCGCTGCGCGTGACCGGCGCCGAGGGCGAGGGCGACCGGGTGCTCGCGGAGCCGGAATCCGAGTCGGTCTCCTACGGGTCGGCCGAGTTCATCGCGGCCGAGGAGATGGACCGCTCGCGGGGCTTCTGGTGGTCTCCGGAGTCCGACCGGCTGCTTGTCGCGCGCGTGGACGACTCGCCGGTGCGCCGCTGGTGGATCTCCGATCCGGCGCATCCGGACCGGCGGCCGCAGGCGGTCGCCTATCCGGCGGCCGGCACCGACAACGCGGACGTGCGCCTGTTCGTGCTGGGCCTCGACGGGGTGCGCACGGAGGTCGTCTGGGACCGGTCCTGCTACCCGTATCTGGCGCGTGTGCACTGGTCAGCGGCGGGTGCCCCGCTGATCCTGGTGCAGGCGCGCGACCAGCGCAGCCTGCTCTACCTCGCCGTGGACCCGGACACCGGGGCGACCCGGATGGTGCATGCCGATGAAGATCCACATTGGCTTGAACTTTTCCCTGGGGTGCCGTGCTGGAGCCCCTCCGGACAGTTGGTCCGGATCGCCGACGAGGGCGGCGCGCGCGTCCTGACGGTGGGCGAACGGCCTCTGACGGGACCGCAGTTGCACGTACGGGCGGTGCTGGACGTGTCCGCCGACGACGTGCTGGTCTCGGCGTCGGCGGGCGAGGCGGCCGCCGCCCCGGAGATCGGCGAGGTCCATGTGTACCGCGTGAACGAACTCGGCGTGGAGCGCGTGTCGCAGGGTCCCGGCGTGCACTCGGCGGTGCGGGCCGGGGGCGTGACCGTGCTGGTGTCCTCGGTGCCCGACCGCGCGGGCGCCCAGGTGCAGGTGCTGCGCGACGGCAAGCCGGTGGGGACCGTGGCGTCCTATGCGGAACATCCCGGTCTGTCCCCGCGCGTCACGCTGACCCAGGGGGGCGCACGCCGAATTCCATGCGCCGTGCTTATGCCTACGGACTACTCCGGTGACACCTCCCTGCCGGTCCTCCTGGACCCCTATGGCGGCCCGCACGCACAGCGCGTGGTGGCCGCCCACAATCCGATGCTGACCTCGCAGTGGTTCGCCGACCAGGGCTTCGCGGTGGTCGTCGCGGACGGGCGGGGCACCCCGGGCCGCTCCCCCGCCTGGGAGAAGGCGGTGAAGGACGAACTGGCGGCGGTCGTGCTCCAGGACCAGGTCGACGCGCTGCACGCCCTGGCCGGCGACTTCCCGCTCGATCTGAGCCGGGTCGCGATCCGCGGCTGGTCCTTCGGCGGCTATCTGGCGGCGCTCGCGGTACTGCGCCGCCCGGACGTGTTCCACGCCGCCGTGGTCGGCGCCCCGGTGACGGATCTGCGGCTGTACGACACCCACTACCAGGAGCGCTATCTGGGGCACCCGGACCGGCAGCCCGACGTTTACCGTCGCAACTCCCTGATCGACGACGCGGGCCTGGTGGACGCCGCGGAGCCGGCCCGGCCCATGATGATCATCCATGGGCTCGCGGACGACAACGTGGTGGTGGCGCACTCGCTGCGCCTGTCCTCCGCCCTGCTGGCCGCGGGCCGCCCGCACGAGGTGCTGCCGCTGTCCGGGGTCACCCACATGACCCCGCAGGAAACGGTCGCCGAGAACCTGCTGCTGCTCCAGCGGGATTTCCTGCAGCGCGCTCTCCACACGGGCTGAGCCGAAGGACTCCCCCGGATCACCGCGGCGCCGGTCCAGGCGCAAGAGACGCAAGAAACAGGCCGGGGTGACATGGCGCACCCCGGCCCGTTCACTACGGCACCCGCACGGCCGTACGCCATTCACTGTGCTGCGTCCGTATATCGGAACCGCGTCGGTCAAGTTGCCTGCGTGTTAACGAACTTTGTTCGGCTTTGCGGTGTTATGCGGACTCCTCCGACGGATCCCGCTCCTTATCCCGCCCCGGATCCCGCCCCGGATCCCGCCCCGGATCCCGCGGCGGCACCGGCCGCCTCTCCTCGGCGAAGTGGCACGCCGAGTCGTGCGAGGCCGGCCCCGTCGCGGAGCGGAACTGCTCGGGCACCGCGAGCGCCGGCACCTCCAGGGCGCACCGCTCCCGCGCCTTCCAGCAGCGTGTGCGGAAGCGGCAGCCGGAGGGGATGTCCGTCGGGGAGGGCACGTCGCCGCTGAGCAGGATCCGCTCCCGGCGCTCCCGTGCCCCCGGGTCGGGCACGGGCACCGCGGACAGCAGCGCCTGGGTGTAGGGGTGCGTCGGGTGATCGTAGATCTCCGCGTCCCTGCCCCTCTCCACGATCCTCCCGAGGTACATCACCGCGACCCGGTCGGAGATGTGCCGCACGATCGACAGGTCGTGCGCGATGAAGACGTACGACAGGCCGAACTCGTCCTGCAGCCGCGCCATCAGGTTGATCACCTGGGCCTGCACGGACACGTCGAGCGCGGAGACCGGCTCGTCGGCGACGATGATCTCCGGGCGCAGCGCCAGTCCCCGGGCGATGCCGATGCGCTGGCGCTGACCGCCCGAGAACTGGTGCGGATAGCGGTTGACGTAGTCAGGATCGAGCCCGACCACGTCGAGCAGGTCCCGCACCCGTCGCCGCCGGTCCCCCTTGGGTGCCGTCTCGGGGTGGATCTCGTAGGGCTCCCCGACGATGTCGCCCACGGTCATACGGGGGTTGAGGGAGGTGTACGGGTCCTGGAACACCATCTGGATGTTGCGCCGCATCCTTTTGAGCGCGCGCCCGGACAGGCCGGTGACGTCCTCGCCCTTGTACCTGATCGAACCGGCCGTCGGTGCCTCCAGGCTGACCAGCAGCCGGGCCAGGGTCGACTTGCCGCAACCGGACTCGCCGACGATGCCCAGGGTCTCGCCCCGGCCGAGGGCGAGGTCGACGCCGTCGACCGCCCTGACCGCGCCGGTCTGCTTCTTGAAGAGGACGCCCCGGGTGAGCGGGTAGTGCTTGACCAGCCCGCTCACCTCCAGGATCGGCTCAGCCCCGGCCATGCAGGCACTCCCTCCAGAAATGGCAGGCGCTCACCCTGCCCTCGGAGACCTCGTACAGCGGCGGCACCTCGGTCCGGCACACGTCCCGGGCCAGCGGGCAGCGGGGGTGGAAGGCGCAGCCGGGCGGGATGCCGGCGAGGTTCGGCGGCTGGCCCTTGATGGCGCTCAGCTGCCGGCCCTTGCGGTCGAGGCGCGGGACGGAGTCGAGCAGGCCCCGGGTGTAGGGGTGGGCGGGCGCCCGGTAGACGTCGTGCACAGGGGCGGACTCGACGATCCGGCCCGCGTACATGACGGCGATCCGGTCGGCGACGTCCGCGACGACGCCCAGGTCGTGGGTGATGAGCACGAGGCCCATGCGGTACTCGCGCCGCAGTTCCGCGAGCAGATCCATGACCTGCGCCTGGACGGTGACGTCGAGGGCGGTGGTGGGCTCGTCGGCGATGATCAGCGCGGGCTCCAGGGCCAGCGCCATGGCGATCATGACGCGCTGGCGCATGCCGCCGGAGAACTGGTGCGGATAGTCCCGTGCGCGCTGCGCGGCGGCCGGGATACGGACCCGGTCCATGAGGTCGACGGCCCTGGCGCGGGCGTCCTTCCTCCTCATCCCCCGGTGCACGACGAACATCTCGCCGAGCTGGTCGCCGACGGTGAGCACGGGGTTGAGGGCGGACAGCGCGTCCTGGAAGATCATGGCCATCCGGGCGCCGCGGATCCTCCGCCGCTCCTCCTCCTTCAGGGTGAGCAGGTCCCGCCCCTGGAAGAGGACCTCACCGCGGGTGATCCTGCCGGGCGGCGTGTCGAGGATTCCCATGACGGCCTGCGCGGTGACGGACTTGCCGGAGCCGGACTCGCCGAGCACGGCGAGGGTCTCGCCCTCGTCCACGGCGTAGCCGACACCGCCCACGGCCTCGGTGACCCCGTCCCTCGTCCGGAACTCCACGTGCAGATCACGCACTTCGAGCAGCACGGCCGTCACCTCAGTCTCGGGTCGAGGGCGTCGCGCAGCGCGTCGCCGAGCATGATGAACGCGAGCACGGTGACCGCGAGGGCGCCGGAGGGCCACAGCAGCGCGTGCGGGGCGTTGCGGATGTAGGGGGAGGCGGCGGAGATGTCGATCCCCCAGGACACGCTCGGCGGTTTCAGTCCGACGCCGAGATACGACAGGGTCGCCTCCAGGGCGATGTAGGTGCCGAGCGCGATGGTCGCCACCACGATCACCGGCGCGACGGCGTTGGGCGCGATGTGCCGCAGCAGGATGCGGGAGGGGGAGGCGCCGAGCGCGCGGGCGGCCTGCACGTAGTCGTTCTCCTTCACGGTGATGACCGAGCCGCGGGCGATGCGGGAGATCTGCGGCCAGCCGAGCAGCACCATGAACCCGATGACCGGCCAGACCGTGTTGCTGGTCACCACGGACAGCAGCACCAGACCGCCGAGGACGACGGGGATCGCGAAGAAGACGTCGGTGACCCGGGACAGGACCGAGTCCCACCCCCCGCCGAAGAACCCGGCGAGTCCGCCCAGGACCGAGCCGAGGAGCGCGACGCCGAGCGTGGCGCACACCCCGACCGTCACGGAGGTGCGGGCCCCGTAGACGGTGCGCGTGTAGACGTCGCAGCCCTGGCCGTCGTACCCGAACGGATGGCCGGGCCCCGAGCCCTCCTGGGCCTTGGACAGGTGGCAGTCGAGGGGGTTGCCGGAGGCGACGAGGGACGGCCGCAGGGAGATGACGACGAGGAAGAGGATCACGAGCCCGGAGACGATGAAGACGGGGTTGCGGCGCAGGTCGTGCCAGGCGTCGGACCACAGGGAGCGGGCCCTGGTGCGCTCTGCCGCGCCCTTCGGTCCTTCGGGCACGGGTCCGCCCGAGGCGGCGGACGGCCGCCGCTCCAGGGTGGCCGCCTCGCTCGCGGCGAGGTCCATGCCTCCCCCCATGCCGGTTGCGGCGATGGCCCCTTCGGGCTCGTGCGGCTGCTCACGCATAGCGGATCCTCGGGTCGAGTACGGCGTACAGGAGGTCGACGAGCAGGTTGGCGGCCAGGAAGACGAGGACGAGCACAGTCACGAAGCCGACGACCGTCTGCGTGTTCTGCCGGAGGATCCCCTGGTAGAGCTGGTAGCCGACCCCGTGGATGTTGAAGATCCGCTCGGTGACGATCGCGCCTCCCATGAGGGCGCCGATGTCGGTGCCGATGAAGGTGACGACGGGGATCAGCGAGTTGCGCAGCAGATGCCGGGTGATCACACGGCGGCGCGGGAGCCCCTTGGCGACGGCCGTGCGGACGTAGTCGGACCGCCTGTTCTCGGCGATGGAGGTCCGGGTCAGCCGGGTGACGTAGGCGAGGGAGACGGACGCGAGGACGAGTCCGGGCACGATCAGGTCGCCGAAGGCGGCCTGAGGGGGGACCGACGGGCGGATCCAGCCCCATTGGACGCCGAGCAGCAGTTGGAGCAGCAGACCGGTGACGAAGGTGGGCAGCGAGATGACGACGAGGGTCAGCAGCAGGACCGACGTGTCGACGGGCCGGCCGCGGCGCAGACCGGTGAGCACCCCGAGCGCGATCCCGGCGACGAGTTCGAAGAGCACGGCGACGACGGTCAGCCGGAGGGTGACCGGGAAGGCCGTCGACATCAGCTCGGTGACCTCCTGCCCGTTGAAGGCGGTGCCGAAGTCGCCGGTGACGACGTTTCCCATGTAGGTCAGGTACTGCCGCCACACGGGCTGGTCGAGGCCGAACTCCCGGCGCAGCTGGGCGGCCGTGGCGGGATCGCACTGCCGCTCCCCGCACAGGCCCGCGACGGGGTCGCCCATCACGTTCACCATGAGGAAGATCAGCAGGGTGGCGCCGACGAAGACCGGGATCATCTGCAGCAGGCGCCGGACGACGTACCGTCCCATGGGGCCTCCGGGGGTCGGGGGGCGGCCGGTGGCTCAGCCGACCCTGATCTCGTTGTAGACGGGCACGCTGAACGGGTTGAGTGCCACGTGGGAGAGGCGTGCGGAGTAGCCGGCGCTGCCGTTCTGGTACCAGAGCGGGATGGCGGCCATGTGGTCGCGCAGGACCTCCTCGGCCCGCTGGAACAGCCGCACGGACGCGGCCTGGTCGGTCTGGGCGTTGGCCTGGTCGACGAGCCGGTCGAAGTCCTGGTCGGACCACGTGCCGTCGTTGGAGGAGGCGCCCGTGTAGTAGAGCGGCTGCAGGAAGTTCTGGATGAGCGGGTAGTCCATCTGCCAGCCGGCCCGGAACGGTCCCGGCATCCGGTGCCGCCCGATCCGGCCGCGGAAGTCGGCGAAGGTGCCGATCGGGTTGCCGACGCAGGCCCGGTCGTCGCCCAGCGCGTTGTTGATCGAGTTGCACAGGGCGTCCACCCACTCCCGGTGCGAGCCGGTGTCCGCGTTGTAGGTGATCCTGACCTGCCCGCCGGGCAGTCCGCCGCCCTGCCGGACCAGCTTCCTGGCCCGGCCCGGGTCGTACCTGCACGCGTCGCCGCACAGCCCGTCCTTGAAACCGCCCTGCGCGCCGAGCACCGGGGAGGTCCAGTCGGTGGCCGGCGTGCGGGTGCCGTGGAAGATCGTGCGGGTGATCTCCTCGCGGTCGATCGCCATGGACAGGCCCGTACGGACCTTCTCCGTGCCCGGCCTGTTCCATCTCGGGTCGTAGAAGGGGAAGGCGAGGGTCTGGATGATGCCGGCCGGGGTGTTGATGTACCGGTCGCCGAGGTCGGCCTTGACGTTCCTCAGCTGGGCCGCGGGCACGTCGTCGACGAGGTCGAGATTGCCCGCCGTCAGATCGGTGTAGGCGGTGTTGCTGTCGGTGTAGACCTTCAGGTCCACCCCGTTGTTGCGGGCCTTGTCCTCGCCCGGATAACCGTCCCACCGCCTGAGGGACATCAGGAAGCCCCTGGTGTACGAGCGCACGAGGTACGGGCCGTTGCCGACGGGCCTCTTCAGCCAGGCCGCGTGGTGGTCGAAGAACGCCCTGGGCAGCGGGGCGAAGGCCGCGTAGCCGAGGGTGTCGGGAAACCCCGAGAAGCGCTGGCCGAGCTTGACGGTGAAGGTGCGGGGGCCGGTCACCCGGAGCCCGGAGAGGGTGTCGGCGGTCTGGGTGCCGGTGTCCGGGTGCACCTTGTCGTACCCCTCGATGTAGCCGAAGAAGTACGCGTTCTTCTGGTTGTTGCGCAGAGCGGCGCCGTAGTTCCAGGCGTCGACGAAGGAGGCGGCGGTGACGGGCTCCCCGTTGCTGAACCTCCAGCCGTCCTTGACGGTGATGGCGAAGGTCTGTGAGTCGGAGGTCTCGATCCTCTCGGCGAGCATGTTCTCGGCCGCCCCGGTCCTGGGGTTGTACCGCTTCAGCCCGCGGAAGACCATGTCGAGGACCTTGCCGCCCTGGACCTCGTTGGTGTTGGCCGGCTCCAGCGGGTTCTGCGGGTCACCCCAGGAGGAGCTGAGCACTCCGGGAACGCTCCCGGCGTCCGCGCCCCCGCCGCAGGCGGCCGTCGCGAGCGCGGCCGCCGCGGCGGCCGCCGCCCACCTGGCGTGCCTGGCTCCACGCATGGGTGCCTCCTCCGAGGGCGCCGTCCCGGCGCCGGGCGCTGTCCGTTACCGGCCAATATCGCCGCTCGGCGGACATCACACCCCTTCATCCCCACCGTCGGAGGGGGCGCGTCATTCGGATGGCAGGCAACACCGGGGGCCCGGGGCACGAGGCGCGGGGCCTCCAGGGGTCACCACGGCCCGGCGGGACCGGCCTCCCGCCACCGCCGACAGGCCGGTGACGGCCGAGGCGTCAGTCGGCCTCCCCGCGTTCCGGCGGCTCAGGCACCCTTCGTGCCGTCGAGCAGCTCGCGGACGATGTCCAGGTGGCCGTTGTGACGGGCCGTCTCCTCTATGAGGTGGAGCACGATCCAGCGCAGGTCGAACTGCCGGCCGTCGCGAAAGGTGCGCTGGGCCCCGGTGTCGAGGTCGTGGGCGGCGACCAGGTCGCGGAAGCGGGCGCTCTGCTCCTCGTACTCGGCGAGGAGTTGCGGCAGGGGGACGTCGACGGCCAGGCGCATCTCCGGGTCGGGGTCGTCCTCGGTGGCCTGGGCCAGCGGGCCCTCGTCGGGCTCGCCGAGGAACATCACATGGAACCAGAAGTACTCCACCCAGCGCAGATGAGCGATCAATCCGCACAGGGTCATCAGCGGCGAGTCGGGCAGCGGCGCCCGCACGGCGTCCTCGGGCGAGACACCTTCGCACTTGGCGACGGCGGTGGCGCGTACGTAGTCCAGGAAGGTGGTCAGCTGTGTGCGCTCGTCCCAGGCGGGAGGCGTGTCGGTTCGCGTCATCCAACGGAGCATCCCGAACCGGTGACCGGATGTCGAACGAATATGGTTCCGGGCCCCGGGACGGGTGGGCGGCGGGGTTCGACAAAGTCCCGGTACAGTCCACGTCATGTCCGTCCTGGCGCGGGACGGACGTGAAACACTGCCTCGATGGCCGATCGCGCGTTCACCGATGCAGCCCTCGCCGGGCTGTACGACAGCCTCAATCCGTGGGGCCCGAGTGACGACTTCTACCTCGGGCTGGTGATGTCCGCGCACAGCGTGCTGGACGTCGGGTGCGGTACCGGCGCGCTGCTGGCCCGGGCCCGGGAGAAGGGGCACGACGGACGGCTGTGCGGGCTCGATCCGGCCGCCGCGATGCTCGTGCAGGCACGGCGCCGCGCCCCCGGTGTGGAGTGGGTGCTGGGCGACCTGCGCTCCCGGCGCTGGCAGGACGCCTTCGATCTGGTCGTGATGACCGGGCACGCCTTCCAGGTGCTGGTGGGCGACGAGGAGTTACGCCTGGGCCTGGGCGCCGTGCGCGAGGCCCTCACCGGGGGCGGGCGGTTCGTCTTCGAGACCCGGAACCCGGCCGCCCGCGCCTGGGCGGCGTGGACCCCGGACCGGGTGCGGGAGGTGCCGTGCGGCGACGGCGGCGTCGTACGCGTCCGGCACGAGGTGGAGACGCCGGTGCACGGGGACCGGGTGACGTTCACCGAGACCTTCGACGGCACCGGCTGGGAGCGCTCCCGGGTCAGCCGCAGCACCCTGCGCTTCCTCGGGCCCGAGGACCTGTCCCGTTTCCTGGCCGGGGCCGGACTCGCGGTCGTCGAGCAGTACGGGGACTGGGGGCGGGAACCGCTCACCCCCACGAGCCCCGAGATCATCACCGTGGCCGGGCCGGCCCGGGAGCCCGCGGCCCGTCCGGAGTTCTGATCAGGTGGGGGGCGAGGGGTCCTGATGCGTCGGAGTACCGCCGTCAGGCCGCCACCAGGGTGGCTTCACAGGTGTGGACCAATATCTGCCGCACCTGGCGCCAACTCGGCATTTTCCCAGGCCACATGGGGTACACACATGGTTGACGCGCGCAGATCGGCGCTGATAGACACACTCATCCATCCCCGCTGACGACACCCGGCCCGAGCCGGTCAGGCAGTGCGACAAGCCATCCATGGTGCGAGTGATGACGCGAGGTCACGATCGATGAGCACGCCAGAGCAGCATGCCGGAGGGCGTTCGCGCCCGGGCAGTCCGCGCTTCCGTACGGTCCGGCTCCCAGCCGCAGCGAGTGCCGCCTCCCTGACCCTCCTGGCCGCTCTCGCGTCGCCGCTCGGTCCCGCGCCCCAGCAGGCCGTGGCGAAGGAGAAGACGGTCCTCACCGTCGCCGTCGCCCAGAGCGTCGACTCGCTGAACCCGTTCCTCGCCAGCCGCCTGGTCAGCACGAGCATCCACCGGCTGATGTACGAGTACCTGACCAACTACGATCCCAAGGATGCCCACGTCGTTCCCGGTCTGGCCACGGCGTGGAAGTCCTCGCCGGACAAACTGACCTGGACGTACACCATCCGTTCCGATTCCAGGTGGTCGGACGGCAGGCAGGCCACCGCACAGGACGCGGCCTGGACGTTCAACAAGATGATGACCGACGAGGGCGCCGCCACCGCCAACGGCAGTTTCGTCACCAACTTCCGGAAGGTCACCGCTCCCAGCCCCACCGAGCTGGTCATCGAACTGAAGAGGCCGCAGGCCACGATGACCGCGCTGGACGTGCCGATCGTGCCCCGGCACGTCTGGGAGAAGGTCAAGGACATCTCGAAGTTCACCAACGACAGGGACTTCCCCGTCGTCGGCAACGGACCGTTCGTCCTCACCGGCTACAAGGCCGACAGCTATGTCCGCCTCGAGCCGAACAAGAACTTCTGGCGCGGGGCTCCCCAGTTCGACGAACTGGTCTTCAAGTACTACAAGGACGGTGACGCGGCGGTCGCGGCCCTGCAGAAGGGCGAGGTCTCCTTCGTCAGCGGCCTGACGCCCGCCCAGGCGAGCGCGCTCGGGAACCAGAAGAACATCAAGGTGAACGACGCGCCGGGCCGGCGCTTCTACGCGCTGGCCACCAACCCCGGCGCGCGGGCCGGGAACGGCGAGAGGTTCGGCGACGGGCACCCCTCGCTGCTGGACGTGCGGGTGCGGCACGCGCTGTTCATGGCCGTCGACCGCACGGTGCTCCTCGACAAGGTCTTCCAGGGCCACGCCGTCCGGGGCGAGGGGTACATCCCACCGCGTTTCTCCTCGTACTTCTGGAAGCCGGCCGCGGACCAGGAACTCGCCTACGACCCGGCAAAGGCCGCCCGGCTCCTCGACGAGGCGGGCTACAAGAAAAACGGCGACGGCAAACGGATCGGCAAGGACGGCAAGCCGATCACCTACCGCGTTCTCTGCCACGCCACCGACCCGAACGACAAGGCCATAGGGCAGTACCTCAGGGAATGGTGGGGCAAGCTCGGCATCGGGATGAGGCTCGACTGCCTGGACAACGTGACCGACCCCTGGCTCGCCGGACGGTACGACCTCGCGTTCGACGGCTGGTCCGTCAACCCCGATCCGGACTTCGTCCTCTCCATCCACACCTGCGCGGCGCTCCCGGCGACCCCGAAGGCCACGGGCGCGACCGACGACTTCATCTGCGACAAGCAGTACGACGCGCTCTACGCGCGGCAGCTCGCGGAGTACGACTCCGCCGAACGGGCGGACCTCGTCAAGCAGATGGAGTCGCGGCTGTACGACCTCGGGTACATGAACGTCATGGCGTACCCGAACGCGGTCGAGGCGTACCGCACGGACCAGATCAGGTCGATCACCACCATGCCGGAGAAGGCGGGCAACATCTACGGCCAGGACGGATACTGGAGCTGGTGGTCCGCCGTCCCGGCGGGCTCCGCGGGCTCCTCGGGCGGTTCCTCCTCCGCCGGGGTCGTCGTCGGCATCGCCGCGGGCGCGGTGATCCTCGCGGGCGCCGGGGTGTTCGTCGCCCTGCGCCGCCGGGCGACCGCCGAGGACCGTGAGTAGCGTCGCGGCGGCCGGGACCCCGCGGTCCCGGACCCAGGTCGCCTACCTGCGGTACGCGGCGGGCAAGGCGGGAGGCGCGGTCTTCTCGCTGCTCGCCGTGCTCGTGACCAGTTTCTTCCTGTTCCGGCTGATCCCCGGCGACCCGGTGAAGTTCATGACGGGCGGCCGTCCGGTGTCGGCGGAGCAACTGGCCGCCTACCGCAGGGAGTTCGGCCTGGATCTGCCGATGTGGGAGCAGTTCACGGACTACTGCCGCAAGTCGCTCACGGGAGATCTCGGCACCTCGTACCAGTTCCGGGAGCCCGTCGTCGACAAGATCACCGAGGCGCTGCCGAACACCCTGCTGCTGACCGTCACCGCGTTCGTCCTCTACACGGTGCTCGGCATGGTCCTCGGCACCCGGGCGGCCTGGCGCCACGGACGGCTCGGCGACCGGCTGAACACCGGCCTGGCACTGGTCCTGTACTCGATCCCGTCGTTCTGGCTGGGCCTGCTGCTCATCATCGTGTTCGCGGTGGGCGCGGGCCCGGTCCCGGGCCTGTTCCCGACGGGCGGCATGGAATCGGGCGGGACGGAGGGTTTCGCGTACGTCGTGGACGTCGCCCACCACCTGGTCCTTCCGGTGGTCACACTGGTCGCGGTCGAGTACGGGCAGACGCTGCTGGTGACCCGTTCGGCACTGCTCGACGAGATGGGCAGCGATTATCTGACCACCGCACGCGCCAAGGGCCTCAGGGACGATCTGGTCCGGCGCAGACACGCCGTGCCGAACGCGCTGCTGCCGACCGTGACGCTGGTCTTCGTCAACCTCGGCCGGACGGTCGCGGGGGTCATCCTCGTGGAGACGGTGTTCTCCTGGCCGGGCCTCGGCGGGCTCTTCTACCAGGCGCTGAGCGTGCCCGACCTGCCCCTGGTGCAAGGGCTGTTCTTCGTCTTCGCCGCGGCGGTGATCCTGATGAACACGCTGGCCGACCTGATGTATCCGCTGCTCGACCCCCGGGTGGCCCGATGACCGGTGAAGCCACTCCCCCGGCGGCGCAAGCGGACTCGCGTGCGCTCGCCCGGCAGCGCCGCCGCCGCTCGGCGGCCCGGTTCTGGGCGCGGTACCGCACGCACCGTGCCGGGCTCGTGGGCCTGGCCGTGCTCGTCCTCTTCACCCTCGTGGCGCTCACCGCGCCGCTGACCGTGGGCTCCGACGTCGCCGGCGTGACCGGTGCGCCGGGACGGCCGCTGGAGCCTCCCGGCGCCGCGTTCCCGCTGGGCACGGACCGGTTCGGGCGTGATCTGCTGGGCCTGGTGGTCTGGGGCTCGCGGGTCTCGCTGCTGGTCGGGCTGCTCGCGGCGGTGCTGTCCGTGGCGATCGGCGCGCTGGTCGGGATCACCGCCGGGCACTTCCCGGGCGCGTACGCCACCGTGATGATGCGGATCACGGACTGGTTCCTGGTGATGCCGACGCTGGTCCTCGCCATCGCGCTCGCCACCGTCATGTCCCGCTCCCTCGGCACGGTCGTCGTGGCGATCGGCGTGACGTCCTGGCCGACCACGGCCCGGCTGGTGCGGGCGCAGACCCTGGCGGTGGAGTCACGGCCCTACATCGAGCGCGCGCGGGCGCTCGGGGGCGGCCACGGGCACATCATGCTGCGGCACGTGCTGCCCAATGTGATGCCCCTGGTACTGGCGCAGACGACCCTGATGATCTCCTCCTCCATCCTCGCCGAGGCGACGCTGGCCTTCCTCGGCATGGGCGATCCGACGGTCGTGTCCTGGGGCGGCCTGCTCCAGGACGCACGCGAGGCGGGAGCGGTCAGCTCCGGCGACTGGTGGTACCTGGTCCCGCCGGGCCTCGCGATCGCCGCCGTCGCCCTCGCGTTCACGCTGTGCGGGCGCGCGGTGGAGTCCGTTCTCAACCCCAGGCTGGGGGTGGCCCGTTGACACTGCTGGAGGTCCGGGACCTCGAGGTGACCTACGCGGACGGGGCGGCCGCCGTGCGGGGCGTGGACCTCGCCCTGGAGGCGGGAGAGAAGCTCGGTCTCGCCGGCGAGTCCGGCTGCGGGAAGTCCACGCTGGCGCTGGCGCTGCTCAGGCTGCTGCCGGCCGGCGCCCGGGTCGGCGGGCAGGTCCTGCTGGACGGCGAGGACGTGCTGACGATGCGGTGGGGGCGGGTACGGGCGGTCCGCTGGGCGGGAGCCTCCGTCGTCTTCCAGGGCGCGATGCACTCCCTCAATCCCGTGCACCGGGTCGGCGACCAGATCGCCGAGCCGATCCTGCTGCACCGCGGGGCGACCGCGGCCGAGGCGAGGCGGAGGGCCGGTGCGCTGCTGGAGCGGGTGGGCCTGCCGGCCGCGCGGGCGGGCGCGTATCCGCACGAGCTCTCCGGCGGGCAGCGGCAGCGCGTCATGATCGCCATGGCGCTGGCCTGCGATCCCCGGCTGATCATCGCCGACGAGCCGACGACGGCCCTCGACGTGATGATCCAGGCGCAGATTCTGCGGCTGATCGGGCAGCTCGTCGCCGACAAGGACATGGGCCTCATCCTGATCAGCCACGATCTGGCGGTCCTCGCCGAGACCTGCGACCGGCTCGCGGTGATGTACGCGGGCCGGGTGGTCGAGGAGGGCCCCGCCCGGCAGGTCCACGAGGACGCCCGGCACCCGTACGCCGCCGCCCTGTCCGCCGCGTTTCCCCGGATCGGCGACCCGGCCTCCCGGTACGCCCCGCGTGGCCTGGCGGGCGACCCGCCCGACCCCTCCGACCTGCCGTCCGGCTGCGCCTTCCACCCGCGCTGCCCGGCCGCCCTGGACGGATGCGCCACCCATGACCAGCCGCTGCGGGACGCCGGCCCGGGGCGGCGGGCGGCCTGCGTGCATGTGCCGCAGTCGGCCGCCACCGATGCCGCCGCGGCGACCGAGGAGGTGAGGAGCACACCATGACGGCCTCACCGCTGCTGAGCGCGTCGGGACTCGAGGTGGTCTTCCCCGGCAGGCACGGCGCCGCACCGGCCCGCGCCGTGGACGGCGTCGAACTGGACATCCGCCCCGGGGAGATCGTGGCACTGGTCGGCGAGTCGGGCTGCGGCAAGACGACGCTGGCGCGCGCTCTGCTCGGCCTGGTGCAGCCGACCGCCGGGAGCGTCGGCTTCGCGGGCCGGCCGCTGGAGTACTCCTCGCGGGCCTTGAAGGCGTATCGCCGACGGGTCCAGCTGGTGCTCCAGGATCCGAGCGGATCGCTGAACCCCCGGCACACGGTGTACGACGCGGTGGCGGAGGGGCTGCGCATCCACCGGTACGACGGGGACGAGCGGGCGGCGGTGTCCCGGGCCCTGTCCAGGGCGGGCCTGCGGCCTGCGGAACGCTTCTTCCCCCGCTTCCCGCACGAGCTGTCCGGGGGCCAGCGTCAGCGCGTGGTCATCGCCGGGGCCCTGGTCCTGGAACCGGAGCTGATCGTCGCCGACGAGCCGGTGGCCTCGCTCGACGCCTCCGTGCGCGGCGAGATCCTGGCCCTGCTGCTTCGCCTGCGCGACGAACTGGGGCTGTCCGCCCTGGTGGTGACGCACGATCTGGGCCTGGCGTGGAACGTCGCCGACCGGGTCGCGGTGATGTACCTGGGCAGGATCGTGGAGACGGGTGACGTCGAGCAGGTCCTGACGGCCCCTCGGCACCCGTACACCCGGGCCCTGCTGTCGGTGCTCCCGGAGTCGCCGGGCGATCCGGTGGTCCTGACCGGCGAGCCTCCGGACCCCTCCCGCATCCCCTCCGGCTGCCGCTTCCACCCCCGCTGCCAGCTCCTGGCGCGCGGTGAGGCGGAACGGGCGGGCGTGGCGGAGGCGTGCCGGACGCAGGACCCGGAGGTGCTGGGCGGTGGCGGCGGGGCGCAGGTGGCCTGCCATTGGGCACGGGTCGCCGTGTGAGGTCCCGCGGCGCCGGCGATCCCGGCCGGTTCTGCGGCGCCGACGAACCCGGTCGGTCCCGCGGCGTGGGCGAGCCCGTCGGTCCTGCGGCGCCCGCGATCCCGGGGCCGGGCCGGAAAAGCCGGTTCCCGGCGCCTCTCACGAGGGGCCGGGAACCGGGTGGTCCGGGGATCCGTCAGACCGCGTGCACGACGTCCTTCTCCTCGGCGAAGTGGCACGCCGACTCGTGTGCCGCCGGGGAGTCCGCGTCCTTGAACCGCTCGGGGACCGCGAGGAGCGGAAGCTCCACGGCGCACTTGTCCTGCGCCTTCCAGCAGCGGGTGCGGAAGCGGCAGCCCGACGGCGGGTTGGCCGGGGACGGCACGTCGCCGGTGAGGATGATCCGCTCCCGGTGCTCACGGGCCTCCGGGTCCGGCACCGGGACCGCCGACAGCAGCGCCTGGGTGTAGGGGTGCGTCGGGTGCTCGTAGATCTGCTCGTCCGTGCCGATCTCGGCCATCTTGCCGAGGTACATCACGCCGACGCGGTCCGAGATGTGCCGGACGATCGACAGGTCGTGCGCGATGAAGATGTAGGAGAGGTTGAACTCGTCCTGGAGGCGCTCCATCAGGTTGATGACCTGCGCCTGGACCGACACGTCCAGCGCGGAGACCGGCTCGTCGCAGATGATGACCTCGGGGTTGAGCGCCAGACCGCGGGCGATGCCGATGCGCTGGCGCTGACCGCCCGAGAACTGGTGCGGATAGCGGTTGATGTACTCGGGGTTGAGGCCGACGACGTCCAGCAGTTCCTGGACCCGCCTGCGCCGGTCGCCCTTCGGGGCCGCCTCCGGGTGGATCTCGAACGGCTCCCCGATGATGTCGCCCACCGTCATGCGGGGGTTGAGCGAGGTGTACGGGTCCTGGAAGATCATCTGGATGTTGCGCCGGACCGTCTTGAGGGCCTTGCCGGACAGCTTGGTGATGTCCTGGCCCTTGTAGAAGATCTCGCCGGCCGTCGCCCGCTCCAGGTTCATCAGCAGCTTGGCGACCGTCGACTTGCCGCAGCCGGACTCGCCCACGATGCCCAGGGTCTCGCCCTGGTAGAGGTCGAACGAGATGCCGTCGACGGCCTTCACCGCGCCGATCTGGCGTTTGACGAGGATGCCCTGGGTCAGCGGGAAGTGCTTGACCAGATCGCGCACCTGCAGGATCGGCTCGCCCCGGTCGACGTGCGCCTCCAGCGCGGCGACGGCCTCCTCCTCGGAGTGCACGTCGGCCACCTCCACCTCGGAGACGTTCGGCGTCGCGTCCGTCGGCTCGGCGGCCTTGGTCGGGTCAGCCATGGATCGTCTCCTTCCAGAAGTGGCACGCGCTGGCGCGGCCGGGCAGTTCCGTTCCGTCCCGCTCGGTCACCGGGACCAGCGGCGGAAGCTCGGTGCGGCAGATGTCCTGGGCCCTCTCGCACCGCGGGTTGAAGGCGCAGCCGGTGGGCACCTTCAGCAGGTTGGGCGGCAGGCCCTTGATCGCGTAGAGCTCCTCGCCCTTCTGGTCCAGGCGCGGGATCGAGTCCAGCAGCCCGCGGGTGTAGGGGTGGGCCGGGCGCTTGTACAGCTCGTGCACCGGCGCCGTCTCCACGATGCGGCCCGCGTACATCACCGCGATCTTGTCGGCGACGTCCGCCACGACACCGAGGTCGTGGGTGATGAGGATCAGGCCCATCCGGTACTCGCGCTGGAGTTCCGCGAGCAGGTCCATCACCTGGGCCTGGACGGTCACGTCGAGGGCCGTGGTCGGCTCGTCGGCGATGATCAGGTCCGGCTCCAGGGCGAGCGCCATGGCGATCATGATGCGCTGGCGCATACCGCCCGAGAACTGGTGCGGGTAGTCGTTCACTCGGGCCGCCGCGGCCGGGATCTTCACCCGGTCCATCAGCTCGACGGCCCGGGCCTTGGCCTCCTTGCGGGACAGCCCCTGGTGGACGCGGAACATCTCACCGAGCTGGAAGCCCACGCTGAGCACGGGGTTGAGCGCGGACAGCGCGTCCTGGAAGATCATCGCGATCTGCGCGCCGCGCAGCTTGCGCCGCTCCTCGGCGGACATCGTGAGCATGTCCTGGCCGTAGAAGCGGATCTCCCCCTTGGGGATGCGGGCCGGGGGCATGTCGAGGATGCCCATGATCGCCTGCGCCGTCACGGACTTGCCGGAGCCGGACTCGCCGAGCACGGCGAGCGTCTCCCCGGAGTCCACCGAGTAGTTGACGCCGTTGACGGCCTTCACCAGGCCCTCACGGGTCTGGAACTCGACGTGCAGGTCGCGCACTTCCAGCAGCGGGCCGTTCTTCTCGCCGTCGCCGGATCGCGGAGCCGGGACGGCGTCCGTCGGGTCGATGATGGTCACGTACGCCTCCCTCAGCGCATCTTCGGGTCGAAGGCGTCGCGAACCACGTCGCCGAGCATGATGAACGCCAGCACGGTGATGCTCAGGGCGCCGGCCGGGAAGAGCAGCGCGTGCGGCGAGGTCAGGAACCGGTCCTGGGCGTCACTGATCATCAGGCCCCAGGAGATGTTCGGGTACTGGATGCCGATGCCCAGGTAGGACAGGGCGGCCTCGGCGGCGATGTAGACACCGAGGTTCATCGTGGTGATGACGATGACGGGGGCGAGCGTGTTCGGCAGGATGTGCCGGAACGCGATCCGACCCGAACCCGCGCCGAGCGCCCGGGCGGCCATCACGTAGTCGTTGTACTTGTTCGAGATGACCTCGCCGCGCATGATCCTGAAGACCTGCGGCCAGCCGAGGACCGCCATGATGAACGACACCGTCCACACGTCACCGGTGCGCCAGATCGACATGATCAGCAGACCGCCGATGATGAGCGGCAGGGCCGAGAAGACCTCGGTGATCCGGGACAGCAGCGCGTCGAGCCAGCCGCCGACCAGGCCCGCCAGCATGCCCAGCAGCCCGCCGATCAGGGTGGTGGCGATGGTGGTCACCACACCGACGACGATCGAGTTGCGGGTGCCGTACACGGTCCGGGTGTAGATGTCGCAGCCCTGCACGTCGAAGCCGAACAGGTGCCCGGAGGACGGCCCGTTCATGGAGTTCTGCAACTGGCAGAAGCCGTCGGAGAACGGGGAGCGTGCCGTGAACAGGCCGGGGACGACCGCCAGGGCGAGCAGGCAGACGATGACGAAGGCGGTCACCAGGAACATGGGCCGCTTGCGCAGGTCCGCCCAGCCGTCCTTGAGCAGGCTCGCCTGGCGGGCGGCCGCCTTCTCCTCGGCCTCGATCTCCTTCGTGAGAGCGGCCTCGTCGGTGGTGGGCCTCTCTATCGTCTTCTCACTCATAACGGATCCTCGGGTCGAGCACGGCATACATCAGGTCCACGAGCAGGTTGGCGACCAGGTAGATCAGCACCAGCAGGGTCACCAGACCGACGACGATGGGGCGCTCGCGCAGATAGACGGACTGCGCCAACTGGCCACCGATACCGGGCATGTTGAACACGCGCTCGGTGATGATGGCGCCGCCCATGAGGGCGCCGAGGTCGAAGCCGAGGAAGGTGACGACCGGGATGAGGGAGTTGCGCATGGCGTGCAGCCCGATGACCCGGCGTCGCGGCAGGCCCTTGGCGATCGCCGTGCGTACGTAGTCGGCCCGGATCGACTCCGTCAGGCTCGACCGGACCAGGCGCGCGATGTACGCCATCGATGTCGAGGCGAGCACGATGGCCGGGAGGATGTAACTCTGCGGCCAGCCCTTCTCGATGCCGGCGATCGGCGTGGCCTTGAGCTTCAGGCCGAACTCGAGCTGGAACACGCTGCCGAGCACGAAGACGGGGATCGAGATCAGCACCAGGGTGGCCACCAGCACCACGTTGTCCAGGAACTTGCCCCGGTTCAGCGCGGACATGATGCCCGCCAGGATGCCGATGACGGCCTCGATGGCGAAGGCGGTCAGCCCGAGCTTCAGGGTGACGGGGAACCGCTGGGAGACGATGTCGGAGATGGCACGGCCGTTGTACGTCTCACCGAGGTCACCGGTGAAGACGCCGCTGATGTAGTGCCAGTACTGCTGGTAGAGCGGCTCGTTGAGGTGGTAGTGGTCGCGGAGGATGGCCGCGATGTTGGGGTCGGCACGCTTGTCGCCGGCGAGTGCCTGGATCGGGTCGCCGGGCAGCGCGAAGACCAGGCAGAAGATGATGAACGTGACGCCTATCACCACAGGGATCACCTGCAGAAGACGGCGCACGACGTATCGGCCCATGGGAACTCCAGAGGGGGGTGCTCGACCCGCCCGTGGCCGGGGCGGCGGCACTGTCGGACGGGGGACAGCAGGAGGGGTGAGCAGGGGAGGGCTTCCGTCCTCCCCTGCTCACCCGGTGTCCGCGTGTCGGACCTGCTCAGATCATCTGGCTCAGCTGAGCTTGACCGTGTCCCACAGGATCTGGTGACCGGCGATCTTCATGGACTTGATCTTGTCGCTGAACCCGGCGTTCATGGTGTAGAAGTACACCGGGATGTACGGCATGTCCTTCAGAAGCACGTCGTCGGCCTGCTGGTAGGTCTTGACGGCCTCTTCGTGCGTCGCGGCCTGGTCGCCCTTGACGAGGAGCTTCTCGAAGTCCTCGTTGACGTAACCGGAGTAGTTGGAGCCGTTGGTGATGGCGTCCTTCGAGAAGACCGGGCGGAGGTAGTCCTCCATGTCCGGGTAGTCCATGCTCCAGGCCATGCGGAACGCGCCCTGGTACTTCTTGGCGTCCAGGTCGTTGAGGATGGTCTGGAACTGCTCGAACGGCTTCGCCGTCACCTTGAGGCCCAGGTTCTGCTGGAGCTGGTTGGCGACCGCCTCGACCCACTCCTTGTGGCCGCCGTCCGCGTTGTAGCCGATCTCCAGCGTGTTGCCGGGCAGCCCGCCGCTCTGCTTGTAGAGCTCCTTGGCCTTGGCCACGTTCAGGGTGCACGCGTCACCGCAGGCGCCCTTGCGGTAGCCGTCGATGATGGGGCTGATGTAGTCGTCCGCGGGGGTACGGGCACCCAGGAAGACCTTGTCGGTGATGGTCTTCCGGTCGATGGCCATGGAGATGGCCTTGCGCAGGTCGGCGTTCTTGAAGGCCTTGTTGTACTTGATCGGGAAGCCGATGTAGCCGACGGCCGAGTCGGCCTCGTCGATCGTGCGGCCCGGAAGGTCCTTGTGGTAGGTCGGCAGGCCCGAGGTCGGAACCGTCAGCAGGCTGTCGAGGTTGCCGGCGACGAGGTCCTTGTAGGCGGTGTCGAGGTTCGAGTAGATCTTGAAGTTGACGCCCTTGACCTCGATCTTCGAGGCCTCCGGGTACTTGTCGTACTTCGTGGTGCTGATCGCCTCGTTGTGCTTGAACTTGCCGCTCATCTTGAACGGGCCGTTGCCGATCGGGGCCTCGCCGAAGCCCTTCGGGTCCTTGAAGAACGCCTTGGGCAGCGGGACGAACGCGGTGAACGAGAGCTGCGAGGGGAACGCCGAGAACGCACCGGTCAGGGTGACCTGGAGGGTGTTGTCGTCGACGGCCTTCAGACCCGACATCTTGTCGGTCGTGGGCTTCTTGCCCTCACCCGGGTTCAGGTCGCTGTAGCCCTGGATGTGGCTGAACAGCGGGTTGGTCTGCTGGGCGTTGGTCTGGTTGGCGCCGTAGTTCCAGGCGTCGATGAAGGACTGGGCGGTGACCTTCTCCCCGTTGTGGAAGGTGTAGCCCGCCTTCAGCTTGATCGTCCAGACCTTGTTGTCCTTGGTCTCGATCGACTCCGCCATGGCGTTGACGACCTTGTTGGCGGGGTCAAGTCTGGTCAGACCCGTGAAGAGGGCGTTGATGACCTGGCCGCCCTCGGTCTCGTACGTGTTGGTGGGGACCAGGCTGTTCTGCGGCTCACCGATCTCCACCGCGACGACGCCGTTGCCCTTGCCCTTGCTCGAGCCGCCGTCGTCACCACCGCCGCCACAAGCCGTCGCACCCAGCGCCACAACCGCAGCTACCGCAACCCACTTGGCGCTCTTGGCACCACGCATGGGGCTCCTCCTCATGAGTTCAAAGGTTCACCGCAAGGGAGCACACCCGACACCCCACCGCCACCGGCGGCGGGAAGAGTCAGGGAACCCCCCACGCTCGTGAGTCGGCGCCATCTGCAGCGCGTGACCCGTTGATCCGAGCTCTACGCGCCTAACTATCTGCTACCGGGCGGAGGTCGAACCACACCCATAAGGTCTCGGTTCGATCACACCTCGCGTGTACATCTTCCAAAATCCGGACAAAGGGTTTGCTGAAAGATCCCTACGAAACGGACTTGTTACACACGTATCGGTCTCGGATCTCCGGATTCCGAACAGTCGGCCGCCGAAAAAGGGGTTGCGATCGCGGTGACTGTCGTGCGAGACAGCGCCGCTCCGCCTCCGCGCCGACCGGGGTCGTGGGTGCGCACCGTCCCGTTTCGGTCAACGGCCATCACGTCCAAGGCCGTTGTCCGGCGAGCCACGGGACGTGGCAAGACGTACACCGGAGCAGGCTAGTGGGTGTGGGCCGTCCTGTGCGGTTCCTGAGCCAGATGCAGGGTTTTCCCTGTGTCCGCCCCGTCCGCCCTGTCCACCCCGTCCGCTCCGGTCCGCAAAGAGGCCGGGCACTCCGCGTCGCGGAGTGCCCGGCCTCTTTGCGGACCGGGGAGGTCAGCCGTGCTTGGCGCGGCTGGCGGCGCGGCCGCGCTCGCGCTGGTCGAGGACGACCTTGCGGATGCGGACGGCCTCCGGAGTCACCTCGACGCACTCGTCGTCGCGGCAGAACTCCAGGGACTGCTCCAGCGACAGCTTGCGCGGCGGGACGATCGACTCGGCGATGTCCGCCGTGGCCGACCGGATGTTGGTGAGCTTCTTCTCCTTGGTGATGTTCACGTCCATGTCGTCGGAGCGGGAGTTCTCGCCGACGATCATGCCCTCGTACACCTCGGTGCCCGGCTCGACGAACAGCGTGCCGCGCTCCTGGAGGTTCGTCATCGCGAACGCCGTCACGGTGCCGGAGCGGTCGGCCACCAGGGAGCCGTTGCTCCGGGTCTGCAGGGGACCGAACCAGGGCTCGTGGCCCTCGTGGATGGAGTGGGCGATACCGGTGCCGCGGGTGCCGGTCAGGAACTCGGTGCGGAAGCCGATGAGGCCGCGCGAGGGCACCACGAACTCCATGCGGACCCAGCCGGAGCCGTGGTTGGACATGTTGTCCATCCGGCCCTTGCGGACGCCCATCAGCTGGGTGACCGCGCCCATGTGCTCCTCGGGCACGTCGATCGTCATGCGCTCGACCGGCTCGTGGACCTTGCCGTCGACCTCCCTGGTGACGACCTGCGGCTTGCCGACGGTCAGCTCGTACCCCTCGCGGCGCATGGTCTCCACCAGGATGGCCAGGGCCAGTTCGCCGCGGCCCTGGACCTCCCAGGCGTCCGGCCGCTCGCCGTCCAGGACCCGCAGGGAGACGTTGCCGATCATCTCGCGGTCGAGGCGGTCCTTGACCTGGCGGGCGGTGACCTTGCGGTCCTTGACCGTCGCCTTGGTGTTGGCGCCCTTGCCGGTGCCGCCCCTGCCGACGAGCGGCGAGGTGTTGGTGCCGATCACCATGGAGATCGCGGGCTCGTCGACCGTGATCAGCGGCAGCGCGATCGGGTTCTCCGGGTCGGCAAGGGTCTCGCCGATCATGATCTCGGGGATGCCGGCGACGGCGCAGATGTCACCCGGCCCCGCCTTCTCGGCGGGCTTGCGGGTGAGGGCCTCGGTCATCATCAGCTCGCTGATGCGAACATTGCCGATCGTCCCGTCGCGCTTGATCCAGGCGACGGTCTGGCCCTTGCGCAGCTCGCCCTGTTCCACGCGCAGCAGCGCGATGCGGCCGAGGAAGTTGTCGGCGTCCAGGTTGGTGACGTGGGCCTGGAGCGGGGCCTCCTCGTCGTAGACCGGGGCCGGGATGTGCTCCAGGATCGTGGAGAAGAACGGCTCCAGGCTGGTGGAGTCGGCCGGGACCGTGCCGTCCTGCGGCTTGGTGAGGGAGGCGATGCCGTCGCGGCCGCAGGCGTAGACGATCGGGAACTCGATCTGGTCCTCGTCGGCGTCGAGGTCCAGGAACAGGTCGTACGCCTCGTTGACGACCTCGTCGATACGGGCGTCGGGCCGGTCCGTCTTGTTGATGCACAGGATGACGGGCAGCCGGGCCTGCAGCGCCTTGCGCAGCACGAAGCGGGTCTGCGGCAGCGGGCCCTCGGACGCGTCGACGAGCAGCACGACGCCGTCGACCATCGACAGGCCGCGCTCGACCTCGCCGCCGAAGTCGGCGTGGCCGGGGGTGTCGATGATGTTGATCGTGATCGGTTCCCCGCCGTCCTTCGGGTGGTACTTCACCGCGGTGTTCTTGGCGAGGATCGTGATGCCCTTCTCACGCTCCAGGTCGTTCGAGTCCATGACGCGGTCGTCGACCTGGTCGAGCTGGTGGGCGGCGAAGGCGCCGGCCTGCTTCAGCATGGCGTCGACGATGGTCGTCTTGCCGTGGTCGACGTGGGCGACGATGGCGACGTTGCGGATGTCGTGGCGCGTGGCCATGGTGTGGCGTACTCCCGGAGTGGTGAGGACGGCCTGCGCGTACGTCTGTGTTACGCGGGCCCTGCCGGGCTGAACATGCCACGGCCTCACCCCATGGTACGGGTGCGCCGCCGTTCGGGTGCTACGGGTCGCTGCGGTGCAGCTCAGCCCCCGGGTCGGGGCCGGGTGCCGGCCCGGGCCCGGGCGCCGGCGGCCGGGCGGCCCGGCGGCGTGCGAGGGGCGGCCGGGCGGCCCGGCGGCGCGAGGGGCGGCCGGGCGGCTACGACGCGGTGGGGCTCGCCGCGGGGCCTGGCCGCGCGCCCTTCTTCAGGAAGCCCATGTCCTCGTAGACCGGTGTCTGGAAGCCGAACGCGCCGGCGTTGGCCAGGGTGCTGCGGGCGGCCGTCAGCTGGGGGCGCTGGTAGAGGGGGATCGAGGCCGCGCTGGCCCAGATGCGGGTGTCCGCCTTGCGCAGCAGGTTGCGCTCCTCCCCGTCGTCCAGCGTGGTGATCGCCTGGTCGAAGAGCTGGTCCACCTGGTCGGTGCCGACCCGGGTGTAGTTCTGCTCGATGTTCAGGGAGCCGTCCGTCCCCGGGACCGGCTTGGCGTAGATCGGCCGGGCATCGGTGGCGGGGTAGGGGGTGACGGGCCATGAGTACAGGGCCAGGTCGTAGTCCCCGGCCGCGATGTGGTCCTTGAAGTAGCCGTTGTCGGGGACCTTGGTGATCTCCGTGCGGATCCCGACCTTGTCCAGCATGCGGGCGATGCGGTCACCGACCGTGCGCAGCGACCCCGAGCCCGGCCCGTAGGGCAGCACGAACCGCAGCCGCAGCGGCTTGCCGTCCTTGGCGAGCGTCCCGGCCGCGGCGGCGCCCGGAGCGGCGGTGCCCTTCGGGGCGTAGGCTCCCGGCATCCCGCCCTCCCGGCCGTGCTCCCGCGGGAGCTCGCCGTCGATGTGCTCGCCGACGTGCCGGCCGCCGTGCTTGTTCGAGTGGTCCTGGGGTTCGTCGCGGCCGGGCGCCTTGCCGTCCCCGGGGTGGTCCTCGGAGCCGGCCGCCTTGCCGCCCCCGGGCCCGGCGGCCTTCTTCTCCTCCTGGACCGCCCCGCCGCGCACCCAGCCGGCGTCGGCCAGCAGGGCCCGTGCCTGGCCGGTGTCCTGGCGGCCGAGGGCACCGCTGCCGTCGCGGTAGGCGTCCTGTCCCGAGAGCGCGAGGTGGCTGCCCACCGGCGCGACGGGCAGCCCGAGCGGCTTGAGGACCAGCCCGGCCAGCTCGGTGCGGTCCAGGGCGCGGGCCACGGCCCGGCGCACCCGCTCGTCGGTGAGCGGGCCGCGGGAGCCGTTCAGGGCGAGCTGCGTGTAGGCGGGTTCCAGAGACTTGCGGATCTCGACGCCGCGGAGGGGGGACTGCTTCCCGGACTCCGGTGCGCCCCTCTCCCCGTCCTCCCCGTCCTCCCCCGTGTCGGCCGAGGGGCCCTGCAGGGGGGTGGCGCCCTTGTCGCGGGCGGCGAGCCTGATCCGTTCGGCCTCCTCCGGGTCGACCTCCGCCATGTCGATCCTGCCGTCGGCGAGGGCGGTGGCCCGCTCCTCTCGGGGGACGGCCACGAGCACGATCTCGGAGAGCTTGGCGGGCCGGCCCCACCAGCGCGGGCTGCGGGCGAGGGTGACCTCGCCCTTCTTGTGGTCGAGGCCCTTGAGGGCGAACGGGCCCGCGGTGACCTTGAGGTTTCTGCGCGCCCCGTCGTTGAAGGAGTCCGGGGTGCCGGTGACGTCCTTCGGGTACAGCGGCGAGAACAGCGACCTCCAGTCGGCGTACGGCTTGGCGAAGGTGACCTTGACCTCGGCGTTGTTCCGGCCGCGCTCGACCTTCTCGATCCGGTCGTAGCCGGCGTTGCGGGCGGTCCAGTACGCGCTGTCCTTGCCGGACAGGGCACGCCACTGGGCGGCGAAGTCGTCGGCGCCGACCTCCCGGCCGTCGCTCCAGACGGCCCGCTGGTCGAGCCGGTAGACGACGACCTGTTTCGGCTCGGTCGAGACGACCTTCGCGGACTGGAGGAAGTCGGGGTTGCGCTGCGGCCGGCCGTTCGCGTCGAAGCGGAACATCGAGGGCAGGACCGCGCCGGCGACGCGGGTGGTGGCGGCGTCGGCGTCGGACTGGAAGGTGTTCAGGGTCTGCGGCACGGCGTCGACGGCCCAGCGCAGGGTGCCGCCGTCGGAGAGGAGGTTGCGGGGGGCCGCGGCGATGTCCTGCGCGGCGACCGGCTTGCTCGTCTTCTCCTTGTCGGCGCTGCAGGCGGCGAGCGCGGACACCGCGAGGATCCCCGCCGTGAGGAACGCGCCCGAGCGCATCACCGCGCGGGGTCCGACGCCGTCGTGGGCCATCACGTCTACCTCTACCTCCGGGGAGCCGCTCATCGGATGGGCGGGGGTTATGATCCGGTTTGGGGGTATTTGGAGCTGATCAGATCTATGGGCCACTGAAGAGGAAAGGCTTCGGCAGCATGCGGCGACACGGCGGCGCCCCCCGGGAACCTCACCCGTCCGGAGCAATCCCCGAGCGGGCCGGGGGCGGCCCGGGGGCGCAGTCCCCAGGGGCATCAGCCGAAACGCACGCCGCACGCACCGGCGCGCATCGGCCAATCCCTGCACGTCCCTTCACATCGGCCGGTGTGACGCGCAACACTCGCAGGCGCATGAACGTCGCCGCCTTGGGCCTCGGGACCCGTGGAAGTGAGGTCACGTCATGTCAGTGTCAGATGAACTGACGTCGGTTCAGCGATGCCTCGACGACCTGTGCCGGTCGGTGGGGCGCCTGGAACAGCAACTGGGAAACGGCGGGCTCGACATACGCCGCGTCCGCACCGATGCCGACCACCTGCGTGAGAGCCTGGCGCTCCTGCGCGAGGCCGCGGCCGCACCCGCCGCGCCCCGGCGGCCCGATCTGGTGACGATCCCCGACACCCCGTACGACACCACCCTGTGGACGGACTCGGACGACGAGGGTCTCGGCGCCCGGGGCCGCCACGCCCCCTGAACCCGTCGGCGCGGGCGCCGACGGCGCGCGCCGGTGGCTCCGGCGCCCGGAGGCGAACCGAGCCCCGTCAAGAAGGTGCGTCCCAAGTTGGCCACTGGAACGGAACCACCCGACACGGAACCCCATACGAACCGCGGCGGCGTACGAACCGGTACGCGCGCCGCGATCGCCGCGCCGCATCTGCGCTCGGACCGCTGGTGGCTGGCCCCGGCCGGCACCGTCGCCGGGCTGCTGGCCTTCGTCGTGTACTCGACCTGGCGGGCCTTCGCCGACGCGGACTACTACGCGACGCCCTACGTCTCACCGTTCTACTCGCCCTGTCTGGCGACACGGTGCCAGAGCATGCAGGCGGGGCCCAACGCCGATGTCTTCGGCGACTGGTGGGCGATCTCCCCGGCGATCATCATCCTGATCTTCCCGCTGGGCTTCCGCCTGACCTGCTACTACTACCGCAAGGCCTACTACCGCGGCTTCTGGATGGCGCCGCCGGCCTGCGCGGTGGCGGAACCGCACGGGAAGTACACCGGCGAGACCCGGTTCCCGCTGATCCTGCAGAACATCCACCGGTACTTCTTCTACGCGGCGCTCCTCGTGGCGGGCGTCCTCACCTACGACACCGTGCTCGCCTTCCGCGACGAGCACCACCGGTGGGGCCACATGGGTCTGGGCACCGTGGTCTTCCTGGTGAACATCGCGCTGATCTGGGCGTACACCCTCTCCTGCCACTCCTGCCGGCACATCGTCGCGGGGCGGCTCAAGCACTTCTCCAAGCACCCCGTCCGCTACCGGGCGTGGCAGCTCGTCAGCAGGATGAACGCCCGCCACATGCAGCTGGCCTGGGCGTCGCTGTTCAGTGTGGCCCTGGCCGATCTCTATGTGTACCTGGTGGCGTCCGGCGCCTTCGACGATCCGAGGTTCTTCTGATGTCCGTGATCGACCGGCAGGACTGGGACGTGGTCGTGGTCGGGGCCGGCGGCGCCGGTCTGCGGGCCGCCATCGAGGCGCGCGAGCGCGGCGCCCGCACGGCCGTGATCTGCAAGTCGCTGTTCGGCAAGGCGCACACGGTGATGGCCGAGGGCGGCATCGCCGCGGCGATGGGCAACGTCAACCCGCACGACTCGTGGCAGGTGCACTTCCGCGACACCATGCGGGGCGGCAAGTTCCTCAACCAGTGGCGGATGGCCGAGCTGCACGCCCGGGAGGCCCCGGACCGGGTCTGGGAGCTGGAGACCTGGGGCGCCCTCTTCGACCGTACGAAGGACGGGCGCATCTCGCAGCGCAACTTCGGCGGCCACGAGTATCCGCGCCTCGCCCACGTCGGCGACCGCACCGGGCTGGAACTGATCCGCACGCTCCAGCAGAAGGTGGTCTCGCTCCAGCAGGAGGACAAGAAGGAGACCGGGGACTACGAGTCACGGCTGAAGGTCTTCCAGGAGTGCACCGTCACCCGGGTCCTGAAGCAGGGCGACCGGGTCTGCGGGGTCTTCGCCTACGAGCGCGAGTCCGGCCGGTTCTTCGTCCTCCAGGCGCCCGCCGTCGTGATCGCGACCGGCGGCATCGGCAAGTCCTTCAAGGTGACGTCGAACTCGTGGGAGTACACGGGGGACGGCCACGCGCTGGCCCTGCTCGCCGGGGCGCCGCTGCTGAACATGGAGTTCGTGCAGTTCCATCCCACGGGCATGGTCTGGCCGCCGTCGGTGAAGGGGATCCTCGTCACCGAGTCCGTGCGCGGCGACGGCGGGGTGCTCAGGAACTCCGAGGGCAAGCGGTTCATGTTCGACTACGTCCCCGACGTCTTCAAGGAGAAGTACGCGGAGTCCGAGGAGGAGGGCGACCGCTGGTACGACGACCCGGACCACAACCGGCGCCCGCCCGAGCTGCTCCCCCGCGACGAGGTCGCGCGCGCCATCAACGCCGAGGTCAAGGCGGGCCGCGGCTCCCCGCACGGCGGAGTCTTCCTCGACGTCTCGACGCGCATGCCGGCCGAGGTCATCCGGCGGCGGCTGCCCTCCATGTACCACCAGTTCAAGGAACTGGCGGACGTCGACATCACCGCCGAGGCCATGGAGGTCGGCCCCACCTGCCACTATGTGATGGGCGGCATCGCGGTCGACTCGGACACGGCGGCGGCCCGCGGGGTCCCGGGCCTGTACGCGGCCGGAGAGGTGGCCGGCGGTATGCACGGCTCCAACCGGCTCGGCGGCAACTCGCTCTCCGACCTGCTGGTGTTCGGGCGGCGGGCCGGGCTGCACGCCGCGCAGTACGTGGCCGCGCTCGCCGGGCGCCCCCACGTGGACGACGGCCAGATCGACGCGGCGGCGGCGGAGGCCCTGCGCCCCTTCTCGGCGGAGGGACCACGGCCCGGCGAGCCGGACGAGGGTCCGCCGGAGAACCCGTACACGCTCCATCAGGAACTCCAGCAGGCCATGAACGACCTGGTGGGCATCATCCGCCGCGAGTCGGAGATGGAGCAGGCGCTCAAGAAGCTGGCGCAGCTGCGGGTACGGGCCCGCAAGGCGGGCGTCGAGGGGCACCGGCAGTTCAACCCCGGCTGGCACCTCGCCCTCGATCTGCGCAACATGCTGCTGGTCAGCGAGTGCGTGGCGCGGGCCGCCCTGGAGCGCACCGAGTCCCGCGGGGGCCACACCCGCGAGGACCATCCGACGATGGACCGCGCCTGGCGCCGCGTCAATCTGCTGTGCCGGCTGGCCGATCCCACGGGCGGTCTGGCGGCGACCGACCCGGTCCGCGGCCAGATCGGTCTCACCCGCGAGACCACCCCGCCCGTCCGCCCCGACCTGCTCGCCCTCTTCGAGAAGGAGGAGCTGGTCAAGTACCTCGCCGAAGAGGAGCTGTACGAGTGAGCAGCTACGAAGCCCGCTTCAAGGTGTGGCGGGGCGATGTGGGCGGCGGCGGCCTGGAGGACTTCACGGTCGAGGTCAACGACGGCGAGGTGGTGCTGGACATCATCCACCGTCTGCAGGCCACCCAGGCACCCGACCTCGCCGTGCGCTGGAACTGCAAGGCCGGCAAGTGCGGTTCGTGCTCGGCGGAGGTCAACGGGCGGCCGCGGCTGATGTGCATGACGCGGATGTCGGTGTTCGACCGGGACGAGACGGTCACGGTGACGCCGCTGCGCACCTTCCCGGTGATCCGCGACCTGGTGACGGACGTAGGCTTCAACTACGCCAAGGCGCGCGCGGTCCCGGCCTTCGTGCCGCCCGCCGACCTGGGCCCCGGCGAGTACCGCATGCAGCAGGAGGACGTGGACCGCTCGCAGGAGTTCCGCAAGTGCATCGAGTGCTTCCTGTGCCAGGACGTCTGCCATGTGGTGCGCGACCACGAGGAGAACAAGAAGGTGTTCGCGGGCCCGCGCTTCCTGATGCGGGCGGCGGAACTCGACATGCACCCCCTGGACGCGGCGGCGGAGGAGGGCCTGGACCGCAAGCGCACCGCCCAGGACGAGCACGGCCTCGGCTACTGCAACATCACCAAGTGCTGCACCGACGTGTGCCCCGAGGGCATCAGGATCACGGACAACGCCCTGATCCCGATGAAGGAGCGGGCGATCGACCGCAAGTACGACCCTCTGGTGTGGCTGGGGTCGAAGATCAGGAGGCGTCCCCCGGAAGGCTGAACGTGCGTCCGGCGTCGTACTCGGCGATCGCCCGCGTCGTCTCCGGCTCCGGCCCCGGGGAGTCCCCCTCCGGGAGCCGGAGGGGGCCCGCCGCAAGGGAGCGGTGCATCGCCGGGCGGTGGCGGCGCAGCTGCCTGCGTCCGGCCGTCACGCGGAGATGCGGCCGGGCCGCCGGCTCCGGACCTGGAGCACCACACCGCCCAGGAAGAGGACCCCTCCGGTGGCGAAGACGACGTCGAGGAGGGTGAGGTCGCGCACCCATTCGTTGTACCGGAACATCGCAAGTCCCGCACAGCTCAGCAGGGCCCCGGAGCCCCACAACCGCGGTCGCACGATCTGCCCGTCCAGCCACGGCAGGGTCCGGCGGGCCGTGACGGCCAGCACCCCCACGCCCGCGTAGAGCACCAGGGCCACCCCTACGGCGACCAGTGAGATGACGTGAAACACCGAACCCCCCTCAGATCCTCGCCCTGATCATGTCACCGCCGTCCGCGGACGGCCAGGTCCCCCTGCGCCCGCGCGGACGTGCCGTATCGGGTGCACCCCGGTCGCGGAGCCGCGCCGTCCGCCCTACGCTCCGAAATGTGACGCCGCCCCACCGTCGACGCCGGCCGCGCCGGTCCGCCGCGTACCCAGCGGTGCGGTGGGTGCCTGCCGTCTTCGGGGCGGCGCTGGTGGCCGTGGTCGCGGTGGGACGGAACCGGACGTCCGCCGACGACCTGGTGCTGCCGCTGGTGGTCGCGGTCGCGGCCGTGGCCCTGGCGGCGTACGCGGGGGTGCGCCGCAGGAGACGCATGACGACGCGCACCACGCCGGGCAGGGGCGGCACGCGGGCCGTCGTACCCCTGGACGAGCTCGACCGGCGCGCCGAGCGGTCGCTGGTCGGGATCGACGACTGTGTGCGCACGAGCCGGGAGGAACTGAGCTCCGCCGCCTCGCAGTCGGGGGCCGACGCGGTGCGGCCGTACGCGGACGCGGTGGACTTCGCCGCGGCGGAACTGGCCGCCGGGTTCCGGCTGCGCCTGCGGCTCGACGAGGGCGGGGGCGGAACGCGGGAGCTGCTGGAGGAGATCCTCGCGCACTGCGTGGCGGCCGGACGGCGGCTGGACGCGGAGGCGGCCGGGTTCGACCGGACGCGGGCGCTGGAGCGCACGGTCCGGGACGCGGTGGAGCGCGCCGAAGGGCGTTTCCGGAAGCTGGCGGCGCGGGTCGCGGACGCGGACGGCACCCTGGCCGGGCTGCGCGAGCGGTACGCCCTGTCCGCGTATCTGCCGGTGGTGGGCCAGGACGAACGGGCCAAGGACCGGCTGCTGTTCGCCACGTCCGGCCTCAACCGGGCCCGCCAGGCGCTCGACCGGGGCGAGACGGGGGCAGCGGTGGTCCATCTGCGCGCGGCCGAGGCCGCGGTCTTCCAGGCGGGGGTCATCGTGGACGGCATCGCGCGGCTCGCCTCCGACCTGACCGCCGCGACCGACGCGCTGCCCACCGCCCTGTCCGACACGGAGGCCGCCGTGCGCGAGGCCCGCGGCCGGCTGGGGACCGAGGCCGCCCGGGGGGATCTGCGGGGGCTGATCGCCCACGGGGAGACGGTGCTGGCGCAGCTGCGGGGGGAGACGGCCGGGGACGAGGCCGCGCCCGGCACGCCGGCGGGGCCGGGGCGGGACGACCCGGTGGACGCGCTCCGCAGGATCGAGCAGGCGTCGGCCGGGCTCGACCGGGCGCTGTGGCGGGAGCCGGACGGGCCGCACGTGCTGGGCCGGATCGAACGGGCGCTGCTCGCCGCCGGCAGCAGCGTCGGAGCCGCGGCCGACTATGTGACGACGCACCGCGGGGCCGTCGGCTGCGAGGCGAGGACGCGGCTCGCGGAGGCGGAGTGGCGGCTGCGCCGGGCGCGGAACACGGAGGTGCCGCCCGTCCCGGCGCCGTCCGTCGCCCTCACCGACGCCCGCGAGGCCGACGCGCTCGCCCGGCAGGCCCGGCAGCTCGCGGAGCGGGACGTGCGGGCCCACGGGACGCCGTACGAGGTGGGCATCGGCACGGGCGGGGCCGTGCTCGGCGGCATCCTGCTCGAAGCCCCCCGGCGGCCGGGCGAGCGAGCGGGGCACCCGGGCGACGGCGGCCCCGCGTGCTACGGCGGACCGGACACGCGGGGGCGCAGGGGCGGCGGTGACCTGTTCCGTCCGCCACGGGACGGGAGCGCGGGACCCTGGTCTAGAACAGGCTCAGCAACGCCTCCGCCGGATCCGTGATCCCGTTCTCGCCGCCGGGCAGCGGGAGTTCGAACCACACCGTCTTGCCGCGCGGTGTGCGGCGCGACCCCCAGGCGGCGGAGAGCAGCCCGACCAGTTGCAGGCCGCGGCCCCCCTCGTCGGTGTCCCGGGCGCGGCGGCGGCGCGGCTGGACCAGGCCGGCGTCCCACACCTCGCACACCAGCGTCCGGTCGAGCAGCAGCCGCAGTCTGATCTCGCCCTCGCCGTACCGCAGGGCGTTGGTGACCAGCTCGCTGACCAGCAGCTCCGCCGTGTCCACCAGCGGCTCCAGCTCCCAGGCGAGCAGCCGGCCGCGCGCGTGCTCGCGGGCCCGCCCCACGCTGCGCGGCTCGCGCGGCAGCGTCCAGTCGCCGACGGAGTCGGCCGGCAGCCCCTGCACGCGTGCCAGCAGCAGCGCGATGTCGTCCTCGCCGTGGTGCGTGTCGAGGGTGCGGAGCACGTGGTCGCAGACGTCCTCGAGCGGCTGGGAGGGGTCGGTGAGCGTGCCCACGAAGGCTTGGAGTCCCTCGTCCAGCGGATGGTCGCGGGACTCGACGAGGCCGTCCGTGTACAGCGCGAGCAGCGCGCCCTCGGGCAGTTCGACCTCCACCTCCTCGAACGGTTCGCCGCCGACGCCGAGCGGCATCCCGGGCGGCACGTCCAGCATCAGCGCGGGCTCGCCCGGTTCGACGAGCACCGGCGGCAGATGGCCCGCGTTGGCGAAGGTGCAGCGGCGCGTCACCGAGTCGTAGACGGCGTAGACGCAGGTCGCGAGGTACACCTCGGCCAGGTCGGCCTCGCGGGGCCGGCGGGCGGCGCGGGTGGCCTGCTGGACGCCTCCCCCGGAGCCGAAGGTCTGCGAGGTACCGGCGGGGGCGCCCAGGCCGCGCGCGATCTCGTCCAACTGCGCGAGGACCTCGGCGGGTTCCAGATCGAGCTGCGCCAGGGTTCTCACGGCCGTGCGGAGTTCGCCCATGGCCACGGCGGCGCGCAGGCCCCGGCCCATGACGTCGCCGACGACCAACGCGGTGCGGTGGCCGGGGAGTTCGATGACGTCGAACCAGTCGCCGCCGACCTCGCTCGGCCGCCCGGTGGCCGCGTTGCCCGGCAGATAGCGGCAGGCGATGTCCAGGCCGGAGGCCTCCGGGTCGCCGGGCGGCAGCAGGGAGCGTTGCAGGAGCAGCGCCCGTTCGTGCTCGCGGCGGTACAGGCGTGCGTTGTCGATGCAGACGGCGGCGCGCGCGGCCAGTTCCACGGCGAGGGCCCGGTCGCGTTCCCCGAACGGCTCGCTGCCCTTCGTCCGGGAGAACTGGGCGAGGCCCACCACGGTGTCGTGCGCGACCATCGGGACCGCGAGCGTGGACTGGATCAGGCCGCCGTCCGTGGCGGGGATGTGCCGGGGGCGGGCGGTGCGCAGGGCGTCCGCGCAGGGCGAGTTGAAGGAGAAGTGGTGGACGGCGCCGACGGCGACGGGCCCGGGGCCGCCGGCGAAGGGCGCGTCCGAGACCGCGCTGGCGAACGCGACACGGCGCACCTCGGCGCTGCCGTCGGCCAGGCCCGGAGGGGTCTCGTCGCCGGCCATCAGACCCTGGTAGAGATCGACGGCGGCGAGGTCGCAGAAGCCGGGGACCACCACGTCGAGGAGTTCGCGCGCGGTGGTCTCCAGGTCGAGGGAGTTGCCGATACGGGCGCCCGCGTCGTTCAGGAGGGCGAGGTTGCGGCGGGCGGCGGCGGCCTCGCGCGCGGCGGCGCGGCGGGAGGTGATGTCTATGCCGAGCCAGGCGATGCCGATGGCCCGGCCGGTGCCGCTGTGCACGCGGTAGAGGTTGACGGACCAGTGCTTGCGCTCGTCGGAGCCGGGGACGAAGCCCGTCACATGCATGTCCGTGATCGACTCACCGGTCGCCAGGACGCGCCGCAGCGTCGCGGCGATGCGCTCGGCCTCGGGGGGCTGAAGGTAGTCGTGGACGGACCGGCCGCGGTGGTCGTCGGGGGCGCCGCCGAAGGTGGAGGCGAACCGCTCGTTGGCGCGCCGTACCCGCAGATCGGCGTCGATCAGCAGAAAGCCGAACGGAGATTGACCGAATATCGCCTGAGAGGCGGCGAGGTCGGTTTCGATGCGGCGCAGGGTGCGGACGTCCACGACGATGCAGACGGCGGCCCGTTCGCCCTCCTCCGTCGTGGTGGGCATCACATAGACCTCGGCGAGCCCTTCATCCCCTTCCGGGCCGGGTGTCCGGAAGGGGATGACGCCGGTCCACTCGCGGCCGTCGAGGATCTCGGTCATCTTGCGCTGGCCGCGCTCCCGCAGATCGGGGGCGACGAACGCCTCGATGGGGTCCATGCCGACGGCCCGCTCCGAGGAGATGCCGAAGAGCTGTTCGGCGCGCAGGCTCCACTGGTCGACGTGCCCGTCGGGGCCGATGGAGAACGACGCCACCTTGATGTAGTCGTACATGGAGCCGGGCGGACTGACCTGCCACACCGGGCCGCCCGTGGCGGCAGGGGCTTCCGCGGCCGCGGCGGAGCCGACCGAGGCTCCGCCCCTCGCGCCGCCCGACGGATCCTCGGACTCCGTGGCCTTCGCTGGTATCTCGCTCACGCGAACCGTCCCCTCCAGCTCACCGCGTCCGGCACCGGTCACCGGGGGCGGCTGCCCGCAGTATCCAGCACTACGGTGCCCCGCAGTACGGTGTTCACGATCACAGCTCGGTCCCGATGGTTTTTGGACCCACTGCGCCATACTCCCAGTCTTCTAACCAGGTGGTGGCCCATCGAATCAAAGAGTGCGCCACCGCGCCCTGGCCTGATCCGTACGGGGCTCGCACCGACCGGAAGGGCACGGCCCCCGCGCCGGTGGAACCCGGCGCCGTCCGGGGCGAGCGTCCGGCCGCGGGACGAGGCGGTCGCGCTCAGCCGGGAACGGCCAGTTCGAACCAGACGGTCTTGCCGGCGTCGCCGGGCCGGGTGCCCCAGCGGCGCGAGGCATGGGCGACGAGCTGGAGGCCGCGGCCGTTCTCGTCGTCGGAGCGGGCGCTGCGCTCGCGGGGCGGGTCGGGGAGCGGGTCGGAGACCTCGACGAGCAGCGTGGCGGGGGGACTGTCGGGGCGGACGAGCCGGACACCGATGGGGCCCGTGGCGTGGCGAAGCGCGTTGGTGACCAGCTCGCTCACCAGGAGCACGGCCACGTCGCCGAGCTCCTCGAGCCCCCACGTGCGCAGCCGGCCCCGGACGACGGCGCGAGCCGTCCGAACCGCGCCCGGGTCGGCGGGGAACGTCCACTCGGCGCTTTCGCCTTGGGTGTCGAGCACGCCGATCACTTCCCAGGCCAGAAGCCCATCCATGTCCGGTTTCATGGGGTTAATGGGCACATACCCGATAACCGCGGCGCCTTACCGCGTGCAGGGGCGCACTGTGGCACGAACGGCGTACGAGCCGTCAGCCCCTTGAGCCCCGCACCCCCGGCCCTCACGGCCGCCACACCCTCGGACAGAACGCCCCGGCCACCCCCGGCACACCCTTCCCGCGCCGCGGGCCGGCCGGGTTCGGCGCAGCCTCAGACCAGCTCACCACTGGCGTTGAGATCGTCGAACAGCAACTGGTCGACCGGCGGAACCAGAGGACGGTCGGCGTACGAGAACCAGGCCGTCGCCTCGATCTCGCTGCTCGCCGACAACGTCCCCTCGTAGTCTGCGGTGTAGCAACTCATGCGCACCACAGTGCCGACCGGCAGGCCGGGCGCCTCGGCTTCGTAAGTGCCCACGTGCACCGCTGTGGACGGATCGAGGAGCACGGTCAGCTCCTCCTTGATCTCGCGCAGCAGGGTCTCCAAGTCGCTCTCCACGCCTTCCCGCTTGCCGCCGGGAACGTAGAAGACGCCCTTCCCCCGTGGCCGGGCACAGAGGATCCTGCCGTCCTCGACCCGCACCCAAGCCACCGTGTCGATCAGGACCGACATCACTCCGCCTTCGTCTTCCGAAACCCTGGTCAGGCAGGACCCTAGCGGGACCGCACCGGCCGCCGAGCCTCGCTCAGCGCTCCAAGCTGCCGATCGCCTCCTCCAGCCACTTCCTCTCCTCAGCTCCCGTGGCACGGGCGATGCGCAGCATGCCCTGCCGGAACAGGTCCGGCGCCCCCTCGGCCCGTACCGGCTCACCGTCGCGGTAGAAGAAGCTCGACGGGGTGTCGAGGAACGCCCGGCGGCGACGGAGGACGGCGGCCTGCCCGGCAGGGTCCGGAAGATGACGCAAGAAGGCGAGCAGCGTGAAGAAGCGCTGCCCATCGGTGATTTCCACGTCTTTGGGGTTGCTCAGGCGAGCCAGCAGTTCGGCACGGCCGGCCTTCGTGGGAGACAGGATCCGGCGGTGTGCGGCACCGCTGCCGGGCTCGGTGCGCTGCTCGATCAGGCCCGCCTTCACCAGGCGGGTGATGGCCGGGTAGAGCGCACCGTCGCTCACCGGACGGATGTGGCCGTTCAGGGCTTGGATACGCGCCTTCAGCTCGTAGCCGTGCAGGGGCTCTTCGTAGAGGAAACCCAGAATCGACAGCTCCAGCATGCGCCGTCCCCTCGCTTGCGCCTGTCCGCGCACTTGTCCGCTCCGCGCCACCATGCTATCTCTTTTCGCTGTACCTCGATTCGAGGTACAGCGAAAAGAGGGAAGCCTGTCATGGGGGCAGCGGAACACCGCCGGAAGTTGATCTCACTCGCGTGTCCGGTCTACTTCGAACTCCTCGCCGGGGTGATGGCCGGGATCATCAACATGGTCTGGGTGGCCCGGCTCGGCGGGGACGCCGTCGCCGCGGTGGCGGTCGCCACGAATGTCGAGAACCTGCTGCTCGGCGTCATCCTCGTAGCCGGCTCCGGCACGACCGTGCTGGTCGCACGGGCCAGGGGTGCGGAGGATCCGGCAGGAATGCATTCCGCCGTACGCGGCGGCTGGGCGCTGTGGGCGCTTGTCACACCCGTTGTCGCCATCGGCGGGTACCTGTACCGCGAGCCGCTGGCCCGACTCGTGCTCGGCGGCGACGGCGGCCCTCCCCTGTCCCTCGCCACCGGGTACTTCTCGATCGCTCTACCGGGAATCGCGGTGTTCTTCGCCACCAACGTCGTCGACGGCATCCTCAAGGGCACCGGCGACACCCGCACGCCGATGAAGCTCTCCGTGCTCGCGAACGGACTGATACTCGCGCTGGATCCCGCTCTCGTCCTCGGCCTCGGACTGGGAGTGCGCGGCGCGGCGATCTCCACCGTCCTGGGGCGGACGGCCGCACTCGTCCTGGGTCTCCTTGCTCTGCGCCGCAACGAACTGCTGCGCCGGGTCGCCGCGGGGACTCCGGCCGGGGCCGGGAGTCTCGCCGCGGACGCACGCAGGACGGCCGCGACCGGTCTGCCGATGTCAGCCGACTTCCTCGTCAGAATGGCCGGCGCACTCGCGCTCGTCGCCGTCGTCGCCCGCATCGGAGTGGGCGACGTCGCGGCCTACGGGATCGCGACCAAAGCGATGTACGTCGCCACCATGGCCTTCTACTCGGTGCGCCAGGCCGCCGCCATCCACACCGCGCATCTGCTGGGCACCGGACATGACGAACGGCGGAGCATCGGACGCCAGGCGCTGCTCCTCTCCGGTGGCCTGGGACTTGCAGCCGCTCTGGCGCTGCTCGCCACCGGACCGCGGATCATGCGAGCCTTCGGCGCCGAGGGCGCGGTGGCCGAGGCCGGAGCGCTCTATCTGCGCTGCTTGGGTCCCTATCTGATACTGCTCGCGTGCTTCATCGCGCTGGGCGGAGTGTTCGAGGGCAGCGGCAGCAGCCCGGCTCTCGCCCGGATCACCTCGTGCGGGGTGGTGCTGCAACTGGCACTCGCGTACGGCATGTCGGGCTCGGGCCTGCCGGGCATCTGCCTGGCCATGGCGCTGTCGATGGCGCTGCAATGCACGGCCGTCGCCCGGATGTACCGGCGCACGCCACGGTCCGCGGCCGCAGGCAGCAGCGGACGTCGGCCGAAAGCCTCGGCCGCGGAGCCCGACAGCACCGCACCCGGCAACCGACCTGCCTGACGAACGCCGAGCGGCTCTCAGCGTCCGGCCGGTTCGGGGGGTGCGCTGCGGCGGGCGGCCCGGAGGCGGCCGCCGCCGAGGGGGGCGGCGCCGACCACCACGATCGGTCGCGTCGTGCGCCGGAGCCCACGGGAGCGCACGAGGGGGCACCGGGGACGTGGAGCCGGCTCACCCGGCCGCGTTCGGCCCGATGCGCTCCACCCAGTAGAGCTGTTTGTGGCCGCGGTCGCCGAGGCTGTCCACGATCTTCTGCGCCTCGGCCCGGGTCGCGTACCTGCCCACGCGGTAGCGGTTGCCGTTGTCGTCCTGCCGTATGACGAGCCAGGGAAGAGTGACCGTGCTGTCGTTCATCGCGCCCCTCCACTTCCCGTCCCCGGCTTCCGCCGCGCCCCGCCCACCAAGGAAACCGCACTGCGCATATGCCCGAGCCTACGCCTTACCTTCACGCAGCGAATACGACTTTTCACAAAGAGGTACGCAACCAGCCAGAACGGAGGGGCGCGCACCGTCGAACGCGCCGTGCGAAACACCCGTGATACGCGCGGAGCGGCACAAAGCGCCCGCGGACGACGGCCGGAGAACGACCGGATCGCACCGCGGGCGCGAGAACGGGCCCGACGGCAGGTGGGCCAACCACCCGCACGGGAAGGCCGTCTGACGCCCGACGGCTCGTGGGCGCTACTTGACCGGCAGGTGGTACGCCACCCGGTAGCGGTCCGCCGGCACCACCACGTCCGCCGTCTCGACCGGGCGGCCCGAGGCGTAGTACGTGCGCTGGACGACCAGCACCACATGGCCGGGGACGCCGCCCAGCGCCAGCAGTTCCTCCGCGAGGCCGGGGCGGGCGCCGACCTCCTCCGTGACGTTGTCCACCACGACGTCGATGGCCGCCATGCGCTCGACGACGCCCATGCCGCCGAGCGGTCCCTCCTCGGGCAGCATCACGGGGGTACGGCCGGTCAGCGCGAGGGGCTCCCAGGAGGTGGAGAGCATCATCGTCTCGCCCGCGTCCCGGAACACGTACCTGGTGCACATCACGCGGTCGCCCGGCTGGATGGCGAGCCGCTCGGCGACGGCGCCGCTCGCCGCGCACTGCTCGCTGTGCGACTCCCAGGTGCCGCGCGCGGAGGCGTCCGCCTGCTCCTGGCGGAAGGGAGTGGCGCCGCTGTCGGGGCGGAACCCGGAGCGGGCGATCCTGCGCGGCACGGGCCGCTCCCGGACGTACGTCCCGGAGCCGGAGCGCCCCTCCACGAGCCCCTCGGCCATCAGCACCTTGCGGGCCTCCAGGGCTACCGTGTCCGAGACGCCGTACTCCTCGCGGATGCGGGCCTGGGACGGGAGGCGGGTGTGCGGTGGCAGCGAGCCGTCGACGATCTTCTTGCGGAGATCACCCGCGACACGCAGATACGCCGGCTGCTCACCGAAAGTCACTGGCCACTCCCCTCTGGCTGTACAGACAGCAACAGAGTGGCAACTGTGGGTTGTCTCGTGCAAGCGCAGGCCAGGGAATCACTCGATGTGATGACAAGGGTTTATCAAGGGCTTTACGCAGGCACTTTCTCCCCGCTCCCGCGGCCGTCACACCTGCCGGCCGGCCCCCGTACCCGCGCTCGCGTCTCCGCTGCCGTCCGACGTGTCCGACGGTGGGCTGGTGGCCAGCCCCAGAGCCTTGCGGGCAGTGATCGCCGCGCGCCCCTCCATCAGGGCGCCGGCGCGGTCGTAGTGGGTGTAGAAGGAGTCGGCGTCGGTGGCCTTCGCCGCCTTCCCCCACTCCTCGCGGGCCCGGTCCAGGGCCGCGGCCTGGCTCGCGACCGACCGCCCCGCGCGGTCCCCCCAGGGGTGGGCGCGCAACTGCCGGGTCTGGTCGGCCAGCGCCGTGGCGACCCGGCCCGCCCACGCCCGGTGGCCCGGCAGGTCGTCCTCGACGTAGTCGGCGTCGGGGGCGGTGTCCAGCGCCCGGTAGAGCACGGTGTCCGCCCGCAGATAGGCGAGTTGGTCCCCGGTGAGGGTGCGGGAGTCGCGGCGCAGGGTGCCGGTGAGGCTGCCCTTCTCGTCGGTGTTGCCGAACATGCAGGCGATCTCGCGGTCGCCGTAGCCCCAGCTCTCGCGTGTGGGCGTGAAGTAGTAGATGTCGACGTCGCCGGGGACCGCCCAGGAGTCCATGGCGTAGGCGTACTGGAGCGCGTAGCACTTGTCCTCGGCGGCCCGGGTGATCGTGTCGTCACCGGGGTAACGGCCGTCGGGGAGCGTGAAGTCGGCGAAGACCTCGGCCTGGTGCCGGCCGGAGCACGGGACCTTGTCCACGTCGTACGCCTCCCCCGAGAGCGAGCCGCCCCGCGCGTTGAAGCACTCCCCCTTCGTGAGGGTGAACGTCACGCCGTCGCCGCGCGCCCCGTCCTTGAAGCCCTCCCAGACGTCGTGCGCGCCGCCCGTCGCGAAGGCGGTCGCCAGCAGGGCGAGTCCGAAGGACGACATCACCATGCCTCCGATCGCGAGCCCCCGGCCGCGCTCGCCGCGCCGCCTGATCTGCGCCAGCGCGATCAGCCCGAGGATCAGCCCGACGGCGGGCAGGAAGCACAGGATCCCGAGGACGAGTGCGGCGATGGCGACCCCGTTGACCGGTGCCGGGCGGTTGTACGGGGAGTAGCCCTGCCCCCATGGCTGGTACGGAGGGCCGTACGGCTGCTGGGAAGGGCCCTGCGGGTACATGCCCCCGGGCTGCTGGGGCCCGGGGGGCGGGGGTATGGACACGGGTGCCGTGCTCCTCGTCCGGAGTGCGCAGTACAGATGTACGAGGCGCATCGTAGGCGCGGGGGGGCAGGGCGGCGGAACGCGGGTCACCAGGGCACCCGCCCTCGTCGCGAGGACGGGGACGGGGACGGGGGCGGGGGCGGGGACGGGGACGGGGACGGGACCGTGCGTCGGACGGTCGGGGACGGTCAGAACTGCAGGGCCCAGGAGTCGATCTTCCCGATGTCGCCCGCGGCGTTGTCGCTGACCTTCAGCTTCCACGCGCCGTTCGCCTGTTCCGACGAGGCGTCGACGGAGTACGTGGTGTCGATGTCGTGCGTACTGCCGCCGGAGCCGTAGCCCTTGAGCAGGTAGGCCGACTTGTCGGGCGCGATCAGCTGGACCCGGAGGTCACCGATGTACGTGTGCTTGATGTGCACCTCGACGCCGAGGTCCGCGGGCGCCTTGCCGGGAACGCCACTGGCCTTGATCGGCGACGCCACGGTGAAGTGGTCGAAGATCAGGTAGTCCCGGTCGTTCACGAAGCGCGGTCCGGTCGGGGGCGGCGGCGGGGTCGGGCCGCCGACGACGTTCAGGAGCCGGTCGGGAGAGCCGGGGCCGGGGTCGGTGACGACACCGGCGGACGCGGCGCTCGTCAGCGCGTTCGCGGTCTCCGAGGGCGTGGCGTTCGGGTGGTCCGCCAGGTACAGGGCCGCGACGCCCGCCGTGTGCGGGGTCGCCTGCGACGTCCCGGACAGGGTGGCCGTGGCCGTGTCGCTGGAGTTCCCGTCGGACGTGATCGAGACACCCGGCGCGAACAGGTCGAGCACCGCACCGTAGTTGGAGAAGGAGGCCCGGCCGTCGCTCCTCGTGGTGGCACCGACCGTGATGGCCTCGCCCACCCGGGCGGGCGAGAACCCGGAGGCGTCGGAGCTGTCGTTGCCCGCGGCCACGGCGAACGTGACGCCGGAGGCGATGGCGTTGCGCACGGCCGTGTCGAGCGCGCTGTCGGCGGGGCCGCGCAGGGACATGTTGGCCACGGACGGACCGCTGTGGTGCGCGGCCACCCAGTCGACGCCGGCGATGACCTGGGCGGTGGTCCCGCTGCCGGCGTTGTCGAGGACGCGGACGGCGACGACGGCCGCCTTCTTGGCGACACCGTACGCGGCTCCGGCGATCGTGCCCGCGACGTGGGTGCCGTGCCCGTTGCCGTCCTGCGCGACGGGGTCGTTGTCGATGAAGTCGTACCCGTTCGAGGCGCGGCCGCCGAAGTCCTGATGGGTGACGCGTACGCCGGTGTCGAGGACGTACGCCGTCACACCCTGGCCGGCCGCGGCCGGATAGGTGTACCTGGCGTCCAGCGGCAGGGTCTTCTGGTCGATGCGGTCCAGGCCCCAGGAGGGCGGGTTGAGCTGGGTGTCGGTGGCGCGGTAGGTACGGTTCTGGACCACGGAGGCGACGGCCGGGTCGGCCGCGAACCGCTTCGCGTCCTGCGGGGTGGCGTGGATCTCGTAGCCGTTGAGCGCCTTGGCGTAGGTGTGCCCGATGGTGGCGCCGTACTTCGCCGCGAGCGCCTGCCCGAAGGCGGAGGTGGCCTTCGCGGCGTCCGCCTTGAGGACGACGATGTAGCTGTCGGGGACGGCGTTCGCCTCGCCCTCGTACTGGATCAGGCCCTCGGGGCCCGGATCCGCGTGGGCGGAGAAGGCGCCGACGAGGCCGACGACCAGGGCCGCCACGCCGATCGCGGCCAGTCTTCGCCCGGCCGGACGCGTCATTGTCATGCGGGGTCCTCCTCGGTGCTGGAGTGCAGGCGCCGCTCCGGCGGGGCTGTGCGGATGGTGCACGCGCGGGAGAAGTACGGCGCTGAACGCGCAAGGGCACGGACGGAACACCCCTGACGCCGGGCAATCATGACATATCGTTACGACCCGGACAAATATCCTGACTTCATGACACCTTTGCCGGACTGTTTCTGCCCGGCGGACGGCACGCGCGTGACCTCCCAGTCGCTCGCCTGGTGCTGCCCCGTCTGCCGCGGCCCGCTGGACCTGGACTTCGCCCCCACCCCTGCTCCGCTCAAGTCCCTTGCCGGGCGGGTGAATTCACTGTGGCGGTACGCGGAGACGCTGCCGCTGGGCACGCCCTCGGTCAGCCTCGGAGAGGGCCGTACGCCGCTCGTGGAGCTGACGGAAGGCGTCCTCGCCAAGCTCGACTTCCTGATGCCGACGCTGTCCTTCAAGGACCGGGGCGCGGTGCTGCTGGCCGAGCTGGCACGGCGGCTGGCGGCGCGTCAGGTGCTCGCCGACAGCAGCGGCAACGCGGGCACCGCCATCGCCGCGTACTGCGCACGCGCCTCGCTGCCGTGCACGGTGTACGTTCCCGAGCGCACCTCGCCCAAGAAGCTGGAGCAGATGACGGCGCACGGGGCGCGGGTACGCACGGTCGAGGGCGACCGCGAGGCGGCGGCACGGGCGGCGTGCGAGGCGGCGAGCGCCGACCCCGGGACGTTCTACGCGTCGCACGTCTTCAACCCGTACTTCCTGCACGGCACGAAGACCTACGTCCACGAGCTGTGGGAGGACCTCGGCGGACGGCTCCCGGACGTGCTCGTCGTGCCCGTCGGCAACGGCACGCTGCTGCTGGGCGCCGCCCTCGCCGTGGCCGAGTTGTACACGGCGGGCCTCATCGACCGGCGGCCGGCCCTGTACGCGGTCCAGACGGCGGCGGTCGCGCCGCTGGCGCACGCGTGGGAGGAGGGCGCGGACGACCTTGTGGGCGAGACCCCCGCGGCCCCCACCGCCGCCGAGGGCATCGCGGTGCCGCGCCCGCCCCGGGCCCGGCAGATCCTGCGCGCGGTGCGCGACTCCGGCGGCACGTTCCTGACGGTGACGGAGCATCAGATCAGGCAGGCGCAGCTGGATCTGGCCTCCCGCGGCCTCTTCGTGGAGACGACCGGGGTGACGTGCTGGGCGGCGCTGCGGGAGGTGGCGCCCGGGGCGCTCCCCCACTTCCGGTCCCGCGCCGGCGGCGCGACCCCGACCGCCGTGGTGCCGTTGTGCGGGGCCGGCCTGAAGTCGGGACTGGCCTGAAGTCGGGACCGGCCCGAGCCCGAAGTCGGGACCGGCCCGAAGTCGGGACCGGCCCGACACCCCTCGGGGGCCGCTCCCCCTCGATGCGGTCGTCACCCCTTGACGACGCCGAGCGGCACCAGGCGGGCGACCAGCCGGGCGAGCCCCGCGCCCTCGGTGGCGCGGGCCACCTCGTCGACGTCCTTGTAGGCGGCGGGGGCCTCCTCGGCCAGCCCGCGCCACGAGGACGGCCGCACGGAGATGCCCTGGGCCTCCAGCTCGCCGCGCAGCTGCTCGCCCCGCACCCGGTGCAGCGCCTGGTGGCGGCTCCACACGCGTCCCGCGCCGTGGGCCGCCGACGAGAACGCGTCGTTGCCGCCGGCGCCGACCATCACGTACGACGCGGTGCCCATCGTGCCCGGCACCAGCACGGGGTGCCCGGTGCCGGCGAGGTCCTCCGGCAGGTCCGGGTGACCGGGCGGGAGCGCCAGGGTGGCGCCCTTGCGGTGCACGCAGAGCCGGCGCGGCACACCGTCCACCTCGTGGGTCTCGGTCTTGGCGGTGTTGTGGGAGACGTCGTAGACCAGCTCGACCGCCGCACCGGTGACGGTGGTGAAGGCGTGGCGCACGGCCTCGGTGAGCAACTGCCGGTTGGCACGGCCGTAGTTGGCGGCAGCCGCCATGGCCCCGAGGTAGGCGCGGCCCGGTACGGAGACGACCGGCGCGCAGGCCAGCTGCCGGTCCGGGAGGTGGATGCCGAAGGCGCGCAGCGACTGGTCCATGACGCGGACGTGGTCGGTGCACACCTGGTGGCCCAGCCCGCGCGAACCGCAGTGGATCATGACGCACACCTGGTCGACGTGCAGTCCGAAGACGGCCGCGGCGGCCTCGTCGTACACCCGGTCCACGGCCTGCACCTCGAGGAAGTGGTTGCCGGAGCCCAGGCTGCCCACCTGGTTCAGCCCCCGTTCCACGGCCCGCTGCCCCACATGGGCGGGATCGGCGTCCGCCAGCGCCCCGCGGTCCTCGCAGCGTGCCAGGTCGCGCGGCACCCCGTGCCCCTGCTCGACCGCGTACCCGGCGCCGGCGACCAGCAGCTGCTCCATCTGGGCCCGGCCGGACAGCTTCCACAGCCCGCCACGCCCCGTGCCGCGCGGGATGGTGTCGCCGAGGATGTCCATCAGCCGCCGCATGCCCGGGGCCAGCGACCCGCGGTCGAGGTCGGCGGCCAGCAGCCGCACACCGCAGGAGATGTCGAACCCGACGCCGCCGGGTGAGACCACCCCGCCGGCGTCGATGTCCGTGGCGGCGACACCGCCGATCGGGAAGCCGTACCCCCAGTGGACGTCGGGCATGGCGAACGAGGCGCGCACGATGCCGGGCAGGGTCGCCACGTTCGCCACCTGTTCCAGCGCCTTGTCACCGGCCGCCTGCGGCAGCAGGTCCTGGGTCGCGAAGACCACTCCGGGCACCCGCATGAGGCCCTGCCGCTCCATGCGGAACCGGAACGGGCTCTCCTGCACCAGCGTGATGTCCATGTCCGTCGTCCGCCCGGGGCGGGGCGGCGGCCCGTCAGGACGCCGGCTGGAGGAGCAGTGCACGGATGTCGTGCGGGATCTGCTCCAGCGCCGCCTCCAGCTGCCCGGGCGAGACGTGCTGGCGTACGGCGGTGGTGACCGCGGCGGCCGTCTTGGGTACGTCCTCGGCGTTGATCCTGGCCTCCTGGGCGAAGCGGCTCACATAGCCCTCGCGGTCGAACTTGATCGGCACGGCGCTGGGGTCCCAGCCGTCGTAGTAGGCGCCCCGCATCAGCTCGGGGAGCTGGGCGGCGAAGTGGGCGGCCACATCGACGGTGAGCCGGTCCCGCAGCACGTGCAGCCAGGTGCGCAGCACGCGGTGGGCGAGGTGGCGGTCCTCGGTCCCCAGGCTCTCGGAGACCGATTTCAGCCAGATGTTCGCCGTGTGGATGGTGTGGTTGAAGTCGGACGGGTGTGTGGCGGACATGGATCTTCCCCTTCCCTCCATGCGGTTCACGGGATGCGGCGCGCAGGGCGCGGGCCATGCTCGACATCGCGAACGATCATGTTGTTCCAGAGGCTGACGGAAGTGCGCGCGGCACCTGTCGGGGGTGTGGCCCCCATGCGCAGAGACGTTGCACGATGTGGCTTCTCTTCGTCCCTGCCCGTGGCGTCCATCGTATTGCGCGGGGCACCGGTCGGCAGCCGCACCACGGGCCGGCACGCCACCGGGCTCAGACGTCGAGCGTCACCGAACAGCGCCACCCCTGTGCGCCGCGGCCGAAGGCCAGGTCGTTCAGCGTGACCGCCTTGGGCACGGCTCCGGTCGCCGGCAGGGTGTCGGCGTCCGCCATGTGCAGTCCGACGTGCAGGCCGTCGGCGGCCGGGGTCAGGTCCACGTCGACCGGGACCTCTCCCTCGGTGTCGAGCCGGTACACGATCTCCTCCAGCAGGGCCACGAGCACGTCCTCGTCCGTGCCGGCCCGCACCACCACGTCCCGCCTGTGGACGCCGACCGCGCCGGTGAGGTCCAGGAACGACGCGCACACGCCGCGCACCGCCTGCGCCAGGCACTCCTCCCGGGTGGGCGCCCAGGCCTCCACCCGCAGGTCCGCGGTGTGCGGCACACTGCGGTGCCCGCCCCGTCCCATGCCGCCTTCCCGCCCCATGCCGCCTTCCCGCCGCATCGCAAGCCTCCCGCACCGTGTCCGCGCCCCGGTACACCCGGCCGTCACGCCTCGGCCGTCACATCACACCCGGCCGTCACGCCTGGGCCGTCACATCGCACCTGCCCGTCGCACGCCGGCCGTCATTCCGTCGTGCCCCGACAACGAGGTCGGGCGGTTCGTCGAGGCCGTGGGGGTCGGACGATTCGTCGAGGCCCTGGTGGCCCGGGCCGTCCGACACGCGGGCGCGTACCGGACGTGACCCTGCCGGCCGCGCGGATCAGCCGAACAGACGGCGCACCCGTATCGTGTCGACGCGCCTCCAGCCGGTGCCGGGCAGCAGCACCCACCTGTCGGAGGCGTCCGGCGCCTTGCCCGGTTGCGGTGCGCCACCGGTCTCCCCCGCCCGGGCACCTCCGCGGGCGCGCGTGGCCCGGTGCGACGGCAGCCTGGCGCCGCACCCGGCCCGCCGAGCGCCCTTACCCGTTCCGGCGGGCTTGGTCACCGGGCCTCCCGCCCGGGACCCCCGGGCCAGGCGTGCTGCGCGGGACGTGTCTCGATCACGCAGCCGGGGCCGGGAAAGATCTCCGTCTCGTGGCCGTCCTCGTACCGCACCCGGTACGGCGGTTCCCCGTTCGCGCCGAGGACCTCCAGGACGGTGGCATGGTGTTCCGGCGTTCCCACGGCCCTGCCGGTGAACCGCAGAACGTCACCCGTGTGCGCCCGCATCGCTCACTCCCTCCTGCCGTCCCCCGCCTGCTGGTGTGCCCGTTGCCCGTGTCGGTGCACGGCCTCCAGGCCGCTCCAGGATCCAGCGTCGCTCCGTGCGGCGGAGCGGGGATGGGCCGATCGGGCACTCCTGGGGTCCATGGGGCCCGCAGCGACCGCCGCCGCCGTGACAGCCGGGCGGGAGCCGGCCCGCGGGGGCATCCTGGAGCTGGACGAGCCCCGGCGCGCCGCCCGCCCGAGCGGGTCCGTCAGGCGGCGGTCCGCCCGCCCGGGGCGTCGACACCGTACGCGGGAGTCACCATGAAGCTTTCGTTCCTCGAACCCCTGTACAAGCAGCCCGGCCCCTTCGCGTCGGCGTATCTGGACACGTCCCGCGACAGCGCCGTCGAAGATCCCGACGCCGCCATCGACCTGCGCCGACGGCATCTGCGGGACACGCTGCTGTCCGAAGGAGCGGATCGGGACTCCGCCGTCACGGTCGCCGACACCGTGGGCGGCGACACGGACATCCCGGGCCCGCACGGGCAGGCGGTGTTCACCGCTCAGGGCCGGCTGGTGCTGCTGGACGAACTGCCCGCCCCGCCCGCACGGGACACGGCGCACTTCGGCGCGCTCCCGGACACCATGCCGCTGATCGTGCAGCACGCGCCCGGCATCCCGTACCTGGCGGTACATGTGCACTACGGCGGCCCGCACTCCACGAGCGCCGCCGGCACCGTGGGCGTGGAGGCGGAGGCCGGCCTCTGGCCCCTGACCAAGGTCACCCCGGGGGAACGCCTCGACGAGGAGTTCCCCGTGTCCGACTGGCTGCGCGCCGCCGAGCGGCTCGGCCGGCGGCTGGAGGGCCACGCGCGGCGCGTCGAGGCCGAGATCGTGGTCGTCGCGGGGGACGTCTGGGCCCGCGGCATCCTCGTCCGCCGGCTTCCCGCCCTCCTCGGCGGGCGGGTCGTCACCGTCGAGGGCGCCGGCGAGTCCGAGCCGCGGCGGGCGCTGCTCGAGCCCCGGCTCGACGACCTCTTCAGGGGGCGCATGGCGGCGCACGACCGGGCCCTGCTGGGTTCCTTCCTCGCCCAGCGGGCCCGCGACGGAGCGTCGGACGAGGGGCTCTCCGCCGCCGTGTCGGCGCTGCAGACAGGCCGGGTCAAGGCCCTCTTCCTCAACGACCACCCCGAGTCGCCGCTCCGGCTGTGGGTCGGCCCGGAACCCGGCCAACTCGCCCTCAGCGAGCAGGAACTGCGCTCGTACGGCATCCAGGACGTCCGCGAGGAGCGCGCCGACGCGGCCCTCGCCCGTGCCCTGGTCGGCACCAGGGCCGAACTGGTGGTGATGCCGGAGCGGCAGCTGCGGCTGCGCGAGGGCGTGGGCGTGCTGCTGCGGTACGCCGGCAGCGCCTCCCGCGCGTGACGCCTCCGCGGACCTCCGCCACCTCCGTGGCCGTCCCGCTCCCGGCCCGGGGACCCGCTGCGGGGTTACTGCGCGGACTCCCTACACGTGGTACTGCGGAACGGTGGCCCCGCCCCCGGCCCGCACGGCTTCCACCACGGCCTGGTGGAGGTGCCGGCTGTCCGGCTCGGAAAGGCAGGGCACGGGGCTCCCCGCAAGGGTGAACCAGTAGGAGGTGCCGCTGTACTGGACCGCCACGTCCGCGTGATTGCCGTCCCAGGTGGTGTGCACGGTCAGGTCCCCGGTCACGATCCCGGCCTCCTCGGTCCGGACGCCCCCGCGTCCGGCGAACACCCCCGTCGTCGTCCATGATGCCCAGCCCATACCGTCAGCCTTCCTTCCGCAGCGTGCGTGCCTCGGGCGAGGTCCTGTCCCATGGTGACTCCGGGGGACCGTCCGGGCGCCTGGGCCACGGGTCCCATCCTCAGGGGCCGATCGGTCCCTTGCACGCTCAGTCGGCGGTGGGCCCGGCCGCGGGGTCGGCGGGAAGACGGCAGGCGGCGAGGGCGGCGATGTCGTCGTCGAGCCGCGCGTCACCGTACTCGAGCAGGTCCTCGTGCAGGCGGTCGAGGAGTTCGCGGGGCGGCAGGGCGGCCCAGGGGCGGATGCGCTCGGTGAGGGGGTAGAACGCTCCGCTGCGGTCGCGTGTCTCGGTCACGCCGTCGGTGTACAGCAGCAATTGGTCGCCGGGCCGGAAGGGGTACACGTCGACGTGGTAGTCGTCCCCGACCAGGACACCGAGGTTGATGGGCGGCGAGGTGTCCGTCGGTTGCAGCTCGGTGACCCCGTCGCGGCCGATCAGCAGGGGCGGGGGGTGGCCGCAGTTGACGATGCGGACGACGGACCCGTGCTCGGGGATCTCGGCGAACACCGCGGTGACGAAGCGTTCCGCCGCTTCACTGCCCGGGAGCTGCGCGGCCCTGCGGCTCATGCTGCGCTCGACCCGGCGGGCCACTCCCGCGAGGTCGGGCTCGTCGTGGGCGGCCTCGCGGAAGGCGCCGAGCATCGTCGCGGCCGTCTCCACGGCGACCAGCCCCTTGCCGCGGACGTCGCCGATGAGCAGCCGGACCCCGTGCGCCGTGGGCACCGCCTCGTACAGGTCGCCGCCGATGCGTGCCTCGGCGGCGGCGGAGAGGTAGAGCGTCTCGACGCAGACCCGGCCCAGATGGTGGGGCACCGGGCGCAGCAGCACCCGCTGCGCGGTCTCGGCCACGGAGCGGACGGTGGCCAGGGTGTGTTCCCGGCGCGTCCGGTGGCCGGCCAGGATCGTGCCGAGGACGCCGACCAGAGCCGTGGAGACGTAGGCGCCGACGTAGTGGCGCTCCCACATGTATCCCACGTAGCGCCCGGCACAGCAGGGAGTGCCGGCCAGGACGGCCTCGAACCCGACGGCGAAGACGGTGATGGCGGCGACGGCGGCGGGGCCGTGGGCGTAGGCGGCGACCACGGGGAGGGCGATGAGCAGGAAGCTCACCGGCCACTCCACGGGCGTGACCGGTTCGAGCACCAGGACCGCCGCGACGTAGAGGGCCGGCAGCCAGCGCATCCACCGGGGCGGTGCGGGCGCCCGGAGGCCGTCCTCGCGTTCCCGCTCGGCACGGCGGCCCCCGGCCGCACGGCGGCCGGGCCGTCTCACGGCCCGCTCCGGTGGCCGCGGGGCGCCGGCGGAGTCCTCGAGGAGCACGGGCGCACCGTGCCGGGGCGCGGGTCCTGACGAGAGCCCTCGCGGGTCCACTCACGCGTCCTGCGCACAAGAACTCCTGGCAGAGCTTGATCAGGACCGCGTCCTGATGCGGCTGGGACCGCGTCCTGATGCGGCTCGACAGCTCGACCCGACCATGACTCCAGGACGGGCATGTCAGGACTTTCAGGGCAATCCTACGACGCCGGGTCCTGCCGGGCCGTGGTCGCCCGCGGCCGGTCGGCCCGTGACGCGCCCGGAGGGGGTGCCGGGGACCGGGCCCCGGCACCCCCTCCGCTCCGCCGGGGGCCTGTGACGGCTCAGCCGTTCGGCTGCCAGGGCGGGGTCTGGCCCCACTTCCAGCGGGGCACCTCGGCCGCGTCCACCGGCGGCGGGTCGTCACCCGAGTAGACCAGCGCCATGCGCGTGCCCCACTCGATGTAGTAGAGGAACACCGCGCGGAACTCGGGGTCCGCGGGCAGACCGACCTCGTCGGCGGTGTCCTGCAGCAGGCTCACCCAGCGGCGGCGCTGCGCCTCGGTGATGCCGCGGCCGAGGTGCATGCGCGCCATGTGCGGGTGGCCGCCGCGCTCGGCGGTGTAGGCCGTGGGTCCGCCGAAGACCTCGGCGAGCCATTTGGCGACGTGCCGGGGGTGCTCCTTGTCCATCCCGGCGAACAGGGGTGCGAGGAGCGGGTCCTTCAGGACATGGCCGTAGAACACCTCGGTGAGGCGGCCCAGGGCCTCGTCACCGCCCGCCCACTCGTGGAGGGTGGGCGTGCCGGGCTTGTCGGGGGCGTGCTTGCCGTCCACGACGGACTGCTCGGTCACAGCTGCTCCTGTCCCGCGGCCTTTCCCGTGCCGACGACATCGGTGGTGAGGTAGTGCTGCATCTCCTCGATCGACGCCACGTACGGCCGGATCGCGCCGAAGAAGGCGGGGAAGTGCTCGCCCCGGCGGAAACCCTGGAGGTGGTCCTCGACCGACGTCCAGCGGATCCGCAGAATGTACCGGTCCTGCTCCTCCTGGCAGTGCGCCAGTTCGTAGTCGATGCACTCGGGCGCCGCGGCCAGCGACTCGGCGGCCTTGCGGTAGGCGTCCTCGAAGGCCGGCTGATCGTCTGAGGCGATCCGGTAGCGGATGTACTCGACGGTCGTGGTCATGCTGTGACTCTCCTGTCGTCGGGTGTGCGAGGGCTCGGGCCCCGGCAGGTAGCTTGCCCGGTTTGTCGCGGGCCGTCAGGCGGTCCGGGCATTCGCCCCGAGACCTGTCCGGATACCGTCGGTGGCCGCGGCCGGACGGTCCGCACCTGCGGGCCCGGCCGGACGGTGGCGGCCGGCCGGGCGGGTGGCGGCCGGGCGGGTGGCAGCCGCGGCCGGGCGGGTGGCGGCCGGGCGTCGCCGTCAGACGTCGGCGACGCCGTCAGACGTCGTCAGACGTCGGCATCGGCATCGGCATCGGCATCGGCATCGGCATCGGCGAAGGACGCCGCCGCGGTGGTGGTCCGGCGGCGGGTCAGTCGGACGACGGCGGCGGGGGCGTCTCGTCCTCCTCGGGATCGGCGTCGGTGTCGGGTCCCTGCGCGCGGACCCGCTGCACGTGCTCCAGCGAGTCCCGCAGGTCGCTCAGCCACTCGTCGGTGTGGCGCTGGACGAGCCGGACGCACCAGGCGAGCGCGTCGCTGCGGCTGCGGGCCACACCGCCCGCGATGAGGGTGTCGAGGACCTGGCGCTCCGGCTGGCGCAGCCGGGTCATCACCGGGGCCGCGACATGGGTGAACAGGACCCGCTGCCCCCCGCACTCCACGCCCCACGAGACCTTCCGCCGGAACCGGTGCTCGGCCTCGCGGGCCACGGCCATGCGTTCTTCACGGGTGCGCTCCCGGAACTCCTGGACGCGGCCCTGCACGGCCGCCTCCCGCGCGGCGTCCGACGTCGAGTCGGCGAGCCGTGGTTCCGGGATGCGGCCGACGACGGTGATCTCCTCGCGGTCCACCGTCACCTCCACCAGGCTCTCGAAGAGATCGTCCGGCAGCCTGCCGGCGAACCAGCCGCGGAGCCTCTCACGCTGTTGCGGTGTAATCATGTAAGCAACGTTACTCGCGCGCGCCGCCCTGGCAAGGGGACGTCGGAGAGGCGGCCCGGCCGGACCCGGCGGAAGCCGGTCGGACGGACCGGTCAGCCCATCGACCTGTAGCGGTGGATCAGCGAGATCGCCATGGACCCCTCACCGACTCCGGAGGCGACCCGCTTGACCGAGTGGGCGCGCACGTCGCCGGCCGCGAAGACGCCGGGCACGCTGGTCTCCAGCGGGTACGGCGCGCGCTCCAGGGGCCACTCGGCGGGCAGTTCTCCCCCGTTGGTGACGAGATCGGAGCCGGTGAGGACGAACCCGTGGCCGTCGCGCTCGACGACACCCTCCAGCCAGTCGGTGTGCGGCCGGGCGCCGATGAACGTGAAGACGAACCTGCACGGCTCCTCGGTGTCCTCGCCGGTCGCGGCGTCGTGCAGCACGATCCGCTCCAGGTGGTCGCCGCCGATCAGTTCCCGCACCGTGGTCCGCACCCGGACCTCGATGTTCGGGGTCCGCTCGATCTCGTCGATCAGGTACTGCGACATGCTCGCGGACAGCGAGGCCGCACGCACCAGGACCGTCACCTGCGCCGCGTACTTGGCGAAGTGCACCGCCGCCTGCCCCGCCGAGTTGGCGCCTCCGATGATGAACACGTGCTGCGAGATGCAGGCGGAACTCTCCGTCGTGGCCGCCCCGTAGTACAGCCCCGCGCCCTCGAACCTCTCGGCGCCCGGCGCCTGGAGCCGGTTGTAGGCGACGCCCATGGACAGCAGGACCGTCTCGGCGCTGATCTCCGTGCCGTCCGCCAGCGTCAGGATCTTCGCGGGATCGTCGCGGGTCAGCCCGACCACCTCGACGGGGTGCAGGATCTCCGCGCCGAACCGGGCCGCCTGGGCCGTCGCCCGCCGGGTGAGGTCGCCGCCGGACAGGCCGGACGGGAAGCCGAGGTAGTTCTCGATCAGCGAGGAGGTGCCGGCCTGCCCGCCGGGCGCCCGCGAGTCCACCAGCAGGGTGCTCAGCCCCTCGGACGCGGCGTACACGCCCGCCGCGAGCCCGGCCGGCCCCGCACCCACGATGACGCACTCGTAGTGCGGCCGTGACGCGGTCGTCGTCAGCCCGAGGTGCGCGACGAGCTCGGCGTCGCTCGGCGCGGACAGCAGCGCGCCGTCCGGGAACCGCACCAGCGGCAGCGCGGCGCCGGGCCGCTCCGCCAGCAGGGCGAGGGCCTCCGGATCGCGCTCCACGTTCAGGAACTTGAACGGCTGGCCGTTGCGGGTGAAGAAGTCCCGCACCGCGTGCGTGCCCGGAGCCACCAGGTGGCCGGCCACCAGAATGCCGTCGTAGGCGGGGCGGTAGCTGGCCAGCCAGTCCGACAACAGGTCGTCCAGGACCGGGAACAGCCGCTCGTGCGGCGGGTCCCAGGGCTTCATCAGGTAGTAGTCCAGGCGGACCTGGTTGATCGCGGTGATCGCCGCCTCGGTCTCCGCGTACGCGGTGAGCAGGACCCGCCGGGCGTCCGGGAACCGGCTGACCGCCTCCAGCAGGAACTCGACCCCGGTGATCTCCGGCATCCGCTGGTCGACGAGGAACAGCGCCGGGTCGTGGCCGCGCTCGTCCAGCGAGTCGAGGATCTTCAGCGCGTCGGTGGCGGAGGAGGCACCGAGGATCCGGTACCGGTCGCCGTAGGCCGTGCGCAGATCGCGGCGCACCGCCCGCAGCACCTGCGGGTCGTCGTCCACCGCGAGGATCACCGGCTTGCGGCTCTCCTCCGTGGTGCCCGTCGCGGCGCGCCGGGTCGCGGCGGACCCGGGGTCCCTGTCACGCTCGGCGGTCACGGTCCCGCCCGAGCCGCGGCTCGTCCTGCCGTGTTTTCCCCAGTTCATGCCAGCTCCATCATGAGTCGGTCCACGTAGCACCAGGCCCACGCCTCACCGGGCTCGTGCGAGGCGGCGATCGGGTGCCCGGAGGCATGGAAGTGCTTCGTGGCGTGGCGGTTCTTGGAGGAGTCGCAGCAGCCGACGTGTCCGCAGCTGAGGCAGATCCTCAGATGGACCCAGACATCGCCGAGGGCCAGGCATTCCTGGCATCCCTCGGTGCCGGCCGTCACCGGGCGCATCCCTTCCAGATGCGTACACCTGCTGGTCATCGGAAGTCCTTCTGATCGGGGGTTGAAGACTTCTTTGCGTGGGACGGGGGTGCGACAACATCAACACTAGGTGCGCGTGCCACGCTCCCCTTCCGCATGCCTGCGGACCTCAGGAAGTCCCGGCGTCACTTCCTGAAGTTCTCTTGCCACTTCCTGAGGTCGCCGGGCGACTCCCTGATGTCCGGGCCGCGCCGAAATCCCTACCTCAAGAAGTCGTACCGGTTCTCTTGGACCTCGGCCGTCGGTCCGCGCAGGGTGGGTTGAGCAAACGACAAAGGCAGCCAGGAGGATCCGTGAGCAGGAAGATTCTGGTCATTGTCTCCGAGCACGGATATTGGGCAGAAGAACTCATAGGCCCGGTGTCCGAGTTCGACGAACAGGGTTATGAGGTCGTCTTCGCGACGCCCACCGGAAAACGGGCGCACGCCCTTCCGCCCAGCCTCGACGAGAACTACGTCGACCCGCCGCTGGGCCGCAGCGTCACCACCGCCGAGAACGCCCGGCTGGGCCGCGAGTTCGACGAGGGCGGCCGGCTCGACAAGGCGGTCGACATCTCGGCCTGGGTCCCGGAGCGGCCCTACACCAGCGACGAGGACTATCTGCGCAAGCTGGAGCAGTACCACCGCGACCTCGACCGGCTCGCCGAGGACGTCCGGGAGTACGACGCGATCCTCGTGGTCGGCGGCAGCGGCCCCATCGCCGACCTCGCCAACAACGAGCGCGTGCACGCCCTGATCCTCGCCTTCAAGGAGGCCGGGAAGGTGGTCGCCGCCGAGTGCTACGGCGTCGCCTGCCTCGCCTTCGCCCGCGACTGGGGCGACCGCAGGTCGATCATCTGGGGCAAGCACGTCACCGGGCACTGCAAGGAGTACGACTACAAGGACGGCACCGGATTCCTCGGCACCGATTTCAACATGGGTCCGCCGCCGTACCCGCTGGAGTACATCCTCCGTGACGCCACCGGACCCGACGGCGCCTATCACGGGAACTTCGGCCATCCGCTCTCGGTGATCGTGGACTACCCCTTCGTCACGGGCCGTTCGACCCCGGACTCGTACCTCACCGGCCAGAAGATCGTGGAGGTCCTCGAGAACGGCCTCACCCGGTACGGCTGGTAATTCCGGGAGATGACAGCGAGTCCTCGGGAATCCGGAGGCAATTCATGACGGCAGAGCCGGGCAAGAAGAAGCTCATCGAGCAGTTCAAGGCGGACGGCCTGAACTTCATGTTCGGGAATCCGGGCACCGTGGAGCAGGGATTCCTGGACGCGGCCGACGCCGCCGAGGACTTCCGGTACATCCTCTCGCTCCAGGAGACGGTGGCCGCGGGAATCGCCGACGGATACGCACGGGCCACCGGCGGGGCCGCGCTGCTCCAGCTGCACTCGGGAGTGGGCCTGGGCAACGGCATCGGCATGCTCTACCAGTCGCTGCGCGGTCACACCCCGCTGGTCGTCGTCGCCGGTGACGCCGGCGTGAAGTACGACGTGATGGACGCCCAGATGGCGTCCGACCTGGTCGCGATGGCGCGCCCGGTCACCAAGTACGCCACCCGGGTCACCGACCCGGCCTCGGTCCTGCGGACCGTCCGCCGCGCCCTGAAGATCGCGCTGACGCCGCCGCGCGGCCCCGTCTTCGTGGCGCTGCCCATGGACGTCCTCGACGCGCCCGACCCGGAGCCCGTCGTCCCGACGGCCGTCCCGCGCACCGACGCCGCCCCCTCCGAGGCGAGCATCGCCCAGGCCGCCGTGCTGCTGGCCGACGCCCGCCGCCCGCTGATCCTGGCCGGAGACGGGGTGAGCACCGCCGGGGCGCAGACCGAACTCACCGCCGTCGCCGAGCTGCTCGGCGCCGATGTGTGGGACGTCGACTACTCCGAGGTCACCATGGCGGCCTCGCACCCGCTGCACCGCGGCGCCACCGGGCACATGTTCGGCGAGCACAGCAGGGAACTGGTGCGGGACGCGGACGCGGTCCTCGTCGTGGGCACCTATGTGTTCCCCGAGGTGTTCCCGGAGCTGGCGAGCCCCTTCGCGGACGGCGCGGCGATCGTCCACATCGATCTCAACGCGTACGAGATCGCCAAGAACCACCCGGTGGACCTCGGCATCGTCGCCGACCCCAAGCCGGCCCTGCGCGCGCTCGCGACCTCGCTGGAGCGGCGGCTCACCGCGGAGCGCCGCTCCGCCGCGGCGGAGCGGCTGGCCGTCCGCACCGCCGAACGCGACCGGGCCCGGGCCGCGTTCGTCCGCGCCGGCCACGACGGCACGCCGATCGAGGCGTTCCTGCACGCGCTCGCCGAGCAGACCGGCGGCGACCTCATCGTCTTCGACGAGGCACTGACCAGTTCGCCGCTGGTGACCGCGTACCTCCCGCCGGACCGTCCCGGCGACTACCACGTGACCCGCGGCGGATCCCTCGGTGTCGGCATTCCCGGTGCGATCGGCGCCAAGCTGGCCCACCCGGACCGCACGGTCGTCGGCTTCACCGGCGACGGCGGCTCCATGTACACCTACCAGGCGCTGTGGACGGCGGCCCGGTACGGCATCGCCGCGAAGTTCGTGGTCTGCAACAACCACAAGTACCGGCTGCTGGACGACAACATCGCGCAGTACTGGAAGGAGCGGGCCATCCCGGAGCACTCCTTCCCGCGGTCCTTCGACCTCTCCCACCCGGAGATCGACTTCGCCTCACTCGCCCGCGCCCTCGGCGCGGACGGCCTCCGGGTCGAGAAGCCCGGGCAGGCGGCCGACGCGGTGCGGCGGATGCTGGCCCACCCGGGTCCGTTCCTGGTCGACCTGCAGGTCTGAACATCCCATCCCTACGCACGACGAGGAGGTCCGTGCGCATGCCCGACGCGCAGAAGCAGAAGCAGAAGCTGACCGAGGACGCGATCCGCGCCTTCGCCGGGACCTGGTACACGGCACTCGACCGGCACATTCCGCTGGCCGAGGTGCTCCCCATGCTCACCGAGGACCTGGAGTTCAAGGTCCCGGAGGACACCTTCCTCGGCCACGACGGCTTCGCCCGCTGGTACGAGGCCGTCACCCACCTGTTCTTCGACGAGGTGCACACCGTCACCGCGGTGGAGCCCGTCGTCGAGGGCGACCGTGCGACCGTGCGGGTCCTCGTCAACTGGCAGGCCAAGGTGTGGAAGGCCCCGGCCGCCAGGAGCGAGTGGCTCGGCTTCGACGCCGACCAGACGTGGATCGTGGTGCCGGGCGCCGACGGCCCGCGGATCAGCACCTACATCGTCAACGCCCTGGACCCGATGCCGGGTTCGGGCTCCCTCTGAGGCGCGGGAGGCGACGGCGATGACGATGGTGACACGGGAGCGGGTCGAGGCCGCCTACCGCGCGCTCGGCTCGGGCGTACGCGCCCGGATCCTGGAGTACTACGCCGAGGACCTGCGCTGGCTGGTCCCCGGCAACCACCCGCTGGCCGGCTGGTACGAGTCGCTGGACGCGTTCCTCGACCTGATGGCCCGCACCGGCAAACTCACCGGCGGCACCTTCCGGATGGACCGTGAGGTGATCCTCGTCGGCGACGACTGCTCCGCCGACGTGTGCCACAACGCCGGCCTGCGGGCCGGCGCCCCGGAGGACAGCGCTTCCCCGTACGAGCGGATGGACTGCAAGGTCTTCCACTTCATGCGCTGGCGCGACGGCCGCATCGTCGAGGGCCGCGACGGCCTGTTCGGCGACGACGCCACCGCCTTCAGCCAGTTCTGGGCACCGTTCGGACCCGGCGGGACGCGCACCGCCGACTGACCGTACCGCCGACCGACCGCACCGCGACCGTGAGAGAGGGGACCCGCCGTGGACGCCCACGAGGTGCTCACCAGGTACTACGAGTACGCCAACGCCGGTGACTGGGACCGCTGGTGCGACCTGTTCGCCGAGGACCAGGTCATGGACGAACAGCTCGCCGGGCACATCGAGGGGCTGGCCAAGCTCCGCTCGATGATGGCCGGCATGGGGGACATGTACGCCGCGTTCCGCAACGAGCCGGTGCACGTGGTGGTGGACGCCGACGGCTCGAAGGCCGCCGTCGTGTCGCGTCTCAACGCCGTCAGCAGGGCCTCGGGCAAGGCCATCGAGGCGGAGGTCATGAACTTCTTCCGGATCGCCGACGGACGGATCGCCTACATGGCGAACTTCCACGACACGGTCCCGTTCCAGGTCCTGTCGCAGGTCTGAGGGAGCCGACCATGACGCAGCGTGTGAACGAGTACGACTACATCGTCATCGGGGCCGGTGCGGCGGGCAGCGTCCTGGCGAACCGGCTCTCGGAGGACCCGGGCACCACGGTGCTGGTGCTGGAGGCGGGCGGCAACCGCATCCCGCCGGAGGTGGACGACCCGCCGTCCTGGTACAAGCTGCTGGGCGGGCCGATCGACTGGGGCTACACCGGTGTCCCGCAGCCCGGACTCGACGGACGCAGTGTGTACGAGCCGCGCGGCAAGGCCCCCGGCGGCAGCAGCAACCTCTACATCATGATGCACATCCGGGGCCACGCCTCGGACTTCGACAACTGGGCCTACCAGGGCGCCGCGGGCTGGGGCTACGAGGACGTGCTGCCGTACTTCGCGCTCCTGGAGGCGCAGGAGGACGTCACCGCGCCCACCACCGGCACCAAGGGACCGCAGCGGGTCACCAACGCGGGCGCGCACGGCCCCAACCCGGTCTCCCGGGCCTTCATCGACGCCGCCGTCGAACTCGGCCACCAGGAGATCCCCGACTTCAACATCGACGGCCCGAACCGCGGCCTGTTCGGCACCGGCTGGCACCACATCGACGTCGCCGACGGCCGGCGGCAGGGCACCCTGGCCGCGTATCTGGAACCCGCGCTCGCCCGCCCCAACCTGACCCTGCGCACCAGCGCGCAGACCACCCGGCTGCTGTTCGACGGCGACACCTGCGTCGGCGCCGAGTACGTGCAGACCGAGGAGCCCGCCGACGTGCCCGGGCGCCTCCTGCCCAGCGACACCGTCGCACCCGGCACCCACACCGTCCGGGCCCGGCGCGAGGTGATCGTGGCGGCCGGCGCCATCGAGTCGCCGAAGCTGCTGCTGCTGTCCGGCATCGGCGACCCCGCCCGGTTGCGGGAGTTCGACATCCCGGTGACGGCCGCGGTGCCCGGAGTCGGCGAGAACTTCCACAACCACGTGCTGACCGGGCTGATGGCCGAGGTCTCCCAGGAGCTGCCGCCGCCCGCGCAGAACCTGTCGGAGAGCGCGCTGTTCCTGGCCTCGCAGCCGGGGCTGCCCGCCCCCGACCTGCAGATCGCGTTCGTGCACGTGCCGTTCGACGTGATCGTCGGCCAGAGTCACCCGAACACGGTGAGCATCCTGCCCGGCGTCGTACGGCCCGTCTCCCGCGGCTGGATCCGGCTCGCCGACCGCGACCCGCTGGCCAAGCCCCTGATCAACCCCAACTACCTGGGCGACCGCTGGGACCTGGAGCGCATGGTGCAGGGCGTCAGGATCGCCCGCGAGATCTTCGCCACCTCCGCCTTCAAGCCCTGGTACAAGCAGGAGCTCCAGCCGGGCCCGGGCACGGTCACGGACGACGAGCTGCGGGCCTTCGTGCGGCAGAAGTCGGAGAGCTACCACCACCAGTCCGGCTCCTGCCGCATGGGTGTCGACGACCTGTCCGTCGTCGACCCCGAGCTGCGGGTGCACGGGGTGCGGGGCCTGCGGGTCGTCGACGCGAGCGTCATGCCGGCCGTGCCGTCCGGCAACTGCCACACCGCGATCGTCATGATCGCCGAACGGGCGTCCGACCTCGTCAAGGGGGTCAGTCGTGTCTGACGTGGTGCTGCGCGAGGGACCGCTGACCGGCCTCCGCCTCGCCGTGCTCATCGAGAGCGACTTCTTCGAGCCGGAGATCGCCTACTACCAGCGCAGGTTCGCGGAGGAGGGCGCCGAGGTCGACTTCCTCACCCGCCTGTGGGGCAACGACTCGATCACCTTCCAGGGCCACGAGTACCGCGCCCCGTTCACCGCGGACAAGACCTTCGAGGGCCTGACCGACGAGCAGCTGCGCCGCTACGCCGCCGTCATCGTGCCCTCCGGCATGGTCTCCGACCGGCTGCGCTACACCGAGGACGTCGACCGGCCGGCCCCGGCCACCGACTTCCTGCGCCGTGCGTTCGACGAGCCGACCGTGCTCAAGGGCATCATCTGCCACGGCATGTGGCTGGCCTCGTCCATCCCCGAGAAGATCCGCGGCCGCAAGGTCGTCTGCCACAACAACCTCGTCGGCGACGTGCGCAACATGGGTGCCGAGTACGTCGACGAGGACGTGGTGGTCGACGGCGATCTGGTCACCGGGCGCACGGGCGGCCACCACCACCTGTTCGCCCGCAGGATCATCGAGCTCGTCACGGCGCGGGCGGGGCGGGGCGGTGGTTCCTGATGCGCTTCTCGCACGTGGGGCTCAACTGCAGGGACCAGAAGACCACGGAGGAGTTCTACACCCGCTGGTTCGGCTTCACCCGGGCCCGGGTCGTCGACCTGGGGGACTCCGAGATCGTCTTCCTGCGCCGCGGCGACGCCTACCTGGAGCTGTTCCCGGCCGCATCCGGTCCTGCGGCGGTGGCGGCGGGCGACGGGCCCGGGGAGCCCGGCGCCATGCGTCATCTCGCCTTCCAGACCGACAGCGTCGACGCCTTCCTCGCCGAGCTGGGCGACGAGGCCGACATCACCCTCGGCCCGCTGGACTTCGACGACTTCATCTGCGGCTGGCGCACGGTCTGGGTGCGCGATCCGGACGGAGTGATCGTCGAGGTCAGCCAGGGCTTCGAGGACGACGACACAGACACAAAGGACGGTGTCCGACATGGCTGAGGCCGTGACCTTCTCCTTCTCCGACACGATCGCCGGATACGTCGACCACTTCGACTCCGAGACCCGGTCGCTGACGCTGCACACCGCCGACGGCCGCAGCTTCGAGGTCTCGCTCGCCGGCGGGCCCAGCGCCGAACTGGTGCGCAACCTCGACGAGCCGTACCACGACGCCTCGGGACACATCGACGAGATGCTCTCGCCCGGCCGGTTCCTGTTCGCGTACGGCATCCACTACCCGGACGGCGGCGGCCGGTTCGAGGCCAAGCGGCTGGTGTTCCTGGGCCGCGGCGCCGAGGACTTCCGGTTCGAGGAGGGCAGCTGGTGGATCAAGCAGATCGAGTCCCTCGCCGCCTTCTACCGGAAGGCGCAGTTCGGCGACGGGCCGGTCGACTTCGGCGAGTACCGCACACAGATCCGCCTCGGCGGCGACAAGACCGCGAGCCACGTCCAGGAGACCGACACCATCTCGCGGCTCGTCTACGGCATGGCGTCGGCGTACCTGCTGACGGGCAAGGACGAGTACCTGGAGGTGGCCGAACGCGGCACCGAGTACCTGCGCAAGCACATGCGCGTGGTCGACGCCGAGGAGGACGTCGTCTACTGGTACCACGGGATCAGCATCGACGGGGACAGCGAACGCAAGCTGTTCACCTCGGAGTTCTCCGACGACTACGACGCGATCCCGATGTACGAGCAGATCTACGCGCTCGCCGGCCCGATCCAGACGTACCGGATCACCGGCGACGCCCGGATCAGGAACGACGCGGACGCCACGGTGCGCCTGTTCGACAAGTTCTTCCTCGACCGGGAGCAGGGCGGCTACTACTCCCACATCGACCCGATCCTGTTCAGCGCCGACCACGAGTCGCTGGGCGAGAACCGGGAGCGCAAGAACTGGAACTCGGTGGGCGACCACGCCCCCGCGTACCTGATCAACCTGTATCTGGCGACGGGCGAGCAGAAGTACGCGGACTTCCTCGAGTACACCTTCGACACCATCGCGGACAAGTTCCCCGACTACAAGACCAGCCCGTTCGTCCAGGAGCGCTTCCACCGCGACTGGTCGCACGACACCGCGCACAGCTGGCAGCAGAACCGCGCCGTCGTCGGGCACAACCTCAAGATCGCCTGGAACCTGATGCGGATGAACTCGCTGAAGGCCAAGCCGGCGTACCGGGAACTGGCCGCGCAGATAGGTCAGTTGATGCCCGAGGTGGGCAGCGACCGGCAGCGCGGCGGCTGGTACGACGTCGTCGAGCGCCTCAAGGGCGACGGCGAGGAGCAGTTCCGCTTCGCCTGGCACGACCGCAAGGCGTGGTGGCAGCAGGAGCAGGCGATCCTCGCCTATCTGATCCTGCACGGCACGCTCGGCGGCGAGGACTTCCGGCGCGAGGCACGGCAGGCCGAGGCGTTCTACAACACCTTCTTCCTCGACCACGACGAGGGCGCCGTCTACTTCAACGTCCTGGCCGCCGGCACGCCCTACCTGCTGGGGACCGAGCGGCTCAAGGGCAGCCACTCGATGTCCATGTACCACTCGGCCGAGCTGTGCTACCTGGCCGCGGTCTACAACAACCTGCTCATCTCCGGGCGGGAGATGGACTTCCACTTCAAGCCCGACCCGTCCGACCTGCCCGGCCGGATCCTGCGGGTCTCACCCGACCTGCTCCCGGCCGGCTCCGTCACCATCGCCTCCGTCGAGATCGACGGACAGGAGTACGACAACTTCGACGCCGACGACCTCACCGTGAAGCTTCCCGACGTGCAGGAGCGGGTCAGGGTCAAGGTGCGGCTGCGTCCGGTGTCCAGGGGGAAGGACCACCGATGACTCTCGCTCTCAAGGAGCGGCGTACCAGGACGGCCACGGTCATCGCACTGACCGGCGAGATCAACAGCGAGACGTCCGGGACGCTGCTGGAACGGCTGCTGCCGCTGGTGCGCTCGGGCAAGACCCTCCGCATCGACCTCAAAGCCGTCTCGTACGTCTCCAGCGCCGGTCTGCGCACCCTGCTCGTCGTCTACCGGGAGGCCCAGCACTCGGGGGCCACGGTGACGCTGAGCGGGGTCGGGGACGAGGTCCGGTTCGTGATGTCGGCGACCGGGTTCCTCGACTTCTTCGACGCCGGCGAACCGCGCCCGACCGGGGCGGAACGGACCGCGACATGACCACCGAGTTCCCCGACACCCTGCAGCGCATCGACGCCTACCCGACCCACCGTGTGTCCGGCTACGGCGTCCGTGCGGCCAAGCCCTACCCCTTCGGCGCGTACGTCGTGCCCGGAGGCGTCAGCTTCGCGGTCTTCTCGGACCAGGCGACGTCGATGACCCTCGTCCTGTTCCGGCGGGGCGAGCGGCAGCCGATGGCCGAACTGGAGTTCCCCCCGGAGTTCCGGACCGGAAGCGTCTTCGCGATGACCGTGTTCGGCCTCGACCACGAGAACATCGAGTACGGCTTCCGGGCCGACGGCCCCTTCGACCCGGTCTCGGGGCACCGGTTCGACCCGCGGCGCATCCTCAGCGACCCCTACGCCCGGCTGATCTCCGGCCGGGACGTGTGGGGCACCGAACCGGACCGGGACGACGTCTACCCCTACCGCTCCCGGGTCTGCCTCCAGGACTTCGACTGGGGAGAGGACGTCCCGCCCGGCATCCCCGCGGAGGACCTGGTCGTCTACGAGACCCATGTGCGCGGCTTCACCCGGCACCCCTCGTCGGGGGTACGGGCGCCGGGCACCTTCGCCGGGCTGCGGGAGAAGATCCCGTACCTCAGGGAGCTGGGCGTCAACTGCATAGAGCTGCTGCCCGTGTTCGAGTTCGACGAGACGGACAACCCGCGCAGCGACCCGGCGACCGGGGAGCGGCTGTACGACTACTGGGGCTACAACACGGTCTCGTTCTTCGCGCCGAAGGCGGGCTACGCGGCCACGGGCCGGTACGGGATGCAGGGCGACGAGTTCCGCACCCTCATCAAGGACCTGCACGCGGCCGGCATCGAGGTCGTCCTCGACGTGGTCTTCAACCACACCGCCGAGGGCAACGAGCACGGCCCGACGATCTCCTTCAAGGGGCTCGACAACGCCACCTACTACATGCTCACGCCCGAGGGCTACTACTTCAACTTCAGCGGCACCGGCAACACCGTCAACTGCAACCACCCGGTGGTGCGGGGATTCGTGCTGGACTGCCTGCGGCACTGGGTCGCCGACTACCACATCGACGGGTTCCGCTTCGACCTCGCGGCGATCCTCGGCCGCTCCCCGGACGGCACGCCGCTGCCCAACCCGCCGCTGCTGGAGATGCTCGCCCACGACCCGGTGCTGCGGCACACCAAGCTGATCGCCGAGGCGTGGGACGCGGCCGGGCTGTACGAGGTCGGCAACTTCCCCGCCTACGGACGCTGGGCCGAGTGGAACGGGAAGTACCGGGACACCGTGCGCCGCTTCCTCAAGGGCGACTCCGGAGTCGTCGGCGACCTGGCCACCCGGATCGCCGGCTCACCGGACCTGTACGCGGGCCGCGGCACCACCGCGTCCGTCAACTTCCTCACCGCGCACGACGGGTTCACGCTCGCCGACCTGGTCTCGTACAACGACAAGCACAACGAGGCCAACGGTGAGGGCAACAACGACGGCGCCAACGACAACGACAGCTGGAACCACGGCGCCGAGGGGCCGACCGACGACCCGGAGATCAACGCGCTGCGCCTGCGCCAGATGAAGAACGCGCTGGCGATCCTGCTCACCAGCCAGGGTGTGCCGATGATCCTCGCCGGCGACGAGATCGGCCGCACCCAGCAGGGCAACAACAACACCTACTGCCAGGACAGCGAACTGTCCTGGACCAACTGGGAGCTGGCGCAGACCAACGCCGAGCTGCTCCGCTTCACCCGGGGCGTGATCGCCTTCCGGGCGGCGCACCCCGAACTGCGCACCACCCAGCACGCCACCGGCATGCCGGTGGCCACCACCGGGCTTCCCGACATCAGCTGGCACGGCACGCGCGCCTGGGAGCCGGACTGGTCGGACGAGAGCCGGCTGCTGGCCGTGATGCGCAGCGGTCCCGGCGACGAGGACGTCGTCTACATCGCCATGAACGCCCACTGGGAGTCCCACGAAATGCAGTTGCCCGGCCTGCCCGGCGGGCGCGCGTGGCATCTGTTCGCCGACACCGGGGCCGCGGCGCCCCACGATCTGCACCCGCTGGGCGAGGAGCCCGCGCTGGAGAACCCCGGCAGCTATCTGATGGGGCCGCGCTCGGTCGTGGTCCTCGTCGGGCGCGCACCCTCGTCCCCGAGCCAAGGAGCCTGACATGCCGCTTTCCGTATCCCTGTCCGTCGACGGCGACGTCTCCGTGATCGAGCTCTCCGGCGAGCTGGACGCCCGTACGGCACCCGAGTTCCACCAGACCATCGAGAAGGCCGCCGAACACGGCACCGCGACCGTGGAGATCCGGATGCACGAGGTCGGCTACATGGCCAGCGCCGGGCTGCGCTCGCTGGTCTTCGCCCAGCAGAAGGTGGCCGACGGCGTGAGCATCCGGGTGGTCGGCGCCAGCGAGCCCGTCGCGCGGACCATCCGGACCGCCGGTCTGGACCGCAGCATTGCGCTGGCCGATGAGTGAGGGGTCCCGGCTGGCCGTGCGGGCACCCGAGTTACGGGTGCCCGCCACGCTGGCCGCGCTCGGCGACATCGCCGAGTACGTCGTGGCCCTGGCGCGGCGGGCACGCCTGGCCGACTCCGCCGTCTACCGGCTGCGGCTCGCCGTGGACGAACTGGCCACCAACGTCGTGGTGCACGGATACGGCGGGGCGGCGGGCGAGATCGTCGTGGGCGGAGGCGTCGGCACCGGCCGGGTGTGGGTGCGCATCGAGGACACCGCGCCGCCCTTCGACCCGCGCGACGGCCTCCTTGCGCCCACCCCGGACGTGCCGCTCGAGCGACGGCGCGTCGGCGGACTCGGCATCCACCTGGCACTCACCAGCGTGGACGAGTTCGCCTACGACCGTCGCGGCCGCCGGAACATCAGCACGCTCGCGATCCGAACCGGGCTCACATGCCCCTAGGAGACGCCCCATGCCCATCTCGACGGTGCTGCTCGTCGTCGACGAGCGCCCGCCCGCGCCCCCGGCCCTGCTCGCCGCCCTGGACGACGTGGCCGCCGGCGTGACCCGTCGGACGCTCGCCCAGCTCAGGAGCGAGCCCCCCGCCGCGCTGCCCACGGCGGACGTGCTGCTGGTCCCCGCCCTGAGCGAGCCCACGGCGGTGCAGGACGTGGTGCGCCGGCTGCGCGGACGCGGCGTGAGACCGGCCGTCGTCGCGTACGCCGCACAGGGCTTCGAGGCCCTGGAGCCCCATGTGCGGGCCGGACACGACTACCTGGTGCCGCCGTTCCTGCCCGCCCTGGTGGGCGCCCGGCTGACCAGGTGCTCGGAGCGCGCCGAACTCGGCCGCACCGTCGAGGAGGCCGACGCCCGCGCCGAACTCATCCGCTACGAGCGGGAGCTGGAGATCGGACGGGAGATCCAGGCGGGCTTCCTGCCCGACGCGCTGCCGGTGCCCGACGGCTGGGAGATCGACGTGACGTTCCGGCCCGCCCGCCAGGTCTCCGGCGACTTCTACGACGTGTTCGAGCTGGTGCACCGCAGGCGGCTGGCCATCGTGGTGGCCGACGTGTGCGACAAGGGCGTGGGCTCGGCGCTGTTCATGGCGCTGATCCGCAGCCTGCTGCGGCACACGGCCGAGAACAGCGGTCTGCAGCACCTGGTGGCCGCCGGCTCCTCGCTGGCCGCCGAACCGGCCGCCATTCCCGTGGTGGGCGCCACACCGCTGCTGAACGCGGTCACCGCCACCAACGGCTACCTCACCCGCAACCATCTGCGCCAGGGGTACTTCGCCACCCTGTTCTTCAGCGTCCTCGACCCGGTCACCGGCAGCCTGGTCTACGTCAACGGCGGCCACAACCCGCCGCTGCTGCTCGCCGCGGACGGCGGTGCGCCGACCCCGCTGGAGGTCACCGGCCCGGCCGTGGGCGTCCTGCCGGGATGCTCCTACGCCCTCGGGTACGCCCAGCTCGACCCGGGCGACACCCTGTTCGTCTACACCGACGGGGTACCCGAGGCCCGCTGCCCGCAGGGCCGGTTCCTCGGCGAGGACCGGATGCTGCGGCTGCTGTCCGGCCCCGGGCGGCGCGGCCGGGAGGTGCTGGAGCGCCTGGACGGCGCCGTGCGCGCGCACACCGGCGACGGCGAGCAGCACGACGACGTCACGATGCTCGCCCTGCACCGCCCGCCCACCGGGCCGCCCGCCGCCACCATGGCGGTGGCGTGATGGCGCGCACCGTCGTGCTGTACTCGCACCGGGGAGGCACCGGCAAGTCGACGATGCTCGCCAACATGGCGGTGCTGCTCGCCGCCGAGGGGCGGCGCGTCGCCGTCGTCGACACGGACATCCAGTCGCCGACGCTGGACGTCCTGTTCGGCCTGGGGCCCGGGGAGTGCTCGCTGACCGACTATCTGCTCGGGCGCTGCGAGATCGAGGACGCGGCGCACCGGGTGGGCCCGGAGGGCGTCCACCTCGTCCCCGCCCGCACGTCGCCCGCCTCGCTCGCCGAGATCATGGCGACCGGATACGACGTGGGCCTGCTGCCCGAGGCGTTCGACCGGCTGGTGGCCGGCCACGACCTGGACGTGCTGCTGCTGGACACGCACGCGGGGCTGAACAACGAGACGGTCACCGCCATGGCGAGCGCGGACCTGCTGGTGATCGTCGTGCGGACCGACCGCATCGATCTGGCGGGAGCCGGCGAGATCGCCCGGCTCGCCGGACAGCTCGCCTGCCGCCGCGCCCTGGTGGTCAGCATGGCCCCCGAGGGCGTCGACACCTCGGCCGTACGCGCGCGGGCCGAGGACGCCTACGGCGCGGCAACGGCCGGAATCCTGCCGTACGTCGGCCGGCTCGCGGCACTGGGAGGTGAGCGGATATTCGCTCGTGCCCACCCCGATGATCCTCTGGTGGCGGAATTCCGGAAGATCATTTCCGTGCTCGTTCCGCCGGTCCACAAGATCCCGGCGGGATAAAGGGAAGCGCCGGAAAGCGAGAATACAGGGAAGCAGATGGAATCAATAGCGGCAATAGCCCTGGCCGGCGGCAAGGGCGTACGGGCCCGTCCGATCACCCTCAACTCCCCCGACTATCTCCGGAGCAAGGCCGTCATGCAGGTGGCCGGCCAACCGCTCATCGAATGGGCGGTGACCTCGCTGCGGAGCCAGGGGGTGCACCGGTACTACGTCGTCGCCAACGGCCGCGAGAACCGCGCCCAGACGAAGGGGATCCTGGCCCACGGGGAGCGGCACGGCATCACCGTGCGCTACTCCAGGACCCGGTTCGACCACGAGAACACGGGCAGCGGCGAGGCCACCCTGCGCTGCCTCGACTACTGGGACCTGACCGGCCTGGCCCTGGTCTTTCCCACCGACTCCCTGTTCGACTTCGACCTCGGCGCCATGGTCCGCGCCCACCGCGCGGCCCGGGCCGATGTCACCGTCGCCACCGTGCCGCGCCCCGGAGCGGAGGCCGCGGGCAAGTACGGGGTGCTCGAACTGGGGCCGGGGAACCAGGTCGGCGGCTTCCTGGAGAAGCCGAGCCTCGCCGTCATCCGGTCACTGACCTGGGGCAGCGCCGGCGACCCGGTGCACACCAACGCCGGGATGTACCTGATCGACTGCGACCGGCTGCGCATGGCCGCCCGGGAGCCGGATCTCGCCGCGCTCGCCCGGCGGCAACTCGACTGGGGCGGCGATCTGCTGCCGTACCTGGTGCGGCGGGGGCACCGGGTGCTGGCCCATCCGATCGCGCGCTTCGGCGACCTGGGCAGTCCCCGGGACTACCTGGAGACGCTCAAGGACGTGCTCCTGGACCGGTATCCGCGGCTGAGCGAGCAGCTCGGCCGGCCGGCCGGGCCCGGCGGCGGTCACCGTGTGCACCCCTCGAGCCTGGAGATGAAGGACCAGGTCAGCGGGCGGACACTGGCGGAGAAGATCGAGGACGGCAGCGTCCGGATCGGCCCCGGGGTGCGGATCGGGCGCGATGTGGAGATCGGGCCCGGCGTGATGCTCGTCGAGTCCGACATCGGCGACGGCGTGGACATCGGCGAGCAGAGCACCCTGCGCGGGGTCGCCTGCGGCGACCACAGCATCGTCGGGCCCGGCGCACGCCTGACCGACGTGATCCTCGGCTCCATGGTCGACGTGCGCTCCACCCTCCCGCGGCCCGTCGTCCTGGACGACTACTGCGCGCTCGGCGACGAGGTACGGGTGCGACCGGGCACCCGGCTGCGCGGGGTGAGCGTCTTCCCGCGGCTGGAGATCGGCGACGGCATCCCGCGGGGCGCCAGCCTGTCCGACGTGCGCGACCTGCTGCGGTGCCTGTGAACGGGTGCACCGGATTCCCGGGCGGAAACCGGGTGTGTGAAAAGCGGAACACATGGCGCACCTGACGAAGTATCGGGCGTCTGTGCAAAGACGCTCGAAAAGACCGGTTCGGCGTGGTCACATCGAGAATGCCGGACCGGGCAGCACCCACCGAAATTCCCGGAGGAGAGAACAGCCATGAAGATACTCGTCGTCATGACGGCCAAGGCCACGCTTCATCTCCTGGACGGGGAGGAGCACCCTTCCGGCTTCTGGGCCGAGGAGTTCGTCGTCCCCTACCAGATCTTCAAGGCCGCCGGGCACGTCGTGGACGTCGCCACCATCGGCGGCAAGGCCCCGACCGTCGACCAGACCAGCATCGACCCGCAGTTCCTGCAATGGGTCCGCCCGCAGGGCTCCGAGGACCGCGACGCGGCGAACGCCGCCGAGTACGTCGAGGTCATCGAGAGCACGCCGCAGCTGAAGAAGCCGCTCGCGCTGGAGAGCCTGACCGCGCAGGACATCGCCGGCTACGACGGCCTCTACGTCAGCGGCGGCCACGGCGCCATCGGCGACCTGCCCAAGTCGGACGAGCTGGCGCAGATCCTGCGCTGGTGGCTGGCCGGCAACAAGCCGCTGGCGACCGTCTGCCACGGCCACACCTCCCTCCTCGCCCTGCGCGACGGCGAGGGCCGCTGGCCCTTCGAGGGCTACCGGATGACCGCGTTCTCGCACGCGGAGGAACTGGTCACGAACATGGCCGGACGGCTGCCGTTCGTCCTGGAGGTGGAGCTGACCCGGCTCGGGGCGCGGTACGAGAAGGCCGAGCTGATCTGGGACTCGCACATCGTGGTGGACCGCAACCTCACGACCGGCCAGAACCCGTACTCGTCCAAGGCACTGGCCGAGACCTTCCTGAAGCAGCTCGGCGGCGTGTGAGCGCTTCGCCGGAGGTCCGGTACGCCACCTGCGGGCGCGTCGTGGCCGGTCGCGCGGGCCCTCGCGGCGCCCGCCCCGGCCACCCGCTCCGTCCGTCCCCCACCGGAAGGGAACCATGAGCACGCTCGTTCTCAGCGACAGTCCCCTGGCCCACCCCGGGAAACTCTTCATCGACGGCACGTGGACGGCGGCCCGTGACGGCCGCACCGAAGCGACCGTCTCCCCCGTGGACGGCCGGGAGATCATCCCCGTCGCCCAGGCCGGCGACCAGGACGCCGACGCCGCGGTGAAGGCCGCGCGCACGGCGTACGAGGACGGGCCGTGGCGCCGGATGGCCGACCACGAACGGGCTCGGCTGCTCCACCGCGTCGGCGAGTTGATCGAACGCGACAACGACGCGATCGCCCTGCTGGAAACGGTGGACATGGGCAAGCCGTTCGCCTTTTCCAGCACGGTCGACGTCCCGATGGCCGCCCGGCTGATGCACTACTACGCCGGGGCGGCCACCCGGGTGGACGGCGGCACGCGGTCCCCGGCCGGCGGGCAGCTGGCCTACACGCTGCGGGAGCCGCTGGGCGTCGTGGCCGCGATCACACCGTTCAACTTCCCGCTGCTGCTGTCCATGACCAAGATCGCGCCGGCGCTGGCGGCCGGCAACACGGTCGTGCACAAGCCGTCCCCGGCGACACCGCTGACCGCCCTGAAGATCGCGGAGTTGTTCCAGGAGGCCGGTGTCCCGGACGGTGTCCTCAACGTCATCACCGGGCCGGGCGTCGAACTCGGCGAGGCGCTCGTCGGGCACCCGGGGGTCGACAAGATCGCGTTCACCGGCTCCACCGCCGTGGGCCAGGGCATCATCCGCCGGGCGGCCGCGACGCTGAAGAAGGTCACGATGGAACTCGGCGGCAAGTCCGCCAACATCGTCTTCGAGGACGCCGACCTGGACGCGGCCGAGGAGCTCGCGTTCTTCGGCATCTTCTACAACAAGGGCGAGATCTGCACCGCCGGTTCCCGCCTGCTGCTGCACCGCCCGGTGCACGACCGGATGGTGGAGCGGCTCGTGGCGCGCGCCGCGGCCCTGCGGCCCGGCGACCCCCGCGACCCCGGGACCCTCTTCGGACCGCTCGCCCACCGCGGCCAGTTCGAGAAGGTCTCCTCGTACGTGGAGCTGGGGCGGAAGGAGGGTGCCACGCTCCGCGTCGGGGGCGAGCCGTTCGCGCCCGAGGGCCTGCCGGCCGACGGGCTGTACTTCCCTCCGACGATCTTCACCGGTGTCGACAACGGCATGCGCATCGCCCAGGAGGAGATCTTCGGCCCGGTCCTGAGCGTCATCCCCTTCGACACCGAGGAGGAGGCCGTGCGGATCGCCAACGACAGCGCCTACGGCCTGGCCGCCGGCGTCCACACCCGCGATCTGCGCCGGGCGCACCGTGTGGCGGCACGGATCAACGCCGGCACGGTCTGGGTCAACTGCTACAACCAGTACGACCCCGCCGTCCCGTACGGCGGCTATCGGGCGTCCGGCTTCGGCCGTGAGTGCGGCCCGGAGTCCCTGGAGAGCTACACCCAGACGAAGTCGGTCTGGATCGGCATGGACTGAGCGCGACCACGCCGCCGTGTGCCCCCGTCGCACCCTTCGGCCGGGGGCACACCGTCATGCCCTCGGCGGTGGACTTCACCAAGTACTTTCAGACTTGACCAAGTGTGGCCGGAATCCCCGGTGACACTGGTTTGGACCGCAATTCTTCCGCGACTATGTGTTGGCCAAAGAAATTCAGGCATACGGTGCCGGCGACACGCCGCACCAAGACGTACTGAGACGCACTAAGACTTCGTCATTTTCTTACTGTACGAGTCACGTGAGGTGCTGTCCGAATGAAGACAGGTGTCATCGGTGCCGGCCGTATCGGCGCCACGCTGGCGAGGCTGCTCGTGGCCGCCGGGCACGAGGTGCGCGTCGCGAACGCGAGCGGCCCGGACCGGCTGGCCCCGCTGCTGGACGAACTCGGTCCCGCGGCGGCCGCCGGCACCCCGGGAGAGGTGGCGCGGGAGGCCGAACTGGTGGTCCTGATGGTCCCCTTCGACAGCGCCCGCACCGCGCTGGCCCCGGCTGCGGTACACGGAAAAGTCCTGGTGGACGCCATGAACGCGTTCGCCGACGGGGGCCGGCCGCTGGAGTCGGCGGGCCGCGGGTCCAGCGAGCTGGTCGCCGGGTGGTATCCGGGGGCACGCCTCGTGAAGTCCCTCAACACCATGCACTTCCAGACCCTCGCCACCGCGGGACGCGCCGCCACGGACGCCGGGGACCGGCTGGCGCACTATGTCGCGGGTGACGACCCGGAGGCCAAGAAAAAGGTCTCCGGAATGATTTCCGCATTGGGATTCGCATCGCTCGACACGGGTTCGCTGCACACCGGTGGTCTGCTTCAGCAGCCCGGCGGACCGCTCTTCAACAAACCGCTCACCGAACGGCAGGCCCATGCTGTCCTCGGATTCTGAAAGACCGATTGAAGGTCGGAATAGGGCGTGGTCATGAAGATATCCCTCACTGTGAACGGGGCGCCGCACGAAGTCGACGTCGAGCCCGGTGAACTCCTCGTGGAGCGGCTCAGGGACGGCCTCGGGCTGACCGGCACCAAGGTCGGCTGCGACACCGGCCAGTGCGGCACGTGCGTGGTCCGGCTCGACGGCAGGTCCGTCAAGAGCTGCCTGCTGCTCACCGTGCAGGCCGCCGGCTCCGAGGTCACCACGATCGAGGGAGCCGGCACGGACGGCGGGCTGACGAACCTCCAGGAGGCGCTGCGGGCCGAACACGGCACCCAGTGCGGCTTCTGCACCCCGGGCATGGTCATGGCCCTCGGCGAACTCGTGGGAGACGGCGCCGCCGCTCCCACCGAGACCGAGATCCGTGAATGGCTCACCGGCAACCTGTGCCGGTGCACCGGCTACCACGGAGTGGTCCGCGGAGTGCGGCGCGCCTGTGCCGGCGCCCCGACCGACGACGAGCAGGCCGAGCCCGCCGGCCGTGCGGCGAAGGAGTGATCACCTCATGACCACAGCGGAGGAACGTTCCGTCTCCGGTGGGCTCCTCGGTACACCGCTCGACATCCGCGAGGACGGGCAGCTGGTGCGCGGCGAGGCCACCTTCGTCGCGGACGTGCGGCTGCCGGGCATGGCGCACATGGCCATCCTCGGCAGCGACCACGCGCACGCCCGCATCAGGAGCATCGACACCTCGGCGGCCGAGGCCATGCCGGGTGTCCTGAAGGTCGCCACCGCCGCCGACTTCCCCGACGTCATGCCGCTGCCGTGCATCTGGGTACCCGGCGGCGTCGAGAGCCACTTCCCGCCGCACCCGTACGGCCTGCCGGGCGCCCGCCCGGTGCTGTCCGGCGACGTCGTGCGGCACGTCGGCGACCCGATCGCCGCGGTGGTGGCCGAGACGCCGAAGCAGGCGGCCGCGGCGGCCGCCGCCGTCGTCGTCGACTACGAGCCGCTGCCCGTGGTCACCCGTGCCGACCGGGCCCTCGAGGACGGCGCCCCGCAGCTGCACGAGGCCGTGCCGAAGAACCTCAACGCCTACTGGACGTGCGGCGACAAGGAGCGCACCGACCACGCCATCGCCGAGGCCGAGGTCGTCGTGGAACTCGACCTGGTCAACCAGCGCACCGTCAACAGCCCGCTGGAGCCGCGCGGCGCCGTCGGCCACTACGACGCCGCCACCGACGAGTACACGCTCTACGCCTCCACGCAGGGCCCGCACAACCACCGCTTCCTGCTGGCCGCGCTGGTCCTCGGCATCCCCTTCACCAAGCTCCGCGTCATCGCGCCGACGATCGGCGGCAGCTTCGGCACCAAGGGGTACCTCTACCCCGACATGCCGCTCGTACTGCTGCTGTCCAAGGCGCTCGGGCGCCCGGTGAAGTGGGTGGACACCCGCACCGGGCTGATGAACTCCACCGTGCAGGGCCGTGACCACCGCCAGCACGCGGTCGTCGCCGGCACCCGCGACGGCCGTATCACCGCGGTCCGCTGCACCAGTTACGCCAACCTGGGCGCCTATCCGTCGACCATCGGCCCGGGCGTCGCGACCGCACTGATGGGCCGCAGCATCACCGGCATGTACGAGATCGGCGCGGCGTTCTGCGAGGTGTACGCGGCGTTCACCAACACCGTTCCGCTCGGCGCCCAGCGGGGCAGCGGGCGCGCCGAGGCCGCGTTCCTCATGGAGCGCCTGGTGGACCGGTACGCCCACGAGATCGGCATGGACCCGGCCGCGGTGCGCCGCAGGAACCTGGTGCCGGCCGACAGCTTCCCGTACGACAACGGCCTCGGCTGGACCTACGACTCGGGGAACTACCCGGAGAACTTCGACCGGGCCCTGCGGCTCGCCGGTTACGACGACCTCGACGCACGCAGGGCCGAGGCGCGCCGCCGCGGCAAGCGGCTCGGCGTCGGCATCGCCACCTATGTCGCCGTCTGCGGTGTGGGCCCCTCGACCCGTATGTCGCAGGAGGGCATGCTCGGCGGCACCTGGGAGAGCGCCAACATCCGGGTCCACCCGACCGGCGAGGTCACCGTCACGGTCGGCTCCGCCTCCACCGGCCAGAGCCACCGGACCGTCTTCGCGCAGGTCGCCGCCGACCAGTTCGGCATCGACCCGGCCACCGTGCAGGTCCTGGAGGGCGACACGCTCAAGGCCCCGTACGGCCAGGGCACCTACGGCAGCCGCTCCTACAGCATGGCCGGACCCGCGATCGTGCTCACCGCGCAGAAGATCAAGGACAAGATGCGCAGAGCCGCGGCGGCGATGTTCCAGGTCTCCGAGGACAAGGTCGTCTACGCCGGTGGCAAGGTGTTCGTCGAGGGCGACGAGGAGAACGGCAAGTCGTTCTCCGACATGGCCATGGCCCTGTGGTACGGCTGGAACCTGCCGCCCGGGCTCGAGCCGGGCCTCGACGAGACGACCCACTTCGACCCGCCGGACTTCAACTACCCGTTCGGCACGCACGTCGCGGTCGTCGAGATCGACGAACTCACCGGCGAGACCGAGGTCGTGAGCTACACGGCCGTCGACGACGCGGGCCACATCGGCAACCCGACGATCGTGCAGGGCCAGATCGAGGGCAGCATCGTGCACGGTCTCGGCCAGGTCCTGATGGAGGCCGCCGAGTACGCCGAGGACGGCCGCCTGCTCACCAAGGACCTGCGCACGTACGCCCTGCCGCGCGCCGCCGACGTGCCGTTCTTCCGGCTCGGCAGGACGGTCACGCCGAGTCCGCACAATCCGCTCGGCGCCAAGGGCGCGGGCGAGATCGCCACCGTGCCGCCGGCGGCCGCGGTCGCCAACGCCGTCGTCGACGCGCTGTCGGACCTGGGGGTACGGCACATCGACATGCCGATCACGCCGGAGAAGGTGTGGCGCGCGCTGAACGGGACGTCAGGAGCAGCCCAGTGATCCTCACCGACTTCGACTACGTCAGGCCCACGACGCTGGGCGAGGCCACGGCCCTGCTCGCGGCACCGGGCAGCCGCGCCCTGGCGGGCGGGCAGTCCCTCCTCGTCGACCTGAAGACCGGAGAGGGCACCGCGGCCCGGCTCGTGGACATCCGCGGCATCGCCGCCCTGCGCGGCATCCGCCGCACCGCCGCGGGAGGACTCGCCGTCGGCGCCCTCACGACCCTCGCGGAGCTCGCCGCGGACCCGCTCGTGCGCGCCGAGGCGCCCGCCCTGGCCGCGGCCGCCCGTGCGGGCGGCGACCCGCAGACACGCAATCTCGGCACCGTCGGCGGCAACCTCGCCGCGGCCGGGAGCGCCACCGACCTGCCCGTCGCCGTGCTGGCCGCCGACGCGACGCTGCACATCGCCCGGCACGGCGGGAAGCGCGCCCTGACGGCCGGCGACTACGCGCGCGACGGCCTGCCCGAGGACACCCTCCTCACCTCCGTCGAGCTGCCCCCGAAGGGGCCCGACGAGGCCGAGGGCTTCCAGCGGACCGCCGACCGCGCCACCCGCTATCCGCTGTGCGCGGTGGCGGTACGGGTGACCCGCGGCCGCGACGGCACCGCGACCGGCCTGCGGATCGCGGTCACCGGCGCCACGGCGCGCGCACTGCGCCTGACGGGGGTCGAGGACCTGCTGACCGGCGGCACCGCCCGCACGGACGAGGTGCTGGCCGCGTTCCGCGTCCAGCCGGGCGACCTGTTCGTCCCCGGCCGGGGCGCCTCGGCCGAGTACCAGCGCCATCTGGCCGGGGTGCTCACGGCGCGCGCCCTGGCCGGGGCGACCGCCGGCTGATCCCGGCACCACCCCGGTGGGCCGGACCGGCCGGCCCGGTCCGGCCCGATCCGGCCCGATCCGAGCCGAACCGGTCCACCGGGGCCGTCACATCACCGATCACCGCGGCGAGACGAACGGGGGAGCACGACAGTGAGGAGCCACGCATCCGGCACGTCCCGGAAGCCGTCCGCGCGGTCCGGCATCGGCCGGATCGCCGTCACCGACATCCGCCCGCAGGTCGACGGGGGCGCGCGGGCCGCCAGAGCGGTGGCCGGCGAGACCGTCGAGGTCGCCGCGACCGTGTTCAAGGAGGGGCACGACGTCCTCGCCGCCGAGGTCGTGCTGAGGGGGCCGGGACCCCGTGGGCAGCGGCGCCGGGTCCGGCGCGCGCCCATGACGGAGGAGGTGTGCGGCACCGACCGGTTCACCGCGCACATCACCCCGGACGCCGAAGGCGTCTGGACCTACCGGGTCGAGGCGTGGACGGACCCGCTGGCGACGTGGCTGCGTGCGGCCCGCGCCAAGGTGGCGGCCGGTGTGGAACCCGATGTCACCCTGCTGGAGGGCGCCTTGCTGCTGGAACGGGCAGCGGCGGCGCTCCCGGCGGACGGGTCCGTCACCGGTCGGCGGGCACGCGCCGTACGGCAGGGCGCCACCCCGCGGCAGGGCGCCGGCACACCGCCGCCCGGCCCCGCGGGCGCGGGCGCGGGCGGCCCCGCCGAAGCGACCGCGAACGACGCGACACCGGGCACGCCCGTGCCCTTCGGTCCCGCCCCCACCGGCGGGCCGGGGCGTGCGGCCGTGGTCTCCGCCGGGCGGGGGGCCGCTCGCGGGCGGCGCCGGTCGTTCGACCCGGGCGACGACCGCTGGGACGTCTACGTCAAGCTCGCGGACATCCTGCGGGACTCCGCACGGCCGGCCGCCGAGCGGCTGGCCGAGGCGACGAGTCCCTGGGCCGCCGACGCCCTCGCCCGGCATCCGTTGCGGGACCACCTCACGCACGGCCCCGCGCTGCGGCTCCAGGTCGACCGGGAGCGGGCCCTGTTCGGTTCCTGGTACGAGTTCTTCCCGCGCTCGGAGGGGGCCCGCGTCGTCGACGGGGTGATGCGGTCGGGCACGCTCCGCACGGCCGCCGAGCGGCTCGGCGCGATCGCCGCCATGGGCTTCGACGTGGTGTACCTGCCGCCGATCCACCCCATCGGCACCACCCACCGCAAGGGCCCCGGCAACACGCTGACCGCCGGACCCCACGACCCGGGCTCGCCCTGGGCGATCGGCTCGCCCGACGGCGGGCACGACGCCGTCCATCCCGACCTGGGCACCCTCGCCGACTTCCGCGCCTTCGTCGCCAGGGCGCGCGTCCTCGGCCTCGAGGTCGCCCTCGACTTCGCGCTCCAGTGCTCGCCCGACCACCCCTGGACGACGGAGCACCCCGAGTGGTTCGCGCACCGCCCGGACGGCAGCATCGCGTACGCCGAGAATCCGCCCAAGCAGTACCAGGACATCTACCCGATCAGCTTCGAGACCGACCCCGAGGGCATCCACCGGGAGTGCCTGCGGGTGCTGCGGCACTGGATGGACCAGGGCGTGCGCATCTTCCGCGTCGACAACCCGCACACCAAGCCGCTGTTCTTCTGGGAGCGGCTGCTCGCCGAGGTCCGGGCCACCGACCCCGATGTGCTCTTCCTGTCCGAGGCGTTCACCCGGCCGCCCCTGCTGCACAGCCTCGCGCGGATCGGCTTCCACCAGTCGTACACCTACTTCACCTGGCGCACCGCGAAGGGGGAGATCGAGCGCTACCTGGGCGAACTGGCCGGGCTCGACGGCAGTCCCGCGGCCGACTACCTGCGGCCGAACCTCTTCGTCAACACGCCCGACATCCTCCCGGAGCACCTCGTCACCGGCGGGCGCGCCGGCTTCGAGATCCGCGCCGTGCTGGCCGCGACGGCCTCCCCCGCCTGGGGCGTCTACTCCGGGTTCGAACTCCTGGAGGCGGAGCCCGCGGCGCCCGGCAGCGAGGAGTACAAGGACTCGGAGAAGTACCAGTACCGGCCCCGCGACCACGCCGCCGCCGAAGCGGCCGGACGCAGCATCGGACCCCTGATCACCCGGCTCAACCGGCTGCGCCGCCGCCACCCGGCGCTGCACCGGCTGCGCAACCTCCGCTTCCACGCCACCGACAACGACCAGGTGATCTGCTTCTCGAAGCGGGTCGTCACCGCGGACGGCGAGGACACCGTGCTGGTCGTCCTCACCCTCGACCCGCACCACGTCCAGCGGGCCCGCATCACCCTGGACACCGGGGCGCTGGGGCTGCGCCCCACGGAGACGTTCATGGTCCACGACGCGCTCGGCGGCGGGCGGTACCGCTGGGGCCGCGTCAACGAGGTCCGGCTCGACCCGCGCGCCCGGGTGGCGCGGATCCTGACGATCCGCCGGGCCGCCGCCTCCCCCGGGCGGCCGGGCCGGCCGGGACGGCCGGAGAAGGCGGTGGCCCGATGACGACGGCCGTGCCGGACACCCCCGCGCACGGGGTCCGCGCGGGGTCCGGCCCGGCCCCGCGTCCGGCCCCGCGCTCGACTCCGCGTCCGGCCCCGCGCCCGGCCCCGCTCGTCGGCGAACTGGACCTGCACCTGCTGGCCGAGGGCCGCCACCGCAGGCTGTGGCAGGTGCTCGGCGCCCACCGCCGGGGCGACGGCGTCGCCTTCGCGGTGTGGGCGCCGAACGCCCGGGGGGTGCGCGTGGTGGGCGCGTTCAACCAGTGGCACGGCGCCGCCCATGCGATGCACCGGGTCGGCGACAGCGGCGTGTGGGAGCTGTACGTGCCCGGGGTGCCGGACGGGTGCCCGTACCAGTACGAGATCGACGGCGCCGACGGGCGCACCCGGCGCAAGGCCGACCCTCTCGCACGCGCCGCGCAGCCGCCGCCCGGCACCGCGTCGCTCGTGCACACCTCGGCCTACGAGTGGGGCGACGGGGAGTGGCTGCGGGGGCGTGGGGAGGCCGCCCACCGCCGGCCGATGGCCGTGTACGAGATGCACGCCGGCTCCTGGCGGCACGGCCTCGGCTACCGGCAGCTCGCCGAGGAACTCCCCGGCTACGTCCGGGACCTGGGGTTCACACACGTCGAACTGCTGCCCGTCGCCGAGCATCCCTTCGGCGGCTCCTGGGGCTACCAGATCACCTCGTACTACGCGCCGACGGCACGGCTCGGCACCCCCGACGACTTCAGGTGTCTCGTCGACGCGCTGCACCGGGCCGGCATCGGCGTGATCCTCGACTGGGTGCCCGCGCACTTCCCGAAGGACGCGTGGGCGCTGGCCCGCTTCGACGGCGGCCCGTTGTACGAGCACCCCGACCCGCGCCGTGCCGAGCACCCCGACTGGGGCACGCTCGAATTCGACTACGGCCGCCCCGAGGTCCGCGGCTTCCTCATCGCCAACGCCCTGTACTGGCTGCGGGAGTTCCATGTCGACGGGCTGCGCGTGGACGCCGTCGCCTCCATGCTCTACCTCGACTACTCGCGGGGCCCCGGCGACTGGACGCCCAACGCGCACGGCGGCCGTGAGAACCTCGACGCGATCGCGTTCCTGCGCGAGCTCAACGACACGGTGCACGCCTGCGTGCCGGGGGCGGTGACCGTCGCCGAGGAGTCCACGGCGTGGGAGGGCGTCACCCGGCCCACGGCGGAGGGCGGGCTCGGGTTCGACCTGAAGTGGAACATGGGCTGGATGCACGACACCCTCGCCTATCTCGCCGAGGACCCGGTCAACCGCCAGTACCACCACCACCGCATGACGTTCGCGATGATGTACGCCTACGCCGAGCACTACGTCCTCGCGCTCAGCCACGACGAGGTCGTCCATCTCAAGGGCAGTCTGCTCGCCAAGATGCACGGCGCCGACCGGTGGCGGAAGTTCGCGCAGCTGCGGGCGTATCTCGCCTTCATGTGGACCCATCCCGGCAAGCAACTGCTGTTCATGGGGCAGGAGTTCGGCCAGCCGGGGGAATGGTGGCACGACGCCGGGCTCGCCTGGGACGTCCTCGGCGACGTTCATCCCGAAGGGATGCTGCACCGCGGCGTGCTGCGGCTGGTGCGCGACCTGAACGCCGGCCACCGCGACCACCCCGCCCTGTGGCAGCGCGACAGCGACCCGGGCGGGTTCCGCTGGATCGATCCGGACGACACCACCCGCAACGTCCTGTCCTGCATCCGCTACGACGACGACGGCACCCCGTTCGTGGGGGTGTTCAACTTCAGCCCGGTCGTGCACGACGACTTCACCCTCGCCCTGCCACGCGCCGGCGCGTGGAGCGAGGTGCTCAACACCGACGCCGGCTGCTACGGCGGCAGCGGCGCCGGCAACCTCGGCACCGTGCGTGCCGTACCCATCCCCAGCGAGGGTCTGCCCGCGCACGCCCGACTGGTCGTGCCGCCGCTGGCAGGACTCTGGCTGGCCCCGCGTACCGAGGAGTTCCCACGGTGACCTCACCGCCTCGAACCGCCGCCCGCCCACCCGGCCGGGAAGCCGTACGGCCCGCGGGCCGCGCCGGTTTCCTGCTGGTCGGCGCCGTGCTGGCGCTGCTGATGTTCTCGTCCTCCGCGCCCTCCGCGCTCTACGTCCTCTACCAGGAGAAGTGGCACCTGTCCGCCGGCACGATCACGGTGGTGTACGGCGTCTACGCCGTCACCGTGCTGATCGCGCTGCTGCTCTTCGGGGCGCTCTCCGACACCCTGGGGCGCCGGCCGGTCCTCATGGTCTCGCTGGCCCTCGCGATCGTGTCCATGGTGCTGTTCGCGGGCGCCCAGGGCCTGGCCTGGCTGCTGGTCGCCCGTGCGGTCCAAGGGCTCGGGGTGGGGCTCGCCACCGGGGCGACCGGCGCCGCGCTGCTCGAACTCGCGCCGGCCTCCCGGCCCGCGCTGGGAGCCCTGGTCAACAGCGTGGGCCCGCCCGTCGGCATCGGGCTCGGCGCGCTGGGCGCCGGACTGCTGGTGGAGTACGCGCCCGCTCCGCTGTCCCTCACCTTCCTCGTGCTGACCGGCGCCTTCGCCGCCGCCCTGGCCTGTCTGCCGTGGCTGCCCGAGACCGCGCCCGGCGCCGACCGGCCGACGCGCTTCGCGCCGCACCGGGTCCGCGTCCCGGCCGCCGTGCGACGCCGGTTCCTGGTCCTGGTGCTCACCGTCGTCGCCGTGTGGTCCGTCGGCGGCTTCTACCTCTCGCTCGGTCCGAAACTCGTCCTGGTCCTGCTGGGCAGCACCAACTACCTGGTGGGCGGGGCGACGGTCGGTCTGCTGGCATGGGCGGCCACCGTCACGCAGTTGCTGCTCGGCAGGGTGCGTCCGCTGCCCACGGCGATGTTCGGGCTCATCGTGATGATCAGCGGCCTCGGCCTGGTGCTGCTGTCCCTCGGCACCGGCTCGGCGGCCCTGTTCCTCGTCGCCACGACCGCGCTGGGCAGCGGCTGGGGCGCCGCCTTCCTCGGCGCCATCCGCGCGCTCATGGCGCTCGCCGCCCCGCAGGGGCGCGGTGAACTCACCGCCGTCATCTATGTGTTCGGCTATCTCGCGATGAGCGTGCCCGCCGTGCTCGCCGGGCTGCTGAGCAACGCCTACGGGCTGCGCGCCACCTCCGTCGGCTTCATGGCCGCCGTGGCCGCCCTGTGCGGGCTCGCGCTGGCGGGTGCGGTGCTGCTGGCGCGGCGCACGGCAGGCGGCACCGCGCAGGACGCACCGGCGGACGGCGTGCCCGGCCCCGCACCGCGGCGGAGGGCATCATGACGCGATCCGCACGGACCGGTGAACTGCGCGAGACGCTGCGCTCCCTGGAGATCTTCGCCGGTCTCACCGAGGACCAGCTGGACTGGCTCACCTCGGTGTCGCACCCCACCACGTACCAGGACGGCGAGGTGCTCTTCCACGACGGCGACGCGGCGACCCACTTCTACGTCCTGCTGGACGGCGGCCTCGTCGTCACGAAGGTCGTCGACGGCCGCGAGGAGGTGCTCACCCGTCACTCCACCCACGACGACCCGGCCGAGCAGCACGACAACAAGCCCTCCGCCGCCCACCGCTTCACCGGGGAGCTGCCGCTGCTGACCGAGGGCGGCTATGTGGCGACCGTCGCCGCGAGCGGCCCGACCACCGTGCTGGCCTATCCCAAGGCGGTGTTCTTCGAGATGGTCGCCCGCTGCCAGGGCGTCGCCGCCGTGCTGCTGCCGGTGCTCGCGTGGCGCATCAAGTCCTCCGAGGTGCAGGCGCGCAACCGCGCGACCGTGGAGGCGCTGGGCACGCTGGCCGCGGGACTCGCCCACGAACTCAACAATCCCGCGGCGGCGGTGGCCCGCGCGGCCCAGGAACTCGGCACGGCCGTCGAGCGCCTCGTCGCCGGGGCGCAGGACTGGGGTGCCGCCGCGGCCCCCGGGGAACGCACCGCCTTCGACCGCCTCGTCGCCGACCTGGACGGCGTGCCGCCGCCCACCGGCATCGACCCGCTCGACCAGGCCGACGCCGAGGACGAGATCGGCGACTGGGCCGACCGGGCGGGTGCCCGGCGCCCCGACACGCTCGCGGCGGCCGTCGCCGACCTGGGCCTGGACCTCGACTGGCTGGGCAGACGCCTGGCGGCGGTGGGGCAACAGGCCCTGCCGGCCGCCCTGGACCATCTGGCGGCCGTCCTGGAGACCCGGGCGCTCACCGCGGAACTGCGTGCGGCCGGGCCCCGGATCTCCCAGCTCGTCGCGGCCACCCGCGACTACGCCAACCTCGACCGGGCGCCCGAGCAGCAGTTCTCGGTCACCGAGGGCATCGACAACACGCTCACCATGCTGCGGTCCAAGCTGGGCCGGGTGCGGATCGTCCGCGAGTACGCCCCGCACCTGCCGCAGCTGAGGGGCTACCCCAGCGAGCTCAACCAGGTGTGGACGAACCTCGTCGACAACGCCGTCGACGCCATGGACGGCGCGGGCACGCTCACGCTGCGCGCCCACGCCGAGGGCAGCTGCCTGGTGGTCGAGGTCGCGGACACCGGCCACGGCATCCCGGCCGAGACGCTCCCCCGCATCTTCGAGCCCTTCTACACCACGAAGGACGTGGGCAGGGGGACCGGTCTCGGTCTGCACCTCAGCTACCGGATCGTGACCCAGCGCCATCGGGGCTCGATCACCACACGCTCCGTGCCGGGCGACACCCGCATGATCGTCCGGCTTCCGCTGGGCGGCACCACGGACGGTGCCGCCTGCGCAGGTACCGAACAGTGAACAGCCCATCACCGAAAAGGAGTCGGCCATGTCCACGTACGACATCTCCACGCTGCACCCGGTCTTCCAGCGCCAGATGGAGGCGCTGGCCGCGCTCGACATCGACGCGGTCATGAAGAACTACACCGACGACGCGGTACTGCTCCGCTTCGAGGGCGTCTCGGAGGGCATCGAGGCGGTGCGGGAGACCTTCACCGGATATCTCACGCTGAAGCCGGCCCTGGTGGAACTCCAGGAGTACGTCGAGACCGACGACACCATCTTCTACCGCGCGATCATGAACCTGAACGGCGAGCCGGAGCACGCGTTCGGCACGCTGGTCGTGAAGGACGGCCGTATCTGGCGGCAGACGGCCGGATTCGGAAGCTGATCCACCGGATTCGGCGGCTGCCCGGATCCGGCAACAGAGGGAACCGTCTCCGGTACCGTGCACGGAGAGGCTTCGACCGGCCTCTCCGTGCGTGTCGGTGACTCCACGAGGAACTGAGGGAGAAGTCGTGGAAAAGGAAACCGGGCGGGTCGAGGCGTTCAGCGACGGCGTCTTCGCCATCGTCATCACCATTCTCGTCCTGGAGATCAAGGTTCCCAAGGACGAAGGATCGCACCTCTGGCACGGGCTCGCCGAGCAATGGCCGCATTACGCCGCGTACGTGGTGAGCTTTCTTGTCATCGGCGTCATGTGGGTCAATCACCACACCATTTTCGGCCATCTGAAGAGAGTGAACCGAACGCTTCTCTTTCTGAATCTCGTGGTGTTGATGGTGGTGTCGGTGATTCCCTGGACCACCGCCGTCCTCGCCGACCATCTGCGGGACCCGGGGTCGGCGAAGGTCGCGGCGATCCTCTACAGCTCCCTCACGGTCGTCTACGCCGTCGCGTTCCTGGGTTTCTGGTGGTACATCACCCACGTCGGCCACCTCTTCCACGACCACGTCGACCGGGACGGTGCCCGCGCCACACGGCTGCGCTTCGGCCTCGGCTGCATCGCCTACCCCTGCACCCTCGCGCTCGCCTTCTTCTCCGCCCCGCTGACCCTGGCCGCCCACGGCTTGATCGCCCTGTACTACGCGGCGAACCAGATCCCGATCCCGCTGGTCAACGACGGCCCCAGCGGCGACGGCGACGACGACGGGACGGAGGAGGAAGCCGAGGGGCACGTGACCGCCGTGCCCTGACCGCGTCAACGGGGCGTTTTCGGCCAGCGCCGCACGTCTTCGGACGCGCTGACGCGATGCGGCCGCCCCGGTTCGCGCCGCACACGCCGCAGCGTCCGGCACCGGCGCGCCGATTTCCGTGACATCCCGGGCAGTTCCCGGGCCGCGCATACGCAACCCGCACCCGCATCACCGCTGGTCGGCCACGCCCGGAAAGATCACCTCACGCACCCGGGCCGTTTCCGGCCTCCGTAAGCAGTTCAGTCCCGAACATCTTGCGAGATGGGTGAAAACCGGACGGGACCGGTGACCTCATGAAGTATATGCAGCGGCCTACAGCCGTGGCATTTGGTCAAGTAGGGTAACCAATCAAGCCGTTAGCGGGGGAGGCGTACATGCCGAGCGATACGCTCCGGATAAACTCGACCAGAGAACTCTCCGCGCTCCTGGACGAGATGATTTCCCTGTTCTTCGAATCATTACCCAGGCGAGATCAGAGAAGGTGGGCCCGGGTCTATCTGAACGGCCTTGTGTCAACGGCGGGTAAAAAAACGATCCGGAATATCGCCGGCGCGGACGCAGGTTCGGTCGAGCAGAGTCTGCAGCAGTTCATCAGCAAGTCGCCCTGGGACTGGACGCCGGTGCGCCGTTCGCTGGCCCAGCACCTCGAACGCAGCGTGCAGCGCCCCTTGGCCTGGGTGGTCCAACCGGTGATCATCGAGAAGGCCGGGGACCGCTCGGTCGGCGTGGGCCGGCAGTTCGTTCCGCAGCTCGGCCGCATGGCCAACTGCCAGCAGGCCACCGGGGTCTGGCTCGCCTCCAGCGAGGCCGGCTTCCCCGTCGAGTGGAGCCTGACCCTGCCGGGGCCCTGGACGTCGGAGCTGCTGCGCCGGCGCAGGGCCGGCATCCCTGACACCGCGCGGTCGCGCACGCCGGCCCAGGACGCCGTCCACACCGTGCTGCGCATGGCGGAGGCGTGGCAGTTGCAGCGGCGTCCGGTCGTCATGGAGGTCTCCAACGCGGACCTTCCGCAGACGATGGAGACGTTCATGCTGTACGGCATCCCCTTCGTGCTGAAGGTCGACGGGTCGCTGCCCGTCGCGCTCGCCACTCCGGGAAGCCACAAGCCCGCCCTGTACACGACGTCCGCGCGTGAGCTGATCGACTCCCTGCGGTCGCAGCGGCGCCTGGTCGAGTGGCCGAGGCACGGCCGGGCCGACGGCGCCGTCACGCCCCTCGCGGCGGCGGCCGTGCACGCGACGCCGGGCGAGGACCGCACGGCCGCCTCGGCGCAGCCGCTGGTGCTCTTCGGGGCCTGGGCCGGGGCGGCGAATCCGCTGCCGTCCGAGTTCTGGGTCACCAACATCCAGGACATGCCGCTGGCCCAGCTGTTCCTGCTGGCGAAGCTCACGGACCGGGTGGCACTCGACTTCGACGACGTGTGCGAGGCGGTGGGCATCCGGGACTTCGAGGGCCGGTCCTTCCGGGGCTGGCACCACCACATGACCCTCGCCAGCGTGGCCCATGCGGCCACGCTGCTCGCCTCCAGGCCGCGGACGTCACCGCATCCGGCGGCCCGGGTCGGGGGTACGCCGGCACCCGTCGAGGGCGCGTCGGCACGGGTCGGCGGTGCGCCGGCACGGGTCGACGGCGCGCCGGCGCGGGTCGGCGGTGCCGGGAGGCTGCGCCGCCCCGGCCGCGTCGGCACGGGCGGCGTCGGCCCGATCGGCGGGGAGAGAATCGAAGAGACCCACCGGGCGGGTCGGGAGCGGCAGTCGGGGCGGCTGGAACGGACCGGCCCGCTGGCCGGGCCCGCCTCGACCGCCGTCATCCGGATGCCCCTGCTGCGCGAGTTCACGCCCTGAGCCCCAGCCGGTCCGGAACTCCCACGAAGGTCAGGTGGAACCATGCTGGACATCGCGTCCGAGCTGCGTGAATGGTGCCTGCGGGAGCGCGACTTCGCGCTCGCCACCGTGGTGTCGGTGGCCGGCAGCGCTCCCCGGTCCCCCGGTGCGGCGCTGGCCGTGGACGAGACGGGCGCGGCCCTCGGCAGCGTCTCGGGCGGCTGCGTCGAGGGCGCCGTGTACGAACTGTGCCTGGAAGTGCTGGAGACCGGCGTGCCGGTGCTGCACCGCTTCGGCTACAGCGACGACGACGCCTTCGCCGTGGGGCTCACCTGCGGCGGTGTGCTCGACGTCCTCGTCGTGCCGGTGCGGCGCACGGACGCCTCGCGGCCCGCGGTGTCGGCAGCGCTGGACGCCGCGGCTCGGGGACGCTCCACGGCGCTGGTCCGCGTCGTGGAGGGGCCGGCCGGTCTGCTGGGGCGCGGCGCTCTCGCCGTCCGTGCCGACGGGGCGTACGAGGGCAGTCTGCACGGCACCGCCGCGCTCGACACCACGGCCGCGGCCGAGGCGGCGGTCCTGCTCGCGCAGGGGCGCACCGCGACCGTGCGCGTGGGCGCCGAGGGCGGGCTGTGCGGCGAGCCGGTGACGCTGTTCGTCGAGTCCGCGGGGGCGCCGCCCAGAATGCTCGTGTTCGGCGCCGTCGACTTCGCCGCCGCGCTGGTGCACGCGGGGCGGTTCCTGGGGTTCCACGTCACCGTGTGCGACGCCCGCCCCGTGTTCACCACCGCGGCACGCTTCCCGGACGCGGACGAGATCGTGGTGGACTGGCCGCACCGGTACCTCGACGCGGAGGCGCGGGCGGGCCGGCTGGACGGGCGGACGGCGCTGTGCGTGCTGACCCACGATCCGAAGTTCGACGTGCCCCTGCTCGGCCTGGCGCTGCGCCTTCCGGTCGGCTACGTCGGTGCCATGGGCTCCCGGCGCACCCATCACGACCGCCTGGCGCGCCTGCGGGCGACGGGCGTCCCCGACGAGGCACTCGCCCGGCTGCGCTCCCCGATCGGCCTCGACCTGGGGGCGAGAACCCCTCAGGAGACGGCGCTCTCCATCGCCGCGGAGATCGTGGCGGCACGGCACGGCGGCACGGGCGTCCCGCTGTCGGCCACCGGGGCCGCCATCCACCGCACGCCTCCGCCGACACCGACGGCCCCGACGCCCCTCCCGGCCGACGTCCCGGCCGACGTCCCGGCCTGAGAGCCCGGCCGACGTCCCGGCCGACGTCCCGGCCGACATCCCGGCCGGAGGACCCGGACGGACGACCTGGCCGGAGGACCCGGACGGACGGCCCGGACGGACGGCCCGGCCCGAGGACCCGGACGGACGACCTGGCCCGAGGACCCGGACGGACGACCTGGCCCGAGGACCCGGACGGACGGCCCGGACGGAGGACCCGGACGGACGGCCCGGCCCGAGGACCCGGACGGACGACCTGGCCCGAGGACCCGGACGGACGGCCCGGCCCGAGGACCCGGACGGACGGCCCGGCCCGAGGACCCGGACGGACGACCTGGCCCGAGGACCCGGACGGACGGCCCGGACGGACGGCCCGGCCCGAGGACCCGGACGGACGGCCCGGACGGACGGCCCGGCCCGAGGACCCGGACGGACGGCCCGGCCCGAGGGCCCGGCACGACGCCCCGGCCCGGGGACCCGCGTCGCCGTCGGCGGGCGGTGCCCGGGCCGCCGGGCCCGCCGGCCGCGGGGCCCGGTCAGCCCGAGACGGCCTTCGCCCAGCCCCGGGCGACCGTCCGCTGCGCCTTCTCCAGCTGTGCGTCCGTGGGGAACTGCGGTGTGCCCTCGACCGTCGGCAACCGTGCGGCGGCGGCCTCGTCGAGGGTGCCGTCCTCCTTCATGGTGTCCAGGAGCACCGGGCGGGCGTACCCGTACAGCCGGAGGTTCTGGCCCGCCACGCCGAAGAGGTACTCCTGCCACAGGCGAGCGGCCGCCGGGTGGGGGGCGTTCTTGTTGACCGCCTGCGCGTAGTACTGGGCGAAGCTGCCGTCGAAGGGGATCGCGACCCGCCAGTTCTCGCCCCTGTCGCGGAGCTGGTCGGCGTAGCCGAGGTTGAGGTAGTCCCAGTTGATGCTGATCGGCGTCCGGCCGTCCAGGACCGCCGTCGCGGTGGACGCGACGGGGTTGAGGTTGCCGCGCTTCTTCAGCTCGGCGAAGAAGTCGAGACCTGGCCGGATGTCGTCGAACGACCCGCCGTTCGCCAGCGCTGCCGCGTAGACGGCGGCGAAGGCGGAGTTCGCCCGGGTCGGGTCGCCCTCGAGCGCGACCTTGCCCCGGTAGCCGGGCTTCAGCAGATCGGCGAAGGTGTCGGGGCAGGGCTTGACGCGGTCGGCGTCGCAGCCGATGGAGATGTAGCCCCCGTAGTTGTTGGCCCAGCGGGCCTTGCGGTCCTTCTGGCCGTCGGGGATCGAGTCGAACGCGGCGACCCGGTACGGCGCGAGCAGGTGCTGCCGGGCCGCGGCCCGCGCGAACGTGTCCCCCACGTCGATCACGTCGGGTGCCGTCGGCCGCTTCCCGCTCTTCCGCACGGCGTCGAGCTCGTCCTCGCTGTGGGCCTGCGGATCGACGACCGTGACCTTGATCCCGTACTTCTTCTCGAAGCCGTCGATGAGTCCGCCGTAGTTGGCCCAGTCACGGGGGAGCGCGATCGCCCGGAGCGCGCCTTCCCGCTTCGCCGCGGCGACCAGCGCGCCCATGCCGCCCGCGTCGCGGGCCGAGGTGGCCACCGACGGCTTCTCGGGTCCGGCGGGCGGTGGGCCCTCGCAGGCGTTCACGCCCAGTGCCGCGAGGGCGAGGCAGCCGGCGAGGGCTGCTGCTCGGGCACGGGGTGCTGTCACGACGACTCCACGGAGTGGGGTGGTGGGACGAGGGCGGTCAGCCCTCCGCTGTGCCTCCTGGCCTCCTGGCCTTCTGCGTCGACGAAGTGGTCGTCCAGGCCAGCGTACCCGGCCGCCCCGATCATGGGGCCGACCCGTGAAGCCCGCGAGCTGCGCCTTTGCCGGATCCCGCACGTGCCGCTCACGGTGCGATGTCGTCGCTCTCCCAGGCTCCGCCGAGCGCCGCACCCTCACCGAGCAGGATCCCGCCGAGTTGCTCCGCCGACGGCGCGGCACCGCCGTGCAGGGGCTGCTCGGCCCAGATGACCTTTCCGGTGGGCGTGTAGCGGGTGCCCCAGCGTTCGGCGAACTGGGCGACCAGGAAGAGGCCGCGGCCGCCCTCGTCGGTGACGCCCGCCCGGCGCAGCCGCGGCGAGGTGCTGCTGCCGTCGGCGACCTCGAAGATCAGGGTGCCCGCGGCGGACCCGCTGACCGGCTCGGTGCGGATCAGCCGCACCGTGATGGGCTCGGCACCGTAGCGGATGGCGTTGGTGATCAGCTCGCTGAGGATGAGTTCGGCGGTGAAGGCGTTCTCCTCCAGGCCCCACTCCGTCAGCCGGCGCGCACAGGCCCCGCGCACCGGGGCCACCGCCGCGGGGTCGCCCGGCACCTGCCACTCGGCGATCTGCGCCGGGTCCAGCCTGCGGGTGCGGGCCACCAGCAGCGCGATGTCGTCCCTGGGCCGGTCGGACAGCATGGCCTCCATCACCGCCGCGCAGGTGGCCTCCGGCGCGCGGTCGGGCCCGGTCAGAGCATCGCGCAGGGCCCGAAGGCCGGCGTCCGGGTCGCGGTGGCGGTCCTCGATCAGGCCGTCGGTGTACAGCACCAGCCGGGACCCCTCCGGCACGGTCAGCTCGGTGCTCTCCACGGGCAGGCCGATGCCCAGTCCCAGGGGCGGCGACACGGGCACCGGGGGGAAGTCCACGGTGCCGTCGGGACGGACCACCGCCGGTCCCGGATGGCCCGCGGTGGCGATGGCCAGCCGCCCGGAGGTGGGGTCGTAGACGGCGTACAGACACGTGGCGCCGGTGATCCCCTGCCCGTCCTCCCCGGCGGCGGCCTCGTCGGCGTCGATCTGGGCCACCAGTTCGTCCAGCCGGGTCAGCAGTTCCTCCAGGGGCATGTCCAGGCCGGCGAAGTTGTGCACGGCGGTGCGCAGCCGGCCCATGGTCGCCGCGGCGTGCAGCCCGTGACCGACCACGTCCCCGACCACCAGCGCCACCCTCGCCCCGGACAGCGGGATGACGTCGAACCAGTCGCCGCCCACGCCGGCCTGCGCGGGCAGATAGCGGTAGGCCACCTCCAGGGCACCCTGCTCGGGCAGCTCGCGCGGCAGCAGGCTGTGCTGCAGCGTGACGGCCATGGTGTGTTCGCGGGTGTAGCGGCGGGCGTTGTCGATGCACACCGCCGCGCGGGCGGCCAGTTCCTCGGCGAGGGACACGTCCTCGCCCTCGAACGGCGGGGAGGCGCCCGTCCGCCAGAAGGCCGCCGTCCCCAGGACCACCCCGCGCGCCCGCAGCGGGACCACCAGCAGGGAGTGGAAGCCGCGCTCCAGGATGCGCCGGACCCGTTCCGGGTCCTGGTCCCCCGGGCCGCCGGCGGTGCGCAGGTCCTTGACCAGCACCGCCCCGCTCTCCGCCGTGCCCTCGCCGACGGCGTGGGGGGTGACGGAGCCGATCAGCTCTCCGACGGGATGCAGCGGCGGGCCCGCGCCGGGACCGGCGACGGCGGCCAGGCGCATCCCGGCGGTCCCGCCGGCGGACTCCTCGCCGTGCAGGACCGGGTCCAGGAGCTCGACGGTGACGACGTCGGCGAACCGGGGCACCGCCACCTCCGCCAGTTCCCCGGCCGTGCGCCGCACATCCAGCGTGGTGCCGATCTCCACCCCGGCGTCGTAGAGCAGCTTGAGCCGTTCGCGGGCTCCCTCGGCCCGTCCGGTGAGGGCCCGCAGCTCGGTGGTGTCCCGGAGCGTCACCACGCTGCCGCGGGGCCCGTGCGGTGCGGTGAGCCGCTTGTTGACCGCCAGGAGCCGGTCGCCCGCCAGGTGGACCTCGTCCGTGGCCGGGCGGTCGGAGGCCAGCAGCCCGGCGAGGTCCGCCTCCAGCCCCAGACCGGTGACCTGGCGCCCCTCCGCGTCCGCCGGCAGGTCCAGCAGTCGTCGCGCCTCGTCGTTGGCCAGCAGCAGCCGGCCGTCACCCCCGACGATCAGCACCCCTTCCCGCACGGCGTGCAGGACCGCGTCGTGGTGCTCGTACATCCGTGTCATCTCGGTGGGGCCCAGGCCATGGGTCTGCCGCCGCAGCCGACTGCTGACCAGACCGGCCCCGCCCGCGGCGATGAGGAGCGCCCCGGCCGCGCCGCCGAACAGGACGGGCAGCTGCCGGTCGAGCCGGTGCTGCACCTTCTCGACCCGGACGGGGGCGGAGACGATGGCGACGACCGAGTCGTGGGTGTCCTTGACGGGGACGGCCGACACCACGGAGAGCCCCAGGGTCCCCTTGAAGGTCCTGGTGAACGCCTTGCCGGCCGCCGCCTCCGCGTAGGGGCCGATGACGCGCCTGCCGATCTGCCGCGGGTCGCTGTGGGTGAGGGTGATGCCGTCCAGGCCGTACACGATGATGGCGTCGACGCCCGCGGCCTTCCGGGCCGCCTCGGCGTGCGGCTGCAGCACCGCGCTCGGATCGGGGCCGCGCAGCGCCGCCACGATTCCCGGGGCGTTCGCGAACGTCTGCGCCGCGGCGAGCGTCCGGCTCCGGGCGTCCGCCATGGTGTCCCGCCGGGCCTGCACCACCAGGGCCACCAGCGCCGCGGTGACGATCAGCGCCACGACCGCCAGCTGGAGCAGGAAGACCTGGCCGGCGAGGGTGCGCATGCTCAGCAGGAAGCGCAGGCGCCGCCGGGTCTCCCCCGGCGCACCGGACACCGGGCGCCCGAATCGACCTGAATCTCCCCTCATGCTCCCTTTCTATCGCTTTCTTCCGCTTCTGGAACGCCGACCGCGAGACGGCCACGGCGGGCCCGGCGTTCGGCGGGGCGCTCACCGGCGGCGCGCGGGCAGCAGCGAGTCGAAGATCTCGGCGATGCGGCCGATCGCCGGCCGGGCGGCCGGGTCGGGTTCGAGGCAGGCGTCGATGACGGCGGCGAGCGCATCCGGCAGCCGACGCCGGGTGCCCACGCGCGGGGCGCGGCCCTCCAGCTGCGGGTACCGGCGCACGCCACCGGGGGTGCCGCGGCGACTCGCAGAATCCGTGGAGCCGTACGCGCCACCGATGGAGAAGGGAATGCCGCCGGTGGCGGCCTCGTACAGGGTCACGCCCAGGCCCCACACGTCTGCGGCGGCGGAGAGCGTCCCGCCCCGCGCCTGCTCGGGGGCGAGGTAGCAGGGCGTGCCGATCCCGGCGTTCGCGGGGCCGGGCGGACGGGCGACGCTGAGGTCGAGCAGCTTGGCCCGCCGGCAGTCGACGACGACGTTGGACGGCTTCACATCCAGGTGCAGCAGGCCGCGGCCGTGCAGGTAGTGCAGTGCGGAGCACAGGTGGAGGCCGAGGAACGCGAGGTCGGTGGCGGACAGCCGGTGCCGCAGGCGGTCGATGAGGTGCGCGACGGTCTCTCCGGCCAGGGTCTCCAGGACCACCAGCGGCTCGGGGGCCTCGACGGTTTCGTAGGCGCGGACCAGGTGCGGGTGGGTGAACGACTGGAGCCAGCGGCCCTCGCGCAGCAACCGTTCCCGCAGCCGCCGTTCGTGCCGGCGGTCCGGGCGCAGCACCTTGACCACGCACCGGCACTCGCGTTCATGGCTCCATGCGTCGTACACGTCGAGCCAGCCGGTCCGGGTGAGGTGCGCCAGGACGTCGTAGCCGGGGGCGGGGGCCGGCCCCGGGGGCAGGGGCGGGGACGGGGCCGCCCTCGGACGCGGTCGGCTCACGGGACGGCCTCCACCGCGGGTGTCCCGGCCGTGACGGCCTGCAACCGGTACAGCTGGGCGTAGGCGGCACCCCGGGCCAGCAGTTCGTCGTGCGTTCCGCGCTCGACGACCCGGCCGTGATCCAGCACCAGGATCTCGGTGGCGTCCCGGGCCGTGAGCAGGTTGTGGGAGATGACGATCGTGGTGCGTCCGTTCATCAGCCGGCGCAGCGGCTCCATGACGCGTCGGCCCGACTCGGCGTCCAGCCCGGTGGTCGGCTCGTCGAGGACGAGCACGGGCGCGTCGCGGATCATGGCCCGGGCGATCGCCAGACGCTGGCGCTGGCCACCGGACAGCAGTCGGCCGCGCTGGCCCACGACGGTGTCGTAGCCGTCCGAGAGTCGGGTGACGAAGTCGTGTGCGTCCGCGGCCCGGGCCGCCGCGATCATCTCGTCCTCGCTCGCGTCGGGACGGCCGTAGAGGATGTTCTCCCGCACAGTGCCGTGCAGGACGAGCGTCTCCTGCAGCACCACGGCCACGTTGGCGCGGACATCGGCCGACCGCAGCTCCCTCAGGTCCGTGCCGTCGAGCCGGACGGTGCCGCGTGCCGGGTCGTAGAAGCGCAGCAGCAGTTTCACGGCCGTGGTCTTTCCCGCTCCGCTGGCCCCGACCACCGCGAGGACCTGGCCGGGCGACACGCGGAACGACACGTCGCACAGCGCGGGCCGGTCGCTTTCCGGATAGCTGAAGCCGATCCGGTCGAACTCCACCTCGCCACGGGCGCGTTCCAACGGCACGGCGGCGACGGGTTCGACCACCTGCGGACGCTGGTCGAGCAGTTCGATGATGCGTTCCGCGGAGGCGGACGCCGAGTAGAAGGTGTTGTTCAAGCGGGAGATGCCACGGATCGGTCCGTAGAGCTTGCTCAGCAGTCCCACGAAGACCAGCAGTCCGCCGAGGGTCAGGCGGCCCCGCGTGAGCTCCCAGGTGCCCAGGCCCAGGACCGACAGGGCTCCGGCCACCTCGATGAAGTCGACCAGCGGCCCGAACACGGCCCGGATCCTGGTCGAGGCCATGGTGGCGTGGTAGCGACCGAGGTTCTCCTGGTGGAACCGGTGGTGCTCCCGCTCCTGTTGGTTGTACGCCTGCACGAGCGCGACATTGCCGAGCGTCTCCTCCGCGACCGCGCTGACCGCGCCGCTGCGCCGGCGGCGTTCGCGGGACGCGGCCTTGGCGAGCCGGGCGAAGTGCCGGGCCGCCCACCAGAACAAGGGCACGACGACGAGGGCGTAGAGCGTCAGCTCCCAGCTCAGATAGAACAACAGCCCCAAGAAGACGACGAGCCGCATGACGTACCAGAGGGCCCTGGACACCCCCGAGAGCAGGAAGGTCTCCACGGTGTCGACGTCGCCGGTGACCCGGGAGAGCACGTCGCCGAGCCGCCGCCGCTCGAAGAAGCCCAGCGGGAGGCCCTGGACGTGCCGGAACACGTCCGACCGCAAGGAGAGCAGGAAACGCTCACCGACCCAGGTGGTCGTCACGTCGTCGGCGAACGAGAGGAGGCCCGACACGAGGCTGAGCCCCACGTATGCCGCCGCGATGGGCAGGAAGGGGCCCAGGTCGCGCGGGACGAGTACGTCGTCCACCACCACCTTGAACAGCCAGATCTCGGCGGCGTCGACGGCAGGGCCGATCACGCAGAAGGCCAGGATCAGCACGAGCCAGCGCCGCCCGCCGCGGGTGTAGGGCCAGAAACGCCGGAACACCTCCCGCGGTGGCACGGGCGGTGCGGCGGCGACGAGCTGTTCGTCCGCCACTTCGGCGACGACGAGAAGCCGTCGCACGGCGGACCGCACGCCCCGGGCCCCCGGGCGGCCGGAGACCGACCGGCCCTCCGGGCCCGGAGGCGCTGGTGTCACCGGTGGTCCGACCTGGTGTCGGTACGGCGGTTACCGCGGTTGTGGTGGTCGGTGTTCGTTCCTCTGCGCGTCGTGTCCGTGTTGCGCCTGTTGTTGCCCATGGCAGGAGCCAGGTGCCCGAAGAGCGACATCTCGTTCCCTCCTCCAGACGGCCTCTCAGGGTGTTTTGATCTATTTTATTCCTTTGTCCCGAGGTCCGCGCCCCGCGCGGGACTGCCACAATCCTGATGGTCAACACCTCTGCGGCCATGGAAGTTGACGGCCTATCAGGTTCCTCGGACCCTGCGCGTCAGATCCGTCCGGGCTCTCCGGACGGCCCCGGGAGTGCCTGCTCGCACCAGATGACCTTGCCGCCCGGGGTCTGCCGGGTGCCCCAGCGCTGGGTGAGCTGTGCGACGAGCAGCAGGCCGCGGCCCCCCTCGTCGAACACCCGGGCCCGACGCATGTGCGGCGCGGTGCCGCAGCCGTCGAACACCTCGCAGATCAGCGTCCGGTCCCGGACGAGCCGCAGCCGGATCGGGGCGTCGCCGTAGCGGACGGCGTTGGTGACCAGCTCGCTGACCACCAGCTCGGTGACGAACGACGCCCCCTCCAGTCCCCACTGGCGCAGCCGGCTCACGGCCTGCGCGCGGATCCCGGACACCGCCTCGGGGTCGGCGGGCACGTCCCAGGTGGCGACCTGGTCGGAGTCGAGACGCCGGACCCGGGCCAGGAGCAGGGCGGCGTCGTCGGCCGGCTGGTCCGGACGACCGGGCAGCAGCGCCTCGATCACCCGGTCGCTCAGGGCGTCGGGCGATGCCTCCCCGCCCGCCAGCTCGTGCAGCAGCCGCTTGAGCCCCACACCCATGTCGTGCTCCCGGGACTGGATCAGGCCGTCGGTGTAGAGCGCGAGGAGGCTGCCCTCCGGCAGCTCCACCTCGAGTGACTCGAACGGCAGTCCGCCCAGTCCCAGCGGGGGCCCCGGGGGCAGCTCCAGGAAGGCCGCCGTCCCGTCCGGCCGGACCACCGCGGGGGGCGGGTGCCCGGCACGGGCGAGGCAGCAGAGGCCGGTGACCGGGTCGTAGACCGCGTACAGGCAGGTGGCGCCGAGGTCCCCCGGCGCGATCGCCTCCGCGCCGGTCTCCGACTCGAAGGTCAGCCTGATGACGAGGTCGTCGAGCCGGGTGAGCAGCTCGTCGGGAGCCAGATCGACGTCCGCGAGGGTCCGGACCGCGCTGCGCAGCCGGCCCATGGTCGCCGATGCCTGGAGACCGTGGCCGACCACGTCGCCCACGACGAGCGCCACCCGCGCCCCCGACAGCGGTATCACGTCGAACCAGTCGCCGCCCACGCCGAGCGCCGGGGCGCCCGGGAGGTAGCGGAAGGCGGCCTGCACCGCGGACTGGTCGGGCAGCCGCTGCGGCAGGAGGGTGCGCTGCAGCGTCAGGGCCGCCGTGTGCTCGCGCGTGAAGCGCCGGGCGTTGTCCAGGCAGACGGCGGCCCGGGCGACCAGTTCCTCGGCGAGGGACAGGTCCTCCCTCTCGAAGGGCTCGGGGTGCCGGGACCGGATGAAGACCACCACGCCCAGCGTCGTGCCGCGGGCGTTCACCGGAACGACGATCCAGGAGTGGAATCCGTACTCCTCCGCCTTGGCGAGGCGCATCGGATCCTCGGCCACCCAGGACCTGGCCTCGGACATGGTCCGGTACAGCTCGGAACGCCCGGTGGCCAGGCAGCGGGCCTGCGCCGAGTTCACCGTGCAGGTGTCCACGTCGCCGACCCTGACCACGGCCTCCGGCTCGCCCGTCCGCACGGACCGGTGCGCCACCCGGCGCAGCACGGCCCCGGTGACCGGCCCCGGCGGCGGCACCTCACCGCTGAGCAGCGCCTCCACGAGGTCGACGCTCACGAAGTCGGCGAGGCGGGGCACGGCCAGGTCGGCCAGTTCCTGTCCGGTGCGCCTGACGTCCAAGGTGCTGCCGATGCGGGTGCTGGCCTCGTTCAGCAGGGCCAGCCGCTCCCGGGCGCTGTACTGCTCGGTCGCGTCGATCACCGTGTTGCACAGGCCGACCAGCCGGCCGGAACCGTCGCGCAGCGGCGAGGCGGAGGCGGTGAAGCACCGGTCGTGCTCGGGATCGCCCTTGGTACGCCCACGGACGGGGACGCCCTCCTCCGCCCGCCCCGTCTCCAGCACCCGGCGCATCCGCGCCTCCCACTCCGGGACGTCGTCCCCGCTGAGAACGGCGGACAGGCCCCGCCCGATCCGCTCCTCGTCGGGCACGCCGGTCATGCGCCGCATCGTCTCGTTCTGCCGTACGAACCGCAGGCCCGTGTCGTAGACCGTCACGGCCACGGGGCACCCGGACAGGACCCAGTCGGCCAGTGCCCGCTCCGTCGCACCCCGCTCGTCGCGCTCCCGGAACAGCAGCCACAGCGGTCCCGAGCGGTCACCGCCCGTGCATCGGCAGGCCATGACCGGCACCCGCAGACGCCGGCCGTCCCGGTCCCGCACCTCGGCACTGCCGTGCCACTCCTCCGGGCCGGCCGACCAGTCGGCCCGCACCCCCAGCAGATCGGCGGCCGGGCGGCCGACGGCCCCCGTGGCATCGCAGCCGGTGAGCAGGGCCGCGGCGGCGCTCCACGCCACGACGTACCCCCGCGCGTCCGCCACGGCCAGCGGCGTGACCGGACTCGCGCCGCGCCGGTCCGCCTCGCCCGGCGGCGCGACGTGGGGCTCCTTCATCACTCCAGCGTCGCCCCGGGCCGGTGCGCAATCAACCAGGGGAGGACCGGGGCACGGCCGGTGCGTCCGGGACCGATGTCCTCGGAGTGGGGCCGTCCGGCCCCTGTCGTCCGCCCTGCCGAGGAGGGAGCGTGTCCCACGAGGCTGATGGAGCGGCTGCGGCCATGTGCTTCCGGTGGCCGAGGGGGATCCGACGCCCGTTGTGACAGGGAGAGTGAGACGAGCATGCTGAATTTCCTCGGCAGCCAGAACGGCCGCGCGGTGCGGGCGATCCTGGGCGTGGCCTTCATCGTCATCGGCGCCACGCTCGGCGGGGCCTGGTGGGCCCTGGCGGCGGTGGGCCTGCTTCCGCTGGCGACGGCCGTCCTGGACGTCTGTCTGATCGCCGGGCTGGCGGGCCGGCCCGTCTCGGGCAAGGCTCTGCGCGCCGGACACTGAGCCGCACCGCTGCTGCGGGGACCGCCCACCGGGCCGTCCCCGCAGCGCCTCAGCGCGACCGGCGTTCCCGCACGTCAGAGCGTGGGACGTCCCGCGATGTCGTCACTCCGCCGGTGGTCCTGTACCGGCCCTCTCGCCGTCCGCACCCTGGTGCACGACAGCGCAGGCCGGGCGGTACGGCAGAGCACCGGGCCGCTCCCAGGACCGACGGAGACGACACCTCATGAACGCACGCAGGCGCATCGGCATCGGCATCGCAACCCTCGCCCTGCTGGGCGGAACGACGAGCGGCATCGCGGCGGCGGCCGACCAGGGTGCCGTCGGCACCCGGGCCACCAACTGGCACGGCTGCCCGGCGGGTTACCTGTGCGTGTGGCCGAAGAAGAACTTCAAGGGCCACATGCAGAAGGTCAAGGCCAACAACCGCAACCTCGCCCAGTACGGCGGGGCCTTCAGGAACGGTGTCCGGTCGGGCGTGAACCACGGCCGCAGCTGCGACGCCGCGCTCTACCGCAAGACCAACTACCGCTCCTACATCGGCATCGCGAAGCGCGGCGCCATCGACGGGAACGTGGCCGGCTACCCCGTCCAGTCGAACAAGTGGGTCAACTGCCGCTGAAGCGGGCCCGCTCGCGCCCGGCGGCGGCACCGTCGCCGGACGTCCCTCGCCGGGCGTCCCTCGCCGGACGTCCCTCGCCGGGCATCCGTCGCCGGGCATCGGGCCTCGCCGGGGTCGCCCGTCTCCTCGGCGATCGCCGCGAGTTGCCACAGCACCTGGGTGACGTGCACCCGCAGGCCGTGTCGGCGGGCGAGCTCCAGGAAGGTCAGGAACCGCCGCCGGGCCTCGCCGCGACACCGCCGGCCCGGTCGGCAAGGTCGGCTGACCAGGGACGGCGGCGCGCTTCCGGGGGCACGGGCGTCAGCGGCGCAGGGCCGTCTCGTGCCGCATGTGCGAGAGCTTCTCGGGGTTGCGCACGGCGTAGAGCCCGGTGATGAGGCCGTCGTCGACGTGCACGGCCACGACGGTGTCGAGCGCGCCGTCGAGCCGGAGCATCAGCGCCGGGTGGCCGTTGACCTGCGCCGTCCGCAGGGACAGCGCGGCGCTCACCCGGCCCAGCCCGGCGGCCAGCAGGCGGGCGACCTTGTCGGCCCCCACGACGGGCCGCAGGACCGCCTGCTTGACTCCGCCGCCGTCACCCAGGAGGACGACGTCCGGTGCGAGGATGTCGAGCAGGCTCTGCAGATCGCCCGTTTCGACCGCCCGCCGGAACGCGTCGAGCGCGTCCTGCGTCTCGCCCGGCGAAACGGCTCCACGCGGCCGGCGCGCGGCGACGTGCGCCCGTGCCCGGTGCGCGATCTGCCGCACCGCGGCCGGGCTCTTGCCGACCGCTTCGGCGATCTCGCCGTACCCGAGGTCGAACACGTCGCGCAGCACGAACACCGCCCGCTCGGTGGGGGTGAGCGTCTCCAGCACCAGCAGCATCGCCATCGACACGCTGTCGGCCAGTTCGACGTCCTCGGCCACGTCCGGGGTGGTCAGCAACGGCTCGGGCAACCAGGAACCGACGTACGACTCCCTGCGGCGGCCGAGCGTACGCAGTCGGCTCAGCGCCTGGCGCGTGGCGATCCGGACCAGGTACGCACGCCGGTCCCGCACCGTGCCGAGGTCGACGGCCGCCCACCGCAACCAGGTCTCCTGCAGGACGTCCTCCGCGTCGGCGGCCGAGCCGAGCATCTCGTAGGCGACGGTGAACAGCAGGTTGCGGTGCAGGACGAACGTCTGGGTGGCGGGGTCCGTGTGCCCGGCGCCGAGGTCGAGGTCGGGGTCGGCGCCGGCGTCGGCGTCGGCGTCGGCACGTCGACCGGCCGTGTCCCGTGTGCGATCGCTGCGCTGGCTCTTCACCGGCTGCTCCTGCCTGTCCGCTCCCGACGATGCCACGCGCACAAGACGCCGGTCCCCGCGGCCTTGTGACACACGCGAGCGGTGGCGCACGTCACACGGCCGTCCCGTCACGGGGGGCGGGGCGCCGGCATCTCGTGGTCGTCACCTGCACGACCCCGAGTGAGTGAGGACGACGTCATGGACGCCCGATTCGACATGTTCGCCGACGAGACCGCCACCAGGTTCGCCAAGCGGTTCGCCAACGCCGCCCTGGTGATCCACCAGTCGTCGCTGCCCCGGTCCACGCAGGAGCTGGTGTCGCTGCGCGCCAGCCAGATCAACGGCTGCGGCTGGTGCGTCGACATGCACACCAAGGACGCCGCGGCCGCCGGTGAGACCTCGGTCCGGCTCAACCTGGTCGCCGCCTGGCGCGAGTCCACCGTGTTCACCGAGGCCGAGCGGGCGGCGCTGGCACTCGCGGAGGAGGGCACCCGGCTCGCCGACGCCCACGACGGCGTGTCCGACGAGACCTGGGCCGAGGTGCGCAAGCACTACGACGACGAAGGGATCGGCGCGCTGGTCGCCCTGGTCGCCCTCATCAACGCGGCCAACCGGCTCGCCGTGATCGTGCGCCAGAAGGGAGGCTCCTACGAGCCCGGCATGTTCGCCGCCGCCCTCGACTGACCGACGGACGCGTCCGCCCCGGCCCGGGACCATCCGCCCCTGGCCGGGCCGCGCCCGGGACAACGCCCGGCCCGACGCCCCGCCCGCGCCCGCGCCCGCGGTTCACGCCGGCACGGGCCGCCCTTCCCGGTCGGCCTCGTCGAGCAGCAGTCGCGCGGCCACGTCCGCCCCGTCGGTGCGGATGGCACCGGCCACGGCCCTCGCCCGTGCGCGGGTCTCGGGGGTCAGGGCCCTGCCGAGCGCGGCCGACAGGGACTCGACGGTCGGGCTCGGGCCCTCGTGGGCGGCGCCGATGCCCAGTTCGTCCACCCGGGCGGCCCAGTGCGGCTGGTCCACGAACTGGGGTACCACCACCTGGGGCACACCGGCCAGGGCGGCCTTCGTCGTGGTGCCGGCACCACCGTGGTGCACGACGGCGGCCACCCGGCCGAACAGCGCCTGATGGTTGGTCTCGCCGACGGCGAAGCAGTCGTCCCGGTCGTCGATCAGGGCCAGGTCGGCCCAGCCACGGGAGAGCAGGACACGGCGGCCGTGCGCCCGGACCGCCTCGACGACCACCCTGGCGAGGTCCGGCGAGAGGCGCATGGCCACGCTGCCGAAGCCCACGTACACCGGCGGTGGGCCGGCGTCCAGGAACGCCTCCAGCTCTTCCGGGAGCGGGCGTTCGTCCGGCAGGATCCACGCCCCGGTCTGCACGAGGTCGAGATTCGTCAGGCTCCGCCACGGTGCCAGGACGGGATCCGCCGCGAGCAACGCCCGGTCGGTGAGGACGTGGTCGCGGACGTTGTCCACCGGTGGCAGGCCGATCGCCGCCCGGTGGCGGTTGAGCGCCTCGCCGTACAACGCGTTCACACGCCGGGCGTCCTCGTCCCACAGCACCTTGAGGTCGGTCTCCTCCGGCGAGGACTGCTTGCCCGGCCGCGCTCCCGGAGGGAAGTGCCGCGAGGGCAGTCCGAACGTGTGGAAGCAGGCGAGCCTGTAGTGGACGCCCAGTTTCTCGGCCACCGAGCGGGCACCTGCCGGCATCAAGCCGGTCGCCAGCAGCACATCACATCCCTCGGCCGCCGCGGTGAGGGTCTCGAACCGTGCGGCGACCAACTCGGCCGCGACCCGGAACGCGTCCGCCGTCGTCGGCGCCCTCCCGCCGGTCACCACCGAACGCACCGACGGGCCGAGCGGCACCAGCGGCACCCCCACACCGGCCAGCAGCGCGGCGAACTCCTCGTCCGGCGGCGCGCACACCTGCACCTCCGCGCCCCGTTCCCGTAACCGCACCGCGAGTCCCGCCAGCGGTTCGACGTCCCCGCGCGATCCCCATGTCGACAACAGCACACGCATGCCGCAAAGCCCTCGTTTCCCCAGGTTCTGGTGTCGGCCGCCCATCTTGCGGCACGGCCCGGGTCTTGCCGCAAGCCCCCGGGTGCGCTATAGGTTGAGAGTGGCAGGGAGTGGGTCTCCTTGCCTTTTCCTTTTGCCGTCCGCGGGAGTGCGCACGGTGCTCCGCAGGCGGGCCGCGTCCTGGCTCGGGGGTGCGCCGAACTGGCGGCGGTACTCCCGGCTGAACTGCGACGGGTTGTCGTAGCCGACGCGGTGGCCGACCCCGGTGACGTCGCCGGGGTGGGTGGCGAGGAGCAGCCGGGCCTCCTGGAGCCGGATCTGCTTCTGGAACTGGATCGGGCTCATCGCGGTCACCGCCTGGAAGTTGCGGTAGAAGGCGGAGACGCTCATGCCGGACATCCGCGCCACGTCCTCGACCCGGAAGGATTCCGCGTAGTGCTCGCGGATCCAGCGCACGGCCCGGGAGACATGGCTGAGCCCACTGTCGGCCAGACCCAACTGGCTTACCGCGGCGCCCTGTTCGCCGGTGATCAGGCGCCACAGGATCTCGCGCTTGATCAGAGGCGCCAGCACGGTCCGGTCGCGGGGTTCGTCGAGGAGGCGCAGCAGCCGGACCGCCGCGTCGAGCAGTGCGGGCGGGGCGTCGCTGACGGCGATGCCCGACGGTGTGCCGCCGCCCGCGCGGGGCGTGTCGCCGGGACCGGCCTGGAGCAGCAGTTCGGCGACGGCGGACGGTTCCAGCGTGAGACCGAAGCCGAGGGCGGGCTGCTCGGGGGCGGCCTGGGTGAACTGTCCGGTGACGGGCAGGTCGACGGAGGCGACCAGGTACTGCCCAGGACCGTACGCGTAGACGCGGTCGCCCAGGGCGAGCCGTTTGGCGCCCTGGGCGATGACCGCGAGCACCGTGCCGGACATGGAGGGCTCCGGCGGATCCGGCCGGTCGACCCTCGAGATGAGGACGCCGTCGACGGCCGTGGTCCCGTCGGGACGCGCGTGCCGGGCCAGCAGGGTGCGCAACTCGTCGAGGTACATGCGTCCATTGCAGCACCGTGCGACGCCACGGCTCCCGAGCTTGCGAGGATCATGCAAGTACAAGCGAGCATCGTTCTAACGTTGCCGCAGGTCAGACCAGTTGAATGGAAACACTTCACTCCCCCACCGAGAAGAAGGAATCCATGACCGTGACCTACGGCTTCAACGCCACCCTGACCGCCGGGCCGGGAATGGGCGACCGACTGGTCGCCCTGCTGCTGACCGGTCTCGACGACGGCAGCCCCGGCGCGAGCGAACACTGCGTCGTCTATCTGGTCTCCCGCTCCGCGTCCGACCCCGACGTCGTCCACGTCACCGAGGGCTGGACCAGCGAGGAGGACCACCACCGGATCTTCGCCGGCGAGGCCGCCCAGGCCATCGTGGGGCAGATCGACGGACTGCTGGCCAAGGAGCCCGAGTACACCGACTACGTCCCGGTCCGCGGCAAGGCCGCTTTCTGAGGCCGCTTCCTGAGGCCATGGGCCGACCCCGCCCTCGTCCGACGCCGAACACCACCCACGAAAGGCAGCGACCATGCCCACGGCACGCCCCGCCCTGGACCCCGGACTTCGTGAACTCCTCGCCGACATGCCCCTGATGTCCCGGCTCAGCCCGGAGATACTCGCGCACCTGCGCCGCCTCCCCCCGACGCCCGTCGAGTCCCTGCTCGCACACCGCCCGGTCGACCGGCGCGAGATCACGGTGCCCGCCGGGGACGGCACCGCGATCCCCCTGTCGGTCTTCGGCCCCGCGCGCACCGACCGCGCTGCCGCCGCACCCTGCGTCTACTGGATGCACGGCGGCGGGATGGTCATGGGCGACCGGTTCTCGCAGATCGACATCCCACTGGAATGGCTGGACGAGTTCGGCGCGGTCGTGGTCTCCGTGGACTACCGGCTCGCTCCCGAGGCCACCGGCACCGCCCTCGTCGACGACTGCTACCAGGGCCTGCTCCGGATCGCCGAACACGCCGAGGAACTGGGCATCGACCCCGCCCGGATCGTCGTCGCCGGGGCCAGCGCGGGCGGCGGCCTGGCGGCCGGCGTCACCCTGCTGGCGCGCGACCGCGGCATGCCGGCGATCGCCGGTCAGATGCTGATCTGCCCGATGCTGGACCACCGCAACACCAGTACCTCCAGCCGCCAGTACTCCGGCGTGCCCGGGGTGTGGACCGGTGAGATGAACGCGTTCGGATGGCGCGCCGTCCTCGGCGACCTCACCGCGGACGAGGTGCCCGCATATGTCTCACCGGCGCTGGCCGACGACCTCTCGGGCCTGCCGACCACCTACATCGACACCGGCTCCGCCGAAGTCTTCCGCGACGAGGACACCGACTACGCCACCCGCATCTGGGCGGCCGGCGGCCAGGCCGAACTCCACGTCTGGGCGGGCGGCTTCCACGGGTTCGACGCCCTGTTCCCGCAGGCCCCCATATCGGCCACGGCCCGCCGGACCCGCACCGACTGGCTCGCCAGGCTCCTGTCCGCCGACCTCGCCGACCCCGCCGACCCCGCCGCGTAGCAGGTGCCCCCGACAGCGGCCCCGGCACCCGGTCCCTCACCCGGTGCCGGGCCAGGGGGAGGTCGCGGCCTACCGATGGAGTGTGACATCGCGCTGGTACCAGGCACCTGGCCTACCGCCGAGATCGGCCGGGTCGGCCGGGCCGACCAGGACGAACCCGGCCTTGGTCAGCACCTTCTGGGACGCGAGGTTCTCGCGGGCGGTGGCCGCCCGCAGTGTGCGCAGTCCGTGCCGCGCCGGCGCCAGCCGGCAGAGCTCCCGGACGGTCGCGGTCGCCACGCCGCGGCCGGCGACGTGCTGCGCGACCCGGTAGCCGAGCTGTGCGGTGCCGTCCTCGATGTCGACCAGGTTGAACCTCCCCAGGACCGAGCCGTCCTCGGCGACGAGCACATGGAAGGCGCAGATGCCGGCCTCCTGCTCGGCCGGCAAGGCGTGGTACCGCTCGGTGAACCGGTCGAAGAAGTCGTCGCCGCGGTCGGTGATCGAGGCGGCGAAGTAGGCGCGGTTCGCCAGCTCGAAGTCCCACACCGCCGAGGCATGGCTGATGTGCAGCTGCTTCAGCTCGGGCATGACCCGACTCTACGCTCCAGACGCCACCGAAAGGTTCAGACCACCGGAGGCGAGCCTCGACCAGCACCGCAACTCCGGGGCCCTGCACCTGAATTCACCTGAAGGCAATAACTTCCAGACCTGTCAACTGGAGTAGACCACTACTACCATGTCGCGGGTCAGGCGGCTGAACCGGTGCGCCGGGCCAGTTGCCGCCCAACCCCCCATGAGGTGGAACTCCATGCTTCTCGTTCGCAGCCGAGGCATTGCTCCACGCCTCCCGCACCGCCGTGCCCGACTCGCCGTCACCGCCCTGCTCGCGGTCACAGCCCCCGCGCTTGTGCCCGCCGCGGCCGAGGCCGGCTCGCCCCGCACACCGAACCCCGCCGTCACGGAGCGCTGGTCGACACAGACCCTCGCTCCCGGCGTCACCGTCCGTACCGGCGTCCTGACCACGGATGTCACCCACTCGTGGACCGTCACGGTTCAAGTGCCGAGCGTGCTGAGACTGACCACGAACGATCCCGACGCCCCCTCCAGCTGGTCCGAGGTCTCCGACCGGGATTGGGCCGACGCCACGGCGCAGAAGCTGACGGCGGCCGGTCTGCAGCCGCGAGTCGAGGGCGTCGACTGGCCCGGGTACGCCGACGCCCCTCGTGGACTCATGGGGTACCGGGTTCGCGTCGGGCACTTCGCGGCGCAGGACAAGGCACAGAGCACACTGTCGGCGATCAATGCGCTCGGCCTCCACGCCACTCTCTCCTGGACCGGCTACGACGTTCAGGAGGAGGCCGACCGCGAGAACGTCCATGTCGCGGTCGTCGACCCCAAGAAGTTCAGCGGCACGGTCGAGGCCACGCACAACGGCAACGTCACCGACCGGGAAACGACATCCGCCGTGTCCAAGAAGCTCGCATCTCTGGTCGGCGTCAACGGTGGCTTCTTCGTCCTCTCACCGGGCGACGGTGTGCAGGGCACGATGTCCGGCGTCGGTGCCTATGACGGCGAACTCGAGTCGATGGCGGTCGGCGCGCGGTCGGCGCTGATCATCGACGACGGGCGCACGTTCCGGACCGCGGATCTGACGACCGGCGTCACCGTGCAGGCCGACAATGTCTCCTTCTCCGTTCAGGGCATCAACCGCACGCCCGGGACGGTCCGCGACTGCGGCCGGCCGGGCGCCAGACCGAGTGAGCTTCCCTGGCAGGACGTGACGTGCCGACTGGCCGACGACATGGTCGAGTTCACGCCCGCCTTCAAGGCGGCCCTGCCCACCGGGCCGGGCACTCAGGTGGTCCTGGACGCGTCCGGCCGAGTCGTCACAGCCGGAGCCCGCGGCGGTCGCGTCCCGGCGAACGGGCATGTGCTGCAGGGCATCGACCGCGCCGCGAACTGGCTGAGGGACCACGCGAAGCCGGGCCGGCGGATCAAGGTGACCGAGACCGTCCGCGACAGCGAGGGAAGAGACGTCGACCTCGATCGCGGCGACTCCGTCGTCAGTGCCGCACCGACCCTGGTGAAGGACGGACGTATCGACATCGACGCCGCCGCCGAGGGAATCGTCGATACCGAGTACCCGCACTTCGGCTACGCATGGGCCAACGTCCGCCAGCCCCGCACCATGGCGGGCGTCGACAGCGACGGCAGGCTCATACTTGCCACGGTCGACGGCAGGCTGAAGGGCGGCAGCGAAGGGTTCACCATCTACGAGGCCGCCGCATTCATGAAGTCCCTCGGCGCAGTGCAGGCGATGAACCTCGACGGCGGCGGTTCCACGGCGATGGCAGTCGGGGGAAAGCTGATCAACCAGCCGTCCGAACCTTCCGGCGAGCGGGCGGTGGGAGACACCGTTCAGGTGATGCCGGCCGGTAACTGATCACCGCTCGCTCCGCCTGCGCGGCAGGCCGCTGCCGCGAGTTCCACGTCACCACCGACCAGACCGCCTACGCCTGCTCACACCCGAGCACCGTCTGTGCCGCCGTGCGGGCGTCGTGGGCGGTGTCGGTGGTGCGTGCGGCGGCGGCGGCGCGTCGGCACTGCGCGAGCGTGTGCTTGGCCAGTGCGGCCCGGACGTAGGGGATCGATGCGGCTGCCATGGACAGGGAGGTGACGCCCAGGCCGGTCAGTACGCAGGCCAGGAGCGGGTCGGAGGCCGCCTCGCCGCAGACGCCGCAGCTCTTGCCCTCGGCGCCGGCCGCCTCGGCGGCCAGCGCAACCAGGTCCAGCAGCGCCGGCTGCCACGGATCCTGAAAACGCGAGAGGGCACCGACCTGACGGTCCGCCGCGAACGTGTACTGCGCCAGATCGTTCGTCCCCAGCGACAGGAAATCGACCTCCCGCAGGATCGAACGCGCCCGCAGCGCGGCCGAGGGGATCTCCACCATGGCACCGACCCCGGCCCGCAGCCCCGCCCGACGGCAGGCGTCCGCGAACGCCTTCGCATCACCCCGGTCCGCCACCATCGGCGCCATCACCTCCAGATGGACCGGCACCCCCTCGGCCGCCTGCGCCAACGCGCTCAGCTGGACACCCAGCACCTCCGGATGCTCCAGCAACGCCCGCAGACCACGCACCCCCAACGCCGGATTCGGCTCATCGCCGGGCGTCAGGAACTCCAGCGGCTTGTCCGCACCCGCATCCAGCACCCGCACCACCACCCGACCCCCCGGAAAAGCCCCCAACACCTCCCGGTACGCCGCAACCTGACCCTCCACCGACGGCGCCCGCCCACCACCGTCCAGGAACAAGAACTCCGTACGAAACAAACCCACACCCTCGGCCCCCGCCTCCACAGCAGCCGGGACATCGCACGGACCACCCACATTCGCCAGCAGCGGCACCCTGTGCCCGTCAGCCGTGGCCCCCGGCCCGCTGGAAGCGGCAAGAGCGCTCCTGCGCTCGACCCCCGCAGCCACCAGCCGCGCCTTCCTCTCCTCACCCGGATCCACGAACACCTCACCCGTGCTGCCGTCCACAGCGATCACCGTGCCCTCGGCAAGCCCACCCGCACCCGCCAACGCCACCACAGCAGGAACACCAAGAGCCCGCGCCAAAATCGCACTGTGACTGGTCGGACCACCCTCCTGCGTCACCAACCCCAACACCAGCGACGGATCAAGCAACGCCGTGTCCGCAGGCGCCAGATCACGCGCCACCAGCACAAACGGCACCTCACTGTCCGGCACCCCCGGCATCGACACCCCCAACAGACGGGCAACGATCCGATTCCGCACATCATCGAGATCCGCCACCCGACCCGCCAGATACCCACCCGCCCCCGCAAGCAACTCCCGATAAGCAGCAAACGCGTCGAACACCGCCCGCTCAGCCGAACTCCCCACAGCGATCCGCCGCTCCACATCCACCATCAACTCAGGATCCCGAGCCATCAACGCCTGAGCCTCCAACACCGCCTGCGCCTCACCCCCCGCCAGACCACCACGCGCCACCAGATCCGCCGCCACCACCTCCACCGCCTTACGCGCACGCTCCTGCTCACCCTCCGCATCCTCCGCAGGGATCCGCCTCGCAGGCGGCTCGAGCACCGCAGCACCCATGTGCCGAACCACGCCGATCGCCACACCATGACTCACACCCACGCCACGCAGCGTTTTCTCCATCTCACCCGTCTCCGAATCGTGCGGCAGGCACCGCCGCAGTGGTGGTTCCGCTCGCCGTCACTCGACGGCAGCGAGGTCACTTCACGAGGAAGAGGCTGTCGCCCGCCTTCACTTCGCCGTCGTCGCGCAGTTCGGAAAGCGCCTCTGCCGTGGCTTCGAGGGCCACGATCGGGCAGACCGGAGACTTGCCGGCCGCTTCGACCGCGGCGGGATTCCAGCGCACGACGGCCTGACCGCGCGTCACGGTGTCGCCCTTGTTCACGAGCAACTCGAAGCCGTCGCCGTGGAGTTCGACGGTGTCGATGCCGAGGTGGGTCAGCACACCGTGCCCGTGGTCGTCGACGACGACGAAGGCGTGGGGATGGAGGGAGACAATGACTCCGTCCACGGGGGACACCGCCTCGGACGGCTCGCGCACCGGGTCGATCGCGGTGCCCGGGCCGACCATGGCCTGGGAGAAGACCGGATCCGGCACGGCTGCCAGTCCGACGGCGCGTCCTGCCAGCGGGGACGTGACGATGGTGGTCATGTGAAGCCTTCCAGACTTGATGGATCGACGAGCCGACCGCACGGGCTCCCCGACGTCGGGCCGCCGCTGCCGCACCGTGCGACCCAGGGATCTCCCAGACATCCTATGGTCTACACCACTACTGGTGTAGACCACTCGTTTCTAACAGAAGGACAGCGGAGAGGGAAGCCCTGCCGTCCGCGTGACCGACGCACGGCCGCCAGACCTCCCGAGCTTCACCCCGCCCACGGTTGCGCCTCGGCCCCGTCGGCCTACGCGGTGCGAACCGTTGACATAGAGACCGAACGGTCTCTATGTTGCGCGGCATGGCCTTCGACATCGTCATCACCAACGGTCGCTGGTTCGACGGGACAGGCGGGCCTTCGGCAATCCGGCACCTGGGTCTGCGGGACGGCCGGGTGGCCATCGTCTCGGCGGCCGAACTCGACACGGACGGGGCACAGCTCTTCGACGCCGCCGGCGCCTGGGTGATGCCGGGATTCATCGACATCCACACGCACTACGACGTGGAGGTCCTGGCGGCGCCGGGGCTCGGGGAGTCCGTACGGCACGGAGTGACCACCGCGATCTTCGGGTCGTGCTCGCTGAGCACCGTGCACGTGGATCCGCTGGACGCCGCCGATCTGTTCAGCCGGGTCGAGGCCATTCCACGCGAGCACGTCATCGGGGTGCTGGAGCAGAGGAAGTCCTGGTCCACCGCAGAGGAGTATGTCGACGCGCTGGAGCGGCTCCCGCTCGGACCGAACGTCGCCATGTTCCTGGGGCAGTCGGACCTGCGGGCCGCTGTGATGGGGCTGGGCAGGGCGACGGACAGGCGGGTCAAGCCGAGCGAGGACGAGTTGCGGCAGATGGAGCTGCTGCTCGCCGACGCCTTGCGGGCCGGGATGCTCGGACTGTCGGAGATGCTCAACCCCTGGGACAAGCTCGACGGGGAGCGGTACCGGTCACGCACGCTCCCCTCGACCTTCGCGACCCGCACCGAACGGCGCAGGCTGCACCGTCTCGTCCGCAGCGCCGGCCGGGTCGTGCAGTCCATCCCCGACCTCACCGTGCCGATCGCACTGTTCCCCGCCCTGTGGGAGTCGGTCGGCCTGCGGGGCCGCAAACCGTTGAAGACCAGCTACCTCACCGCGGCGGACGTCAAGGCCAACCCCCTCCTCATGCACCTCATGGGCCCACTGGCGCGGATGGCGAACCTGCTCGGCGGCGACTTCCGGTGGCAGCACCTGCCGGTGCCGTTCCAGGTCTTCGCCGACGGCATCGACCTGGTGATCTTCGAGGAGTTCGGCGCGGGCGCCGCCGCCCTGCACCTGAAGGACCAGGTCGAACGCAACGCGCTGCTCCAGGACGAGGCGTACCGTCGCCGGTTCCGCCGCGACTACGAGCGCAAGTGGTCGCCCAGGATCTGGCACCGCGACTTCTATGACGCCCACATCGTGGCATGCCCGGACCCCTCGGTCGTCGGCAAGACGTTCGGCCAGGTCGGCGACGAGCGTGGGCTCCACCCCGTCGACGCGTTCCTCGACATGGTCGTCGCCTACGGGCCCGCGGTGCGCTGGCACACCACCATCTCCGGACACCGCCCCGAGGCGCTGAACAAGCTCAGCTCACTGCCCGAGGTGCAGATGGGCTTCTCCGACGCCGGCGCCCACCTGCGCAACATGGCCTTCTACAACTTCCCGCTGCGCCTGCTCCGCCGCGCCCGCCGGGAGGGCTTCATGACCGTGGAGCGCGCTGTCCACCGCCTGACCGGAGAACTGGCCGCCTGGTACGACATCGACGCAGGCTTCCTGGGCGAGGGCGACCGCGCCGACCTCGTCATCATCGATCCCGACCGGCTCGACTCCTCCCTGGACCGGATCGACGAGGCGCCGGTCGAGGCGTTCGGCGGTATGCGGCGCATGGTCAACCGCAATGACGCCACCGTTCTTGCCACCTTCGTCGCGGGCAACCCGGTCTACGGCGCGGGACGCTTCGGCGCCGACTTCGGCCGACGGCGCACCGGACGGTTCCTGCGGGTCGGAGAGGCGCGCGGGACGGTCGACCCCGGCACCATCGGCGGGCGCGAGACTACGCTTGCCTGAGTGAGCAAGGAACCGGCACCCCCGAAACGGCGGACGCAGCAGGAGCGCAAGCAGTCGACCATCGCACGGCTGATCGAATCGACGATCGATTCCATCGCCGAGGTCGGCTATGCGAACACCTCGGTCGGGGAGATCTGCCGACGGTCCGGGGTGTCGCGCGGGGGCCTGTTCCGCCACTTCGACTCACGGCTGAGCCTGGTCGTCGCCGCGGCCGAGGAGGTGGCCGTACAGCACTTGGCGGTAGTGCGGCGGCGGCTGGCCCAAGAGCCCGAGCGGGACCTGCGCGAAACCCTTCTGCTGATGCGGGAGCGGCACCGCCACGAGGCCAACGTCGTCTGGTTCGAACTGCTGGTGGCAGCGCGCACCGACTCCGACCTTCGCAAGCAGTTGACCCCCGTCGCCGAACGGTTCTTCGAAACGATCTCCACGGTCGCGCGAGACGTCCCGGCCCTGCGCGGGCTGTCCGACGAGGACCGGCACCTGCTGGTCTCGACCGTCCGTAACCTCTTCGACGGAGAGGTCATCTCCCGGTCGGTGGTCCCCGAACCGGCGGTCGAGGCCGAACGGCTCGACCTGCTTGCCGAGTTCGCCGAGTTCCTGGTCACCCGTCGCGCCCGGGTCGCCGCGGCCGAACGATCACGGTGAACCCCGGTACTGCGTGACGGATCCCCTTCGACGGCGGGGTGACACCGCACTCCCCGGCGGAGCGGCTCACAGGCGTGACCCATCGGGCCGAACCCCCACGGCTTTCGAGTGAACCACCAGCGAGCCGACCCTTTCCGGGCAACGTACCGATTTGAATGCAGTCCATTCGTTTGCAGGGTGCCGCCCCGTCCGACTCAGGGAGCGCGCCACAATCCGCAAGGAGGCGTCATGCGACGTATTCCCATGCTGCGGGCCTCGGCCGGCACGGCCGCCCTCGCCGCCGGCATCACAGCCGTTCCGATCCCCGCCGTCGCTGCCGCTCCCGTCACCCACGTGCGGTGCAGCGCCGACGCTCTGACAGCCGCGATCAGCAGAGCCAACAACGAAGGGGGAGTTCTCGACCTGGCTCCTCGCTGTCGCTATGTACTCACCGAGGCGTCCTCCGACACGGTTGGTCTTCCACCGATCAGCAACACGATCGTCATCCATGGACACGACGCCACCATCGCCCGGTCAGAGGGCAGCATCAATTTCCGCATCTTTTATGTCGAGAACTCCGGAAATCTCCAACTGCAGAACCTCACCATCACCAAAGGTGACGCCAACGGCGGCGGGGCACCTGCCTTCTCAAGTGGCGGAGGCATCTATTCCGCCGGACATCTGGGGCTCGAACACGTCACCGTGACCGGCAACACCGCCGGACGCGGAGGCGGTGGCGGTGTCACGATCGCGGAGAACGGCACTGCGTCCATCGAGCAGAGCAAGATCAGCGGCAACACCACCACCGGCGTTGCAGGAGGTCTGGCAGCCGAGGGCCGGTCCACGACCGTCACCGACAGCCGGATCACCTTCAATACCGCGGACGCCGGCGGAGGCATCCTCAACAGCGGCGGAAGCCTGACCCTCAAGAAGGCCGACGTCCGGGGCAACAACGCACAGGATTACGGCGGCGGCATCGTCAACCTGGGCGTCGGGCCGAACACCGGAAGTCTGCGGATGTACAACAGCGAGGTCCGTTTCAACAACGTCCTCGGTGTCGGCCTTGGCGTTTTCAGCGGCGGTGGCGGGCTCTTCAACTTCAGCGGTGGCGCGGTGCGGGCCGAGGACAGCTCCGTGAGCAACAACACGAGCGAGGGATCCGGTACGAGCGCCGGCGGCATCAGGAACTTCGCCACCCTTCAGCTCACCAGGACCAAGGTGATGGACAACAGGTCCCTCGCCGCACCCGGTGGTATCGACAACGGGAACACGCCGGCAAGTACCGTGTCCCTCGTCGACAGCGACGTGCGAAACAACAACGACACGAACTGCGAGGGCAGTGCCGGCCCTGTTCCCGGCTGCCAGGGCTGACTGCAGGCGGGCGCTAGCCTGCGCGTTTCAGTTGGGTCGGTGTCCGGATCTTGAGCGGAAAGACGAAAGTGCCTTCTGAGCTGGGATGATGAGGCTTGTCTAGGGCTTCCGTCACCACAGCAGGAAGGCACTTTCTGCGTGCACACTACCGGGTCGCGTCCCAAGCTCGTCGTCTCGTCCGACGGTCGCGGAGTGGTCAGCCACGCCGGATCCCGCCTGCTGGCCGATCTCGCCGACGCCACGGGCCTGACCAGCTCCTTCACCGACGCGCTGCGCCTGCTGCGGCCGCGTGGCACCGGCCACGATCCGGGCCGGGTGGCGGTCGACCCGGCGGTGATGCTCGCCGACGGCGGCGAGGCAATCGCCGACCTGGCCCTCCTGCGCGATCAGCGCGAGGTGTTCGGTCCAGTGGCCTCCACTCCCACCGCTTGGCGTCTCCTGGCTGACATCGGCACCACCACACTCGCGGCACTGCGCACGGCCCGCGCCGCTGCCCGGGAGACCGCCTGGCTGCAGGCCGCCGAGACCCGGAGCGGGATACCGACCTCCCGCGCGGGCGGGCGTGACCTGCCCGGCCTGGTCCTGGACCTCGACGCCACCCTCGTCACCTGCCACTCCGAGAAGGAACAGGCAGCCGCCACCTACAAACACGGCTTCGGCTTCCATCCGCTGCTGTGCTTCCTGGACAACACCGGCGAGGCTCTGGCCGGCCTGCTGCGGCCGGGCAACGCCGGCGCGAACACGGCGAGCGACCACATCACCGTCCTGGACGCCGCGCTCGCCCAGATCCCGGATGCCCACCGCCACGGCACCGACATCCTCATCCGCACCGACAGCGCAGGCGGCGCCAAAGCATTCCTGACCCACCTGCGCAACCTGCGCCAACAGGGCATCCAGACGCGGTTCTCTGTCGGACACCCCGTCACCGAACCGGTCCGCCGCGCGATCCGGGCCCTGCCCCGGCAGGTCTGGCACCCGGCCCTGGAACAGGACGGCTCCCTGCGCGGCACGGCCGAGGTCGCCGAGCTGACCGGCATGGTCGACCTGACCGGACATCCCGACGGCACCCGGATCATCGTCCGCCGCGAGCGACCGCACCCCGGCGCCCAGCTCTCCCTGTTCGACCTCGATGAAGGCATGCGCCATCAGGTCTTCCTTACCGACACCCCCTACGGCGAGGGCTCCGTGCAGCATCTGGAGGTCCGCCACCGCGCACACGCCCGGGTCGAAGACCGCATCCGCTGCGGCAAGACCACCGGCTTCGGCCGCTTCCCCTCCCGCCACTTCCACATCAATGCGGCCTGGCTGGAGGTGTCCCTGACCGCGATCGACCTGCTCGCCTGGACCCGCACCCTGCTCCTGCACGGCGAACTCGCCGATGCCGAGCCCAAGAAGCTCCGCTACCGGCTGCTGCACGCAGCCGCCCGCCTCACCCGCGGAGGCCGCCGCCTCCACCTGCGAATCGCCGCCACCTGGCCATGGCGGCACGAACCGGCGAACGCTTTCGCCTGCCTCGCGGCCCTGCCCAGACCGGCCACCTGACCATTGGCTTCGTCCCTGACCGCCCCCTACATGAGGACCTGGAGCACCCGACCACGCGCCGGGCCCCACCCATGCCCACCGGACGAGAAACAGCTGACAGCCGCGGCCATTACGACCAGCCCAGCTCAACCCGAGCCGACTGAAACGGGGAGGCTAGGAGCCGAATACGGCGACGGGGCCGACCCCGAAGGAAGTCGACCCCGTCTGACCTGCGCATGTGCCACATCGGCTACGCCGATGCGGGAGAACCCGCTAGACGTTGAAGCGGAACTCCACCACATCGCCGTCCTGCATCACGTACTCCTTGCCCTCCATGCGCGCCTTGCCCTTGGCGCGGGCCTCGGCGACCGAGCCCGTGGCGACCAGGTCCTCGAAGGAGATGACCTCCGCCTTGATGAAGCCCTTCTGGAAGTCGGTGTGGATGACTCCGGCGGCCTCGGGGGCGGTGGCGCCCTTCTTGATCGTCCAGGCGCGGGCCTCCTTCGGGCCCGCCGTGAGGTACGTCTGCAGGCCCAGGGTGACGAAGCCGACGCGGGCCAGGGTCGCCAGGCCCGGCTCGTCCTGGCCGACCGACTGCAGGAGCTCGAGGGCCTCGTCCTCGTCCAGCTCGGCGAGGTCCGCCTCCAGCTTGGCGTTGAGGAAGATCGCCTCGGCGGGGGCGACCAGGGCGCGCTGCTCGTCCTTGAAGGCGTCGTCCGTCAGCTCGTCCTCGTCGACGTTGAAGACGTAGAGGAAGGGCTTCGTGGTCAGCAGGTGCAGGTCGTGCAGGGGATCCGCACGCTCGGTGCCCTGGACGATGCCGTGCGCGAAGAGGGTGTCGCCCTTCTCCAGGATCTCCTTCGCCTCCTCGACGGCCTTCACCTTCGGGGCGACGTCCTTCTTGATCCGAGACTCCTTCTGGAGGCGCGGCAGCACCTTCTCGATCGTCTGCAGGTCCGCGAGGATCAGCTCGGTGTTGATCGTCTCGATGTCCTCCTTGGGCGAGACCCTGCCGTCCACGTGCACGACGTTCTCGTCCTTGAAGGCGCGGATGACCTGGCAGATCGCGTCGGACTCACGGATGTGCGCGAGGAACTTGTTGCCCAGGCCCTCGCCCTCGCTCGCGCCGCGCACGATGCCGGCGATGTCGACGAAGTCGACCGTCGCCGGGAGGATCCGCTGCGAGCCGAAGATTTCGGCCAGCTTGGTGAGACGGGCGTCGGGGACGCCGACGACGCCGACGTTCGGCTCGATCGTGGCGAACGGGTAGTTGGCCGCCAGTACGTCGTTCTTGGTCAGGGCGTTGAACAGGGTCGACTTGCCGACATTGGGCAGACCGACGATTCCGATCGTGAGCGACACGTTGCGACTTCCCGTACATGAGGTTGGAGGACTGGGCTGCGCGGGCCCGGGTCCGTCAGGAGTATGTGCGGGCCGATCCCCCAGTCTACGGCGTGCGCGCCCGGTCACCCGCGCGGTGTCGAACGCTTGGCCAAGCTCGCGAACAACGGCGTGTCTCAGAGGTCATTCCGCACATAAACCGACCTAAGTTGGTCCAGTGGAGGAACACAGGACGCGACTTCCGCACCACGGACAGCGACGCGGTGCGCCCCTTCCCCCGCAGGGTCGGAGGGACGCGGCCGCGGCGGGGCGGTCCGGTGCGGCCGCCCGGCCCGGTGACCCCGAGCGGCCCGGGGCGCGGGACGGCGCCGACGGGGCACGGCAGGCCAGAGCGGGGAGCACCGGCCCCCGGCGGCGTCCGCCGGCTCAGCGCGCGCCCTCCTCACCGTCCGCCCCCGTGGCGCGGCGGCTGCCCAACCCCCGGCTCACCGGCCTCGGCGGCGGGCTGTTCGGCATCGCCGCCATGGCGGTGCTCGGCTGCCTCGACCGGTTGCTGTTCGAGGGGTCCCTCACGGTCTACGGGGTGCTGTTCCTGCCCGTGTGCGCGCTGACCGCGCTGTGGGTGCGGCGTGGGGACCTGGTGGCCCCGCCCGTGGTGGTGCCGATCGCCTTCGCCACCGGTCTGCTGACCGTGACCGACGGCGACGGCGGGCTCGCCGGGCGTCTGGTGGGGTTGTTCACCGCGCTCGCCACCCAGGCGGGCTGGCTGTACGGCGGCACGCTCGTCGCGGGCGCCATCGCCACCATGCGCAGGGTGCGGATGATGCGCGAGCGGGCGGCGCGGCGGCGCGGCGCGCTCTGAGCGGTGCGTCGCGGCGCGGACGGCACTACGGCGCACGGCCAGGATGGCCATCGCCGTGGGGCGTGTGCCATGTGCCGTGCGTCGTGCGTCGTGCGTCGTGCGTCGTGCGTCGTGCGTCGTGCGTCGTGCGTCGTGCGTTGTACGTCGTGCGTTGTACGTCGTGTGTTGTACGTCGTGTGTTGTGGGTTGTACGTCGTGGGCCGTGGGCCGTGCGTCGTGGGCACTACCCGGCCTGTACCGCCCTCATCGCCGCCCCGACGATCCCCGCGTTGTTCTGCAGCCGGGCCGGGACGATCTCCGCCTCGATGCCCCGGATCAGCGGCAGGAACTTGTGCGACTTGCGGCTGACTCCCCCGCCGACGATGAACAGCTCCGGGGAGAACAGCATCTCCACATGGGCCAGGTACTTCTGCACCCGACGGGCCCAGTGCTCCCACGTCAGGTCCTCGTCCTCCTTGGCCTTGGAGGAGGCGCGCTTCTCCGCGTCGTGGCCGTTCAGCTCCAGATGGCCCAGCTCCGTGTTCGGGACCAGGACACCGTCACTGAAGAGGGCGCTGCCGATCCCGGTGCCGAAGGTGAGCAGGATGACCGTGCCGCGGCGGTCGCGGCCCGCCCCGAACTGCATTTCGGCCACCCCCGCCGCGTCCGCGTCGTTCACCACGGTCACCGGGAGGCCGCCCAGGCGCTCGCCGAGCAGGGCGCGGGCGTCCGTGTCGATCCAGCCGCTGTCGACGTTCGCCGCGGTGCGGATCGTGGAGCCGCCGGTGACCACGCCGGGGAAGGTGATGCCGACCGGCCCCGTCCAGCCGAAGTGGGTAACGACGTCCCTCACCCCGTCGGCCACGCGGTCGGGCGTCGCCGGATGCGGGGTGAGCACCTTGAAGCGCTCCTCCGCCAGGGCGCCCCGGTCGAGGTCCACGGGAGCGCCCTTGATTCCGGATCCGCCGATGTCCACGCCGAAGATCTGCATGGGCACCACGGTACGACGTACGCCCTGGGGCCATGTGCCGGACGGAACGCCACCCCCCGGGACGGACGCCACCTCCCGGACGGGGCGTCACTTCCCGCCGGTGCGCTCCGCCACGAGTGCCGCCGCCTCGGCGCGCAGGTCGCGGCGCAGTTCCTTGGGGAGTGAGAAGGTGATGGACTCCTCGGCCGCCTTGACGATCTCCACGTCCTCGAAGCCGTGCCGCGCCAGCCACTCCAGGACCTGCTCGACCAGGATCTCGGGGACGGAGGCGCCGGAGGTCACACCGACCGTCGACACGCCCTCCAGCCACGCCTCGTCGATCTCGTCGGCGAAGTCCACGAGGTACGCCTCCCGCGCCCCCGCGAGCTTGGCGACCTCGACCAGCCGCTTGGAGTTGGAGGAGTTCCGCGAGCCGACCACGATCACCAGGTCCGCCTCGGCGCCCATCTGCTTCACGGCGAGCTGGCGGTTCTGCGTGGCGTAGCAGATGTCGTCGCTGGGCGGGGAGACCAGCCGCGGGAACCGCTCCTTGAGGGCGTCGACCGTCTCCATGGTCTCGTCGACCGAGAGGGTGGTCTGGGAGAGCCAGACGACCTTCGACTGGTCGCGCACCTCGACGCCCGCGACGTCCTCGGGGCCGTCGACGAGCTGGATGTGGTCCGGGGCCTCGCCGGAGGTCCCGATGACCTCCTCATGGCCCTCGTGACCGATCAGGAGGATGTCGTAGTCCTCCTTGGCGAACCGGACGGCCTCCTTGTGGACCTTGGTGACCAGCGGGCAGGTCGCGTCGATGGTGGCGAGCCGGCCCCGCTCGGCCTCGCCGTGGACCGCGGGTGCGACACCGTGCGCGGAGAACATGACGATGTTCCCCGGCGGCACCTCCTCCGTCCGCTCGACGAAGATCGCGCCCTTCTTCTCCAGGGTCTGCACGACGTACTTGTTGTGGACGATCTCGTGGCGGACGTAGATCGGGGCCCCGTACTGCTCCAGGGCCTTCTCGACGGCGATCACGGCACGGTCGACGCCCGCGCAGTAGCCCCTGGGGGCGGCGAGCAGAACACGGCGGCCAGGCGAAGCGGTCATGGGCACCATCGTAAGGCCGCGTCGGGCGGCCCCGGGATCGCCTTCCCGGCCGACGGCGGGCCCGGCGGGCGGGGACGGCTCGCGGCGACGGCGGGTCCCGCGCGGCCCCCGGCACCCGGTGGCGTGCCGGCCTGGACGGCACTGTCGGTACCGGCCGTTACTCTCGGGCGCATGGCTGTGAACACGTCCGCGGAGAACCCGCTGCCCGTCGGCGAGGTGTCGCGGCTCATCGGGGGGTGGATCGACCGGCTCGGGGCCGTGTGGGTCGAGGGGCAGATCACGCAGCTGTCGCGGCGGCCCGGCGCCGGCGTCGTCTTCCTGACGCTGCGCGATCCGTCGTACGACATCTCCGTCGGCGTCACCTGCTACCGCCAGGTGTTCGACGCCGTCGCCGGCGTCGTGAGCGAGGGCGCGCGGGTGGTGGTGCACGCCAAGCCGGAGTGGTACGCGCCCAGGGGGCAGCTGTCGCTGCGGGCCGCCGAGATACGGCCCGTGGGGGTCGGGGAACTGCTCGCGCGGCTGGAGCAGTTGAAGAAGTCCCTGGCCGCCGAGGGGCTGTTCGCGCCCGAGCGCAAGAAGCCGCTGCCGTTCCTGCCGCAGCTCGTCGGACTCGTCTGCGGCCGGGCCTCGGCGGCCGAGCGGGACGTGCTGGAGAACGCGCGGCATCGCTGGCCCGCCGTCCGCTTCGAGGTGCGCAACGTCGCGGTGCAGGGTGTGCACGCCGTGCCCCAGGTCGTCCAGGCCGTGAAGGAGCTGGACGCGCTGGACGACGTCGACGTGATCATCGTCGCGCGCGGCGGCGGCAGCGTGGAGGATCTGCTGCCGTTCTCGGACGAGCAGCTCGTACGGGCCGTGGCGGCCTGCCGCACGCCGGTGGTGTCGGCCATCGGCCACGAGCCGGACAATCCGCTGCTCGACCTCGTCGCCGATCTGCGCGCCTCCACCCCGACGGACGCCGCCAAGAAGGTGGTGCCGGACGTCGGTGAGGAGTTGCAGCGGGTGCGGGCGCTGCGGGACCGGGCGCGGCGCTGTGTGCTGGCGTTCGTCGAGCGCGAGGAGCGGGGGCTCGCGCACGCGTTGGCGCGGCCCTCGATAGAGGATCCGCACCGCATGATCGACGAGCGGGCCGGCCAGGTCGACGCGCTGGTGGACCGCGCTCGGCGCACGCTGGGGCATCTGCTCGACCGCGCCGAGTCGGAGCTCACGCACACGCACGCACGCGTGGTGGCCCTGTCGCCGGCGGCCACGCTGCAGCGGGGGTACGCGGTGCTGCAGAAGGCCGACGGGCATGTCGTCCGCGCGCCGGAGGAGGTGTCGGCGGACGAGACGCTGCGGGCGCGGGTCGCCGAGGGCGAGTTCACGGTACGGGTCGAGATCTAGGGTGGGCGCATGACCGGCAAGGCGGACGAGGCACTCGGGTACGAGCAGGCGCGGGACGAGTTGATCGAGGTGGTACGGCGCCTGGAGGCCGGGGGCACGACGCTCGAGGAGTCCCTGGCGCTGTGGGAGCGGGGCGAGGAGCTGGCCCGGGTGTGCCGCACCTGGCTGGAGGGCGCGCGCAGGCGGCTCGACGCCGCGCTGGCCGAGGAGGAGGGGGAGGACGGGAAGGGCGCGGAGCCCTCGCGGTGACCGGGGTCACCGCGTCTTGAGGGCCTCCGCCATCGTCGTCAGCCGTGCGAACGACGCCGTGCCGGTCACCACGGTCGTGGAGCCCTTGTCCTCGAGCACGAGCGCGTCGTAGCGGCCGCCGGTGTAGCGCTGCCACGTCCGGCCGCCGATGCGCTGGGTGACCTTCGTCGCTTCGGCGCCCTGGCTGGCCTCGTCGATGAGGACGGACGCCTTCTGAGTGGACTGCTCGATCGCCACGTACTGGCCCTCGGGGTCGTGGAAGCCGAGGTGCCAGGCGTCGAAGTGGTCGCCCCGGAAGCGCACCGACGTCGCCTTCCACGTGTCGGGCAGCCCCTCGGGCGCCGCCACCGGGTAGCCCGCCGCGCGGCGCGCGGTGAGCAACTCGACGCGGTAGTCGACCCTCTTGAGGTCGGGAGCATGGTCGTCATGCGGGATGAAGAGGTAGATGACGCCCGCCATCAGCCCGATCAGGCCCAGGGAGAGGATCATGTCCCGGACCGTCTTCTGCTTGCCTTTCGTACCTGCCACGCCCCTATCGTCGCAGGTGCAGGGATCTGCTCATCCGTGGGGCCCGCTGCTCATTTTGTCTGTCCGGGGATAGAGTCAGGGGCTATCACCCTCGTCCGGCCGTCGTCGTATCAGAAAGGTGCGCTCCGATGACCGAGAATCATCATCACCTGCCGTCCGAGCTCGAAGTCCCCTCGGAGGCTCCCGACCGCAACCTCGCCCTGGAGCTGGTCCGTGTCACCGAGGCCGCCGCGATGGCGGCGGGCCGCTGGGTCGGCCGCGGGGACAAGAACGGCGCGGACGGCGCGGCGGTACGCGCCATGCGGACCCTCGTCTCGACCGTGTCGATGAACGGCGTCGTCGTCATCGGGGAAGGGGAGAAGGACGAAGCCCCGATGCTCTTCAACGGAGAGCGGATCGGCGACGGGACCGGCCCGGAGTGCGACATCGCCGTGGACCCGATCGACGGCACCACGCTCACCGCCAAGGGCATGCCGAACGCGATCGCGGTGCTGGCCGCCGCCGACCGCGGCACCATGTTCGACCCGTCCGCCGTCTTCTACATGGACAAGCTGGTCACCGGCCCCGAGGCCGCCGACTTCGTGGACATCGACGCGCCGGTCTCCGTGAACATCCGACGTGTCGCGAAGGCCAAGAACTCCGCGCCCGAGGACGTCACCGTCGTCATCCTCGACCGGCCCCGCCACGACGGACTGATCAAGGAGATCCGGGAGACCGGGGCGCGCATCAAGCTGATCTCGGACGGCGACGTCGCCGGCTCGATCCTCGCGCTGCGCGAGGGCACGGGCATCGACCTGCTGCTCGGCATCGGGGGCACGCCCGAGGGCATCATCTCCGCCTGTGCCGTGAAGTGCCTCGGCGGCACCATCCAGGGCAAGCTGTGGCCGAAGGACGCCGCGGAGCGGCAGCGGGCCATCGACGCGGGCCACGACCTCGACCGCGTCCTGATGACGGACGACCTGGTCTCCGGCGAGAACGTCTTCTTCGTCGCGACCGGCATCACCGACGGCGAGCTGCTGCGCGGGGTGCGCTACCGCTCCGAGACCGCCACCACCGACTCGATCGTCATGCGCTCGAAGTCCGGCACGGTCCGGCGGATCGACTCGGTGCACCGGCTGAGCAAGCTGCGTGCGTACAGCACGATCGATTTCGAACGCGCCAAGTAGACGGCGCCACGAGGTCTTCGTGGATCCGAGGGGCGCGCGTCGAGGCGGGCGCCCCGCGGGTCCGCCTCACGACTCGTTCCGGTAAGGGGCGTCCTCGGTGCGGAGAGCGCGCCCCTTCCCGTGTGCACCGGTCAGCCGGCCGCCGCTATCGTCCCCCGCGCGGCCTTCTTGAGCTCCAGGTCGCGGCGGCGGCGCCGGGCCAGCACCACGCGGCGCTCGGCGGCGGTGAGGCCGCCCCACACGCCGTACGGCTCCGGTTGCAGCAGTGCGTGTTCGCGGCACTCGACCATCACCGGGCAGCGCGCGCAGACGCGCTTGGCCGCCTCCTCCCGGGACAACCGGGCCGCGGTGGGCTCCTTCGAGGGTGCGAAGAACAGGCCGGCCTCGTCACGCCGGCACACCGCCTCCGTGTGCCACGGGGCGTCCTGTTCCCTGTCGCGCACTGGCACCCGCTGATGCGGAACGTCAGCGACCTGCAGGGACGAATGCGGCGGTTGCAGCACGGTCTACTCCTGACGACGGCTTCGCGAGCGAGAGACGATGCAGCAAGGTCTACCCGCTGTGCGCGTGCCTATGCGCTGCGTCCCGAACCGCCGGAATTCCAGAGGCTGTTGGTGTCAACGGTGCGCACGGGGTGCACTTGGGCACGGCCGAATTCACGAGCGTCAACGATCCAGGTGTTTGCGCAAAGCCCTGTCCACCCTGTCCGACACCCGGTCGAGGATGTCCGCGACGAGCTTGCCGCGCTTCGGTCGTGCCTCGACGCTTCCGAGGACGGCCAGTCCGTCGACGTAGATCACGGGTGCGTCCTGTTCGTCCGAGTCCCGCGTGCTCACCTCGAAGGAGCCCAGCACACCGCCTCCGGTGCCGCGCAGGGTGACGTTCTCGGGGACGCGGATGTCCACGCTGCCGAAGATCGCGACCGCCTTGATCAGGACCTGCTGGTACTCGAACACCGCCTCGCTGAGGTCGATCTCCACGGACCCGAAGACCGCGTAGGCGTGCAGCCGCCGGCCGGGGCGCCAGCGGCCCCTGCGCAGGGCGCCGCTGAAGACCGCCACCACGTTCTCGTCGGCTTCGCCCGGTATCGCCCCCGGGGTGGGGCGAGGGGGCGCGGGCATGTACGCCGCCGCCGTGCGGCTCGGATGACCCATGGGCAGATCACGGAGGAACCGCTCCAGATCGCCGACGGTCTTGGCGCTCAGCACCCCCTCGACGCGCTCGGCGTGCTCCTCCGCGGTCAGCCGGCCCTCGGCCAGGGCGTCGCGCAGGATGTCGGCGACGCGGTCGCGGTCGGCGTCGGAGCAGCGCAGCTCGGCGGGGGTCACGGGCTGCCGGTCCGTCGGGGCGGGGCTCTTGTGAAGGTCCACGGCAGCAGCGTACCGAAACGCGATAGATCGCGACTACCCCTCGATCGGGCCTGTGGACGACCGGGAGACGGTCGGAGGACGGCCGGAAGCCGGCCGGAAGCCGGCCGGAGAACGATCGGAGGACGACCGGAGGACGACGACCGGGCCCGAACTGAGCCCTACCTCACAGACCCGCCGTCCGCGCCAGGTTCTACGCTGGTGAGCGCTGCCAACGGAGGCCAGCCGCTGTCTGTCGAGTGAGGAATGGGCGAGATGCCTGAGTTCGCGTACACCGATCTGCTCCCCACGGGAGAGGACACCACCCCCTACCGGTTGGTGACCTCCGAGGGTGTCTCCACCTTCGAGGCCGACGGGCGGACGTTCCTCAAGGTGGAGCCGGAGGCGCTGCGCAAGCTCGCCGAAGAGGCGATCCACGACATCCAGCACTATCTGCGGCCCGCGCACCTCGCCCAGCTGCGGCGCATCATCGACGACCCGGAGGCCTCGGCGAACGACAAGTTCGTCGCCCTGGACCTGCTGAAGAACGCGAACATCGCGGCGGCGGGCGTGCTGCCCATGTGCCAGGACACCGGCACGGCGATCGTCATGGGCAAGCGCGGCCAGAACGTCCTCACCGAAGGCCAGGACGAGAAGGCGCTCTCCCGCGGCATCTACGACGCGTACACGAAGCTCAACCTGCGGTACTCGCAGATGGCTCCGCTCACCATGTGGGAGGAGAAGAACACCGGCTCGAACCTGCCGGCGCAGATCGAGCTGTACGCGACGGACGGCGGCGCCTACAAGTTCCTGTTCATGGCGAAGGGCGGCGGAAGCGCCAACAAGTCCTTCCTGTACCAGGAGACGAAGGCCGTTCTGAACGAGTCCTCCATGATGAGGTTCCTGGAGGAGAAGATCCGTTCGCTGGGCACGGCCGCCTGCCCGCCGTACCACCTGGCGATCGTCGTCGGCGGCACCAGCGCCGAGTACGCGCTGAAGACCGCGAAGTACGCCTCCGCGCACTACCTGGACGAGCTGCCGGCCGAGGGCTCCGAACTGGGGCACGGCTTCCGTGACAAGGAGCTGGAGGAGAAGGTCTTCGAGCTGACCCAGAAGATCGGGATCGGGGCGCAGTTCGGCGGCAAGTACTTCTGCCACGACGTGCGGGTGGTCCGGCTGCCGCGGCACGGGGCGTCCTGCCCGGTCGCCATCGCCGTGTCGTGCTCCGCGGACCGGCAGGCGGTCGCCAAGATCACGGCCGAGGGCGTGTTCCTGGAGCAGCTGGAGACGGACCCGGCGCGGTTCCTGCCGGAGACCACGGACGAGCACCTGGAGCAGGACGGGAACGTCGTCCGCATCGACCTGAACCAGCCGATGGACGAGATCCTCGCCGAGCTCGCCGAGCACCCGGTGAAGACGCGGCTGTCGCTGTCCGGCCCGCTGGTCGTGGCGCGTGACATCGCGCACGCCAAGATCAAGGAGCGGCTGGACCGCGGCGAGGAGATGCCGCAGTACCTGAAGGACCACCCGGTCTACTACGCGGGCCCCGCCAAGACTCCCGAGGGGTACGCGTCCGGCTCCTTCGGCCCGACGACGGCCGGCCGCATGGACTCCTACGTCGAGCAGTTCCAGGCGGCGGGCGGCTCCAAGGTCATGCTGGCGAAGGGCAACCGGAGCAAGCAGGTCACGGACGCGTGCGCGGCCCACGGCGGCTTCTACCTCGGCTCCATCGGCGGCCCGGCCGCGCGCCTCGCCCAGGACTGCATCAAGAAGGTCGAGGTCGTGGAGTACGAGGAGCTCGGCATGGAGGCGGTCTGGAAGATCGAGGTCGAGGACTTCCCCGCGTTCATCGTGGTCGACGACAAGGGCAACGACTTCTTCCAGGACCCGGCGCCCCAGCCGACGTTCACCAGCATCCCGGTGCGGGGGCCGGGCCTGTCCTGAGCCACCCGTGAGAGCCTTGCAGGCCCCCCGGCGTCGCCGGGGGGCCTGCTGCTGTTCCGTTGCCTGCTCTTCGCGAAGGCGGGGAACAGGGATGCCCGCTGTCCGCGAGGGAGCGTATGGCGCTGTCGAGGAAGCATTCACGGCCGATGACCGTGGATGGTGCTGCCTACCGCTGGCAGGTGGGGAGGAGCGAGTGCCCGGTCTGCTGGATGGGCAGGGCATTCGTGGTTCAGCAGGTCGAGCCCCAAGGGGCCCTGTTGATCGCGGATGTGATCCACGCATCCCCTGTTGTCCCGGCCGTGGTCGGGCGCGCTGTCCGGACCGCCTTGGAGCGGGGTTGGCAGCCGTCGCACCCGGGCCGGCCTTTCAGGCTCGGCCATGCGATCGCCGACGGTTCGAGCCCGTAGTTCCCGGGCGGAGTGGCTGTGCGGTCCGCGGAGGTGGCCGAACTCGTCCAGGCGCAGAAGGTACGCGACCGTCCGTCCGGCACCCTTCCGCGCAATCGGCCGACCACTCACCGTCGTCGCACGTGCCCACCCGCATGGCCCAAACCCCGGAACATCCCCGTCGCCCCGATCGCTGTACCGCCTATGAGCGACTACCGCATCGAGCACGACTCCATGGGCGAGGTACGGGTCCCCGCCGACGCCAAGTGGCGGGCGCAGACGCAGCGGGCCGTGGAGAACTTCCCCGTCTCCGGGCAGCGGATCGAGCGGGCGCACATCGAGGCGCTCGCGCGGATCAAGGGCGCCGCCGCCAAGGTCAACGCCGAACTCGGCGTGCTCCCCGAGGACATCGCCGAGGCCGTCCGGGAGGCGGCCGCGGAGGTCGCCGAGGGGCGGTGGGACGAGCACTTCCCGGTCGATGTCTTCCAGACCGGCTCCGGGACCTCGTCCAACATGAACGCCAACGAGGTCATCGCCACCCTCGCGAGCGAGCGGCTCGGCCGGGACGTGCATCCCAACGACCACGTGAACGCGTCGCAGTCCTCCAACGACGTCTTCCCGTCCTCCCTGCACATCGCCGCGACCGCCGCCGTCACCCGGGACCTCGTCCCCGCCCTGGAGCACCTCGCCGCATCGCTCGAACGCAAGGCGGAGGCCTTCGCCGACGTGGTGAAGGCGGGGCGGACCCATCTCATGGACGCCACTCCCGTGACGCTCGGTCAGGAGTTCGGCGGATACGCCGCCCAGGTGCACCACGGCGTCGAGCGCCTGCACGCCTCGCTGCCGCGGCTCGCCGAACTGCCGCTGGGCGGCACCGCGGTGGGGACCGGCATCAACACCCCGCCGGGCTTCTCCGCCGCCGTCATCGCGGAGGTCGCCCGGGTCACGGGCCTGCCCTTCACGGAGGCCCGCAACCACTTCGAGGCGCAGGGCGCCCGGGACGGCGTCGTCGAGATCAGCGGACAGCTCAGGACCATCGCCGTGGGACTGACCAAGATCGCCAACGATCTGCGGTGGATGGCCTCGGGGCCGCGGACGGGGCTCGCCGAGATCAGCCTCCCCGATCTGCAGCCGGGGTCCTCGATCATGCCCGGCAAGGTCAATCCCGTCATCCCGGAGGCGGTCCTGATGGTCGCCGCACAGGTCATCGGGAACGACGCGGCCATCGCCACCGCCGGCGCCTCGGGCACCTTCGAGCTGAACGTCATGCTGCCGGTCATGGCCAAGAACGTCCTGGAGTCCGTCCGGCTGCTCGCCAACGTCGCGCGGCTGCTGGCCGACCGCGCCGTCGACGGCATCGTCGCCCACCGCGAACGCGCCCGTGAGTACGCCGAGTCGTCGCCCTCCGTCGTCACCCCGCTCAACAAGTACATCGGGTACGAGGAGGCCGCCAAGGTCGCCAAGAAGGCACTCGCCGAACGCAAGACGATCCGTCAGGTCGTCCTGGAATCGGGGTACGTGGACCGCGGCGACCTCACACCGGAGCAGTTGGACGAGGCACTCGACGTCCTGCGCATGACGCATCCGTGACCACTCCCGTCCCGGGGCCCGCTCGTGACGCGAACCACGACGGGTGCCACGGCGTCCTATGCCTGTGGCACCTAATATCTGTGCATGGCGGACGACGGGACGGTGAGACGAGTGGAAGCGGGCGGGCCGACGGCGTACTGGACTTCGGGGGAGCGGATCCTCTGGCGGTACCGGGAGAACGCCGGCGAGCGATTCCACATCGCCCGTCCGGTCACCGTCGTCCGGGACGACGACGAGGTGCTGGCCGTGTGGATGGCGCCCGGCACCCCGTGTGTGCGGCCCGTCCTCGCCGACGGCACTCCGCTGCACGCGGAGCCGCTGGAGTCGCGCTACACCAAGCCGCGGACCGTGCAGCTCGACCGCTGGTCCGGCACCGGGGTGCTCAAGCTGGCCCGGCCCGGCGTGCCCTGGTCGGTGTGGCTGTTCTGGGATCCGGGCTGGCGGTTCAAGAACTGGTACGTCAACCTGGAGGCGCCGCTGGTCCGCTGGAGCGGCGGGGTCGACTCCGAGGACCATTTCCTGGACATCTGCGTCTACCCGGACCGCAGTTGGGGCTGGCGTGACGAGGACGAGTTCGCGCAGGCCCAGCGGGACGGCCTCATGGACGCCCGGCTCGCCGACCGGGTACGGGAGGCGGGGCGCTCGGCGGAGGAGGTGATCCGCACCTGGGGGCCGCCGTTCTCGGACGGCTGGCAGCACTGGCGCCCGGATCCGTCCTGGCCGGTACCGCCGCTGCCGGAGGACTGGGACCGTACCCCCGCGTACATGACCTCATGAGACCCTTGTTGCGCCCCCGCGGTACAACCGTAGGATCGTCCTCCGCAAGGGCATGCAAGAGCAACTCCCGCAGGATGTGCTGGGCTTGACCGAACGTCACCGAGGGGCGGCAGGACGTGAGCGAGGGGTACGAGGGCCACACCGGGACGGCTCCGGGCCACCCGGGCGGTGGACCATGGACGGCCCGTGACCGTGCGGGAATTCCGTTCCCGGGGCACGTATTCCGGGTATCGGCATTTCTGCGGGACGAACTGCACGCACGGCGTGCAGCCCCGGACGGATGGATTCGACACGCGTGACGGAGCACCCGACCTCCCAGGAGCGCCCGCAGCCGGGCGTCGGCCCCGCGGAGCCCCGCGGGGCGCTCCTGCGTACCCCGGAGCCGCTGTCCGCACCGCCGGCCTCGGCGTTACCCGCACAGACCCGGCCCGGCGACGCACCGGTGCTGCCGATGCCCTGCGCCCAGCACGGGCCGTCGGGCACCCCGGGCGGCACCCCCGCCCCGCCGTCGGCGACGAGCGGCACCGAACACTCCCAGCCGGCCGCCGGGGAGCCCGACGCGCACCGGCCGCGCCCCGCTCCGGAGAGCATCCCGGCCCAGCCCGGCGCCGACCAGGACCGTGCCGCCGCGTTGCCGGCGGGCAAGGACCGGCGCACCGGCCAGTCGCCGCCGAACGGGCCCATGCCCATGCGGCGCGACGGGGACCGGCTGCGCTTCGTGGGCGCCGCGACCCGGCGGATCGCCCGCGGCATCGACCTCGACGAGATCGTGATGGGTCTGTGCCGGGCCACCGTGCCGACCTTCGCGGACGCGATCCTGGTCTATCTGCGCGACCCCCTGCCCGTGGGCGACGAGCGGCCCACCGGACCCCTGGTGCTGCGGCTGCGGCGTACCGACCGGATCCCGCAGGAGCGGGACCTGGAGGACGGCATCCTGCCGGTTCCGGCGCCGGAGAACTCGGGTATGGCCGCGCTGAGCAACGAGCTGTGCCAGGTGCGGCCGGGCGGCCCGCTCGCCGAGGTGCTGCGCGGGGTGCGCCCCGTGTTCGCGGACGCGCCCGCGGCCCGGGCCGCGCTGCCGGAGCTGCTCGGCGACGATCTCGTGATCCCCGCCGGCCAGCGTGCGATCCTCGCGCCGCTGCGCGGCCGCCGACGGGTCATCGGCGCCACCCTGTTCCTGCGCCGGCCGGAGCGCATGGCGTTCGAGACGGACGATCTGCTGGTCGCCGCCCAGCTCGCCACGCACAGCGCGCTCGGCATCGACAAGGCGGTGCTGTACGGCCGCGAGGCGTACATCGCCGACGAACTGCAGCGGACCATGCTGCCGGAGACCCTGCCGAACCCGACGGGGGTGCGGCTGGCGTCCCGGTATCTGCCGGCCGCGGAGACCGCGCGGGTCGGCGGTGACTGGTACGACGCCATTCCGCTGCCGGGCAGCCGGGTGGCGCTGGTCGTGGGCGACGTCATGGGTCACTCCATGACGTCCGCGGCGATCATGGGTCAGCTGCGCACCACGGCGCAGACGCTCGCCGGGCTCGACCTGCCGCCTCAGGAGGTGCTGCACCACCTCGACGAGCAGGCCCAGCGGCTGGGCACCGACCGCATGGCGACCTGCCTGTACGCGGTGTACGACCCGGTCGCGCACCGGATCACCATCGCCAACGCGGGCCATCCGCCGCCGGTGCTGCTGCACCTGGGCGGGCGGGCCGAGGTGCTGCGGGTGCCCGCGGGCGCTCCCATCGGCGTGGGCGGCGTGGACTTCGAGGCGGTCGAACTGGACGCCCCGGCCGGCGCGACGCTGCTGCTGTACACCGACGGTCTGGTCGAGTCGCGGCTGCGGGACGTGTGGACCGGCATAGAGCAGCTGCGGGAGAAGCTCGCCGCGACCGCCCAGCTCACCGGCGCGGATCACCCGCCGCCGCTGGAGGCGCTGTGCGACGAGGTGCTCGACATGCTCGGTCCCGGCGACCGCGACGACGACATCGCGCTGCTCGCCGCCCGCTTCGACGGGATCGCGCCGACGGACGTCGCCTACTGGTTCCTGGAGCCCGAGGACTCGGCCCCGAGCCGGGCCCGGCGGCTGGTGCGCCGGGCGCTCGCCCGCTGGGACCTGGACGAACTGACGGACTCGGTGGAGCTGCTGGTCAGCGAGGTGGTGACGAATGCCGTGCGCTATGCGTCACGGCCGGTCACGCTGCGGCTGCTACGCACCGATGTGCTGCGCTGCGAGGTCGGTGACGACGTGCCGCAGCTGCCGCGGCTGCGGCAGGCGCGGGCCACGGACGAGGGCGGCCGGGGCCTCTACCTGGTCAACCGGCTGGCCCGGCGCTGGGGGGCGACCCGGCTGAGCACGGGGAAGGTCGTCTGGTTCGAGCTGAACAGGGGCTGAGCGGTCCGGCCGGCGTCCCCGGTCGAGGCCGCGGCCCCGGTCCGGCCCGATCAAGGACGACCCCGGTCCGGCCCTGTCCGGCCCTGTCCGGCCCCGGTCCTGGTCCAGCCTCGGTCGAGGCCAGAGCTGGACCAGGACCGGACCTGGATTCGGTCCAGATGTTGCCGACATCCCGTCGGCGGAGTTGACTGCTGAGGTGAGCCAAGCGACCTGACGACCTCGTTCGACAGGAGGGACGCTCGTGACTCAGGCATCCCAGTCGGTTCCGTACACCACGACGAACGCCGGCATTCCGGTGGAGAGCGACGAACACTCGCTGACCGTGGGACCCGACGGCCCGATCCTTCTCCAGGACCACTACCTCATCGAGAAGATGGCCCAGTTCAACCGGGAGCGGGTTCCCGAGCGGGTGGTGCACGCCAAGGGCAGCGGCGCGTACGGAACCTTCGAAGTGACCAACGACGTGAGCCAGTTCACCAAGGCCGCCCTCTTCCAGCCGGGCAGGCGCACCGAGATGCTCGCACGCTTCTCGACGGTCGCGGGCGAACTGGGCTCCCCCGACACATGGCGCGACCCGCGCGGCTTCGCGCTGAAGTTCTACACGGAGCACGGCAACTACGACCTGGTCGGCAACAACACCCCGGTCTTCTTCGTCCGGGACCCGCAGAAGTTCCAGGACTTCATCCGCTCGCAGAAGCGCCACCCGGTCACCGGGCTGCGCAACAACGACATGCAGTGGGACTTCTGGACCCTCTCCCCCGAGTCCGCACACATGGTGACGTGGCTCATGGGCGACCGCGGCGTCCCGAAGACGTACCGCCACATGAACGGGTACTCCTCGCACACCTACATGTGGATCAACGGTGGCGGCGAGAAGTTCTGGGTCAAGTACCACATCAAGACCGACCAGGGCATCGACTTCCTCACCCAGGCCGACGCGGACCGCCTCGCCGGCGAGGACGCCGACGTGCACCGCCGCGATCTGTACGAGGCGATCGAGCGCGGCGAGCACCCGTCCTGGACGGTCCATGTGCAGGTGATGCCGTTCGAGGACGCCCCGGACTACCGGTTCAACCCGTTCGACCTGACCAAGGTGTGGCCGCACGGCGACTACCCGCTGATCGAGGTCGGCCGCATGACCCTCGACAAGAACCCCGAGGACTACTTCGTCCACATCGAGCAGGCCGCGTTCGAGCCCTCCAACATGGTGCCGGGCATCGGCCCGTCGCCGGACAAGATGCTGCTCGGCCGGCTCTTCTCCTACCCGGACACGCACCGCTACCGCATCGGCCCCAACTACGCGCAGCTGCCGCCCAACCGGCCGCGCTCGCGGGTCAGCTCCTACGCCAAGGACGGGCCGATGCGCTACGAGCCCGCCGACACCGCCAGGCCGTACGCCCCCAACTCCTACGGCGGCCCGGCCGCGGCGGTGACGCAGTTCGGCGACATCGCGGGCTGGCAGACGGCGGGCGAGATGGTCCGCGAGGCGTACCGGCTGCACTCCGAGGACGACGACTTCGGCCAGCCGGGCACCCTGGTCCGCACCGTGCTGGACGACGCGGCCCGCGACCGGCTGGTGTCCAACGTCACCGGTCATCTGAAGGCCGGCGTCAGCCGCCCGGTCCTGGACCGCGCGCTGCAGTACTGGCGCAACATCGACAAGGAGATCGGCGACCGCATCGCCCACCACGTCAACGGCGCCTGATGCCGGGCGGCCGGCCGGCCGGGCGGCTCCGCGTGACGCGCCGAGGGGCGCCCGGAACACCGGGCACCCCTCGGCCCTGTCGTTCTACGCGTTCGCGGTCATGTCCCGCCGTTGTTGGGGTTCAGCGGGTTGTTGGGCGTCGACGGGGGTGTGGTGGCCGGCGTCGTCGGCGGGTTCGTCGTCGGAGGCGTCTGGGTGGGCGTCTGCGACTGCGTCGGCGGGGCCGAGGACGTCGGCGGCGCGGAGGTGGGCCGCTGGCTGGTCGGCGTCGACGACGGGGTGCCGGTGGGCGACTGGCTGGTCGTCGGCGGCGCGCTGGTCTGGACGGCCGCGCCCTGCGTGGTCTCCAGGTCGAACCGGCTGACGCCGTCCATCGCCTCGAAGGTGTACGCGGCCCAGATCTGCGCCGGGTAGCCACCGCCGTTGATGCGTCCGCTGCCCGGGATGCGGCCCGTCGCCCCCTTCAGCGTCACCTGGGCGTGGGTCTTGGCGTCCTCGCCGAACAGGCCGACCGAGGTGACCAGGTTCGGCGTGTAGCCGGTGAACCAGGCCGACTTGTTGCTGTCGGAGGTGCCCGTCTTGCCGGCGACCTGCTGGCCGCGGCGGGCCGGGTTGTCCCGCACCGAGGTCTTGGCCGTACCGTCGTCGACCACGCCGGTGAGCACCGAGGTGACCGTGTCCGCGGCCTCGCGGCTGATCACCTGGTCGCCGATCGGGTCCGGGAGGGTGACCGTGCGGTCCTTGTGCTCGGCCGACTTGATGATCGCGGGGGTGACCTTCTTGCCGTGGTTGTCGAGGGTCGCGTAGACGCCCGCCATCTCCAGCGGGCTCGCGCCCATGGAGCCGAGGGTCTGCGCGGGCACGGCCTGCAGGCCCTTGGTGTCCATGCCGAGGGAGTTCGCGGTCTTCAGGACCTCGTCCATGCCGACGTCGACGCCCATCTGGGCGAAGACCGAGTTCACGGACTTGTTCATCGCCGTCTGGACGGTGATGTCGCCGTAGTCCTGCTCGTCCTCGTTCGGCGGGGCGAAGGGGACCGCGCTGCCCTTGACCGGGCGGCGGCTCGTGCCGTCGTAGATCGTGTTCGCGTCGATCGCCCGGCCGTCCTGGGTCTGGGCGCCCTTGTCCATGGCGGCGGCGAGGATCAACGGCTTGAAGGTGGAGGCGGGCTGGTAGTCGCGCCGCGTCGCGTTGTTCACATAGTGCTGGGTGTAGTTCTGACCGCCGTAGAGCGCGAGGACGTTGCCCGTCCTCGGGTCCACGGACGCGGCACCGGCCTGGACGTCGCCGTCGACGGGCCGCTTCTTCGGGTTCAGCATGCTGGTGAGCCGGTCCTTGACGGCCTGCTCCAGCTGGTCCTGCTTCTTCTTGTCGACGGTCAGCGTGATGGTCCAGCCACCCTGCTTCACCAGCGCCTCCGCGTCACCGAGGGAGGCGGCGGTGCCCTGGGCGACCAGTTGCTTCTCCAGCGCCGCGTTGGCCGCGTCCACCAGGTAGCCGGTCTGTCCCTCCATGCCGGGCGCCGCCTTGGGTGCCTTCGGCACCGGGAACGTCATGCCCTGGCGCTTGCCCGCGTCCAGCCAGTGCTGCTCGACCATGTTGTCCAGGACGTAGTTCCAGCGGTTCTTCGCCAGCCTCTTGCCGGTGTCGGTGGCGATCGCCCAGTCGTACTGGTTCGGCGCCTGGAGCAGCGCGGCCAGGTACGCGCCCTCCCGGACCGTGAGGTCCTTGGCGTCCTTGCGGTAGTACGCCTGTGCGGCGGCCTGGATGCCGTAGGCGCCGCGCCCGTAGTAGCTGGTGTTGATGTAGCCCGCGAGGATGTAGTCCTTGGACTTCTGGCGGTCCAGCTTCAGCGAGATGACCAGTTCCTTCAGCTTGCGCGTGACGGTCTGGTCCTGGCTCAGGTAGTAGTTCTTGACGTACTGCTGGGTGATCCCCGAACCGCCCTGCTTGCCCTTGCCGGACAGGGTGTTGATCAGACCGCGGGCCGTGCCCTTCAGGTCGACGCCCGCGTCCTGGTAGAAGGTCTTGTTCTCGGCGGCGACGAAGGTGAGCCGGACGTTCTTGGGGACCTCGGCGAGGTCGACGTTCTCCCGGTTGACCTCACCGGTGCGGGCCAGGATCGTGCCGTCGCTGTACTTGTAGACGTTGCTCTGCAGCTTGGCGGCGGCGTTGCCCTCGGGAATGCCGATCATCATGTACAGCACGATGAAGGCGCCCATGCCGAGCAGCACGAAGCCGAAGATCGAGCCCAGGACCGTCTTCCAGGTGAAGAACCTGCGTATGCCGCTCTTCTTGGCCTTGCCGCCGCCCTTGCCCCGCGCGGCGGCCCGGGAGCCGGGCGGCGCGCCCACCGACGCGGATCCGGCCGTCCCGGGCGAGCGCTTGGGCGCCGCGCGGCGGCCACCGCGCTGCCGCGCTCGTCTCTCTTCCGCTCGTCCCATGGCTCGATCCAATCCGCTTCGGTCTCGTGGGTCACACAGGTTCGTGGCTCGGGTCAGCTCAGCAAGCTAACACCGCACGGTATGACAAAGGGTTGCCGATCACGCCTTGTACGGACGTGAGATCGAGCACCTGTCCCACCGGAACCGACGCCCGAGGGCGGCGGATGGTTGTCGGACCGGCCGATTTTCCTGCCGCGGCAAACCCCCGGCCGGGGCGCCCGGGAGCCCCGCGGGGCTGGGCGTCCCCGCCCTCGACCGCCGGGCCCTGGCGTGTAGCAGAACCGTGACAAAGGTGCCTCACCTGCGAGGAGTCACCTTCCGGCACGACCTATACGCGGCATGTATACGCGGGGTGTATACGCCCTGTGTAGAGTGAGGGCATGTCCATCGGTCACACCCTCCTAGGACTCCTGGAGTCCGGGCCCCGACATGGTTACGACCTGAAGCGGGCCTTCGACGAGAAGTTCGGTCACGACCGGCCGCTGCACTACGGCCAGGTCTACTCGACGATGTCCCGCCTGCTGAAGAACGGGCTCGTCGAAGTCGACGGCATCGAGGCGGGCGGCGGGCCCGAGCGCAAGCGGTACGCCATCACCGAGGCCGGGATCACCGACGTGCAGCGGTGGCTCGCGACGCCCGAGAAGCCCGAGCCGTACCTCCAGTCGACCCTCTACACCAAGGTCGTCCTCGCGCTCCTCACCCACCGTGACGCGGCCGACATCCTCGACACCCAGCGCGCCGAGCACCTGCGCATGATGCGGATCCTCACCGACCGCAAGCGCAAGGGCGACCTGGCCGACCAGCTGATCTGCGACCACGCGCTCTTCCATCTCGAGGCCGACCTGCGCTGGCTGGAGCTGACCGCCGCGCGCCTCGACCGGCTCGCCGAGGCGGTGACCCCATGACGCATCCTCCCGGCTCCCTGCTCGCCGCCGAGAACCTGCGCAAGGCCTACGGGCCGACCCTCGCCCTCGACGGCGCCTCGTTCTCCATCCACCCGGGCGAGATCGTCGCCGTGATGGGCCCCTCCGGCTCCGGCAAGTCGACGCTGCTGCACTGTCTCGCCGGGATCGTGCCGCCCGACTCGGGCTCGATCCTCTACGACGGCCGTGAGATGGCCGGCATGGGCGACGCCGAGCGCAGCCTCCTGAGGAGGTCCGAGTTCGGCTTCGTGTTCCAGTTCGGCCAGCTCGTGCCCGAGCTGACCTGCGTCGAGAACGTGGCCCTTCCGCTGCGGCTGGGCGGGACGCCCCGCAAGACCGCCGAGCGGACCGCGCTGTCCTGGATGGAGCGGCTCGAGGTCGACGACCTCGCGAAGAAGCGGCCCGGCGAGATATCCGGCGGTCAGGGGCAGCGCGTCGCCGTCGCCCGCTCGCTGGTCACCTCGCCGCGCGTGCTGTTCGCCGACGAGCCCACCGGCGCCCTCGACTCCCTCAACGGCGAGCGCGTGATGGAACTGCTCACCGAGGCGGCCCGCTCCACCAACGCGGCCGTCGTGCTGGTCACGCACGAGGCGCGGGTGGCCGCGTACTCCGACCGCGAGATCGTCGTACGGGACGGGAAGTCCCGGGACATGGAGCGCATCGTATGAGTGCGGCACGGGGGCACCTCCCTGCTCGAGCGGACTCGAGAGCCTGGGGGTGGGCCCGGGACCTGGCCCTGGGGACCAAGTTCGCGTTCACCGGCGGGCGCGAGGGGTGGGTCCGGGTCCTGCTGACCGCCGTCGGCGTCGGACTCGGCGTGGCGCTGCTGCTGCTGACGACCGCCCTGCCTAACGTCCTGTCCCAGCGCGACGTGCACCAGGAGGCGCGCGCGGACCACACCTTCACCCAGTCGCAGCGGCCCAGAGCGGACAACACCCTGGTGATCGCGGACGTCGACACCGACTACCGCGGGAAGAACGTCCGCGGGCGGATGATGGAGCGGGAGGGCGCCCGGGCACCCCTGCCGCCGGGGCTGACATCGTTCCCGGCGCCGGGCGAGATGGTGGTCTCCCCCGCCCTGAAGGAGCTGCTCACGTCCGGAGACGGGAAGCTGCTGCGGGAGCGGCTGCCGTACCGGATCGCCGGGACCATCGGGGAGAGCGGCCTCATCGGTTCCCAGGAACTCGCCTACTACGCGGGCGCCGAGGGACTGGCGGCGCACATCGCGCCCCCGTACGTGGCCCGTATCAACAGCTTCGGCGGCGCCGACCCCGGCTCCGAGCCGTGGGATCCCATTCTGCTCCTGCTGGTCATGGTCGTCTTCGTGGTGCTGCTCATGCCCGTCGGGGTCTTCATCGCGGCGGCCGTGCGGTTCGGCGGCGAGCGGCGCGACCGGCGGCTGGCCGCGCTGCGCCTGGTCGGCTCCGACAGCGGCATGACCCGGCGGATCGCCGCCGGGGAGGCACTCGCCGGGTCCCTGCTCGGGCTGCTGCTGGGCGCCGGCTTCTTCCTGATCGGACGGCAGCTCGTCGCGCAGGTGGAAGTCTTCGGCATCAGCGTCTTCCCCAGCTACCTGAACCCGACGCCCGCGCTGGCGCTGCTGGTCGCGGTGGCCGTCCCCACGGCCGCGGTGCTCGTCACCCTGCTCGCGCTGCGCGGTGTGGTCATCGAGCCGCTCGGCGTGGTCCGCACGGCCAAGCCCGCACGGCGTCGGCTGTGGTGGCGGCTGCTGCTGCCGCTGGCCGGGCTCGGCATGCTCTACCCGATGATCGGCCAGGGCAACGACAACGGGAACTTCAACCAGTACCTGGTCGTCGGCGGCGTCATGTTCCTGCTCGTCGGCATCACCGCACTGCTGCCCTGGGTCGTCGAAGCGGTCGTCGCCCGGCTCGACGCCGGCGGGGTGTCGTGGCAACTGGCCGTCCGCAGGCTCCAGCTGAGCAGCGGCACCGCGGCGCGCATGGTCAACGGCGTCGCGGTGGCGGTGGCCGGTGCCATCGCGCTGCAGATGCTGTTCGCCGGTGTGGAGGCCGACTACACGAAGTCGACGGGATACGACCTGACGCGGGCCCAGATGCAGGTCTCCCTGCCGAGCGGCGCCCCGCTCGACCCGGCCGCCCGGGAGATGCGGAACACCAAGGGCGTGAGCCGGGTCATAGCGCTCTCGGAATCCTACGTCGGTGACCGGGCCAAGGATCCGGACAACACCACCCAGGTCACGGTGGGAACCTGCGCGGACCTCCGCGAGACGCTGACGCTCCCTTCGTGTCACGAGGGCGACGTCTTCGTCGCGCAGGGTGCCGAGCTCGACACCAGCACGGCGGAGCTGGCCAAGCCCGGCCGGACCCTGTACCTCGATCCGTCCTACACCGAGAGCGACAAGGGCGAGGAGGTCGCCTGGACGGTACCGCGGACGCTGAAGCAGGTCCGGGCGGGCGAGGACCCGACCGGGTCGGAGCGCGGCGGTTTCCTGGTCACCCGCGGCGCCCTGTCCGCGAAGGCGGCGCCGGCGTTCGAGGGGCAGTTGTACATCGGGGTGGACTCCTCGGTGCCCGACGCCCGGGACCATGTGCGGAACACCGCGGCACGCATCGCTCCGCTCTCCATGCCCAACACCTGGGCGACCTCCCGGGAGTCCGTGCGCTTCGCCTCCATCCGCACCGGGCTGTCCGTGGGCGCGGCCTGTGTGCTGGCGCTGATCGGGGCGAGTCTGCTGGTCTCGCAGCTGGAGCAGTTGCGCGAGCGCAAGAAGCTGCTGTCGTCGCTGGTCGCCTTCGGCACCCGGCGCCGCACGCTGAGCCTGTCGGTGCTGTGGCAGACCGCGATCCCGATCACGCTGGGCCTGCTGCTGGCCGCGGTCGTGGGTCTCACGCTGGGCGCGGTCCTGCTGAAGATGGTCGGCACCACGGTGAGCGTGGACTGGGCGAGCCTGCTGGCGATGACCGGCTTCGGCGCGGCGGTCGTGCTGCTGGTGACGGTGCTCAGCCTGCCGCCGCTGCTGCGGCTGATGCGGGCGGACGGTCTGCGGACCGAGTGACCCGCGGGCCGGGCGTGCGGGTCCCCTCCCCGGTGGGAGGGGACCCGCACCCGTTCACGGCTTCACAGGCTGTAGTCCTTCACCACCCGGCGGACCTGGGCGAAGAGCATGCCGACGTTCACCGACTTGCGGCACACGACCACGGCGACGACGTCCTGCTGCTCGTTCATGCGCACGAACAGATGGGTGAGGTGGTCGCTGTTGACGAGGATCTCCTGGAAGAAGTGGTTGTCGCCGCTGACCCCTCGGCGCTCCTTGAACACGTCCTCGATCATCACCACCGTGCGCCCCTGGAACAGGTCGAGGGTGGCGCCCGCGAGGAGGTCGAGCACCTCCGGCGGGTGGTTGTCCACGGTCTCGTACGACAGCAGCATGCCCGTCGCCATGTCGACCGCGCCCGCGGCCACACAGTCGGGGGCGTCCGCGCGGAGGGTTTTGACCAGGCCCGTCACCTGGTCGGAGAAGCCCTGAGCCATACGCTTCGTCGCCATCCCCTCACTCTCCCCCGGGTGCCGTGGCGGTGAGGATCGAGCCGATGCGGTCGATGGCCGGCCGGGTCGCCCGATGCAGCCGGTCCACGTCCATCCCCTCGTCACCGAGCACGACCATCAGGGCGGTGTCGCCGACGGCGTAGAAGGCGGCACAGCCGTGGCTGCCGTACGCGACGGTGCCCCGCAGGGCACCCCGGGCGGTCGCCTGGGTGGTGCGCCGGGCGAGCCCGATGCCGGCCGCGGCCAGCGCGGCGAGCCCCTCGGGATCGATGCCGTTCGCGGTGTCGGCGGCGATGAGCAGTCCGTCGGCCGCCGCGACCGCGGTGTCGGTGATTCCCGTCACCTCATCGCGCAGACCGCGCATTTCCAGCGCCAGCGCCGTGTGGTCCATGGTCTCCACTCCCTGTGCATGATTCATCGGTGACCGCCCGTGCGCGTCGTACGCGGGGAGGCCGTGGTCGGTTCGTGGTCATGTGGCGGCTCCGCTCCGCAGCCGGAAGAACCCTCTCCGGCGCCGCCCGCTCCCTTCGGCGGCGGGCGTCTCGGTGATGCCGCTGGCGCCGGGCGTACGTCGGGGCAGGACGGACGCCGGAGGCGGAGAGGGCGGCACGGCACTCACGGGGCCCGGCGCCGCCACGCCCTGCGGCTCCGTCTGCGGGGGCGTACGGGGGCGCAGTCCCTCCGGCGGGACGCGGCCCGGTATCCGGACCGCCGACTCGGCCGACGGCACGCACTCGAGGTAGCCCGCGCCCAGCAGGCGGGCCATCTCGACGGTGACCGTGTAGAGCGCGCTCCCGGTGGCGAAGGCGATGTCCCGAGCCGTGCGACGGCCGTCGGCGTGGAGCATCACCTCCCGCTGCACGGCGCCGAGCCGGGCGAGGTCCGCCTCCGGGGCGGGCAGCGGGCGCTCCCGGTCGGGCCGCACCGGGTGCGGCAGGACGTCGAGGGCGGCCAGTCTGCGGGCCGCCTGGTGCAGCAGCCGCGTGGGCATCTCCCCGACGGCGAGCGCGTCGGCGGGTTCGGCGGGGTCCTCGATCGCCATGCAGCCGTCCACCCGCCCGGCCACGATCGCGAAGACCGCGTCCTGCATCGCCATCACCCGCACGACCCGCAGGGCGGCCGCCCCGGCGCCGGACCGGCCGGAACGCAGCAGCAGCGTGCCGGGGCCGGGGGCACCGGGGCTCGCGACGGCGACCACGAGACCGTCACGGACATGGACGACTCCCCCCGGCCGCCCGGAAACCCGCAGACCGCCGTCGCCCTTCTCGCGTGCGTAGCACGTCACCGCGCGCGACAGCAGGTCGTATCCGTCCCGCGCAGGGGAATCCCCTATGCCCGTCACAACTCCCCTTGGAACGTCGCACACATGCCTGACGCGTCACGCCGAGGGGGTATGAGTATCAGTCCGGGTGGATCTCCCGGCGAAAGTCGCGAAAGGTGACGGAAGTTGCGTCCTCTCGCCGGTCCCGGGGCGGGTTGCGGCGCACAAATGACCGGAAGTGCGCCGGCGGTTGTCCGGAGATTCTCAGCAGCCGGGCTCCCACACCCGTACGGGCAACGGCCGCATCGCCTCGCGGAGCGCCCGCGCCAGTTCCTCGTACTCCGCGCCCCGCGCGGCGCCCGTACGCATGGCCAGGGCGACCCTCCGGGTCGGGGCCGGGTCCGCGAAGTAGCCGGTGAGGAGCCGGTCGCTGCGGGCTGTCTCCACCCTGAGGGCGGTGCGGGGCAGCAGGGTGACGCCCAGCCCGCCGGCGACGAGCTGCACCAGGGTGGACAGTCCGGCCGCGGTCGCGGTCACCGGCAGACCCTCCCGTCCCGGGCCGCGCCCCTCGGCCGAGGAACCTCGCCCCGCCCCGCTGATCCCGCGCCCGGCCTCGCGGCAGATGTCGAGGGCCTGGTCGCGCAGGCAGTGGCCCTCGTCGAGGAGCAGCAGGTTCAGCTCGCGCAGGGCCTCCTTGGGGATGCCCTCACGCCCTCCGAGCCAGTGGTCGAGCGGCGTGACGAGCACGAAGTCCTCGTCGAACAGGGGGAGTTCGGCGACGCCGGGCACCCCGAGGGGGACGGCGAGCAGCAGCAGGTCGAGGCGGCCGCTGGTGAGCCCGTCCAGCAGGCTGGCGGTCTGCTCCTCGTGGACCTGGAGGTCGAGGTGCGGATAGCGGTCGTTCACGAGCCGCAGGACGGTCGGCAGCAGGTAGGGCGCGACGGTCGGGATCACACCGAGCCGCAGCGCTCCGGTGAAGGGTGCCCGGACGGCCTCCGCCTCCTCCATGAGGGTGCCGACCTCGTGCAGCACCGCCTTGGCCCGCACGGCGAGGCGCTCACCGGCGGGCGAGAGTAGCACCTTGCGGGTGGTGCGCTCCAGCAGGGTGACGCCGAGGATCTCCTCCAGGGTGGAGACGGCACCCGACAGCGCGGGCTGGCTCATCCCGATCGCGGCGGCGGCGTCGCGGAAGTGGAGGTGCTCGGCGACGGCCGCGAAGGCGCGCAGCTGGGCGAGACTGGGCTGGCGCCGCCCGTGGGTCCTGATCGCGGCCACACCGCACCCCTTGCTCTCAGTCACTGATAACCAGCGTCGATCAACATGACCGAGTGTAGCTATTTCCCTGATCAATGCACTCTGTGCCAGGATCGCGATCGTCCAACCCATGGGAGACAACCTGTCACCAGGATGTCTTCTCGCTGCAAGGAGTACCCGTGCTCACTGTCGGTGACAAGTTCCCCGAGTTCGAACTGACCGCCTGCGTCTCGCTGGAGAAGGGCAAGGAGTTCGAGCAGATCGACCACAAGACCTACGAGGGCAAGTGGAAGATCGTCTTCGCCTGGCCCAAGGACTTCACCTTCGTGTGCCCGACCGAGATCGCGGCCTTCGGCAGGCTGAACGACGAGTTCGCCGACCGTGACGCCCAGATCCTCGGCTTCTCCGGTGACTCCGAGTTCGTGCACCACGCCTGGCGCAAGGACCACGACGACCTGCGCGACCTGCCGTTCCCGATGATGGCCGACTCCCGGCACGAGCTGATGCGCGCGCTGGGCATCGAGGGCGAGGACGGCTTCGCGCAGCGCGCCGTCTTCGTCGTCGACCCGAACAACGAGATCCAGTTCACCATGGTGACGGCCGGTTCCGTCGGCCGTAACCCCAAGGAGGTCCTGCGGGTCCTCGACGCCCTGCAGACGGACGAGCTGTGCCCGTGCAACTGGGCCAAGGGCGACGAGACGCTGGACCCGGTCAAGCTGCTGGCCGGTGAGTGAGCCGATGTCCCTCGACTCCCTCAAGGCCTCAGTGCCGGACTACGCCAAGGACCTGAGGCTCAACCTGGGCTCGGTCATCGGCAACTCCGACCTGCCCCCGCAGCAGCTGTGGGGCACGGTGCTGGCCACGGCGATCGCGTCCCGGTCGCCGATCGTGCTGCGCGAGCTGGAGCCGGAGGCGAAGGCGAACCTCACGCCTGAGGCGTACACCGCGGCGAAGTCCGCGGCCGCCGTCATGGCGATGAACAACGTCTTCTACCGCACGCGTCACCTGCTGTCGGACCACGAGTACGGCAATCTGCGCGCGGGCCTGCGGATGAACGTCATCGGCAACCCCGGGGTCGACAAGGTCGACTTCGAGCTGTGGTCGTTCGCGGTCTCGGCGGTCAACGGCTGCGGCTCGTGCCTCGACTCGCACGAGCAGGTGCTGCGGAAGGCGGGCGTGGAGCGCGAGGTCGTCCAGGAGGCCTTCAAGATCGCCGCAGTGATCCAGGCGGTCGGTGTCACCCTGGACGCGGAGGCGGTCCTGGCGGAGTAGCCCACGGCGGCCGTCCCGGGCCCCGTCCACCGTGCGGTGGGCGGGGCCCGTCGTCGTGTGTGCCGCCCGTGCGTGCGCGGCGCCTAGGACACGGCGTCGGACGACGGTGGGGCCGTCTGCTGGGGCATCCGCTCCGGTGTCCGGTCGAGCCCCTGCTGCGCCGCGATCGCGGCCGCGTACGACCGCAGGGAGCCCACCACCGTGTTCGTCACCGCCACCAGCGGCACCGCCACCACCGCGCCGCCGATCCCCGCGATCATTCCGCCGGCCGTCACCGACAGCACCACCGCCAGCGGATGGACCCGGACCGCCCGGCCCAGGATGAACGGCTGCAGGATGTGGCCCTCGATCTGCTGCACGGCCAGGACCACGACCAGCGTCATGACGCCGGTGAAGACGCCCTGCGTCACCAGCGCCACCACCACCGCCAGCGCGCCCGACGCGACCGCGCCCACCAGGGGGATGAAGGAGAACAGGAAGATGAAGACGGCCAGCGGCACCGCCATCGGGACGTCCAGGAAGTAGATCCCCAGACCGATGAAGATCGCGTCGATCAGGGCCACGATCACCGTGCCGCGGACGTAGGCCGTCAGCGTGCGCCACGCCCGCGGACCCGCGTCCGCCACCCCCGGCCGCGCCGCCGCCGGGACCAGCTTCAGCGTCCACTCCCAGATGCGCCGGCCGTCGTACAGCAGGAAGAGGGTGGAGAACATCGTCAGGAGGATGCCGGTCAGCGCCTCCACGATGACGGTGACGCCCTCCAGGCCCGCCGACGTGATCTGGTCGGTGTTGGCGCCGACCGCCTCCCGCAGGTTCTTCGCGATCTCGTTGATCTGCTTGTCGGTGACGTGGAAGGGGCTGTTCAGCAGCCACTTGCGCAACTCGTCGATGCCGTCCTGGATCTGGTTGGAGAGCGAGTCGACGTTCTCCATGACCTGCCACGTCACGAACCAGCCGATCAGGCCCATGACGACGAAGCCGAGGACGGCGGTCAGCGCCGTCGCGGGCCCGCGCGGCACGCCGTGCCGCTGCAGCCTCGCCACGGTCGGCTGCAGCAGCGCCGTGATGAGCAGCGCGGCCACGAACGCCAGCACCACCAACTGCACGGCGCTGATGACCCGCATCAGCACCCAGACCGTGCCCGCGAGGACGAGCACCCGCCAGCCCGCCTCGGCCGCGACCCGCACACCCCAGGGCACCGCCTCGACGGGATGCGGGCGCGGCGTGACGGCGGGTGCGTGCACCGGGGGCGGCGGCACCCGGTCCGGTGCCGGGGGCGGCTCGGGCTCGCCGAGCTCCTTCTCCACCTCGGCGCGGCGTTCGTCCAGCCGCTCGCCCACCTGCGTCAGTCCGGCGCCGAGCCGAGCGAGCCACCCTGGCACTACCGACATGATCCGTCCTCTTCCCCCGTGTTCGCGGGTGCTGCCCACCACTCCCCCCTGGAGTCGACGGTCCCGACCGTACAGGGCCCGGCCCCACCGCGGTGAACGGCCGCAGCCCCTCACCCATAGACGGTGAGGGGCTGCGGAAGGTTGAGTGACGGCCTGCGGGCGGATCCGCGGCTCAGTACCAGTGGTTGGCCTGCCAGAACGACCACGCCTCGCACGGGCTGCCGTACCGGCTGTTCATGTAGTTCAGGCCCCACTTGATCTGCGTGGCCGGGTTGGTCTGCCAGTCGGCGCCGACGGAGGCCATCTTGGAACCGGGCAGGGCCTGGAAGAGGCCGTAGGCGCCGGAGGAGGCGTTGACCGCCCGGTAGTTCCAGCTGGACTCGTGGTCCACGATGTTGCTGAAGCACTGGAACTGGCCGCTCGGCACCATCTGACGCGCCATCGCCTGGATCTGCGAGACGGTGTACGAGCTCTGCACGGCGAAGCTCGAGGCGGAGCGCACGGAGTCGCGGCTGGCCTTGGCCTCCGCCTCCTTGCGTGCCTTGGCCTCTTCCTCCGCCTTCTGCGCGGCCTTCTGCTTGGCGACCGCGTCCGCGGCCGCCTGCTTGCGGGCCGCCGCCTCGGCGTCCTTCTTGGCGCCCGCGTCCGCGGCGATGGCCTGCGCGTCGGCCTGCTGCGTCAGGGACGCGATCTGCACCTGGGCCTGCTGGCCGGCGGGTATGTCTGCGAGGAGCGTCGAGTCGCTCGCCATCGCCTCGGCGTCGTTGGTCTGGGCAGTGCTGCCCGAGGCAACCCCGACGACGCTTCCGACAGCGGTGACCGCCGTGGCCGAGGCCACTGCGAATCCCCGGACCGAAATCCGGCTCACACGGTTTCCTTCCAGCATCGCCCGCTTCGGTGACCCTGGCGGACGCAATCGTGCCCCTGACGCTGGCCTCCCAACTGCGGGGTCACGGGAGGCACGGGCCCGGTGGGCAACTCCCGGTACGGGAGCGCCGCGTGGTGCTCGGGCGGCATACGACGGCTCTATGGAGTTCTGGTGGTTCGGTTGTGCCGTACTCCCCCACCGCCTCAAGGGCGTGAGAGGTACCCAGGGGTACACGTGTGTCGTATGCGGGGCCTGACAGGAGTGAGACTCTGCCGCAACCCGACACCGGGTGGCAATTCCGCGTCGCGTGTGAAAGCTCACACCCCGTTTGACCCAGGGGATTCCCAGAAACCGCCACATGTGAAGGCGCCGCCCGGCTAGGCTCTGACCTTTGCCGGACGACGCCAACCACACACTTTTCAACCTAAGTTGAGCACTTCGGTCAGATCTGCCCCTCCTCGAGCATTTCGGTCACAAGGGCCGCGATCTGGGACCTCTCGGACCGCGTGAGCGTGACGTGCGCGAAGAGCGGATGCCCCTTCAGCTTCTCCACGACGGCGACGACCCCGTCATAACGGCCCACCCGCAGATTGTCCCGCTGGGCGACGTCATGGGTCAGCACCACCCGTGAATTCGCGCCGATCCGGGACAGAACGGTCAGCAGGACGTTCCGTTCGAGCGACTGGGCCTCGTCCACGATCACGAACGCGTCGTGCAGGGAGCGGCCGCGGATGTGGGTGAGCGGGAGGACCTCCAGCATCCCGCGCGCGGTGACCTCTTCTATGACCTCGCGGCTGGTGACCGCGGACAGCGTGTCGAAGACGGCCTGCGCCCAGGGGCTCATCTTCTCGGCCTCGGTGCCCGGCAGATAACCGAGCTCCTGCCCGCCGACCGCGTACAGGGGGCGGAAGACCATCACCTTCTGGTGCTGCCTGCGCTCCAGCACCGCCTCCAGGCCCGCGCACAGCGCCAGCGCCGACTTGCCGGTGCCGGCCCGGCCGCCCATCGACACGATCCCGATGTCCGGGTCGAGCAGCAGGTCCAGGGCGATCCGCTGTTCGGCGCTGCGGCCCTTGATGCCGAACGCCTCCCGGTCGCCGCGGACGAGGCGGACGTCGCCCTCCGCGGTGACGCGTCCCAGCGCCTTCCCCCGCTCCGACTGGATCGTCAGGCCGGTGTGCACGGGCAGGCCCGCGGCCTCGGGGACGTGGACGTGCCCCTCGTCGAAGAGGATGTCCACCTGCTCGCCGGACAGGGTCAGCTCGGACATCCCGGTCCAGCCGGAGGAGTCCGTGATGGCCAGCTCCGCGCGGTACTCCTCGGCCAGGAGGCCGACGGAGGACGCCTTGATCCGCAGCGGCAGGTCCTTCGACACGACGGTGACGTCGAACCCCTCCGCCTGCAGGTTGCGGGCGACCGCGAGGATGCGGGAGTCGTTGTCCCCCAGGCGGTAGCCGGTGGGCAGCACGCTGGGGTCCGAGTGGTTGAGCTCGACCCGGAGGGTCCCGCCGAGGTCCCCGATGGGGATGGGGGCGTCGAGACGGCCGTACCGGACCCGGTAGTCGTCGAGCAGGCGCAGCGCCTGCCGGGCGAAGTAGCCGAGTTCGGGATGGTGCCGCTTGGCCTCCAGCTCCGTGACCACGACGACGGGCAGCACGACCTCGTGCTCCTCGAAGCGGCTCATGGCGTTCGGGTCGGCCAGCAGGACGCTGGTGTCGAGAACATAGGTGCGCCGGTCTGGCTTGTGGCGCTTTGTGCTGGTCACCACGGAAGGACGTACCCCCTCGGATGAGGTCGGGGAGCGACGAGGGAATCCGGGAGGGCGGGCGGGAGGAAGGCGGCCGGTTGCCGGCCGCGTCGCACGGGCCGGGAACCGGCCCTCCGCTGCTTCCTCCGTGCAGTGACCGCACGGTCGGGCTGGTGCAAAGGGCCTCCCGGGCGGACGGCCCCGAGCCGCCCGCTGAGATACGACACCCGTGGTTCGGGTGTCGACCTGTTTGCCTTATGCCCTCGAACACGCGCCGCCATGCAACGGGCCATGACGGCGCGCCGGTGAACTCCGGGTGACGCCTTCCCCCGGCCGGGTGATGCGACGGTGCGGGTCAGCCGCCGTAGCGGCGGTGTCGCGCCGCGTAGTCACGCAGGGCGCGCAGGAAGTCGACCTTGCGGAAGGCCGGCCAGAAGACCTCACAGAAGTAGTACTCCGAATGGGCGGTCTGCCACAGCATGAATCCGGACAGCCGCTGCTCGCCGCTGGTACGGATCACCAGGTCGGGATCGGGCTGGTCACTGGTGTAGAGGTGACGGCCGATCATGTCGATGTCGACGGACTCGGCGAGGTCCTCCATCGAGGTGCCCTTGTCGTGGGCGTCGAGGAGCATCGACCGGACGGCGTCGGCGATCTCCTGGCGGCCGCCGTAGCCGATGGCGACGTTGACGACTATCCCCTCGACGTGCGCCGTGGCCGCCTCGGCCTCCTTGAGGACGGTCTGCAGGTGCCCGGGCAGCAGGTCGAGCGCGCCCACATGGTGCACGCGCCAGCGGCCGTCGGCCGCGAGGGAGCGGACGACGTCCTCGATGATCCCGAGGAGCGGGACCAGCTCCTCCTTCGGCCGGTCGAAGTTGTCGGTCGACAGCAGCCAGAGGGTGACGACCTCGACGTCCGTCTCGGCGCACCAGCCGAGGAACTCCTCGATCTTGTCGGCCCCGGCCCGGTGGCCCTGCGCGGTGGTCGAGCCCGCCGCCTTCGCCCAGCGCCGGTTGCCGTCCATGACGACACCGATGTGCTTGGGCACCTGAGCGTGGTCCAGGTGGCCTTCCACCCGGCGTGCGTACAACCTGACCAGCAGGCCGCGCAGCTTGTCGCGCAGGTTCACGTGATTGTCAGCCCCTCCGTGCGGATCAGACAGGTGCGGGCGTGCGCGATCCCCGTCAGATGGCGGTCCCCGGACCCCGTCAGACGGGGGTCCCCGGAGCCGAAGCCTACCCCCGGACGACCTCCGCCCGGCCCACGGGCGTCGGGGCCCCGGCCCGGGTCCCGTCCGCGAACGGGGGCCTGTGGGGCCGGTGTTCCGGGGCGTTTCGCGAGGGGTGGCCCTTCTGGGCAGATACGCGCGGGGCGGCCCTGGAGGCGGCGACGGACCGGCCGGCCGACAGGCCGGACGCCGGGCCGCGGGGGCGGCGGTGGCCGTGGCCGTGGAGGGGCGGTGGCGGGAAGAGAAAACGGGCCGGTCCGTGGGGGGGAGACGGACCGGCCCGAGGGGGGGTTTCCACCATAACCCTTCGTAAGGGCTGCTGCGCGCATCGGCATGCCAAAACTACGCTCCGCAATCGTCCGGCGACGCCCGGGTGATGGCGGAAGTACCCCTTCACCGAGTGACGACGACTCTTTCGCTGCGATTTCCAGGGCAATCCGGTGGGATCCTGAGGGATCCAAGGGGTTTGCGCGGGCTTGTGGGGCACTCGGCGACATGTCCCGCCGTCCTCCCGGCGGGTGACCGCGGGGCGGCGCGGGCCTTGACGCCGACGCTAACTTCGCAGTCATGGCCATGCTCACCGTACCGGGGACGCCCCACCCCATACCCCTGGAGGTCGCCCGGTCGGCGCGGGCCCGGCGGCGCGGGCTGCTCGGGCGCGACGGGATCGAGGGGGCGCTGCTGCTCAGTCCCGCGAGCGCGGTGCACACGCTGGGCATGCGGTTCGCGATCGACGTCGCCCATCTCGACCGAAAGCTGCGGGTCGTGGCGGTGCGGACCATGCGGCCGGGGCGCGTCGGTCTGCCTCGCGCCCGCGCGCGCCACGTACTGGAGGCGGAGGCCGGGGCGATGGAGCGCTGGGGGATACGGCCCGGAGCACGGCTCGTCGTACGGGACGGCTGAGTGCGGCTCGACGTCGTGTCACGGCACCGCGCAGCCCCCTCCACTGCGCGGCACCACCCGCGCAGCTTTGCTCGCGCGAATTACCTTGGTCTGAACTTACGGCAGTCGGGAGGGTGAAGCGAGCCGCTGCCGATAACAATGTGGAAACCCCTGCGCGTGTCCCGGCATGTGGACATCCGGCTCACCCTCGTCCTGCCGGTCTGCGGGCCTCGATCAGGAAACGGGTGCTGTGGGCCACGAAGGCACCCGCGGCCTCGATCCGCTCGTGCAGCGACCGCAGCCGGTCCTCGTACCGCTCCACGCCGAAACCCGGAACGATCCAGATCACCTTGCGCAGGAAGTGGACGACGGCGCCGATGTCGTGGAACTCCATCCGCAGCCGTGCCTCCCGGAGGTCGGTGACCTCCAGTCCGGCCGCCTCGGCCTCGGCCCGCGCGCGCCGAGGGGCACGGGCCCGGCGGACCTCCTCCGGCTGCGGCCCCAGGAAGTACTCGGCGAGTTCGAAGACGCTCGCCGGGCCCACCTGCTGGGAGAAGTACGTGCCGCCGGGGCGCAGCACGCGGGCGATCTCGCGCCAGTGCGTGCGCACCGGGTGCCGGCTGGTCACGAGGTCGAAGGCGGCGTCCGCGAACGGCAGCGGCGCGTCCTCCGGCGACGCGACGACCAGGGCGCCGCGCGGGTGGAGCAGGGCGGCGGCCCTGGCCACGTTCGGCGGCCAGCCCTCGGTGGCGACCATCAGCCGCGGGAGCGCCGGTGCGGAGGCCAGGACCTCTCCTCCCCCGGTCTGCACGTCGAGCGCGGCGCTCACGCGCGCGAGCCGCTCCGCCATCGACCGCGCGTACCCCCACGGGGGCCGTTCCTCCGTGGCCCGGCCCTCGAACCAGGAGAAGTCCCAGCCGTCGACGGGGGCGTCGACGGCTTCCCGGACGAGGTCCTCGAAGGTACGGACGGCGGTCATGGCGTGATCCTCCCAGCGGCCGGCAGGGAGGGCGAACGAATTTCGGGCGGCGTCGGCCGCGGCGACGGCACGCGGGGGCGTACCTCACGGGCCACGAAGCGAATGAACGCCTCCGGGTCAGGCTCGTCCGCGGTCGGCTGCAGCACCACGGTGTCGGCACCCGCGTCGACGAGCCGCTGCACGGCCGCGGCGACGGCGTCCGCGTCCCCGGCCACCCCGTGTTCGGGCAGCAGGTCCTCCCCGTTCGCCTCCATCTCGGCGCGCAGCCGGGCGGCGGCGTCCGGGCCGGTGGCCGTGTGCAGGTAGACGACGACGTGGTGGGGGTCGGTGCGCCCCACCGCCGTCCGGCCCTCGTCGATGAGCCGGCGGGCCTGCCGCACGCCGTCCGGCGCGGTGGACGCCGTGAGGATCGTGCCGTCCGCCGCCTCACCGGACAGCCGCAGCGACCGCGGGCCGGTGGCCCCGGCCAGAACGCGGACCGCCTCCGTCGGCGGCCAGTCCAGCGCGACGCCCTCCAGCCTGACGTACCGTCCGTCCCTGGTCACCCGCTCCCCGCGGAGCAGGGCCCGCAGCGCGTCGAGATACTCGCGCAGCAGCGTCACGGGGGACTCGGCGCGGGCGCCGACCTGCCCCATCCAGCTCTGGACGCCGTGCCCGACACCGAGCAGGGCCCGCCCCGGGAACAGCCGCTCCATGGTGGCCGCCTCCATCGCGGTGACCGCCACGTTCCGCAGCGGCACGGGCAGCAGTCCCACGCCCACCCGCAGCCGGTCGGTCCAGGCGAGCGCGGCGGACGCCGCCGAGATGCCCCCTTCGAGGAAGCAGTCCTCCCACAGCCACAGCTCCTCGAGTCCCGACTCGTCCGCGAGTCGGGCGATCGCGCGCAGCCGCTCGGGAGGCAGTTGGGGCCGGAACACCGCACCGAGTCCAGTCATGCGGCCTTCCTACCGAGCGGGGCCCGGACGGACAACATCTTTTACCGGCCGCCGGCCGCGTCGCACTCGTAGTGCAGGAGCACCACACCGTTGCCGAACCGGCGGGTGTCCTTCAGGCGGAGGAGGGTCAGGGCGTCGGCCTCCGGGAAGAGCCGCTTGCCCCGGCCGACGAGGACCGGATGCACATACACACGGAACTCGTCGACGAGGCCGTGCCGCAGGAACTCGGCGGCGAGGTCGGCGCCGCCGAGGACGAGGTCGCCGCCCTCCTGGGCCTTGAGCGCGAGGATGTCCTCGACGACGACGTCCCGGACGATGGTGGTGTGCCAGTCGGCGTGCTGCAGGGTCCGGGAGAACACCACCTTCGGCATGTTCCGCCAGATCCGCGCGAACTCGGCCACGGGCGCCGGCGCCTGCGGATCGGCGTCGGCGGTGGGCCAGTAGCGTGCCATGAGCTGGTAGGTCACCCGCCCGTCGAGGAAGGCGCCCATCTCCGCGAGGACGTCGTTGAAGTGCCGGTGCAACTCGTCGTCGACCTGATGCCAGTCGATCTCGCGGTGCGGGCCCTCGATGTACCCGTCCAGGGACATGGACATCATCAGGACGATCTTTCTCATGGCAGCTCCAAGTCCGAAACGTCGCCGGCCGTCACCGACGGGACGGCACGAGCATCGCGCAGCCGCCCCGCACGGGCGCGGAGGCGCCCGGAACAGTCGCCCGTGCCTCTCAGCTCCCGCTGGCACCCGCCGTGCCCGACGCGGCCTCGCCCCTCGGGAAGGACACCTCCACCCGGCGGTTCTTGCGGCGGCCCTGCTCCGAGGAGTTGTCCGCGATCGGATAGTCCTCGCTGTAGCCGCGCACCTCGAAGGTGACGTTCCCGCCGAGGGTCGCGGCCAGCCGGTCGTGCACCGCCTCCGCGCGCTGCCGGGACAGGACCAGGCCGTGGGCGTACGAGCCGAGGTTGTCGGTGAAGCCGAAGACGCGGACGTTCGTCGCGTGCTGCTGCCTGATCTCTTCCGCGATCGCGTCGATGCGGGAGCGGGCCTCCGGGTTCAGTTTGCCGCTGTCCTTGGGGAACAGCACCTCCGCCTGGAGCGCGAACGTCACGTTCTCGTTGGTGTCCTCGCGGCGCTCCTCACCACCGAGGTCCTCCACGACGGACTTGATGTCCAGCACCTTGGCGGGCGCGAGCGTGGCCCCGTCGGCGAGCTTCAGCCCCGGGCTGGTGGGATCGACGTGCGGTGGCGGGGAGGTGGTGACGGTACCGGGAGGCACGCTGGGGTCGTCGTCGGCGACGGCCGGGGGGCCGCCGGCCAGGGTGAGTACGGAGAGGAGGGAGAGGGCGGCGAGACGGGGGGCGAGGGGCATGGCGTTCACCCCTGGGAGATGTCGATGGAGGCGGGGGGCATGGCGCCGACCAGGAAGTCCACCTTGGTGGTGTCTTCGGGCGGGGCGGGGAACTGGGCGAACCATTCGGCCGACTTTCCTGCGTCCACCCCACCGCCGTCGAACTTGGTGCAGAGGCAGCGTCCCTGAGTGTCCCGCAGGACGAGGTACTTCTTCTTGGCCTTGCTGTCGATCAGGGACGCCCCCGCCAACGAGGCGCCGTTCCTGCTCAGTTCCCGCTCGTCGCCACGCCAGTTGGCGGCGATCCAGAACTGACCGCCGTTGTTGGTGACCGTGCCGCTCACAGTCACGAAGCCACCCTGTTCTCGAACCGCCGAGTGGACGGCGAGCGTGATGTCTCCGCTCTTCACCTCGGCCAGCGCCTGCTCCACAGCGGGTCCGGAAGGCTGCCGACTCTGGTCCCCGTCGCCTCCAGCAGGGGACTTGGCCGAGGACGACGCTTCGGACTTCTCCCCGCCGTCTCCTCCACCGCAGCCCGCCGTCGTGAGGAGCAACCCGGCCGTGACCGCCAGCACGAACAGTGCCCTGCGACCCTTCGTGGTACGCCCGAGATCCATCAGTACGGCTTCCTCTCACTCGGCCAGATGCACAGAGAACAGCACGGACGCGTCGGGAAGGTCGCCCGATTGGAAATCTTCGGGGTCGATGTCGACGAGATCCCCACTGCAGTCCAACTGCACGGGCTTCTTCGGATCGGCGTCGGGCGCGAAGGAGCAGCGCGGTTGGATCACCGCGGTGGCCTCGGCCGTGGCGTGCCGTGTCTCGGTGCCCGGGATGATGGATTTCCCGACTGTGTAACGCGTCTCGACGGTGACCCGGTATCCGGGGTAGCCGTTGACGACGGTGGGTACGACGCCGCCCTGCACGGAGGAGTCGTTCTCCGCTGCGAGCCGCTCGGCCGCAGCCGTGGCTCCCGTGCCCTGGAAGCGATCGCCCTTCAGCCAGTCCAGCCAGTTGTCGTCTTGGCCGATGGCCGTTTGAAGGCCGGTCATCAACTCGTCGCGCGCGTCCTGCGCCGCCGCCAACGCAGCAGCGTCCGCTGCGGATTGGGCTCCGTTCCGCGCGGACGCCGCTTGAGCGAAGGCGAAAAAGGCGAATGCGGCGAACAGCAGGATCCCTGTCAGCCAGATGTAGATGGGGAGCGTCTGCCCTCGATCACCGTGAAGATCCGGGAGCGTCAGCCGCCGCCCGTGACCGACGTGACGGCGGTCCGGATCGCGCCGGAGATCATTCCGTCCAGACCGATCTGGTCGATCAGCGTGAAGATCCCGGCAATGATGATCATCAGCCCGGCATACTCCACGAACCCGGCCCCCGCATCCCGCCCGGTCCCCCGCATCCGGGACACCACGGTCCGTCCCCACACGCCGGCCCTGCGCCACGTCTTCGCCATCACGGTCCCTGCCCTCCCGCCCGGTGCGGTCGACCCCAACCCGAACACGGTACGTGAAAGCACCCTCACCGCAAGTGGGTCCAGGGGCCCAACTTCCGGATGACCAAGGGGTCATCGGGTCCACCCCTCCCGGGCCGTGCCCAGCCAGTGGGCGATCGCTTCGCTGCGCGAGGAGCTGTGCAGCTTTGCGAAGATACGGTTGATGTGGTTCTTGACCGTCTTCTCGCTGATGAAGCAGGCGGCGGCGATCTGCCGGTTGCTCATGCCGGCCGCGATGAGATCCATGACCTCCACCTCCCGTGAACTCAGGCCGAAGTCCAGCCACCTCGCGGCGCGGCGCCGCGGACTCCCGGCGGGGGCGGGCCGGGCCTTCGACGACTGTGCCACAAACGGTTGCAGGTGCGAAGAGGTTTCCTCGGGTTCGTAGGAAGCGCCGAGCGAAGACGAGACAGGGTGGGCCGGGGAGGAGACGGCCGGGGAGAGCGTCGGCCGGCCCTCCCTCAGATTCCTGACCGCAGCGACGAGTTCGGCCGCCGTGAACTCGCCGTGCACCAGATAGCCGGAGGCGCCGCGGCGCAGGGCCTCGGCCACCACCTCGGGTTCCCGGTTGTAGGTCAGCATCATCACGGGGGCCGTACGGGCCAGTTCCGGCAGCGCGGCCAGACCGTCCGTGCCGGGCATGCGGAGGTCCAGCAGGACGACGTCCGGGCGGTGACGGGCGGCGTGGGCGAGCGCCTGGGCGCCGTCCGCCGCCTCCGCCACCACCTCGATGTCGTGGTGGGCGGACAGCAGGGCGGTGAGACCGGCCCGGACGACCGGGTTGTCGTCGGCCACGAGGACGCGCCGGGGTGGGCCGGGAAGTGCCTGGTCAGGCATGTGCGGCCTCCTCTTGGGGGGTGTGGGGAGCGGTCCGGCGGAGCGGGATGCGCAGCTGGATCCCCGCGCCGCCCAGGGGTGAGCGGCCCAGGCGGAGGGTGCCGCCGAGGGAGGCGGCCCGTTCCACCATGCCCAGCAGCCCGAAGTGGCCGGTTCTCGCCAGGGCTTCGGGGTCCGCGGCCGGGGGCAGACCGACGCCGTCGTCGTCGATCCGCAGCTCCAGCACGCCGTCCCCGGTGGTGCCGATCTCGAGCCGTACGCGGGTCGCGCGGGCGTGGCGGTGGGTGTTCTCCAGTGCCTCCGAGACGATCTCCAGGATGTGGCGGGCCGTGGTGTGCGGAAGGAACAGCGGGGCGCCCGGGCCCGGTCCGCCCAGTTCGGCCTCCGCCCCGCTGCGTCCGGCGAACTCCCGCAGCCGCGAGCGGAGTTCTGCCGTCATCTCCACGTCCGCCGTCGTGAAGTCGGTATGGCGCCGCAGGTCCGACAGCAGGTCACGGGACTGCGCCGCGGCCCGGCGCGCCGCGCCGGCCACCAGGGTGGCCCGACGCTTGAGCTCCTCCGGGTCGTGGTGGTCGGCGGACTCCGCCAGGCCCTCGGCCGCCAGGGCCAGGCCGTGCAGTGTCTTCGCCACCGAGTCGTGCATCTCCCGGGCCAGCCGGGCGCGTTCGGACTCGACGGCCTCCGCCGCCGCAAGGCGGGCGTTGGCCTCCGACAGCGCCTCGCCGGCCGCGCCGAAGCGGAAGAGAAGATTGCGCAGGGTCACGCCGATGATGCCGGCGGCCACGCAGAAGCCGGCCACGAGGAGGGTGCTGACGCCGGTACCGGGGCGGTGCTCCCAGGCGCGGAACACCCCGAGCAGCACGGCCAGTTGCAGACCGGTGAGGACGCCCGCGCCGCGCCAGCCGTAGAGCAGGCCGGACAGCAGCGGGGTACAGACGCCGGCGTAGGCGAGGGGGGATGCCGGGGAGGCGGTGACCAGGAGGGTGGCGACGAACAGCAGGTCCAGCACCATCAGCGTCGGATGGGCGAGCAGGCGCGGGCCGACGCGCTCCCAGTCGCGCAGCATGGCGTACGACGTCATGACGCCGAGGACGGCGGCCGCGAGGACGGCGTGGCGGAGCGCGCCCTGCGGGGTGTTGGCCAGGGCGAAGGGGGATCCGATCAGCAGCATGGCGAGGCGTACGGCCACGGTCTGGCGGCACAGGGCCTGGAGCGCGCTCAGCTGGAGGCGGACGCTCGCCGGGGGCGGTGCGTCGTCCTCCAGGTACCCGGGGGTCGGGCGGCGGGTGCGGCTGCTCATCATCGGCCCAGGATCGATCCGAAGTCCGTCCCCGACCCCAGGAACATGCCCGCGGCGATGAGGATCATCGTCGCCGGAAGCATGAAGACCAGGGTGACCAGCGTGGCTTTGGGGATCGTCTTGGCCGCCCGGCGGCGGGCGTTCTGCGCGTCGGTGCGCCGCATGTCGGTGGCCAGCTGGATCAGGGTCTCCGCGATCGGGGAACCGAGTTCCTCCCCCTGCTGCAGGGCCGAGACGAACTGGGCGACCTGCTCGGAGGAGTTGCGTCTGCGGAGTTCGTCGAACGCCTGACGGCGGCTGACGCCCATGTCCATCTGGCGCAGGGTGATGCGCAGTTCGTCCGCCCACGGGCCCTCGTACTTCTCCGCGACCCGGTCCAGTGCCTGGCGGAAGCCGAGGCCCGCCGAGACGACGACGGCGAGGACGTCCAGGAAGTCGGGCAGCGTCCGGTCGATGACCTCCTTGCGTTCGCGGATGGCCTGCCAGATCAGGGCGTCGGCGGCCAGCAGCCCGAAGGCGAGGGTGACGGCCGCGAACAGCAGCTGTCCGTTCGACAGGAAGACCAGGCCCATGACGAGGCCGAAGAGGCCGTAGACCGCCCGGCGCGCCGCGTACCTGGTGAGCGTGAGGCCGCCCGGGTTGCCGGCCATGTCGATGCGGCGCCGCTTGGCGTCGACGCGGCGCGGGCCCATGAGGCGCAGCACGAGGGGGGCGAACCGCATGCCGAGCCGGTCGACCGCCGAGCCCGCCTTGGAGACGCGGGTGGCACCCACCTCCAGGGCGAGGGCCAGATCGCTCGGCAGCTTCGCCTCCGCGCGGATCATGCGGATCCCGAGGAGGATCCCGGCGGCCGAGAGCGCCGTCACCAGGGCGAGGATCAGCGGCAGCATCGCGTCGTCCCCCTCACACTTCGATCTTGCCGAGGCGGCGGATGACGAAGAAGCCGACCGTGTACAGGCCGAGCGCGAGCAGCACCAGCCCCTGGCCGAGCGGGGAGCCGGTGACACGGGCGAGGGCGCCCTCGTTCGAGGAGTTGACCAGGACGAGGGAGCCGAGGCCCAGCAGGGGCACGGTGAAGGCGGTGGCGTTGACCTCGGAGAGCATGGTGCGGACCTCGCGACGCGTCTCCTTGCGGTCCTCCAGGGTCTGGGTGAGGTTGCGCAGTGAGTTCACCACCGAGCCGCCCGCCTTGTTGGCCAGGACGAGGGTGGTGACCAGGACGATCAGCTCACGGGAGGGGAGGCGTTCGGCGAGTTCGCCGAGGGTGTCGTCGATCGTGCGGCCGAGGGTCAACTGGTCGGCGACCCGCGCCAGTTCCTCGCCGGCCGGGGCCTCCAGCTCCTCCGCCGCCATGGCCAGCGCGGTGCGCAGGGCCAGGCCGGCGGCGGTGGCGTTGGCCAGCAGGCGGGCCACGTCGGGGAGCTGGTTGATGAACGCCTCGATGCGTTTCTGCCGCTGCCAGTTGAGGAAGACGGCCGCGCTCCACACGCCGGCCAGGGCGGCGATCGGGCCGAAGAAGGGGGCGAGGGTGGCCGCCGCGATCAGCCACAGCGCGAGGACGACGGCGGCGACGTAGGTGAAGAACTCGCCCGGGGTGAGGTCGAGACCGGTCGCCGAGAGCCGCAGCTGGAGGGTGCGGCCCAGACGGGTGCGGCGCAGCCTGCGGTCGACGGCCGTGAAGTGCCGTGTCCGGCCGGACGCCGTGCGGGCCGGTTCCGTGGTGCTGCCGGAGAGCCGGTCGACGAGCGCCTGGCGCTGGGCGCGGCCGGAGGCGTACACGTGCACTCCGGCGACGGCGAGGGTGCCGGTGAGGACGGTGGCGCCGAGAGCGAGGAGGGCGGGGCTGTTCACGGCTCGCTCCTCTCGCGGACGTGGTGGGCGCCGAGGGCGCCGTGAGCGCCGTGGACGCGGTGAGCGCCGTGAGCGCCGTGGACGCCGTGAGCGCCGAGGGCGCGGTGAGCACCGTGGACGCAGTGGACGCCGTGGACGCCGTGAGTTGCGTGAGCGCCGTGGACGCCGAGGGCGCGGTGAGCGCCGTGGACGCAGTGGACGCCGTGGACGCCGTGAGTTGCGTGAGCGCCGTGGACGTCGTGGACGCCGTGGGCGCGGTGGGTGGGGGTCATCCGATGGCCTGCCTCGTGGTCAGTGCGTCGAGGGCCTCCGCGACGCCGAAGGCGGGCGGGAGCGGTTCGTTCGCGACGTACAGCTTCTCCGCGATCGCCCGGGGCAGCGGCAGGTGCTCGAAGCGGCCGCGGACGATCCGGTCGGGGGCGAGGGGCTGCGGGACGAACCGGGACACGGTGGCGATGCGGAACTGCTCGCGGCCGTGGGAGACGACGAGTGCGATCTCCACGACCTTGCGGGAGCCGTCGGCGTACCGGGCGAGCTGGACGACCACGTCCACCGCCGAGTTGATCTGGTCCTTGAGCGCCTCGAAGGGGATCAGCACCTCGGACATGGAGCCCAGGGTCTGCAGCCGCATCAGCGCGTCCTCGGCCGAGTTGGCGTGCACGGTGGCGAGGGAGCCGTCGTGACCGGTCGACATCGCCTGGAGCATGTCGAGGGTCTCGCCGCCGCGGACCTCGCCGACGATGATGCGGTCGGGCCGCATGCGGAGGCTGTTGCGGACCAGGTCGCGGATGGTGATCTGCCCCTTGCCCTCGACGTTCGGCGGCCGCGACTCGAGGCGGATCACATGGTCCTGCTGGAGCTGGAGTTCCGCGGAGTCCTCGATGGTGACGATGCGCTCGTGGGACGGGATGAGCCCGGAGAGGGAGTTGAGCAGGGTCGTCTTCCCGCTGCCCGTACCGCCGCTGACGATGAGGTTGAAGCGGGCGCGGACGAAGGCAGCCAGCAGCATCAGCATCTGCTCGTCGAGCGAGCCCAGCCCGATGAGTTCGGGGAGTGTGTACGCGCGCGGGAAGCGGCGGATGGTGAGGGTGGGGCCGGTCAGGGCGAGCGGCGGGATGATGACGTTGACGCGTTCGCCGGTGGGCAGGCGGGCGTCGACCATCGGGTTCGACTCGTCGACGCGCCGGTTGACCGTCGAGACGATCCGTTCGATGGTCTGCATCAGCTGCTCGGTGGAGGCGAAGCGCAGCGGGAGCTGTTCGACCCGGCCCGCCCGCTCCACGAAGATCGAGTCGGGGCCGTTGACCATGATCTCGGTGATCGACGCGTCGGCGAGGAGCGGTTCGAGGACGCCGAGGCCGAGGGCCTCGTCGACCACCCGGCGGATCAGCTGGGAGCGTTCGGCGGAGGAGAGGACCGGGCCCTCTCGGCTGATGATGTGGCCGAGGACGCGTTCGAGACGGACCCGGCGTTCGGCGGCCGCGAGGCCGGACATCTCGGCGAGGTCGATCTCTTCGAGGAGCTTGGCGCGGTAGACCGCGACGAGGTGTCCGTCCTCGCGTGCGGCGCCGCCTTCGTCGTGGGCGGCGATACGGGAGCGGAGGCTCATGCCTGTCGTCAACTCCTCTCTGGCGTACGGGCTTCAGTCGTCGTTGGGCATGGTGGCGCGGCGGGTGACGTCCCAGCCGCCGAACAGCGGGATGACGGCGGGGACGTGCACGGTGACGGTGGCGGTGGTGGTGTCGGAGCCCTCCCGCACATCGGGCCGCGGGTTCAGCCACCCGCTCACCGCGGCCCGGCCCGCCGTTGGTCCGTCCTGCTTCTGGGAGGCCGCCCGCGCGGCCGCGCGGGCGCCCGATCCGGCCTGGTTGATGCCGTAGCCGACGAGGCCGAGCTGGATGGCGGCCATGCCGATGAGGAGCAGGATCGGCAGGAAGCCGGCGAACTCCAGCATGGAGACGCCCCGGTCGTCCCACCGGCGGGTCCGCGATGCCTGCGGGGCCGCTCCTCGGCTTCGCAGCGCTGCCCTCATGGCCCGTCCACCTCCAGTGCCGCGCCCGCGCTGCCGTCCACGCTCCAGCCCGGGTCGACGCCCGGGAAGAACAGGGGGACGTCCGCGGTGACCGTCGCCCTCATCACCGGGCCGGCCGGGGCGCAGGTGATGTCCGCGCCCTTCCAGGCGTCGGGCAGGTGCGCGGCGCCCGCCGCCCGGCACGCCCCCGCCACGTCGCCGCGCACCGCGTACGCGGCGGTCGCCGCCCTGGCCGCCTCGTCCGCCGCGTTGCCCGCGAGGGAGTACGTGTAGCCGTACAGGACGCACTCCCACAGGAGCGCCATGACCACCAGGACGAGGGGGAACATCCCGGCGAATTCCAGGGTCACCGCGCCCCGGTCGCCGCCCTTGCGCCACAGGCCGATCGCGCCCCGGTCGGAGGACGGCTTGCGGCGCCGTCCGCCTCCTCCCTCGTGCACCGTCACCAGCCCCAGCTCCCCGGCCAGCGCCCACAGCGCCTGCTTCACGGTGGAACGGGCGTCGAGGTCCTGGAGGCGCCCGGCGTCCACGACCGACTGGAGTTCCTTGTAGGCGGCCGGGACGGTGGCGCGGGCCATGCGTGTGCCGGTGACGCGCTCGACGACGGCGGGCTGGATCTCGGTGCCGCGCGAGTGGCGGTTGACGACCGTCAGGGTCTCCTCGGCCTTGCGGATCTGGAGCCGGTCCCACAGACGCACCATCCGTTTGGCGGCACGGACCGCGACCACGTCCGGTGTCACCAGCAGCAGCGCCTGGTCGGCGATCTCGACGGCCGCGGCGGTGGCGGAGTTCATCTGGGAGCCGCAGTCGACGATCACCACGTCGTGACGGGAGCGCAGGGCGCCCAGCACCTGGCGGGCGACCCGGTCCGTGACCTCCTCGCCGCGTTCTCCCTCGGCGGGCGCGAGGAGGAGGCCGATGCCGCTGTCGTGGGTGTAGAGCGCGTCCTGGAGCACGCGCGGGTTGATGTCGGTGATCCCGGCGAGGTCGGCGACCGAGCGCCGGAACTGCACGTCGAGGTACGAGGCGATGTCCCCGGACTGCAGGTCGAGGTCGACCAGTGCGACCGTACGGCCCGAGGTGCGGGCCGCGAGCGCCAGCTGGACGGCCGTGACGGTCGCGCCGACGCCGCCCTTCGCGCCGGTCACCGCGACCACGGTGCCGCCCGGTCCGGCGTACGGCTGGGGGGTGCCGCTGCCCAGGTGACGGCGCATGCCCGACGACCATGCGGCGGCGGCCTGGACGCGTTCGGCGAGGGCGTCGTAACCCAGGGGCAGGGTGACGATGCCGCGGGCGCCGGAGTCCATGGCGGCGGTGAGGACGCCCGTACTCGTGTCGGCGGTGATCAGCACGACGCCCACCGCCGGGAACCTCATCACCAGGTCGCGGATCAGGTCGAGCGCGGGCACGGGCCCGATCCGCTCGTGCACGAGCACCACCTCGGGCAACTCGTCCAGGGATTCGCCGGCCAGGCGTGCCAGGGTGTCGAGCAGGGCCGTGGAGTCCTGGACCGGCTGGGCGGGCTCGGCGTCGGCGAGCCGGCTCAGCAGGGTGGTGAGCGCCCGGGCGGCGTCGGGGTCACCGACGGCGGGGAGGATACGGATGGTCATCGGCGCGCCCCCGTCACCACAGGGCCGCCGGGGGCCGGAACGGACCTCATGCGCGGCCTCCTACTTGTCCTGGTCGAGGGTGTAGGTGCGGTCGCCGGGAGCGACCGCGGTCTCGGAGCCGCCCGCGACCAGGGCGAGCCGGACGTGTTCGGCGAACGACTCGGCGTAGGCGACCCGTTGGGCGTCGGCGGTGTCCAGCGCGAACGTGATGGGCACGGCCTCGGTGGCGTTGCGGCGGCGTTCGTCGCTGGACTGCCCCGGGTCCAGGGCGGTGAGCCGGCCGACGTCGAGGACGCGGGCGTTGGTCACGATGACCTTCGACTCGTCCTTGCTCTTCTCGTTCGCGGCCTTGAAGGTGGCGTAGATGTTGACCCGTGAGCCGGGGTCGATCTTTCCGGCGACGCCGGTCGACGCGTCGATCATGATCGCGATCTCCTGCTGTCCCGGCTCGAGCGCGGGCCGGTCGACGAGCATGTCGGTCTGGAGCAACGACCCCTTCTCGAGCCGGGTCACGGCGATCTTGCCGCGGATCTGCGTGAGGCTGGTGACGGCGGTCGCGGACAGCCAGCGCCGGGGCATGGAGATCTTCTGGAACTGGTCGGCGGTGAGTTCCTTGTACGGTGCGATGTCGCTCTTGAGCCGGTACGCCGTGACCTCCGGGCCGACCTTGGAGTTCACGTCGCGGATCACCGACAGCACTCCGGCGAAGGCGCCGACGGCGCACAGGGCCGAGAGGACCAGCAGGATGACGCCGCGGCGCTGGCGTGCGTTCACTACATCTCACCTCGAGGGGACGTGCCGTGTGGTCGAGCACGGGAGCCTGGTGCTGTGCTGCCCTGGTGCTGTGATGCCCCGGCGCTGTGGTGTTGTAGCGCCGTGGTGCCGTGGAGTCGTGATGCCGTCCGCAGGGTTCATGTGCCCCCTCGGGGAAGTGCGCGCACCCCGGCGTCCTGCGGTCGCTCCGGGGGTGGAGCCAGGGGCGCGGCGCAGAACCCGCAGCGGTCGCCGATGAGTTCGAGCCCGCACCAGTGGCAGATCTCGCGCCGTACGGACGAGACGAGCTGGTAGAGCACCGACACGTCGTGCAGGCCGGCGGCGAACTCGGCGAGCCGGCCGGTCCCCCACCAGCGCGCGGACTGCTCCGGCAGGGGGACGGTCGCGACGCCCTGGACCCGCCAGGAGGGGGCGAGCGTGGCGGTGACCCAGTCCGAGGGCGGCTGTCCGGCGGCGACCAGCATCCGGGTGCCGAACTCGGGGCCCGGTAACTCCTCCTGCCCCGCTCGTGCGAGCTGCGGCCGGGGAGTGGCGAGTACGGCGAACTGGGCTCCCGGCACCCACGACTTGGCGTGGGACGTCAGCGGGACGGGGACCCTGTCGAGCCTGGCGACCGACCCGAGGAGGGCGCCGGCGTAGATGTAGTGGGCGAGCAGACGGGCGGACGACGCCAGTACCCCCGGGCTGAAGTCGCAGACGGACAGTTGGCGCAACTGCTGGGCGAGCAGGGCGAGTCCGAGCGGGGGCAGGTCGATGCCGAGCAGCGCGATGCGGTCGCTCTCCAGCACGGAGCGGACGGTGTGCAGCCGCTGGACGGCCGGGTCGTCACCGGGGGCGGGGTACAGGACGATGACATAGCCGTGCTGTTCGATGAGCGCGTGCATGGCGGCCAGGGACTGTTCGAGCGTGGGCTGCGGCTGGACGGCGGCCGGCGGGGTCTGCCGATCGAGCGGTGGCAGCACCAGACCGGGACTGGTGACGGCTATCGCGGTCGGCACGGCTGCACACCACCCCGTTCACTGCGGCGAGGTGGTCGACCTCCGCCTCAGATGGCCCCTGTGACGTCCCATTACGTCGTCCTGCACCAGCACCATATCCACGGCATGCCCCGCTCAACACAGAATCGGGAAGATCATCTCACCGAAGGTGGGGGCGCGATCGACGCAGAGTAGGGGCATATGCCTCAACTCGGCGCACCCGAAGGGCGGTTGACGGCGCCAGAGGTCTTGACAACGCAATTGGTCTGGACCAAATTCATGAGTCAGGCGGTGGCCACCGTTCCGCAATGCCCTCCCGCACTTCCCTCTCCCCACATTCTTCGGAGGCCCAAGTGGACCGCGCACCAGGCATGTTCCGCCGCAGACGGACCCTGGCAGGGGCCGCCGTCGCCGCGCTCGCCCTCTCCTTGCTGGGCGCGGGCCACGCGGCTGCCGCGGACGTGAACAACACCGCGAACGCCGGCTTCGAGTCGGGCCTGAGCGACTGGACCTGTTCGGCCGGCAGCGGCACGACGGTGTCCTCCCCGGTGCGCGGCGGCGCCGCCGCGCTCAAGGCGACGCCCGCCGGGCAGGACGACGCGCAGTGCACCCAGACCGTGACGGTCCGGCCCGGCTCGACGTACACGCTGAGCGCCTGGGTGCAGGGCGGCTACGCGTTCCTGGGTGCCACCGGCACCGGCACCACCGACGTCTCGACCTGGACGCCGGACTCGACGAACTGGAAACAGCTGACGACGGCCTTCTCGACCGGCCCGTCGACGACGTCGGTGACGGTGTACCTGCACGGCTGGTACGGGCAGACGGCGTACTACGCGGACGACGTGTCGGTGTACGGGCCGGACGGGGGCGGGGGCGGCGACCCCGGCCCGACCGTGCCCGCGACCCCGACGGGTCTGGCGGTGTCGGCGACGACGTCGTCCTCGGTCTCCCTGTCCTGGAACCCGGTGTCGGGCGCGACGGGCTACACCGTGTACCGGGACGGCACGAAGGCGACGGCCGTCACCGGTACGTCGGCCACGGTGACGGGCCTGTCGCCGTCGACGTCGTACTCCTTCCAGGTCACGGCGACCGACGCGGCGGGCGAGTCGGCGAGGTCGGCGACGGCGACGGCCACGACGGCGGCCTCCGGCGGCGGAGGGGGCGGCGCCCTCCCCGAGCATGCCGTGACGGGCTACTGGCAGAACTTCGACAACGGCGCCGCGGTGCAGCGGATCTCGGACGTCCCGTCGCAGTACGACATCATCGCGGTGGCCTTCGCGGACGCGACCGGCACACCCGGCGCGGTGTCCTTCACGCTGGACTCGTCGGGCCTGGGCGGCTACACGGTGGACCAGTTCAAGGCGGACATCAGGGCGAAGCAGGCGGCCGGGAAGAAGGTCGTCGTCTCGGTCGGCGGCCAGAACGGCACGGTGTCGGTGAACGACGCGGCGTCCGCGGCGAACTTCGCGAACTCCCTTTACGCACTGATGCAGACGTACGGCTTCGACGGCGTGGACATCGATCTGGAGGACGGCCTGAACGCGACGTACATGTCGCAGGCGCTGCGCCAGTTGTCGTCGAAGGCGGGCTCGTCGCTGATCGTCACGATGGCCCCGCAGACCATCGACATGCAGTCGACGTCGAACGCGTACTTCCGGACGGCGCTGAACATCAAGGACATCCTGACGGTCGTCAACATGCAGTACTACAACAGCGGTTCCATGCTGGGCTGCGACGGCAAGGTCTACAGCCAGGGCTCGGTGGACTTCCTGACGGCCCTGGCGTGCATCCAGCTGGAGGGTGGCCTGTCGCCGTCCCAGGTGGGTCTCGGCCTCCCGGCCTCGACGAGCGCGGCGGGCAGCGGGTACGTGTCGCCGACGGTCGTGAACAACGCCCTGGACTGCCTGACACGGGCCACGAACTGCGGCACCTTCAAGCCGTCGAGGACGTACCCGGACCTGCGGGGCGCGATGACCTGGTCGACGAACTGGGACGCGTCGTCGGGCAACGCGTGGTCGAACGCGGTGGGGGCGCACGTGCACGCGCTGCCGTGACGCCGCGCCGACCACCACGGGCTACGGGACGGCCGGCCGAGGACCGGCCGTCCCGGCTCGCCCGGCTCTCCCAGCTCTCCCGGCTCTCCCGGCTCTCCCGGCTCTCCCGGCTCGCCGGTCTCCGCGCGGTACGCGGGACGGCGAACCGGTCCGAGGACGGGCCGACGGCCGTGGCGGCCCCTCAGACACGGTCCCGCGCCGGCTCCGGCTCGGAGAGGGGCGCCGCCTCGCGACGGGGGAGCAGCAGCGGCGTCGCCAGCAGGAGCACACCGGCCAGGCCGACGGCGGTACGCGGGCCGAGCAGGCCGCCCAGCACACCCCAGACGGCCGTCAGGAGCGCGGTCGTGGCCTTGGTCGTCACCGCCCAGGCGGACAGGGTGCGGGCGACCCGGTCGGCTGCGGTGCGTTCGAGGCGGTAGGTGGCGTGGACGGGGTTGAAGACCCCGCAGCAGAGGATGAGCCCGAACTCGACGCCCGTCACCAGCAGCAGCCCCCCGGTGCCCGGCCCCAGGAAGGCGAGGCCGACGGGCCAGAGCGCGCGCAGCGCGCCGGCCGTGACGAGGACCTCGTGCTGCCCGAACCGGGCGACGAGCGGCCGGGCCAGCCGGGAACCGAGCAGCCCGCCGATCGAGGGCGCGGCGAAGGCGAGGCCGTACTGCCACGGTGCGAACCCGAGCCGGCCGAGCATCAGGACGGCGAGCAGCGGCTGGGCGGCCATCACCAGGCCGTTGAACAGGGCGGTGTTGAGGAACAGCGGACGCAGCGCCGCGTCGGCGAGGATGTACCGCCAGCCGTCGAGCAGGTCCCCGGCCCGCATGGGCGCGGCCTCCCGGCGCTCGGGCCGCGGCTCGTGCCCGCCCGTCGCGCGGATGCCCAGGGCCGAGAGCAGGTAGCTGACCGCATCGGCCGCCACCGTCGCCACCGGGCCGAGGAGCCCGATCGCGACGCCGCCCAGCGGTGGTCCGACGATCGTGGTCGTCCAGGCCGTGGACTCCAAGCGGGAGTTGGCGACGAGCAGGTCCTCGGCCGGCAGCAGCGCCTTCAGGTAGGCGCCGGAGGCGGCGCGGAAGGCGATGTCGGCCGCCGCGACGACGACCGAGACCAGCAGGAGCTGAAGGAAGGTGAGGACGCCGAGCGCGAACGCGGCGGGGACCGTCAGCAGCGCCGCGAACCGCACCAGGTCCGTCGCGATCAGCACGGGCCGCTTGCGGCGGAACTCCACCCAGGGGCCGAGCGGCACCGCCACGGCCGCGCCCACCGCTGCCCCCACGGAGGAGAGCGCGGCGACCTCGGCCGGTCCGGCGTGCAGCACCCGGACGGCGATCAGCGGGAACGCGCCGAAGGCCAGCCACGTGCCGAGCGCGCTGGTCGCGTACGCCCCCCAGAGCCACCCGAAGGACCGCCCCAGCCGGTGCCCGCTCCTCATGCCCGACACCCCCCACCGCTCGTCCGCACCACCGGTCCACGATCGGAGGCATCAAAGCGAGCGTCGTGCCGGGGGATCAAACAACCACCGGGCCGTGGGCCACAACCGACGGTTGTGTCCCTAGGGTGTCGGCATGGACCTCGACGCCGTCCGGACGTTCCTCGCCGCCGCCGACGCGGGGCAGTTCCAGGAGGCCGCGGTCGAGCTGGCGGTCACCCAGCAGGCCGTCTCCAAGCGCATCGCCGCGCTGGAGCGCACCCTCGGCGTACGGCTGTTCACCCGCACCGCGCGCGGCGCCGAGCTCACCATCGACGGGCAGGCGTTCCTGCCCCACGCCCGCGAGGTGCTGCGCGCCGCCGAGCGCGCGGTCGCGTCGGTGCGCCCCGGCCGCCGTCCGCTGCGCGTCGACGTGATCGCCTCGCGTGTCGCGCCGTCGGCCCTGATGCGCGGCTTCCACCACGCGCAACCCGAGATCGACCTCGACGTGGTGATGCTGTTCGACGTCGAGGCGGCCGTGGCCGCCCTCCGGTCCGGCGCGATCGACGCCTCCTTCCGCGCCGTCGCGATGCCCGGTCGGCCTCTGCCCGAGGACATCGGGTCCGTGCGGGTGCTCGACGAGCCGCACCAGCTCCTCACCGGCCCCGCCCACGCGCTGGCCCGCGCCCGGTCGGTGACCCTCGCCGAGCTCGCCGGGCACCGCATCTGGATGCCCGGCATCGTCCCCGGTACCGAGTGGGCCGCCTACTACGACGCCCTCGTCGCCGAGTTCGGCCTCACCATCGAGGCGACCGGCCCCAACTTCGGGTCCGACGCACTCCTCGACACCGTCGCCGACACCCCGGCCCTGGCCACCCTCACGACCGAGCAGACCCGCCTCGTCTGGCCTGCCGGCCACGGCCTGCGCCGCATCCCGGTCACCGGCCCCGTCCCCGTCTACCCGCACTCGCTCCTCTGGCACCGCGACAACCGCCACCCGGCGCTGGCCACCCTCCGCGCCCACCTCGCCGCCGCGGCGAGCGGCCGCGACACCGCCGGGACCTGGGTGCCGCGCTGGGTGCTTCCGCACTGAGCGCCGCCGCGCCGCACCGCACCGCCGCACCGCCGCACCGCCGCACCGCCGCACCGCCGCACCGCCGCACCGCCGCACCGGTTAACTTGACCTGCTCATGCCATCCGCCGGACCATGGGCGCACATGTACGTCGCACTGAACGAACCACCCCAGCTCCACCCCCACATCCGGTGACTCCCGGCACCCCCGGGACCGGATCACCTGGAGACCAAGGAGACTTCATGCGACTCCCGATACGCGCCGCCGTCGCCCGCGGCGGCACACGGACCGCCGGCCTCGCCGCCCTCCTCGCCCTCGCGCTCGCGGCACCCGTCCAGCTCGCCACCGGCGGCACCGCGACGGCGACCGGCGCACGTCAGGCGGCGTCCTCGTCCGGTGACATACGTCAGTACGAGATCCACCGGAGCACGACTCCCGTGACCCGTACGGCCATCCAGCGGACCGGTGTGACGGTCGACGAGGCGGACGAGGAGACGGTCGTCGTCTCCGGCCGCGCCGACCAGGTGCGCAAGCTGCGCGCGCTCGGCTACGAGGTCACCCCGCTCGGCGCCGCCCCCGACCGCTCCCGCGGCGCGGGCGACGTACGGCTCTACGACTTCCCCTCGGCGGACTCGAAGTACCACAACTACGCCGAGGCGAACGCCGAGATCGACCAACGGATCGCCGCGAACCCGAACATCATGAGCAAGCGGGTCATCGGCACGTCCTACCAGGGCCGGGACATCGTCGCCGTCAAGGTCAGCGACAACATCGCGACCGACGAGAACGAGCCTGAGGTGCTCTTCACCTTCCACCAGCACGCGCGCGAGCACCTGACGGTCGAGATGGCGCTGTACCTGCTGCGCGAACTCGGCGCGGGGTACGGCAGCGACTCCCGGATCACCGACATCGTGAACAGCCGCGAGATCTGGATCGTCCCTGACCTCAACCCGGACGGCGGCGAGTACGACATCGCGACCGGTTCCTACCGGTCGTGGCGCAAGAACCGCCAGCCCAACTCCGGTTCGTCCTCCGTCGGTACGGACCTGAACCGCAACTGGAACCACAAGTGGGGCTGCTGCGGGGGCTCGTCGGGCTCCGCGTCCTCGGAGACGTACCGCGGCGCGTCCGCCGAGTCGGCGCCGGAGGTGAAGGTCGTCGCGGACTTCGTGCGCAGCCGGGTCGTCGGCGGCAGGCAGCAGATCACCGCGGGCATCGACTTCCACACCTACAGCGAACTCGTGCTGTGGCCCTTCGGGTACACCTACTCCGACACCGCGACCGGCATGACCGCCGACGACGCGGCCGCCTTCAAGGCCGTCGGCCAGAAGATGGCCGCCAGCAACGGCTACACGCCCGAGCAGTCCAGCGACCTGTACATCACGGACGGTTCGATCGACGACTACCTCTGGGGGGTGCACAAGATCTTCGACTACACCTTCGAGATGTATCCGACGTCCAGTGCGTCCGGCGGCTTCTACCCGCCCGACGAGGTCATCGAGCGCGAGACGTCGCGGAACCGTGACGCGGTGCTGCAACTGCTGGAGAACGCGGACTGCATGTACCGGTCCATCGGAAAGGAGGCCCAGTACTGCGGTTGACGGCGCCCCAGGTCAGTCGTCGTCCTTCTCGGGGGCGGCGGGTTCCTCTCCGCCGTCCTCGAAGTAGGCGTCCAGCACCTCGTCCAGCCGTGCCTCCCACTCCTTGAAGCGTGAGCGGGAATCGGCCTCGATCTCTATCGGGTACCAACGGCGTTCCGGCGTGTGCACGGTCACGGTGAACCGCTTCCCGAAGCGTGCGGTCTCCGTCTCGACCGCGCCGATCTCGTCCCAGCCGAAATCGCACTCCTGGTCGTCCAGGCGCAGCCGTATGCCGCCGTGGTCCGCGACGATCCGCGCACGACGGTCGCCGGCCTCGAACACGGGCCCGTCGGGGGCCCGTTCCGTTTCCCGCTCCCCTTCCGGCTCCCCTTCGGGCTGCTCGCCGGCCGTCTCCCCGGTCTCCGCCTCGCCTGTCTCCGCCTCGCCGGGCTCCTCCTCGGCGGCAGGCTCCCCGGCGGTCCCCGCCACCCCGTCCCCGGCCGTGCCCTTCTCCTCGGGCTCGGAGTCCTGCGGCTGGGGGTCCTCCGGCTCGGCGGCGGACGCGGGTGAGGCGAGCCCGGGGATGAAGGCCGGGTCCATCCCGGCGCCGTCCAGGGGCTGACTGCTCGAACCAATGCGCTGCTCCACAGCGGGCAGTATGGTCGAAGATCCTGTGCCGGACACAGTCGGCCCCTGCATCGTTATACGAATTCTCGCCCTGCGACGGCAGTCACGGACGGCCTGACGGCTGGTGCCGTGACCGGAAAGGTTCACCCGCTCGCCACGGCGCGTGGCCCACGTCCGTCATACGGCCTCCTTCGCCGGGGTGCTGCCGGAGTACTCCCGGCTGATGGCGTCCGCGGTACGGCGCACCAGCGGGAGCAGGGCGAGGAGTTCCTCGGCGGTGACGACGACGTTGGGCGCGGAGACCGACATGGCCGCGACGACCCGGCCGTCGGCCCCGCGGACGGGGGCGGCGACGCAGTTGATGGACTCCTCGTGGCCGCCGAGGTCGGTGGCCCAGCCCTGCTCGCGCACGGTCGCCAGCTCCTCCAGGAAGGCCGCGGCGTTCGGTGTCGAACGGGCCGTGTACAGGGGGTAGTCGAGCTTCTCCGCGACGGCGCGCCGCTCGGGCTCGGGCAGATCGGCGAGGAGGAGCTTGGCGACGGCGGCGACGGTGATGGCCACCGGCTTCCCGATCCGCGAGTACATCCGCACCGGGTAGCGGCTCTCCACCTTGTCGATGTAGAGGACCTCGTTCTCCTCGTGCACGGCGAGGTGGACGGTGTGCCCGCACTGCTCGTTGAGGCGTACGAGGTGGGGGTGGGCGATCTCGCGGACGTCGAGGCTCTCGACGGCCTGCTGGGCGAGGGCGAAGAGGCGGGCACCGAGGCGGTAGCGCTGGTCGGACTGGCGGTAGACCAGGCCGTGGTGGTGCAGGGTGCGCAGGAGGCGGAGTGCGGTGGACTTGTGCACGCCGAGCCGGTCGGCGACCTGTCCGAGATCGGCGGGTCCCTCGGCGAGCAGCGGCAGGATGCTCAGCGCCCGGTCGACGGTCTGGCTCATGGGGTACGTACCTCCTCCTCGGCCCGTGCGACGCCTTCGGTCCAGCCGGGGCCGAGTCGAAGTGTCTCCCACCCGGCGTCGTCGAGTGCGGCCAGGCGGTCGGCGAGGCCGCGGGCGGGGGGCACGGCTAGTGCCCCGGCAGGCAACGTTTGCCCGTCAAGGAGCGGCGTTCGGCGCGTGCTCTCGGTGTGCCGGGTGCAAGTCCTCGTACTGGATGTACGTGGGCTTGTGCCCGGTGCGGCGAGTGGGGGTCCCCCCTGCTCGAAGAGCTTGGGGGAGCGTGCCGGGCGCCGCGACGGGGCGAACGTTACCTGTTGGGGCACTAGGTCCTGTCTGGAGTTCGGATCAAGAGTGTGGTGCGATGCTTCGGAGCCAGAGCATCGCACCACACAGGTGCAGTCCGGCCTCGTAGCTCTC
>NZ_JBIAFD010000004.1:0-485233 GCF_042869095.1 Streptomyces sp. NPDC007264
CAGCCCGCCCCCTTGCGCGTACCGCATGAGACCGTCGTACCGCAGGGATCACACCCCGTCACCACCCCGGACATCGCGCATTCAACCTGAGTAATCCGCATACCGCTTGTCGTCGATCAGCTGTCGCCACGTGCGCTCGAAAAAACCCTCGGTTTGCAGGACGTCGTCGATCCGCTGGGCCACGTCCAACTGAGGTTTTCTGATTGCCTGTTCGAATTGACCGATGTAGCCGCCGGAGACGAAAACCCGGGTGCCCAGCTCCACTTGCGTCAATCCTGTGTTCTCCCGCCGCCGTTTCAGCTCCGCGCCGAAGAACTCCCACGCCGCTTGGCGCGAACCGTTGGCCATAGCGCAACGCCCCCTTACTGCCGCTCACCTGTAGTGCGTGAACATCTGCCGAAGTGTAGATGCAGAGCGTCACCATGGAGATGCGAAGCGTAAAACCTGGAAAGGAAGGGGAGCACATGTCTGCGGCACATTGCGTCGAAGAGGCGGAGGGCATCGTGGAGGAATTGCGGGCGGCGCTCGCGAGCGCCGGAATCCTGCTGCCGTCGCTCCGGCTCGACCCGGCGAGCCTTGCGCGTGAGGTGCCCTGTCCGCTGGTGGAACTGGGCGGCTGTTCCGTCGACGTCGCCGCCCGTCTCGCGGCGGCCCTGCGCACCGAGCGGGTCGCGGAGGTGTGATGAGGCCGCCGATCGGGTCGTACGCCGTCGACGTCCGTACCGGACGGGTGGGCGTGGTGATGGGCTACGAGGGGCCGTACGTGCAGCTGAGACCGTACGGCGGGGGCAGGGAGTGGGACGCGGAGCCGGGGGCGGTACGCATCGCGACCCCGGCGGAGCGCCTGAGCGCGGCGACCGCCTACGCCAACGCCCGCAGTCGGGGCGAGGTGCCGTGAACGCGCTCTTTCCGGGCGGGCTTCCCCGGTCTCAGCCGGCGCGGTGGCGGGCGACGGCCCGCAGCAGGGAAGCGACCGTCGCGATCAGGGTGACGAACACGGCCGTGACGGTCACCATCCCCGTGCCGGCCGAGCGCAGGTCGGGGCCGGCGGTGGCGAAGAAGAGCATGCCGAACACGGTGACCCCCAGGGAACTGGCGAACTGCTGAGTGGTGCTGAGCGTGCCGGAGGCGGACCCCGCCTCCGGCGGGTCGACCCGGGCCAGCGCGAAGCCGATCAGCGGCGGCAGCAGGAGGCCGTTGCCGAGGCCGATGAGGGCGAGCGCCGGCATCAGGGCGGGGCCGGTGACGTCGTGCCCGGCGACGACGAGGTGCGCGGCGAGGGCGGTCAGACCGGTGATGATCAGTGCGGCCCCGGTGGCGGGCACGGCCGTCCCGTACCGGGCCGTCAGTCGTCCGCTGAGCAGCGAGGCGGTGCTGAACAGCACGGCCTGGGGGACGAAGACCACGGCCGCCGTGACGGGGCGGGCGCCGAGCCCGCCCTGCAGGAGGAGGGCGAGGGTGAACAGGTAGGCGCCGAAGTAGGACTGGAAGAGGCCGATCGCGAGGAGCACGGTCGTGAACGGGCGGTTGCCGAGCAGCCCGGGATGCACCACGGGGTCGCCGCCGCGCTCCCGCAGGGTCCGCTGCCAGCGCAGTGTCAGCCGTCCGGCGGGGATGGCGGCGGCCGGGCAGACCCAGGTCCACACCGGCCAGCCCTCCTGGCGGCCCAGTGAGAGCGGCGCCAGGACCAGGGCCAGCGTGAGCGTGACGCCGACCGCGCCCAGCGGGTCGAACCGCCGGTCCGTCCGGTCCCGTGCGGGCGGCGGCAGTACGAGGAGGGCGAACCCGGCGGCGATCAGGCCGACCGGCACGTTCACCAGGAAGACGGTGCGCCAGCCCAGCCCGAGGACGTCCGCTTCCAGCAGCAGTCCGCCGAGCAACTGCCCGGTGACCGCGCCGATCCCGTTGACGGCGCCGTACCACGCGGTGGCCCGGCCCCGGTGCGCGGCCGGGAAGTGGGTCGTGACCAGCGAGAGCACCTGGGGCACCATGACGGCGGCCGCGAGGCCCTGCGCCAGCCGCGCGGCGATCAGTTGGGCGGGGGACTGGGCGAGCCCGCACAGCAACGAGGTCACCGTGAAGGCGGACAGTCCGGTGACGAACATCCGCCGGTACCCGTACCGGTCGCCGAGCCTGCCCCCGGTCACCAGGCCCGCCGCGTACGCGAACCCGTACCCGGCGACGACGAGTTCCAGCGCCGCGTCGCTCATGCGCAGATCGGTGCGGAGCGCCGCCGCGGCGATGTTGACCACGAAGAGGTCGAAGCTCGCCATGAAGGTGGCGCTCAGCGCGACGGCGAGCATGCGCCACGCGCGGGGATCCGGTACGGCGGCCGCCGCGGCGGCCGGTGACGGGGCGGCGGGCGGACCGGGGCGGGCGTGGGCTCGGGTCATGAAAAACATCGATATCACCGATATGTCCATACGGTGGTCTTCGGCTCGCCCGCCGGCCGGGCGCGCAGGAGGGCAGAATGGGCCCCATGAGTCTGTTCCGCGACGACGGCATCGTGCTGCGCACCCAGAAGCTGGGCGAGGCGGACCGGATCATCACCCTGCTCACGCGCGGTCACGGACGCGTACGCGCCGTGGCCCGCGGGGTGCGGCGGACCAAGTCGAAGTTCGGGGCCCGGCTGGAGCCCTTCTCCCATGTGGACGTGCAGTTCTTCGCGCGGGGGAGCGAGCTGGTGGGACGCGGGCTGCCCCTGTGCACACAGAGCGAGACCATCGCCCCCTACGGCGGCGGCATCGTGACCGACTACGCGCGCTACACGGCCGGTACGGCGATGCTGGAGACCGCCGAGCGGTTCACCGACCACGAGGGGGAGCCCGCGGTGCAGCAGTACCTGCTGCTGGTCGGCGGACTGCGCACCCTCGCCCGGGGCGAGCACGCGCCGCACCTGGTGCTGGACGCCTTCCTGCTGCGCTCCCTCGCCGTCAACGGCTACGCGCCCAGCTTCGGCGACTGCGCGAAGTGCGGCATACCCGGCCCGAACCGCTTCTTCTCCGTGGCGTCCGGCGGGGCCGTCTGCGGCGACTGCCGGGTGCCCGGCAGCGTCGTGCCCTCGCCGCAGGCCCTCGAACTGCTCGGCGCGCTGCTCACCGGAGACTGGGAGACCGCGGACGCGTGCGAGCCGCGGCACGTCCGGGAGGGCAGCGGACTGGTGTCGGCGTATCTCCACTGGCACCTGGAGCGCGGACTGCGCTCGCTCCGGTACGTGGAACAGTAGGCGGAACAGCAGAACAGCAGCAGATCGAGGGAGACGAGAAGCACATGGCCGTACGCGGGTTCCTGGGGCGCCAGCGCCGCGAGTACAAGACGCCGGAGCCGCACCCGTCCGGGGCCCGCCCGCCGAAGCTGCCCGGCGAGCTGGTGCCGAACCACGTGGCGATCGTCATGGACGGCAACGGCCGCTGGGCCAAGGAGCGCGGCCTGCCGCGCACGGAGGGGCACAAGGTCGGCGCCGAGCGCGTGCTGGACGTGCTGCAGGGCGCGGTCGAGATCGGCGTGCGGAACATCTCCCTGTACGCGTTCTCCACGGAGAACTGGAAGCGCTCGCCGGACGAGGTGCGCTTCCTGATGAACTTCAACCGTGACTTCATCCGCAGGACCCGCGACCAGCTCGACGGGCTCGGCATCCGGGTGCGCTGGGTGGGCCGGATGCCCAGGCTGTGGAAGTCGGTGGCCAAGGAGCTCCAGGTCGCCCAGGAGCAGACCAAGGGCAACGACCTGCTCACGCTGTACTTCTGCATGAACTACGGCGGCCGTGCCGAGATCGCCGACGCGGCGCAGGCCCTCGCGCAGGACGTGAAGGCGGGCAGGCTCGACCCGTCGAAGGTCACGGAGAAGATCCTCGCGAAGTACCTGTACTACCCGGACATGCCGGACGTGGACCTGTTCCTGCGGCCGAGCGGCGAGCAGCGCACCTCCAACTACCTGCTCTGGCAGAGCGCCTACGCCGAGATGGTGTTCCAGGACGTGCTGTGGCCGGACTTCGACCGGCGCGACCTGTGGCGGGCGTGCCTGGAGTTCGCCTCCCGCGACCGCCGCTTCGGCGGGGCGATCCCGAACGAGGAACTGCCGGCCATGGAGGGCAAGCAGGAATGACCCGGAGTGCGCCGTCGCACGCCGACGGCGCACGCCCTGCCGGGCGTCAGCCCTCGGTCGTGGCGCTCGCGCAGGCCGCGCACGTGCCGAAGATCTCCACCGTGTGCGCCACGTTGACGTAGCCGTGCTCGGCCGCGATCGCCTCGGCCCACTTCTCCACCGCCGGGCCCTCGACCTCGACCGCCTTGCCGCAGACGCGGCAGACCAGGTGGTGGTGGTGCTCGCCCGTCGAGCAGCGGCGGTACACCGACTCACCGTCGGACGTGCGCAGCACGTCGACCTCACCGGCGTCGGCGAGGGACTGCAGGGTGCGGTAGACGGTGGTGAGGCCGACGGAGTCGCCCTTGTGCTTGAGCATGTCGTGGAGTTCCTGCGCGCTGCGGAACTCGTCCACCTCGTCGAGCGCCGCCGCCACGGCGGCGCGCTGGCGGGTGGATCGTCCCCGTACGGGCGGGCCGGCGGTCGTCACCGTTGCCTCCTTCGTGCTGGCTCGCTCGCCTGTGGGCGCTGTGAGCCGGTGTCGAGAGCGCGAGCGCGCGGAGGCCCCAAGGGCCCTCCCGGCACCCGCGAGCCCCTTCGGCTCTCCCACGGCTCACGTCTGCGCCTTGCCGGGCCATTGTGCCAGCCCGGCCGCTGCGGGGTCAGACTCCGACCCCGTCGGCGGCCTCCCGGCCGGCCGGGATCGCACACTCCACGGGGTCCCCGGCCGTCTGCGCGGCGGCCAGTGCCCGCGCGCGCCGCCGGGCGAGCGGCGTCGCCAGCGCGGTGAGCGCGATGAACGCGGCGATCGTCAGCAGCACGATCGTCGCACCGGGCGGCACGTCCTGGTAGTACGACGTGATCGTGCCGCCGATGGTCACGGTCACCCCGATGGCGACCGCGAGGGCGAAGGTCGCGGCGAAGCTGCGGCCCAGCTGCTGCGCCGCCGCCACCGGGACCACCATCAGAGCGGACACCAGCAGCAGACCGACCACCCGCATCGCGACGGTCACCGTCACCGCCGCCGTGACCGCCGTCAGCAGGTTCAGCGCCCGCACCGGCAGGCCGGTCACCCGCGCGAACTCCTCGTCGTGGCTGACCGCGAAGAGCTGGCGGCGCAGTCCGACGGTCACCAGGACCACGAACGCCGCCAGCAGGCAGATCGCCACGACGTCCGAGGGGGAGACCGTCGACAGCGATCCGAAGAGGTACGACGTCAGGTTCGCGTTGGAGCCGCCCGGCGCGAGGTTGATGAACATCACACCGCCCGCCATGCCGCCGTAGAAGAGCATGGCGAGCGCGATGTCGCCGCGGGTCCTGCCGTACCAGCGGATCAGCTCCATCAGGACCGCGCCGAGCACCGAGACGGCGGTCGCCATCCACACCGGTGACGCCGACAGCAGGAAGCCCAGCCCGACGCCGGTCATCGCCACATGGCCGATGCCGTCGCCCATCAGGGCCTGGCGGCGCTGTACGAGGTAGATGCCGACGGCCGGCGCGGTGATGCCGACCAGGACGGCGGCGAGCAGGGCCCGCTGCATGAAGGCGTAGTTCAGGAGTTCCATCAGCTCAGCAGTCCCGTGCGCGTCGGTTCGGCGCCCGCCGTGGTGTGCGGGTGCACATGGTCGTGGCCGGGCAGCGCGTGCTGGCCCACGGCCTTGGGCGGCGGCCCGTCGTGCAGCACGCAGCCGTCGCGCAGCACGACCGCCCGGTCGATGAGCGGCTCCAGGGGGCCCAGCTCGTGCAGCACCAGCAGGACGGTCGTGCCGGCCGCCACCTGGCTCCGCAGGGTCCGGGCGAGCACCTCCTGGCTGGCCAGGTCGACACCCGCCATCGGCTCGTCCATGATCAGCAGCTCGGGTTCGCAGGCGAGCGCGCGGGCGATCAGCACGCGCTGGTGCTGGCCGCCGGAGAGCGCGTTCACGGAGTCCCTGGCCCGGTGCTCCATGCCGACGAGTTCCAGCGCCCGCCGTACGGCCTCGTGGTCGGCCCTGCGCAGGATGCCGAGGCGGGCGCGGGAGAGCCGGCCGGAGGAGACCACCTCGGTCACCGTGGCGGGCACGCCGCCCGCGGCGGTCGTGCGCTGCGGTACGTATCCGATGCGGTGCCAGTCGCGGAAGCGGCGCCGCGGCGTGCCGAACAGTTCGATCTCCCCGGCGTGGGTCTGCACCTGGCCGATGACGCTGCGCACGGCGGTCGACTTGCCCGAGCCGTTCGCGCCGAGCAGCGCGACGACCTCACCGCGGCGCACGGTGAGGTCGATGCCGCGCAGGACGGGGCGCGCGCCCAGGTCGGCGCGTACGCCGCGCAGGGATATGACGGACTCGCCCATCGCGTCCTCCGTAACGATCACTTGGTTCCCAGGGCCTTCCGCAGGGCGTTCAGGTTGGACTCCATGACCTGGAAGTAGTCGCGGCCGCGGGACTTGGCGGTGATGCCCTCGATCGGGTCGAGGACGTCCGTCGTCAGGCGTGCGTCCTTGGCGATGGTCTTCGCGGTCCTGTCGCTGACGAGCGTCTCGTAGAAGACCGTGGAGACGCCGTCGGCGCGCGCCATCTTCTCAAGGTCCTTGACCCGGGCGGCACTCGGCTCGGCCTCCGGGTCCAGGCCGCTGATGGCCTCCTCGGTGAGGCCGTAGCGCTCGGCGAGGTAGCCGAAGGCGGCGTGGGTGGTGATGAAGACCTTGGTGCGGGTGTTCCGCAGGCCCTCGGTGAACTGCGTGTCGAGGCCGCCGAGCCTCTTGACCAGCGCGTCGGTGTTCTTCCGGTAGGTGTCCGCGTGGTCCGGGTCCGCCTTCTCGAACGCCTTGCCGACGCCCTTGGCGACCTCGGCGTAGCGCACCGGGTCGAGCCAGATGTGCGGGTCCTTGCCGCCGCTCTCTTCGCTCGTGCCGTCGTCGTGGGCGGCGGCGTGCCCGCCGACCTCGTTGCCGTGGTTCTCCAGGCTGGTCAGGGAGGCGGCGTCGATCTTCGTCCCGATCCCGGACTGGGCCACCGCGTCGTCGATGGAGGGCTGGAGGCCCTTGAGGTAGAGCACCGCGTCGGACTCCTCGAGCTGCGCGGTCTGCCGGGCGCTGATCTCGAGGTCGTGCGGTTCCTGTCCGGGCTGGGTGAGACTGGTGACGTGGACGTACGTCCCGCCGATCCGCTCGGCGAGGAAGGCCATCGGGTAGAACGACGCGACGACGTCGAACTTGCCCGTGTCGCCGCCCGCGGCGCCGGCGGAGGAGCAGGCGGAGGTCGCTGCGAGGGTCAGGGCGGTGATCCCGGCGAGGGCGGCCCCGGGTATGAGGCGTCGGCGTGCGTTCATGACAGTCATTTTCAACAAATATGGAAACCGTTGTCAACAAGCCTCGGGGTCGAGGACTCCTCGGGCCCGGGTACCGGCTTCCGGTGCCGACCGATTTGATTGGAGGGGAGCCCCCGCCGGTAACCTGAAGCATTCGCTCTGAAGCAATGCTCTGAAGCAGTCGCTTCGTCGCCCGTCGTCGTAATGAAGAGAGCACCGTGGCCGCCGACAAGATCGACACCATCGTCAACCTGAGCAAGCGCCGTGGCTTCGTATTCCCCTGCAGCGAGATCTACGGCGGTCAGCGGGCCGCCTGGGACTACGGACCTCTGGGTGTCGAGCTCAAGGAGAACATCAAGCGCCAGTGGTGGCGCTACATGGTGACGTCACGCGAGGACGTCGTCGGTATCGACTCGTCGGTGATCCTGGCGACCGAGGTCTGGGTCGCCTCCGGCCACGTCGCCACCTTCACCGACCCGCTCACCGAGTGCACCTCCTGTCACAAGCGTTTCCGCGCGGACCACCTCGAGGAGGCGTACGAGGCCAAGCACGGCCGCCTCCCGCTCGGCGGCCTCGCGGACGTCAACTGCCCCAACTGCGGTACCAAGGGCCAGTTCACCGAGCCCAAGCAGTTCTCGGGTCTGCTCTCCACCCACCTCGGCCCGACGCAGGACAGCGGTTCCGTGGCCTACCTGCGCCCCGAGACCGCGCAGGGCATCTTCACCAACTTCCTCCAGACCCAGCAGACCTCGCGCCGCAAGCCGCCGTTCGGCATCGCGCAGATGGGCAAGTCGTTCCGCAACGAGATCACGCCGGGCAACTTCATCTTCCGCACCCGCGAGTTCGAGCAGATGGAGATGGAGTTCTTCGTCAAGCCGGGCGAGGACGAGAAGTGGCAGGAGTACTGGATGCAGGAGCGCTGGAACTGGTACACGGGCCTCGGCCTGCGCGAGGAGAACATGCGCTGGTACGAGCACCCGAAGGAGAAGCTCTCCCACTACTCCAAGCGCACGGCCGACATCGAGTACCGCTTCCAGTTCGGCGGCTCGGAGTGGGGCGAGCTGGAGGGCGTCGCCAACCGCACCGACTACGACCTCTCCGCGCACTCCAAGGCCTCCGGCCAGGACCTGTCCTACTTCGACCAGGAGGCGGGCGAGCGCTGGACGCCGTTCGTCATCGAGCCGGCGGCGGGCGTCGGCCGCACGATGCTGGCGTTCCTCCTGGACGCGTACGTCGAGGACGAGGCGCCGAACGCCAAGGGCAAGATGGAGAAGCGCACGGTGCTGCGCCTGGACCACCGTCTGGCGCCGGTGAAGGTGGCGGTGCTCCCGCTGTCGCGCAACCCCGAGCTGTCCCCGAAGGCCAAGGGCCTGGCCCAGGCCCTGCGCGGGCACTGGAACATCGAGTTCGACGACGCGGGCGCCATCGGCCGCCGCTACCGCCGTCAGGACGAGATCGGCACGCCGTACTGCGTGACCGTCGACTTCGACACGCTGGACGACAACGCGGTGACGGTGCGCGAGCGTGACTCGATGAAGCAGGAGCGGGTGTCCCTCGACCAGATCGAGGGCTACCTCGCGGGCCGCCTCGTCGGCTGCTAGTCGTCTCGCGGGGCCGTCTCGCGCGGACGCCGGTGCTCGAACGCCGGGTGAGCCGGAGCAGATCCGGCCCACCCGGCGTTCGCCGTCCGGGGCGACCCGCCCGTCCCGGGCGCGGCGGACCGGAGGGGCCGCCCGGGCTCAGCCCTTGTCGTCCGCCGGTTCCACCGTGGCCTGATGGGCCTCCGCGAGGTGTTCCTCGGCCTTCAGCCAGGGCAGGAACTGGGTGCTCCGGGACCAGCCGCACGTGTCGCAGCTGATCGTGCGCTGCGCGCCGGTCCGCTGCACCCGCACGACGTGTTCGCGCCCCTGCCGGTCCCGTCGGCTGACCTTGCTCCTGTCGATCTGCGGCATGACGCCTCCAGGCAGTACCCGTCCGCTCGCGCAGCAAGGAGTGTGCAGCAACGGGAAGATCAACAGGGCGTTCCGCGGCGACGAGTCGGCGGATCGGGCGCCGTGTGCCGTGCTCGGCGCCCGATTTCCGGTGCTCGGCTCCCGGCGTGCGGTGTCCGGCGCCCGGCTCCGGCTCCTGGTTTCGGCGTCCGGCGTCCGGCGTCCGGCTCTGGCTCCTGGTTTCGGCGTCCGGCGCCCGGTGTCCGGCGCCCGGCTCTGGCTCCTGGTTTCGGCGTCCGGCGTCCGGCGTCCGGCGTCCGGCGTCCGGCGCCCAGCGCCCAGCGCCCAGCGCCCAGCGCCCAGCGCCCAGCGCCCAGCGCCCAGCGCCCAGCGTCCGGTGGTCCCGCGTCGTGCCGGGCGGGGGCTCGGGCCCGCGGCGAGCGGTCTCGGGGAAGTGCGGCACGCGTCCGCGCCGCTTCCCGCGCCGCTCAGCCGACCGCGCGCGGCAGCCGCAGGCTCAGCGCCGTCGTCACGGCCACTCCCGCCAACTGGGCCAGGAGCGTGACGAGCAGCGCGTCCCGCATGCCCGTGCCGGGCACCAGCGCCAGGAAGAGCGAGCCGAGCGTCGCCACACCCAGCGCCAGCGCCGACTGCTGGATGGTGATCATGACTCCGCTCCCGACGCCCGCCCGGGCCGGCGGAACCTCGGAGAGGATGATCCGGAAGAGGACGGGAAGTTGCAGCGCCTGGCCCGCCCCGGCCACCGCCGCGCCCGGCAGCAGTTCCACCACGCCCAGGTCCGGCCACGCCCGCCACGCGGCCAGCGCGATCAGCGCCACTCCGACCGCCTGGATCAGGCCGCCGGCGGTCACCACCCGGGTGCCGTGGCGGGCGATCAGGCGCGGCCCGCACAGCGAGACGGCGAAGAAGACGATCGCCATGGGCGCCAGCGCCAGCCCCGCCGCCACCGGCCCCCTTCCGGCACCACGCTGCAACGCCACGGCGATGACGAACATGAAGCCGCTGAAGCCGATGGAGAACGGCACCACCATCACCAGGCCGCGGCGCAGCGACACCAGTGCGAACAGGCTCGGCGGCACCAGCGGCGTACGCCCCTCCCGGTCCGCGCGCCGCTCCACCGCGTAGAACGCCCATGCCGCGAACGGGAATGCGGCGAGCGACAGCCAGGTCCACCACGGCCAGCCCGCCGCCCGGCCCTCGGTCAGCGGCGCGAGCAGGGTCAGCAGGGAGGCGGCGAGCAGGACCGTGCCGGGCGCGTCCACCGGCTCCGGGCGGGGGGAGCGGGTCTCCGGCACGGCGCGCGCGGCCAGGACCAGGCCGACGAGCACCACCGGCACGTTGACGAGGAACACCGAGCGCCAGCCGGTGCCCAGGACGTCCGCGGCCACCAGCACGCCGCCGAGGATCTGCCCGGCCACCATCGACAGCCCGGCCGTCGCGCCGTACAGGCCCATGGCCCGGGCGCGGCGCTGTCCGCCCGTCGCCGCCTGGATGGTGGCGAGCACCTGCGGCAGCATCGCCGCGGCCGCCGCACCCTGGGCCACGCGCGCCGCCACCAGCGTCCAGGCGTTCGGGGCGAGCCCGCACGCCAGCGAGGTCAGCCCGAAGGCCGCCATCCCGCCGAGGAAGAACGTGCGCCGGCCGAAGAGGTCGCCCAGCCGGCCGCCGAGCACGAGCAGGACGGCGTACGAGAGCCCGTACCCGGCGACGACGAGTTCGAGGACGGCCTCGCTCGCGTGCAGGTCCCTGCCCATCGTCGGCAGGGCGACGTTGACGATGAAGAAGTCGATGAGGGGCAGTGCCGCCGCGAGCAGCACCGTGAAGAGTCCGAGCCCGCCCAACTGCGGTGCGGCCACCGGGGAGCGGACGGTACGGGAAGTGAGAGTCTCGGTCACGCACTCGAGCCTCCGACGGTTCCCAGCGTGGTACCAGAGTGTCTTTATCCTGGTACAAGCACTACCTGGAAACAGGTTCCGGCAGGCGGCAGGCTGGGGGGCATGGCGACCATGGTGCAGGAGACGGCGACGGCACGGGAGCCCCGGGACGCGGACGGCCCCGGGACGCGGGCGTCCGAGATCCGGCGGCACGAACTGGCCGCGTTCCTGCGGCACCGCCGCGAGCACATCACGCCCGAGCAGGTCGGGCTGCCCCGTGGCCGGCGCCGCCGCACTCCGGGGCTGCGACGCGAGGAGGTCGCACAGCTCTCCGCGGTCGGCGTGACGTGGTACACCTGGCTGGAACAGGCGCGGGACATCCAGGTCTCCGTACAGGTCCTCGACGCCCTCGCCCGCACCCTGCTGCTGGACTCCAGCGAGCGGGCGCACCTGTTCAACCTCGCCGGGGCCGTCGACCCCGTGCCCGGCACGAACTGCCCCTCGGCCACCAAGGCCCAGCGCATCCTCCTGGACCAGCTGGAGCCGATCCCCGCCTGCATCCAGAACAGCCGGTACGACATCATCGCCTACAACCGCACCTACGGGCTGCTGCTGGGCGACCTGGACGCCGTGCCGCCGGAGGACCGCAACGTCATGCTGCTGTGCTGCACGAACCCCGACTGGCGGACGGCGATCGTGCAGCTGGAGGAGACGATGCGGCTGATGGCCGCCAAGTTCCGCGCCTCGATGGCCGACCATCTGGCCGAACCCGCCTGGAAGATGCTGCTCGAGCGGCTGACCACCGAGTCGGCGGAGTTCCGTGCGGCATGGGAGCGGCACGAGGTGGTGAGCTCCCGCAGCAAGCGCAAGGAGTTCCGCAACGCCCATGTCGGGACGCTGGCGGTGGACCACACGGATCTGTGGCTGGGGCCGCACAACGGGGCGCGGATGGTGACGTACGCGCCGGCGGACGAGGACTCGCGGGAGAAGCTGGAGAAGCTGCACACGATCGCGCTGGAGCGGCGAGGGGCCTGAGCGGCAGGGGACCTGAGCGGACCGACGGGCGCCCCCGGGCGGTGCGGCGCGGCTAACCAGGTGTGCCGATGCCCGCCGCCTGCCGCACCTCCGCCTCCTCCAGCCGCTCCGCCGTGCGCTCGGCCGTCCGGCGGCCCCAGCGGCCCGTCGTCAGTGCGCCCAGGGACAGCACGGCGAGACCGCAGGCGGTGAGGATCCACCAGCCGTGGCGGGCGGCGGGGACGAAGGCGTCGCGGTAGGGCGACGAGCCCACGCCCGAGGCCAGCACGGCGCCGACCACCGCGACACCGAGGGTCTGGCCGAGCTGGCGGCTGGTGGAGGCGACGGCGGCGGCGACACCGGCCTGGGCGCGGGGCATGCCGGAGACGGCGGTGTTGGTGACGGGTGCGTTGAGGAAGCCGAAGCCGACGCCGAACAGGACGTATCCGAGGGCCAGCGTGGCGTCCGACGTCTCCGCCTCGAAGGCCGCGAACAGCACGGCGCTCGCGGTCATCGCGCAGCCGGCGATCAGCAGCGGCAGGCGGGGGCCGCGGGTGCCGACCAGGCGGCCGGACAAGGGCGCGCACAGGAAGGTCGGGGTCGCCATCGGGAGCATCCACAGACCCGCGTGCAGGGCGTCCAGACCGCGCACGCTCTGCAGGTAGAGCGTGGACAGGAACAGGAAGCCGCCGAGGGCCGCGAAGCCGCAGATCGCGATCACCGTGGCGCCGCTGAACGGGGCCGACCGGAAGAAGCGCAGGTCGATCAGGGGTTCGGCGCGACGGGGCTCGTAGCACAGCAGGCCGAGCAGGGCCATGAGCGCGATGCCCGCGAAGAGCAGGACCGTGGCGGGGCCGGCGTTCGGCGCCTCGATGATCGCGTAGGTCAGGGAGCCGAACAGGGCGACCACCAGCAACTGGCCGACCGGGTCGGGGCGGCGGGCCCGGGGGGCGCGGGACTCGGGGACGTAGCGGAGGGTGAGCAGCAGGGCGGCCAGCCCGACCGGCAGATTGAGCCAGAAGATCGAGCGCCAGCCCACGGACTCCACCAGCAGCCCGCCGACCAGCGGGCCCCCGGCCATGGATATCCCGACCACGGCACCCCACACGCCGATCGCGCGGGCCCGCTCCCGCGGATGCGTGAAGGTGTTGGTGATGATCGACATCGCGACCGGGTTGAGCATCGAACCGCCGACCGCCTGCACCATGCGGAACAGCACGAGCAGGTTCAGGTCAGGGGCGAGCGAGCACAGCAGCGAGCCGGCACTGAAGACGACCAGGCCCGCCATGAAGACGCGCTTGCGGCCGATCCGGTCGGCCGTGGAACCCGCGAGCATCAGCAGTGCGGCCAGGACCACGGTGTACCCGTCGATCGTCCACTGCAGGCCCGCCACGGTGGCGTGCAGCTCCTTCTGCATCGAGGGGAGCGCGACGTTCAGGACGGTGATGTCGAGACTCACGATCAGCAGGCTCATGCAGCAGATCGCGAGCACCAGCAGGCGCCGGCGGTGGCTGAGCTCGGACATGGTCGTCATCGTACGCCGATTTGAATAGTGCGTCTAACTAATTACCCATGCACGGTCACGTCCACCGGGTACCCCGAGCGTGCGTGACCCGGGTCCCCCGGCGTGCGTGACAATGGAGCAATGCCCACGCCCTCGATGACCCCGACGCTGCAGATCGGTCCGCACACCGTCCAGCCGCCCGTCGTGCTCGCGCCCATGGCCGGGATCACCAACGCGCCCTTCCGCACGCTGTGCCGAGAGTTCAGCGGGGGCAAGGGGCTGTTCGTCAGCGAGATGATCACGACCCGGGCGCTGGTCGAGCGCAACGAGAAGACCATGCAGCTGATCAGGTTCGACGAGAGCGAGCAGCCGCGCTCCATCCAGCTGTACGGCGTGGACCCGGCGACCGTCGGCAAGGCCGTCCGCATGATCGCCGAGGAGGACCTGGCCGACCACATCGACCTGAACTTCGGCTGCCCGGTGCCCAAGGTGACCCGCAAGGGCGGCGGGTCCGCCCTCCCGTACAAGCGGAACCTGCTGCGGGCGATCCTGCACGAGGCCGTCGGCGGCGCCGGCGACCTCCCGGTCACGATGAAGATGCGCAAGGGCATCGACGACGACCACCTCACCTACCTGGACGCCGGCCGGATCGCCGTCGAGGAGGGGGTGGCGGCCATCGCGCTGCACGGCCGCACGACCGCCCAGCACTACGGCGGCACGGCGGACTGGGACGCCGTCGCACGGCTGAAGGAGCACGTGCCGGAGATCCCGGTGCTCGGCAACGGCGACATCTGGTCGGCCGAGGACGCCCTGCGGATGGTGCGCGAGACGGGCTGTGACGGCGTCGTGGTCGGCCGCGGGTGCCTGGGCCGGCCGTGGCTGTTCGCTGACCTGGTGGCGGCCTTCGAGGGGCGGACCGGGGACCTCGTGCGTCCGGCGCTGCGCGAGGTCGCCGACGTCATGGTCCGGCACGCCACGCTGCTCGGCGAGTGGATCGGCGACGAGTCGCGCGGCGTGATCGACTTCCGCAAGCACGTGGCCTGGTACCTCAAGGGCTTCGCGGTCGGCTCGGAGATGCGCAAGCGGCTCGCGGTCACCTCCTCGCTGGAGGAACTGCGCTCCGGGCTCGACCGGTTGGACCTCGACCAGCCCTGGCCGTCCGGCGCCGACGGGCCCCGCGGCCGTACGTCCGGCAACAACCGGGTGGTGCTGCCGGACGGCTGGCTGAGGGACCCCTACGACTGCGCGGGGGTCGGCGAGGACGCGGAACTGGACACCTCCGGCGGCTGACCCCGCGCGGGTCAGCGCTTGGACGGGTGCGGGGTGGAGCCGTACGCCGTCAGGAAGCGGTCACGGAACGAACTCATCTTCCACACCGGGGCGTTGTGCGCGGGCCGCAGGCCGTCCGTCCACCCCCAGCCGGCGATCTTGTCGAGCACCTTCGGGTCCTTGGCGACGATCGCGCAGGGCACGTCACGGCTGGCGTGGTTGCCGCTGACCCGGGCGATCGGCTGGTGGTCGCCGAGGAAGACGAGCACCGTGTTGTCGTTGCCGTAACGCTCGAGCCACTGGGTCAGGGCGGTCAGCGAGTACTGGACGGACTTGCCGTACTCCTCCTTCGAGCGGGCGGAGTCGGTGATGATGTCCGCGGGGTTGTTGCCCGCCTTCTCGATGGCGTCGAAGACCGAGCCGTCGCCCAGCTGATCCCAGCCGACCATCTTGGGGATGGGGGCCCAGGGCTGGTGGCTGGAGGTCAGGATGATCTCCGACATCAGCGGCTTGTCGCGCTTCTTGCTGTGCTCAAGGCGCTGGAACGCCTCCAAGGCGTACTGGTCGGGCATCGTCGACCAGCTGAACTTCGGGCCCTTGTAGCCCACCTGGAAGGCGTTGTAGACCTTGTCCAGACCGTAGAACTTCTGCTCAGGCCAGCCCTTCTGCACACCGGGCATCACGCCGACGGTGTCCCAGGCACCCGTCTTCGCGAACGCCTTGGTGAGGGTGAGGTGGTCGCCGGCGGTCACGGTGCGGTAGCGGTTCTGGTTGTCGACCCACAGGCCCGACAGGAACGTGGAGTGGCCGAGCCAGCTGCCGCCGCCGTACGTCGCCGAGGTCAGCCAGCCGCTCTTGGCGTGGAACCCCGCCCCGGCGAGCGCGGCGGTGCTGTCCTTGAGGGTCCTGTCGACGCCGGGTGCCATGACCGGGTCCTCGATCGCACTGCGGCCGTAGCTCTCGATGAACGTGAAGATCATGTCCTTGCCGCGCAGATCGGGCACGAGCTGCGAGCCCGGCGTGGCGCCGAAGGCGTCGGCCTTGGCGGTCCGCGCGAACTCCCGCTCGTCGCGGAGGGTCTGGCGGAGGAGGACGGTGCGGTACTTGACCATCGTGACGGTGCCCTCGGAGGCGAGCGGCACGCCGCCGTTCTGGAGGCCGAGGGCCGTGCACATCATCCACACCATGCTGAGGACGAGCACCGCGCGGGTGGTGGCGGTCCGGTTCCGGACCAGGACGTTGCTGACCCGGACGACGGCGAGCGCCGAGAGGACGGGGACGAGGAGGACGATCGCGATCGCCGCGGCCACCACACCGAGGGCGCCCGCGTGGCCCAGCGTGTCCTCCAGATAGGACTCCGCGTCGTTGAAGAGGGGCCAGTCGAGGATGACGTTGAAGCCGCGGCCGAGGTACTGGTTGAAGCCGATGTCGAGCAGGTTGAGGAGGGTCAGCACACCGAGCGTGATCCCGCCGAGCCAGGCCGCGACCAGCCGCGACCGCCGTGGCAGCGCGGTCAGCACGACGGCGCCGATGAGCGCCTCCACCGGTATGCGCAGGAAGTAGGCGAGCCTGAGGTTCTCGGCCCTGTTGGGCAGCACGAGCGAGACGACGACGAGAACGCCGGCGAGGACGGTGACGGTGAGGGCGAGCACCCGCCCGGCACCCGGATGCCGGGCACGCCAGGCGCGCAGGCGGCGACGCGGGCGTTCGGAGCCGGCCGCGGCGACATCGGCGACATCGGTGGTGTCCGCGGCCTCCGCGGCCTCCGCGGCCTCCGCGGGTGCGGCGGCGTCCGTCGGCTCGGTGGCCTCGGACGCGGCGGGCTCGGCTCCGGCTCCGGCTTCGGCTTCCGCTCCGGCTTCCGCTTCGGCTTCCGGGGACTTCGTGGCCTCGGGGGCCGTGGGGGCGGCGGGTTCGGCTCCGGCCTCCGTGACCGGCGCGGGGGACTCGGCGTCGTCGTCGGCCGCGGTGCCGGTGCCGGTGCCGGTGTCAGTGTCGGCGTCGGGGGAGGCGGTCCTGTCGGCCGGGGCACTGTCGGCGGAGCTTTCGGCGTCCTGCGGGTCGTCGACGGAGCCCTCGGCGTCCTGCGGGTCGTCGGTCGGGCTTTCCGTGCCCTGCGGGTCGTCGGTCGGCGGGGCCGGGGCGCCGGCCGACTCGGGGGCCGCCGGCGCGGCGTCCGGGTCGGGGTGAGGCGTGGCGTCGTCGTCGGCGGGCTCGGTTCCGTCGGCCGCGCCGTGCGGCTCGTCGGACGCCGGTTCGGAGCCGTTCGCCGTCGGTTCGGAGCCGTTCGCCGTCGGCTCGGCGGGCTCGTCCGGGCCCGGCCGGGCCGTGGCGTCGGCAGACGCCGTTCCCTCGGCGGCCGCAGGGGCGGGGCTCGCCGGCTCCGGCGGCTCCTGCGCCGCCGCCGTCACGGCGACCCCGGTGTCCGGTTCCCGCTCCGCGGGACGCGTCCCCGCCGGCTCGGCGGTGGTCGGCGGTGCGGCGGCCGCTCGCTCCTCCGGCTCCGCCGGCGGGACCTCGTCCGTGGCCGCCCCGGGCTGGTCCGTCGTGTCTCGTGAGCGTGTGTTGAGAGGCAACCCGAAGGGTCCTTCCGTGCGAAGCCCGTGGCGGAGAGCGGCGGGCCACGCTGGGGGAGGCCGGGCCCGCCGCCATCCCGTACGCGCAGCCGGGTGCGTACGTTCAACAGCGAAGCGCCAGCACCCGGCAAACACCCGGCAAATCCCAGGTCAACCGGCTCCCCGCGCAGGCGTGGCACGGCCCTGGGAGAGCCTCACCGGTCCGGGGGCCCGTCCGCGTCGAAGTCGCCCGGCCTGACCAACCCGGTCTCGTACGCGAGCACGACGGCCTGGGCGCGGTCGCGGAGGGCCAGCTTGGCGAAGATCCGGGCCACGTGGGACTTCACCGTGGCTTCGCTCAGGATCAGTTCGGCGGCCAGTTCCGTGTTGGACAGCCCCCGGCCGAGCAGGCTCAGGACCTCCAGCTCGCGGGGCGTCAGGGCCGCCAGGTCCGCGTGCACGGCCGGCGGGCGGGTGCCGCCCGAGGCGAAGCGCTCCACCAGCCGTCGCGTGATCGACGGGGCCAGCAGGGCGTCGCCCGTGTCGACCAGCCGGACGGCGGCCGCCAGATGGTCCGGGGTGACGTCCTTCAGCAGGAAGCCGCTGGCCCCGACCGCCAGCGCCGTGTACACGTAGTGGTCCAGGTCGAAGGTGGTCAGGATGAGTACCCGGCAGTCCGGCAGCCGTTCCAGGATGCGGCGGGTGGCATCCAGGCCGTCCATGTTCGGCATGCGGATGTCCATCAGCACGACGTCCGGCCGCAGTTCGCGCGCGGCCGCCACCGCCTCCGCACCGTCGGCCGCCTCGCCCACCACCTCGATGCCGCGGGCGGTCAGGATCAGCCGGAAGCCGGTCCGGATCAGCGTCTGGTCGTCGGCGATGAGCACGCGGGGAGCCCTCTCGGTTCCGGGCGCCGTCACGGGCGGTCCAGGGGGATGCGCGCCCGGACCCGGTAGCCGCCGCCCAGCCGCCGCCGGGCGTCCAGGTCTCCTCCGTACACCGCGACCCGCTCACGCAGACCCAGCAGCCCGCGGCCCGCGCCCTCCCGGTGCCGCGGGACGGCCCGTGCCGGCTGTGGCGGGGCACCGCCGGTCAGCACGCTCCGGCCGGTGTTCAGCACCTCCACGCGCAACGCGTGGTCCGAGTACCGCACCGTCACCTCGGCCTTGCCGCCGTCACCGTGCCGGAGCGCGTTGGTCAGCGCCTCCTGGACGATGCGGTAGGCGGTCACGTCGACGCCCGGGGGCAGCGGGCGCGGTTCGCCGGAGATCCGCACCTCGACGGGCAGCCCGGCGAACGATATCCGGTCCACGAGCGTCCCCAGCCGGTCGAGGCCGGGCTGCGGTGGCTGCACCGCGGCGTCACCGCCGCCTCCGTCGGCCGCGCCCTCGGAGTCCGCGTCGTCGCCGTTCGGCGAGGGTGCCAGCAGACCCAGCAGGTGCCGCAGATCGGTCATCGCGCCACGCCCCGCGTCCTCGACGGCACGCAGCGCCGCCGCGGCCTCGTCCGGCATGGTGCCCAGCACCTCACGGGCGGCCCCGGCCTGCACGACCATGAGGCTGACGGTGTGGCTGACGATGTCGTGCAGTTCCCGGGCGATACGGTCGCGTTCGGCCGCCACCGCGGCGCGGGCCGCGCTCTCCCGCTCCCGCTCCAGCAGCCAGCCGCGTTCCCCCACGGCCGCCCGCCACCGGCGTTGCGTACGCACCAGCTCCGCCGTCAGCCACACGACGGCCGCGCACGCCGCCCCCAGCACCAGCACCGGCCCGCCCGGCCCCCACTCCCGCACGAGGCCACCTTCGCAGACCGCAGTCCGGTCCGCATCGACCCGTGGATGCAGCGCCCTGCATCCCGGGGATGAGGCGCGGGCCGGTTTGCCATCCGGGGACGGATGCCCGGGCCTCCGGTCCGCACCTACCGTCCTGGGCATGGTCACCGAGGACAGCAGGGAAGAAGCAGTCGTACGGCTCGACGGCGTACGCAAGGAGTACGGCGAGACGACGGCGCTGGACGGCGTGTCGCTGGAGATCCGGGCCGGGGAGGCGGTCGCGGTGATGGGACCCTCCGGGTGCGGCAAGTCCACCCTGCTCAACATGATCTCCGGCCTGGACCGTCCGACGCACGGCACGGTCGTCGTGCACGGCGAGAACGTGGGGGAGCTGAGCGAGAAGCGCCTCGCCCTGTACCGGCGCCGCCGCATCGGCATGATCTTCCAGTTCTTCAACCTCATCGACGACCTGTCCGCGCTGGACAACGTCGCCCTGGCCGCGCAGCTGACCGGCACCCCGGCCCGGCAGGCCCGCCGCCGCGCGCTGGAACTCTTCGACGAACTCGGCATCGCCGGCCGCAGGAACGCCTATCCCGCGGTGCTCAGCGGCGGCGAGCGGCAACGCGTCGCCGTGGCCCGGGCGCTGATGAACCGTCCCGCCCTGCTGCTGGCCGACGAGCCGACCGGCGCCCTCGACAGCCGTGCCGGCGAGCAGGTGATGGACCTGCTGCTCGACCTCAACCAGATCGGCCAGACGCTGGTCCTGGTGACGCACGACGACCACCTCGCGCGGCGCTGCGCCAGCCGGCTGGTCGAACTCGCCGACGGCCGGGTGACCGGCGAGCACACGCTGGAGTCCGCATGAGCGCGGTGTGGCGGGCCGCGCGGGCGGCCGTACGGCGGCGCAGGCTCCAGACGGCCGTCATCCTGCTGGTCACGCTGGTCTCGACCGGGGCGATGGTGGTCGCGCTCGGTCTGGTCGACTCGGCCTCGGCTCCCTTCGACAAGACCTTCGGCAGACAACGCGGTCCGCACGTGATCGCCGAGTTCGACCCCGCAAGGGTCTCGGAAGCACAGGTGGCGCGGGCAGCCAGGCAGCCCGGTGTGGAGGCGGTCGCCGGGCCCTTCGCCCAGGCGACGGTCGATCTGACGAGGGGGCGGGGAGACTACGGCCTCGGCGACCAGATCACGGTCGTGGGCCGCTCCGGACCCGGAGGCCCGGTGGACCGCGTGGACCTCTGGGCGGGCCGCTGGGCCACCCGGCCGGGCGAGATCGTCGTGAACCGTCAGCCGGACTGGACCGCGGACGACCTGGGCAAACGGATCCGGCTGCCCTCGGGGCCGACGCTCACCATCGTCGGGTTCGCCTTCGAACTCAGCGGTTCGGCCAACGCCTGGGTCGCGCCCGGCCAGATCCCGGCCCTGCACCCGACCGCCACCCAGGTGCTCTTCCGCTTCACGGACGCGTCGTCGCAGGCCCGGCTGCGCGCCCGGATGGCCGCCGTGACCCGGGCGCTGCCGAAGAACGCCCTGACCGCCTCCCAGTCGTACCTCACCCTCAAGCACCGCACGGGAGGGCTGGCCCGGGCCTACGCCGGCTACCTGCTGGCTTTCGGGATCCTCGGTGTCGTGGTGTCGGTGCTCATCGTGGCCAACGTGGTCAGCGGCGCCGTGATCTCGGGCTCCCGGCACATCGGGATCCTCAAGGCCCTGGGCTTCACCCCGGGACAGGTGGTCGCCGTCTACCTCACCATGGTCTGTCTCCCCGCGGTGGCCGGGTGCGCGCTCGGCACCGCCGTGGGCAACCTCGTGTCGCGTCCCTTCTTCGCCTTCGTGTTCACCGGGCCCGACTCGGGCGTCTTCCACCACGACGTGGGGGTCGCGCCCTGGGTGAACTCCCTGGCCCTGCTGGGCATGCCCGTCGTCTGCGCCCTCGCCGCGCTCGCACCCGCGGCGCGCGCGCACCGCCACTCCGCGGCCCGGGCGATCAGCGCGGGCAGCGCCCCGCGCGCCGGGCGGGCGCTCGGCGTCCAGCGCCGGCTGGCGAGCAGCAGGCTGCCGCGGCCGGTGAGCCTGGGAGTGGGCCTGCCCTTCGCCCGGCCGGGCCGCAGCGCCCTCACGCTCGCCGCCGTTCTGCTCGGGGTGACGACGGTGACGTTCGCGACCGGCCTGGCCACGACGATGATCCGGTTCGGGACTGCGGGGCAGGACGCCTTCCAGGTCACCGTGTACGCGAGCAGCATCAGAAACGGCGAGGAGATCGGGCCCGAGCACGGCGACCGGGAACTGCAGTCCCTGCTGCGCTCGTTGCCCGGGGCGCGTGAGGTCACCGCCAGGGCGGACGTCGAGGTCCACATGACCGGCGCGGCACAGAGCATCATGATCGAGGGCCGTCGGGGCGACCTGCCGCAGCTGGACAGTGTGCTCACCCGGGGCCGGTGGACGCACCGGGCGGGCGAGATCGTGGCCGGTTCGGCCTTCCTGCGCCGGTACGGCGTGCGGATCGGCGATCACCTCACCCTGCAGAAGAACGACCGCCGGGAGGTGGTGGTCGTCGTCGGAGAGGCCATGCAGGACAACGGCCGCGTGGTCGTGGGTGACTGGTCGACGATGACGGCCCTGTCCCCCGGGGAGAAGCCGATCGCCTACCACGTCAGGCTCCGTGACGGGGCGGACCCGGCCGCCTACGCGCGCGCGGTCAGGGCCGCCGACCGCGGGACCGGCCCCACGGTGCACACCCCCAACGCCGCCGTGCAGACCATCATCGGTTCCGCGGTGGTGCTCACCGTGATGCTGGCGGTGGTCGCCTCGCTCGGTGTCTTCAACACGGTCGTCCTCAACACCCGCGACCGCCGCCGCGATCTGGGCATGTTCAAGTCGATCGGTATGACGCCGGGCCAGGTCACGGTGATGATGGTGATGTCGATGGCCGTGCTCGGCGCGGTCGGCTCCCTGCTCGGTGTACCGCTGGGCATCGTGGGCTACCACCTGGTGGTGCCGCGGATGACGGATGCGGTGGACATCGCCCTGCCCTCGTACATGACGGACGTCTGGCAGGCCCGGGTGCTGGCCGGGCCGGCCCTGGCGGGCATCGCGATCGCGGTCCTGGGCGCGTTCGTCCCGGCACGGGGCGCGGCTCGGCTGACGGTCGCGGAGGCACTGCACAACGAGTGAGGCGGTCCGGGGCCGTGCGACCCCGGACCGCCGAGAGGGGAGGAGGATGCGGCGGCGCCGCTGCCCCGGGAGCGCAACGGCTACGCCCCGCCCACCGCCGTCAGCAGCGCGAGCGGTGTCGCCGCCGAGCGGGACTCGCGGACGCAGGCGTGCGGGTACGGCACCGGCTCGGGATGCGTGTCGCGGCCGTACCCGGCGAGCACCTCCGGCAGCCGGTGGCCCGTCGCCGTCGCGGCGTCGACCAGCGCGTGGGCCACCGTCCGGGCCTCGTCGTGCAGCCCGTATCGCGCCAGCCCCAGCGTGATCAGCGCGTTGTCGTGCGGCCAGACCGAACCGCGGTGGTACGACATCGGGTGGTACGCCGCCTGGTCCGCGGCCAGGGTGCGCACGCCCCAGCCGGAGAAGAAGTCGGGCTCCAGCAGGCGCCGGCCGACCAGTTCCCCGTACTCCTTGTCGAGCAGGCCCGACCACAGCAGATGGCCCGCGTCCGACGCGAGCGCGTCCACCTGGCGGCCCTCGCCGTCCAGCGCCAGCGCCGGGAAGGCGTGGTCGTCCATCCAGAAGTCCCGCTGGAAGCGGTCGCGCAGGTCCCCGGCCGCCTGCTCCAGCAGCGCCGCGTACACCTCGTCGCCCCACACCGTGCGGGCCAGGTGCGCGGTGCGGCGCAGCGCGTCGTACGCGTACCCCTGCGCGCCCGCCGCCATCACCGGCCCGGTGGGGCGGCTGCCGTCGGCGGAGCAGATCGCGCCGGGGGAGTCCTTCCAGTTCTGGTTGGCGAGACCGCCCTGGTCGGCGCGGTAGACGAGGTAGCCGCGGGAGGTGAGCCCGCCGTGGTCCAGCATCCAGCCGATCGCCCCGCGGGCGTGGGATTCGAGGCGCTGGGCCGTCGCCACGTCGCCGGTCTGCTCGACGTACGCCCCGAGCAGCACCAGGAAGAGGGGTGTCGCGTCGACCGAGCCGTAGTACCGCCCGTAGGGCACCTGCCCGAAGTGGGCCAGTTCCCCGTGCCGCACCTCGTGCACGATCTTCCCCGGCTGGGCCACGGACCGCGTGCCGACCTCGGTCGCCTGCGTCGCGGCGAGCGCGGCCAGCGTGGCCGCGGCCGGCCCGGGCCGGTAGGGCAGGGCGAAGAGCGAGGTGAGGAGAGCGTCGCGGCCCAGCAGCGTGAGGAACCAGGGGGCGCCGGCCGCGGGGACGCGCAGGCCCTCGCCGTCCGGACCCGTCGCCGGCACCTGGAGCGCGGCCAGGTCGGACAGGCCCCGCGCACAGGCCGCGGCCAGCTCGGGCCAGCCCATGGGGAACGCCACGCCCTCCATGAACTCGCCCTCCAGGGCGAGGAGCCGCTCGCCCGCGGCGGCGGGGGAGGACGGGACCACCGGGTCCTGCACCGCCCCGTGCGGCCGGGCGGCGACCCGCAGGGCCAGCTCCGCCGAGCCGTGCGGCTCCAGCTCCAGCGTCCACACGAGGCGGCGGGCGCCCGTCCCGGTCTCCTCCACGCCGTCCGGCGCGGGGTCGGCCGTGACCGTCGTACGGGAGTGCCACTCGCCGCGCCGGTAGCCGAACTCCACGCCGTCGTCGAGGACCCGGCGGGAGCGGACGGCACCCGTCTTGGCGTAGGTGCGGTGGTCGGAACGCAGCTCGAACTGGTCCGCGAAGTCGGCGTCCGCGGTGACCGCGACGCGGACCGTGGTAGGCACCGGACGGTTGTTGGTGACGTGCACCGACTCCACGAACGCGCTCTCGGCGACGGCCTGTTCACGGAAGACCGTGTAGGCGGGCGGCTCCTGCCGGCCGCCGCGCGGCACCAGCACGCAGCGGGCCGCGTCGCTGTCCGCGACCGGTGTGAGCGTCTCGGGCACGGCGCCGTCGACGGTGAGCTGCCACCGGCTCAGGTGCCGGGCGTCGCGTACGAACAGCCCGGCCGGAAAGCCGCCGCCCCGCACCCCGCTGATGTCCCCGCCGTCTCCCACGGCGGCGAACGTCGTGCCGTGTACGAGCAGATGATGCCGGTCCGTCATCGCCGGCCCCCTCCCTTGTCACTGCTGTCGAACGTGTCGGCGCCCCCTGGGGACACGCCGTGTCCGGGGCGCCGGTGGAGCAGGTCGAGCGTGAGCGCGGCGGTCCAGCTGAAGCCGAGCGTCCCGCACGCCTCGCCCGTGTACGGGTCGACGTACTCCGCGAAGTCCGTGGCCAGCGCCGTCCGGAGCAGCTCCGTGCGCAGCGCGTCGGCCCGCGCCCGCTCCCCGTGCGTGCGCAGGCCGCGCTCCACCAGCCAGCCGGTGTTGAACCAGGCGGGCCCGCGCCAGTACCGGTGCGGATCGAAGGCCCCGCCGAGCAGGTCGTAGCTCGGCACGAGCCGGGTGGCCCCGCCCAGCCCGAAGTGCGGCCCGTGCAGCGTGCGGACGAGCGCGGCCGCGACGTCACGGGGGAGCGCGGGCAGCAGCAGCGGAATCAGACCGGAGACGGTGCGCTCGGGGACGAGGGCGCCGCCGCGCACGTCCCGGCAGAAGAACAGGCCCTCGGCGGGGTCCCAGAGGCGGTCGACGAGGGCCGCGGTCAGGCGTTCGGCGCGGGCGTGCCGGGCGGTGCCCGTCGCGCCCAGCTCGTGCGCGATGCGGGCCAGCGCGTGCTCCGACGCGATCAGCAGCGCGTTGAACGAGGGGTCCTCCACCGCGAACCCGCCGTCGACCGAGGGGTCTTCCACCGCGAACCCGCCGTCGACCGAGGTTCTGCGGGTCACCCCGCCGTCGGCGTATCCGCGGTCGCGGTAGTCCGCCGCCAGCCGCACGTACCGCCCGTAGTCCAGGTCGGTCGGGCGGTCTTCGGGCGCACCGTGGTCGAGGTCGGCGCGGCGGAAGGAGCGGGCCGGGGCCGGGGCGATGCGGGACAGCGGCGCGTCCCAGGCGGGGCTGTTGTCCATGCCCTGCTCCCAGGGGTGCACCACCGAGGCGAGACCGCCGCCGCCCAGGTCGCGGCGGTGCAGCAGATAGCGGTGCCAGGCGGCGAGGCGCGGGTAGACCCGGGAGAGGAAACCGCGCGCCCGGGACAGCCCGGGGTCGGCGCGGTGCACCAGCCAGGCGGCGAGCGCGTGCACCGGTGGCTGGACGATGCCCGAGGTCTGTACGGTGCGCGGGGCGCCCGCAGCGCGCCCCGCGGTCGAGGAGCGCCAGAAGTCGGGGCTGGGGAAGTACGCGTCGAGCGGTACGGAGGGGTTGAAGACGATGTGCGGGACACGCCCGTCCGCCCACTGGGCGTCGAGCAGTGTCTCCAGCTCCGTCTGCGCCCGTAACGGTGACAGGTGGCGCAGCCCGATCGCGATGAACGCCGAGTCCCACGACCACTGGTGCGGGTACAGGCCGCGCGACGGCACCGTCGACGTCCCCGTCCAGTTGTCCTCCAGCACCCGCGCCGCCCTGACGTGTGGCTTTCCCGTCGCCGTGCCGACCGGATCGTATACGTCGCGCTCGGGGCGGACGGTCTCCCGCGGTCCGGGACGCGGCGGTGAGCCGGTGGTGCGCAGGGAACCCGCGAGTTCCGTGGGGCGGGCGGTGAGTTGGGTAGTGCGGTCCACTCAGGTCTCCCCGAAAGACGTCCGGCCGACCAGTTCGGCAGTAGGTACCGTAGGGTTACGTCTATTTAACACGCAAAACTCAATATGTAATGCAGGGTTGGTGAACGCAAGGGGGTGTGCATGACCGGACGAGCCGGGAGAGCGGGCGCGCAGGCCGGAGCCGGAGATCTGCTCCAACTGGTCCGCAGCGGCCGCGCCACGACCCGCGGCGCCCTCCAGCAGGCCACGGGGCTGTCCCGGGCCACGGTCGGCCAGCGCCTGGACCGCCTCTTCCGGGCCGGCTGGCTGCGGGAGGGCGCGGGCGGTCCGGTCGGCTCGCCCCTCGGCGGCCGTCCCTCGATCACCCTCGAGTTCGACGACGCCCACGCGGTGGTCCTCGCCGCCGACCTCGACACCCGGCACGCGCGCGCCGGGGTCCTCTCCCTGTCCGGCGAGATCCTGGCCGAGCGTGCCGGGACCCTGGTCGTCGAGGACGGGCCGGAGACCGTGCTCGGCGAACTGGGCGTCTGGTTCGCCGGGTTGCTGGAGAAGGCGGGCCACCGGGCGCACGAGGTGTGCGGGATCGGGCTCGCGGTGCCCGGCCCCGTCGACAGCGACACCGGCCGGGTCGTCCAGCCGCCGATCATGCCGGGCTGGGACGGCTACGACATCAGGGGGCGGCTGCGGCGGGCCTTCGCGGAGCATGCGCACGGTGCCGCGGACGTGCCGGTGCTGGTCGACAACGACGCGAACCTGATGGCGTACGGCGAACAGCGCACCGGGCACCCGGACTGCTCGGCGTTCGTGCTGGTCAAGGTCTCCACCGGCATCGGCGCGGGTGTGGTCGTCGGCGGCCGGGTCTACCGCGGCATCGACGGCGGCGCCGGGGACATCGGGCACATCCGGGTCCCCGGGGGAGCCGGCGCGCTGTGCCGGTGCGGTTCCTACGGCTGCCTGGCCGCGGTGGCGAGCGGAGGCGCCGTCGCACGCCGGCTCGCGGAGGCGGGGGTTCCGGCCGCCTCCGGCTCGGACGTACGGGACCTGCTGGCCGCCGGGCATCCGGAGGCGGTGGCGCTCGCACGGGAGGCCGGGCGGCAGGTCGGGGACGTCCTCGCGACCGTGGTGACGCTGCTGAACCCGGGGGTGCTGATGATCGCCGGGGATTTGGCCGGAACTCACTTCCTCACGGGGGTGCGGGAGCTGCTGTACCAACGGGCGCTGCCCCGCTCCACCGCGCACCTGGACGTGGTGACCTCGCGGCTCGGCGAGCGGTCGGGGCTGGTCGGGGCGGGTGCGTCGGTCGTCGAGTACCTGTACGCCCCGGAGCGGGCGGAGGAACGGCTGCTCGCGCTCGGTGTGTGAGGGGCGGGCGGCCTTGTCCGTGTGACGGCCGCGTTTCGGCCCGGTGGTGCGTCCGGATGGTGGAATCGGAAGCTTCCTCAGCGCGTGATTCTCGCCACCTCTGATAAGGGCTGCGCTCAGATGAGCGGATCTTGGGTGGATGCACTTCTCCAAGCAGTGGCACTCGGTGCCACCGTTTGATCGTTCATCGATCGAAATCAGACGTGCTCAATCCCGCTCACATGAGCGCCATGGGTCATGGCCCGGTCCTTGTTCGTTCAAGAAGTGAAAACATCCGCGCGTCATGAGTTGCAAAGCCTTGACTTTCAATCCAGTGGCGGACGGGTGGTTACGGGCGCATGACGCGCAAGTAGACGTACCCAGGCGCCTTCGATCTGGGTATGTTCCTCGCCGTCAGGGCAGCCATCGCGTCCTCGAGGAGTCGAGACCGTGTCGGAAAACAAAGATCCCCACGTAACGGAGAACGCCGTGGAAGGCGTGAAGTTCGTTTACGACTTCACCGAGGGCAACAAGGACCTCAAGGACCTTCTCGGTGGCAAGGGCGCGAACCTCGCGGAGATGACCAATCTGGGTCTCCCCGTCCCTCCCGGCTTCACCATCACCACCGAGGCGTGCAAGGTCTACCTCGGCAGCGGCGAGGAGCCGGCGGCACTGCGTGACGAGGTGAGTGCGCACCTCACCGCGCTCGAGGAGCGGATGGGCAAGAAGCTCGGCCAGGCCGACAACCCGCTGCTCGTCTCAGTCCGTTCCGGGGCGAAGTTCTCCATGCCCGGCATGATGGACACCGTCCTCAACATCGGCCTCTCCGACAGGTCCGTGCAGGGGCTGGCGAAGCAGGCCGGCGACGAGCGCTTCGCGTGGGACTCCTACCGCCGTCTCATCCAGATGTTCGGCAAGACGGTCCTCGGCGTCGAGGGCGAGCTCTTCGAGGACGCGCTCGACGCGGCCAAGAAGGCCAAGAAGGTCACGGTCGACACCGAGTTGGACGCCGCGGACCTCAAGAAGCTGGTCACCAAGTTCAAGAAGATCGTCAAGACCGAGGCCGGGCGCGACTTCCCGCAGGACCCGCGTGAGCAGATGGACCTCGCCATCAAGGCGGTCTTCGACTCGTGGAACGGCGACCGCGCGAAGCTCTACCGTCGCCAGGAGCGCATTCCGCACGACCTGGGCACCGCGGTCAACGTCTGCTCCATGGTCTTCGGCAACCTCGGCCCCGACTCCGGTACGGGCGTGGCGTTCACCCGCGACCCGGCCTCCGGCCACCAGGGCGTCTACGGCGACTACCTGCAGAACGCGCAGGGCGAGGACGTGGTCGCGGGCATCCGCAACACGGTCCCGCTCGCCGAGCTGGAGCAGATCGACAAGAAGTCGTACGACCAGCTGATGCAGATCATGGAGACGCTGGAGAACCACTACAAGGATCTCTGCGACATCGAGTTCACCATCGAGCGCGGCCAGTTGTGGATGCTGCAGACCCGTGTCGGCAAGCGCACGGCGGGCGCGGCCTTCCGCATCGCGACGCAGCTGGTGGACCAGGGCCTGATCGACGAGGCGGAGGCGCTGCAGCGGGTGACGGGCGCCCAGCTCGCGCAGCTGATGTTCCCGCGCTTCGACGAGCAGGCGAGGGTCGAACAGCTCGGCCGGGGCATCGCGGCGTCGCCGGGTGCGGCCGTCGGCAAGGCCGTCTTCGACTCGTACACGGCGGTCAAGTGGTCGCGTTCGGGCGAGAAGGTCATCCTCATCCGCCGCGAGACCAACCCCGACGACCTGGACGGCATGATCGCGGCGGAGGGCATCCTCACGTCCCGCGGCGGCAAGACCTCCCACGCCGCGGTCGTGGCGCGCGGCATGGGCAAGACCTGCGTGTGCGGCGCCGAGGAGCTGGAGGTCGACACCAAGCGGCGGCGCTTCACCGCACCGGGCGGGGTGGTGGTCGAGGAGGGCGACCTCATCTCCATCGACGGCTCGTCGGGCAAGGTGTACCTGGGCGAGGTCCCGGTCGTGCCGTCCCCGGTCGTCGAGTACTTCGAGGGCCGGATGCACGCGGGCGCGGACGACGCCGACGAACTGGTGGCGGCCGTGCACCGGATCATGGCCTTCGCGGACCGCAAGCGCCGGCTGCGGGTGCGGGCGAACGCGGACAACGCCGAGGACGCGCTGCGGGCACGCCGCTTCGGCGCCCAGGGCATCGGCCTGTGCCGCACGGAGCACATGTTCCTCGGTGACCGCCGTGAACTGGTGGAACGCCTGATCCTGGCGGACACGGAGGCGGAGCGGGAGGACTCCCTCAAGGAGCTGCTCCCCCTCCAGAAGAAGGACTTCGTGGAGCTGTTCGAGGCGATGGACGGGCTGCCGGTCACCATCCGGCTCCTCGACCCGCCGCTGCACGAGTTCCTGCCCGACATCACCGAGCTGTCGGTGCGCGTGGCGCTGGCGGAGGCCCGCCAGGAGCCGCACGAGAACGAGCTGCGCCTGCTGCAGGCCGTGCACCGCCTGCACGAGCAGAACCCGATGCTGGGCCTGCGCGGGGTGCGCCTCGGCCTGGTCATCCCGGGCCTGTTCACGATGCAGGTACGGGCGATCGCGGAGGCGGCCGCCGAGCGCAAGGCCGCCAAGGGCGACCCGCGTGCCGAGGTCATGATCCCGCTCGTCGGCACGGTCCAGGAGCTGGAGATCGTGCGCGAGGAGGCGGACCGGGTCATCGCGGAGGTCGAGGAGGCCACGGGGACGCGGCTGAAGCTGGCGATCGGCACGATGATCGAGCTGCCGCGCGCCGCGCTCACGGCGGGTCAGATCGCGGAGGCGGCCGAGTTCTTCTCCTTCGGCACCAACGACCTGACCCAGACGGTGTGGGGCTTCAGTCGGGACGACGTGGAGGCGAGCTTCTTCACGGCCTACCTGGAGAAGGGCATCTTCGGCGTCTCCCCCTTCGAGACGATCGACAAGGACGGCGTGGGCTCCCTGGTCAAGGCCGCCGCCCAGGCCGGCCGCGCCACCCGCCCCGACCTCAAGCTCGGCGTCTGCGGCGAGCACGGCGGCGACCCCGAGTCGGTGCACTTCTTCCACGAGGTCGGACTGGACTACGTCTCCTGCTCCCCCTTCCGGATCCCGGTGGCCCGCCTGGAAGCGGGACGCGCGGCCTCCTCCTCGGAGGGCAGCGACCACCGCTGACACAAGACCCCGGGACCGTTGCCGGCCAACCTGACCCTCGCCGACGCGGCGACGGTCCCGGCCTACCAGGAGGGGCGGCACCCTGTGCGGGGGTGCCGCCCTTTCACTCCGTCGGTGTGCCGTGCAGTCGGACCGTGCTGAGGATCTTCATGACGGTCGCCGTGGGAACCTCGTCACGGACGCCCTTGGCGCCGTAGAAGTTCCACGACACGAAGTCACCGGCCGAGTTCTTGAAGCCGAACGAGAGTGCCTTGCCGTCGCTCGCGCACTTGCCCCTCTGGGGCGTGTCGGTCGACCGGGCCCAGGCGATGCTCCCCCTGACTCCCGCAGCGGTCGTGTAAGGCTGGGCCTTCTCGTCGATGGTGAAGCTCTTCTTGTCCGGCTGCGTATAAGGGGCGTAGACCCACCAGCCCACCGTGTTCAGCGCCACCTGGTCGGTGTTCTTGGCGCCGCCCGCGCCCTTGGTGCCGGTCGCGGCCAGTGCCGTGTCCTCTGTCCGGCCGTCCTTGTCGTCGTCGGACGTGCACCACTTCGGCTTGTCATAGGCGATGCCCGACATGTACGCGATCGGCTTGCCCGTCTTCTGGTCCGCGTAACCGATGGCGGTGCTCGGGGGCTCCACCTCCCAGTCCGCCGGCACGTCGAAGGCGATCCCCCACTTGGCGTTGACGGTGACCTTCCAGCCGGGGACGGTCGGCTTCTCGGCCCCGACGCCTCGCGCGTCGTCGTCCGACCCGGATGCCGAAGCCGTCGGGCTCTGCGGTGCACTGGCCGACGTCTTGGGCTCGCCTCCACCGGCGGCGTCGTCCTTGTTGCCGCCCAGGACCAGGAAACCGGTGACGCCGGCGGCCACCACCACGACCGTGGCCGCCCCGATCGCGACCATCTTGGTCCGGTTCCCTCCGCCGCTCGGCGGCCGGGGCGCCCCCACGGGCGCGGGTGCGCCCCACTGCGGTTGCTGCCCTGGCTGCTGGTAGGGATTCGGCTGCTGATGGCCCGTGTACCGGTACGGGTTCGGCTGCTGGTAAGGGTTCTGGTTCTGCGGGTTCTGCTCGCCCCCGGGCGGCTGCTGTCCTGGCCACATGTGCGGTAACCCTAGCCCCGGCCCCACCAGGCCAGTTCGGCGGGGAAGCGGCCGTGGGCGCGCGGCGGCCGAGACGGAAACCGAGACGGAAACCGAGGCGGGCGCGGTCGAGGCGGCAGGCTTCTCCCCGCCATGTGAGAGCGGGACGCGCGGCCGGGTGGTGACCCGCGTGCGGTCCGGCTCAGAGCGCGGCGCCGCCGTCGATCACCAGGTCCGTGCCGACGAGCGGCGCGGCGTCGTCCGAGGCCAGGTACAGGATCGCGGCGGCCACCTCCGCCGGGTCGGAGAGGCGGCCGAGGGGCAGGGCGTCGCGTACGCGGTCGGCGCGTTCCGCCTCCGTCTCGCCGGGGCGCAGCGACATGGCCGTGGCGGTGGCGCCGGGACTGACCACGGTGATCCTGACGCCGTCGCGGACGTGGTCCAGGGCGGCGGCCCGGCTGAGCGCGGTGACGGCCGCCTTCGAGGCGGCGTACGCGGCGAGTCCGGGCACGTGGGTGTGCGCGCCGATGTTGGAGGCGACGTTCACGATCGCGCCGCCGGACGGCTGGGTGCGCATCTGCCGGATCTCGGCCTGGAGCGCCAGGAAGACGCCGGTGACGTTGATGTCGAGCTGGGCGCGCCAGTCCGTCTCGGGGAAGTCGGCCAGGGGGCCGCCGGCGCGCAGGACCCCCGCGTTGTTGACAGCCACGTCGAGCGAGCCGAAGCGGTCCACCGCGGCCCGGACGAGCGCCTCGGCGTCGTCGGCGCGCGAGATGTCGGCGCGCACCGCGAGCGCCTTGCCGCCCCGCCCCTCGATCAGCGCGACCGTCTCGTCGAGCGGGGCGGCCCGGCGCCCGGCGGCGACGACGTGCGCGCCCTCGGCGGCGAACGCCAGGGCGGTGGCCCGTCCGATGCCGGAGCCCGCGCCGGTGACGAGGGCGGTCCTGCCGGAGAAGCGGGTGGTCATGGGCTCCCCTGTTCTGGCCGTGGCGCCGACACCGGCCGCGTTCCTGAACGATGTGAACGATTTTCTGGACCGATCGATCTAATATCGCGGCATGTGGAAGGCGCCGTCCGCACGGCGTAGCCCGCCCGGGCCGCTCAGTCGAGCAGCGCCAGCGCCTGCTCCGCCGCGTCCCGTACGCGGGCCGGGTCCGGCGACGCCTTGCCGACCACCCGCAGGCCCTGCATCAGCACCAGCAGCATGCGGGCGAGCGCGCGCGGGTCGCGGCCGGCGGGCAGTTCGCCCTGGGCGCGGGCGCGGACGAGCGCGGAGTGCAGCAGGGTCTCGACGTGATCCCAGCTCAACTCGACCCGGCGGGCGGCGGCCGGGTCGTGCGGGGCCAGTTCGGCCGCCGTGTTGGTGACGAAGCAGCCGGTCAGCCGGGCGCCGTCGGTGGCCGCCTCGGCGGCGAACCGGCGCACCACCGCCCGTACGGCGGGCAGTGCGGGACCCGGCTGCGACAACTCGTGCAGCAGCAGCGGGTCCCGCGTCTCCCGGTAGCGGTCCAGTGCCCTCAGATACAGCTCGTGCTTGCTGCCGAAGGTCGCGTAGATGCTGGCCCGCCCGATGCCGAGGTGCGCGACGAGGTCGGCCATCGACGTCGCCTCGTAGCCGTGCCGCCAGAACAGCTCCAGGGCCGACTGCAGCGCGGCGTCCGGATCGAATTCCTTGGTCCTGGCCACGCGGGGAGCCTAGGCTTTTCCGGAATGATCGGTCAAGTTAGGTCGGGTGGTTCGGCTAGGCGGTCCGCACCTCGTGCACCGTCACCCGCACCGTCTCGTCGTCCAGGCACTGCCCCGTCTCCAGGTCGAAGCGCTGCTTGAGCAGCGGGGAGGCGACGAACGGGCGGCCCCGGTGGGTGCCGGTCAGGCCGCGGGAGAGCACGGCGGCACCGGTGAACGGGTCCCGGTTGTCGATCGCGTGGACACGGCCCGCACGGTCGAGGAAGACGGCGGCCTGGCGGCCGTCCGGCAGCAGGGCCGCGACCCCGCGGCCCGGGACCAGCCGGGACAGGTCACAGACCGTCAGCCAGCCGTTGTGCAACCGTAGTTCGATCCTCAGGTCGAGCTTCTCGGGTGCCAGCGTCATCGTGAGGCGCTTCCTTCCAGGGGACGGGTGCCGATGGTCAGCAGCGGCAGGTCGGGCTTGATCTGGTCGCGCTCGGGGACGAAGCCGACGACCGGATCGGGGGTGTCGGGGGCGTTGACGAAGGACACGAACCGGGCGAGCTTCTCGGGGTCGTCGATGGTCTCGGCCCACTCGTCGCGGTAGCCCGCGACATGGGCCGCCATCAGGGACTCCAGCTCCGCGCAGATGCCGAGCGAGTCATGGACGATCACGTCGCGCACATGGTCCAGGCCGCCCGGGATCCGCTCCAGCCACACCGAGGTGCGCTCCAGGCGGTCGGCCGTGCGGATGTAGAACATCAGGAACCGGTCGATCAGGCGGACGAGTTCGGCGTCGGACAGGTCCTGGGCCAGCAGGTCCGCGTGGCGCGGGGTGGCGCCGCCGTTGCCTCCGACGTACAGGTTCCAGCCGCCCGCCGTGGCGATCACCCCGAAGTCCTTCGACTGGGCCTCGGCGCACTCGCGGGCGCAGCCGGACACGGCCGACTTCAGCTTGTGCGGGGACCTCAGCCCCCGGTAGCGCAGCTCCAGGTCGATCGCCATGCGGACGGAGTCCTGGACGCCGTAGCGGCACCAGGTGTGGCCCACGCAGGACTTCACCGTGCGCAGCGCCTTGCCGTAGGCGTGGCCCGACTCGAAGCCCGCGTCCACCAGCCGCGTCCAGATCAGGGGGAGTTGCTCCACCCGGGCGCCGAACATGTCGATCCGCTGACCGCCGGTGATCTTCGTGTAGAGGCCGAAGTCCCGGGCGATCTCCCCGATCACGATCAGCTTCTCCGGGGTGATCTCACCGCCGGGGATGCGCGGCACGACCGAGTACGAGCCGTTCTTCTGCAGGTTGGCCAGGAAGTGGTCGTTGGTGTCCTGGAGGGCCGCCTGCTCGCCCTCCAGGACGTAGCCGTCGGCGCCGATCGCCGGGGCGAGCGAGGCGATGACCGAGGCGATCGCCGGCTTGCAGATCTCGCAGCCCTCACCGCCGCGCGCGTCCTCGCGCCCGTAGCGGTCGAGCAGTTGCCGGTAGGAGGTGATGCGCAGGGCGAGGACGATCTCGTACAGCTCCTCACGGGTCTGCGTGAAGCAGCCGCACAGGCCCTTGTCGACCTCGACTCCGCTCGCCTCCAGCTCGTCGTTGACCAACTGGGTGAGCACCTTGACGCAACTGCCGCAGCCCGTACCGGCCTTGGTGCACTTCTTCACCTCGGGCACGGTGGTGCAGCTGTGCTCGGTGACCGCGCCGCGGATCGTGCCCTTGGTGACGTTGTGGCAGGAGCAGATGACGGCCTCGTCCGGCAGCGCCGAGGGCCCGAGCTGCGCCGGGGCGCCGGCCCCCGCGGGCAGCACCAGCTGCTCGGGCGCGACGGGCGGTACGGACCCGGTGAGCGCGCGCAGCGTGCCGTAGGCGTCCGCGTCGCCGACCAGGATGCCGCCGAGCAGTTCGCCGTCGCGGCCGATGACGAGCTTCTTGTACGTGCCCGAGCGCGAGTCCGCGTAGACGACGTCGAGGCAGTCCGCGGTGGCGCCGTGCGCGTCGCCGAAGGAGGCCACGTCGACACCGAGCAGCTTCAGCTTGGTGGACAGGTCCGCGCCGGTGAACGCGGCCTCGTCGGCGGCGATCGTGGCCGCGGCCGTCTCGGCCATCTCGTAACCGGGTGCGACCAGGCCGTACACCCGCCCGTCCGACGCCAGCGCGCACTCGCCGATCGCGAAGACGTGCGGGTCGGAGACGGTGCGGCACTGCTCGTCCACCGTGACGCCGCCGCGCTCGCCGACGGCGAGCCCGCAGGCGCGGGCGAGTTGGTCGCGGGGGCGCACCCCGGCGGAGAAGACCACCATGTCCGTGGCGAGTTCGGACCCGTCGGACAGCTTCATGCCTGTCACCGCGCCGTCCCCGCCCGCGACGATCTCCTGGGTGCCGGTGCCGGTGTGCACGGTCAGGCCCATCTCCTCGATGGTGCGCAGCAGCGCCGCACCACCGCCCTCGTCGACCTGCACCGGCATCAGGCGCGGCGCGAACTCCACGATGTGCGTGGCCAGTCCGAGGCCCTTGAGCGCGCCGGCCGCCTCCAGCCCGAGCAGACCGCCGCCGACCACGGCGCCAGTGGCGGCCCGCGTCTTCGCGTACTCCTCGATGGCGAGCAGGTCCTCGATCGTGCGGTAGACGAAGCAGCCCGCGGCGTCCTTGCCGGGCACCGGCGGCACGAAGGGGTACGAGCCGGTGGCGAGCACGAGCGTGTCGTAGGCGACGGTGAGCCCGGAGCGCGCGGTCACCGTGCGGGCGTCCCGGTCGATCGTCTCCGCCGGGTCGCCGATGTGCAGTTCGATTCCCTGCGCCTTGATGAACTCCTCGTCCGTCATGGACAGTTCCTCGGGTGTGGTGCCCGAGAAGTACGAGGTGAGCCGGACCCGGTCGTAGGCGGGGCGCGGTTCCTCACAGAGCACGACCACGCGGTGCGTGGCGGTCAGGCCGCGCTCGGCGAGCGCTTCGAGGAAGCGCTGGCCGACCATGCCGTGGCCGACGAGCACGATCGTGGGGCGGGGGCCGGTCCCCACCAGTGCGGTCGTGGACATCAGGAGCCTCCATCGTTGGTGATCAGGTGGAGCAGCGGGGCACCGTCCACGGGGAGCGGCTCTGCTCCCTCCCAGGCGCGGGCGAGCGCGCCGACGGTGCCGAGTTCGCCGACGAGCACGCCGCCGACCAGGCGGTCCTCGCGCACGACGACCTTGCGGTAGGTGCCGCGGGTGGCGTCGGTGAGCTGCACGACGTCGTCGCCGGGGCGGGGGTCCGTCTCGCCGAAGGCGGCGAGGTCGAGGATGTCCTGCCCGGCGAGGGTGAGCCGGGTCAGGGACCGGGTTCCGGTGTAGCGGGCGGCGGGGTCGCCGACACCGCCGGCCTCGCTCGCGATCAGTTCGGCGAGCACGTCGGCCTGTTCCAGGGCCGGGGCGGCGAGCCCGTACACGGTGCCGGCGTACTGGGTGCAGTCGCCGATCGCCCGGATGCGCGGGTCCGAGGTGCGCAGTTCGTCGTCGACGAGGACGCCCTTGTGGACGGCCAGGCCGGCCTCGTGGGCCAGGCCCACCCGGGGGTGCACCCCGCAGGCCAGCACGACGAGGTCGGTGTCGAGGGCGTAGCCGTCGGCCATCTCCACGGACCGGACCGCGCCGCCGAGCGTGCGCACCCCGCGGACCCGGGTCTCGGTGTGGACCTCGACGCCCAGGCCGGTGAGGTGGCGGTGCACCAGCCGGGAGGCGGACGGGTCGAGCTGGCGCTCCATCAGGCGCTCGGCCTGCTGGGCGAGCACCACCTGGGCGCCGCGGGCGGCGAGCGCGCGGGCGGCGGAGACGCCGAGCAGTCCCCCGCCGATGACGACGGCGCGCACCCCCTCGCGGACCGCCTTGGCGAGGCCCAGGCAGTCGTCCATCGTGCGGAACGCGTGGACGCCTTCCGGCAGTTCGCGCCGGTCCGGGGTGAGCAGACCGCGCAGGGGCGGCAGCACCGGGTTCGAGCCGGTGGCCAGCACGAGCGTGTCGTATGCGATCAGCGAGCCGTCGTGGCAGTGGAGCGCGCGGGCCGCGCGGTCGATCCGGGTCACCCGGGCGCGCACGAGGCGCTCCGGGGCCGGGAGGGAGATCACCTCGGGGGCGTAGCGGCCGGCCAGGACGTCGGCGAGCAGGACACGGTTGTAGGGGGCGTGCTCCTCCTCCCCGACGAGCAGGGCGGGCCTACCGAGCTCGCCGAGCCGCCGGGCGAGACGGGCGCCCGCGAGTCCGGCGCCGATCACCACCACACGCGTATTCGAGGTCATGCAACGCAGCGTGCGATGCCGACGTTACCCGGCCGCATCACGACTGTTTCCCACGGGGAACGCTGCCCTCAGCCGACCCGGGGCCGGGGTGTGAGGACGGAGATCCGCGGTCCGCGCGAACCTCAGAAGACCCTCAGGTCGATGGACGGCGCATCCGTCCCCTCCCTAGGGTCGCGATCATGCCCGACATATCGCTGACCATGACTGTCGTCCTCTGCCTCACCGCTCTCGCGGCCGGCTGGATCGACGCCGTGGTGGGCGGCGGCGGGCTTGTGCTGCTGCCCGCGCTGCTGCTCGGCCTGCCCGGCGGCACCCCGGCGACGTACGCCCTCGGCACCAACAAGGCCGTCGCGATCGTCGGCACCACGGGCGCGGCCGTGACGTACGCGCGCAGGACACCGGTCGACGTGGGCACGGCGGTGCGGATCGGACTGGCGGCCCTCGCCGGGTCCACGGCCGGGGCGTTCGTGGCGGCGGGGATGAGCACGGACGTCCTCAAGCCGGTCGTCATGGTCGTACTGCTCGGGGTGGGCACCTTCGTGATCCTGCGGCCCGCGTTCGGCACCGCCCCCTCGACCGCGCCGGTCTCCGCGCGGCGTGTGCTCGCCGCGATCGGGCTCGCCGGTCTCGGCATCGGCTTCTACGACGGTCTCGTCGGCCCCGGCACGGGCACGTTCCTCGTGCTGGCGCTCACCGCCGTCCTGCACCTCGACCTGGTGACGGCCTCCGCCACCGCCAAGATCGTCAACTGCTGCACCAACGCCGGCGCCCTCGCCACCTTCGCCTGGAAGGGCACCGTCTTCTGGCAGCTGGCCGTGCTGATGGCCCTCTTCAACCTGGCCGGCGGCACCGTCGGGGCGCGCACCGCGCTGAAGAAGGGCAGCGGGTTCGTCCGCATCGTGCTGCTGACGGTGGTCTTCGCGCTGGTCGCGAACCTGGCCTACCAGCAGTGGGTGGCCTGAGAGGGGAGCGGCGCACCGGGGAGCGGGGCGGCGTCCGGGGCCGCGGGTCGGGGGGCGGCCGGTCGGCGTACGGCGGGTCAGGGTGCGGCGGGTCAAGGTGCGGCCGGCCGGTGTACGGCGGGTCAGGGTGCGGCGGGTAGGCGTACGGCGGTGAGGTGCGCGAAGACGACCACGTTGCCCTGGTAGCCCGTCGCCTTCGAATAGCCGCCCCCACAGGTGATCACCCGTAGTTCGGGGCGGTGCGCCGCCCCGTAGACCCTGTCGTTGGGAAAGCTCTTCGCCTCGTAGACCTCCACCGCGTCCACCGTGAACACGGCCGTCGAGCGGTCACGGCGGTCGACCTCGACGGTGCTGCCCTTCGCCAGGGCGCCGAGGTCGTAGAACACGGCCGGGCCCCTGTCGTTGTCCACATGCCCGGCGACGATCGCGGTGCCCGTCTCGCCGGGCTTGGTGCCGGCCTCGTACCAGCCCGCCAGGTTCGTCTCCTCCGTGGGCGGGGCATCCAGGCCGCCGCTGTCGGTCAGGCCCAGCCCGGTCAGGGGGGCGTCGACGCGGATCGCGGGTATCCGGATCCGGACGGGCGGCGAGGGCGGCAGCGGGGAGGTGGCGGACCCCTCGCGATCGGGGTCCGAGGCCGCCTGAGCGGCCGACGGCTGCGGTGGCGGATGCGACGGTGAGCCGCTGCCGAGCAGCCACCCGCCGGAACACAGGGCGACCACGGTGACGGACGCTATGGCGGCGTCGCCGACGGTGCCGGGCCTGCCGGCCTTGCGCACGTGAGCCTCCTTCGTGGATGCCGGGCCCGGCATCCCAGGCCCGGCCGGGGGCGCCTTCCGGACCCCCTCCGGGCCGCGAGGGGCATCGGACCCGGAGGGGGAGGGGACGGCGGTACCGGCGGACGGACGGCGGAGGACGTCCGTCACATCCCGTCGCCTCTCGCACGGCGATGCAGGAGCCAGGTACCGCCCGCGGCGGCGACGGCGAGAGCCGCCACACCGGCCGCGGTCCGCACGGGGTCGGGGCCGAGTGCGCCACCGACCCCCGTCTTCACGCTTCCTCGCGGCCGCGTCCGGTCGTCGGCCGCGGCGAGGGTCACCTTCAGGTCGCCCGTCACCTTCGTGTGCCGGCCGCCGGAGCACTTCGCGACGATCTCGTAGGTGCCCGGCTGTGCGCCCGGCGGCACCCGGAACCGCCCGATCGCGTCCTGTTCATGCGTGCTGGGGGCGAGCGCGAAGGCGCCGGCGCCGACCGCGGTGGCGTCGCCCGCCGCCGAGCCGTCCGACCCGCACGCCGCCGTGTTGACGGTGACCTCGCTCCCGGGTGCGACGGTGGCGGGGAAGACCTCCAGCCCTCGGGTGTCACCGGCGTGCGCGGGTACGGCCGCCACGAGGCCCGCCGCGACGGCGAGCGCGGCATCGGTCAGCAGACGGGACGTACGTCGCATGGGGTGCACCTCCGGGAGGGCACGGCCCGCGGCACCCCCAGTGTGCCGCTGCGTCGGTCGTGCCCCTGCTCTGTCGAGGTAAGTGGCAAGCGGGCGCGCCCGCTTGCCGACATGCCGTCGGACGTACGGTGAACGGGTGTCCCGGGACTGGCCCGTCCGGGCGGTCCCGACGGCCTTTCAGCAGGTCATCGCCGTACGGGCGTCGGGGGGCGCGGGAGGGGGCCCGAAGGGGGGAGCCGCGGGCCGTGAACGGGTGACCGGGGCGGCGCGGCGGAAGCGCGGGACACGACTTGACCTCAACAAAGGTTGAGGTATGAGGCTGTGCGTCATGACCACAGCCACGGATGTCTCCGCTTCCGCCCCCGCCGCCGCCCTCACCGCCGTGCGCGTCGCCGTCGTGATCGGCAGCAACCGGCACGGCCGCTTCGGCCCCGTCGTCGCCGAGTGGCTGCTCGATCGCCTCCGCGAACGGGACGACCTCGTGCCCGTCGTCGTGGACGTGGCCGAGATCCCGCTGCCCACGACCCTGGCCCCGTCACCGGAGGCGACGGCCGCGCTCGCCGGGGTCAGCCCGAAACTCGCCGGCGCCGACGCGTTCGTCGTCCTCACCCCCGAGTACAACCACTCCTTCCCGGCCGGCCTGAAGAACCTCATCGACTGGCACTACACCGAGTGGCGCGCCAAGCCCGTCGCCCTCGTCTCCTACGGCGGCATGTCCGGCGGCCTGCGCGCGGTGGAACACCTCCGCCAGGTCTTCGCGGAGCTCCACGCGGTGACGGTGCGGGACACGGTGTCCTTCCACGGCGGCCGCGCCGCCTTCGACGAGGCGGGCCACCCGCGCGACACGTCCGGCCCCACCGCGGCGGCCAAGGTGATGCTGGACCAACTGGTCTGGTGGGCACAGGCGTTGCGCGAGGCGAAGGAGAGGCGGCCGTACGGGGGGTAGCCGGCGCGGCGGTCACGGCGTCGCCGCCGGGCCGGTGCGGGAAGGCGCCCGTGAGGGGCGGATCCGTCCCACGCGGACCCTTGGCAGGACCTCGCCACGGCCCCCGGACGTGGGACGGACACGCCGACCGTCGTCGTTCCGGGGGCAGCAGCCGCAGCCGCAGCCGCAGCCGCAGCCGCCGCCGCAGCCGCGGCCGTCCCGGCCTCAGTCGGCGAGTGCCTCCGTGACCGCGCGGTGGCCCACCGCGGCCAGGACCGGATTCGTCTCCCGGTAGTAGTGCTCCGCCGTCAGGCCGAAGCACAGCGCCCAGCCCCGCCCCCGCGCCCATGTCGCGTCGTCGACCTCGACCGCCTCGCGGAACGGTTCACGCGTGCCGGACGTGAGGACCGTCCACGCGGCCAGCGTGTCGGCCGCCGGGTCGCCCACTCCCAGGCCACCGAAGTCGATCACCGCGGTGAGCCGGCCCGCCTCGGTGAGCAGGTTCCCGGGCAGCAGGTCGCCGTGCAGCCAGACCGGCTCGCCGTCCCACTGGGGAAGCCGGACGACCTCCTCCCAGAGTGCGGTCGCGGCGGCCGCGTCCACGGTGCCGTCCGCGCCGAGGTCGCGGATCGCGGCGCGGACGTACGGGTCGTTCGCCGCCACCGGGCCGCCGCGCCAGGACGCCGGACCGCCGGTGGCGTCGGCTCCGCGCAGCGCCACCACGAAGCGGCCCAGGTCCACGGCGGCGCGGGCGGGATCGGCGACGGGTGCGTCGTAGGCGTTCTCACCGGGCAGCCAGCGCAGCACCGACCACGGCTGTTCGTACCCGGGTGCCGGCTCGCCCCTGCCGAGCGGCACCGGGACGGCCAGCGGCAGCCGTGGGGCGAGCCGCGGCAGCCAGCGCTGCTCCTTGGCCACCTGCCGGGCCCCGTCGGGCCGCCTGGGCAGGCGCACGACCATGTCGTCGCCCAGCCGGAACATGGCGTTGTCCGTCCCCGCGGAGGGCACCTCGGTGACGGGCAGCCCGGCCCACCGCGGGAACTGCTCCGCGATCAGCCGGCGCACCAGCGCGCTGTCGACGTCCAGTTCGTCGGGGTGCATCTTCGCGGTGGGCATGGACCTCTGTGCGTCGGTCCGGCGCCGGGGCCGGGCGGGTGAGTCGGGCGGCCGGACAGCCGGACAGCTGGACAGTCAAACAGCCGGATGGCCGGATGGCCGGATGGCCGGACAGCTGGACCGTCAAACAGCCGGGTGCCGGAGCCTAGGCGCCCCGGCACCCGCATCGCCACGGCTTTTCGCTCAGCCGACGTTCACCGCGCTCCACGCCGCCGCCACGGCGTTGTACTCCGCGCTGCCCGCGCCGTAGAGGTCCTTCGCGGCGTTCAGCGTCGCCGTCCGCGCGCCCGCGTAGTTCGTCGACGAGGTCATGTAGACCGTCAGGGCCCGGTACCAGATCTTGCCGAGCTTGTCGCGGCCGATGCCCGTCACCGTGGAGCCGTTGCAGGTGGGGGAGTTGTAGGAGACCCCGTTGAGCGTCTTCGCGCCGCTGCCCTCCGCGAGCAGGTACGCGAAGTGGTTGGCGACGCCCGACGAGTAGTGGACGTCGAGGTTCCCGACCGACGAACTCCAGCAGTCCGCCGAGTTCCCGTCCCTGGAGGGCTGGTCCATGTACCGCAGCGCCGGCTCGCCGAAGCCCGAGCGGACGATCCTCTCGCCGATGAGGTAGTCACCCGGGTCCGAGGGGTTGTTCGCGTACCACTCGACCAGCGTCCCGAAGACGTCCGAGGTCGCCTCGTTCAGACCGCCGGACTCACCGGAGTACGTCAGCGCCGCGGTCGTCGAGGTCACGCCGTGGGACATCTCGTGGCCGGCCACGTCCAGCGCCACCAGCGGGCCGAACGTCGTCCCGTCGCCGTCGCCGTACGTCATGCAGAAGCAGCTGTCGTCCCAGAAGGCGTTGTTGTAGTTGTTCCCGTAGTGCACGCGGTTGTACGAGCCCTTGCCGTCGCCCGCGATGCCGGTGCGGCCGTGGACGTTCTTGTAGTAGTCCCACGTCTCGTCGGTCCCGTACTGCGCGTCCACCGCCGCCGAGGAGCGGTCCGCGGTCGTGCCGGTGCCCCAGTGGTTGTCGGCGTCGGTGAACAGGGTGGCGGGTGCGCGGCTGAAGCAGATCCCGAAGATGCACAGGTCCGTCTTGTTCTCGGCGTCGCCCGTGTACGTGTTCCCGCGGGTGGGGTCCTTGAGCTGGTACGTGGACCCGGACTGCGTGGTCTCCAGCGGGACCGTGCCGCCGTACAGGGACTTCCCGTCCCCGGTCGCCGTCTCGATGCTGTCCCACGCGTCGATCTGGCGGCCGGTGCGGGCGTCCGTGAGGACGGTGCGGGCGACCGGGTTGCCCAGCGAGTCCTGCCCCACCGCGTCGGTGCGCCAGGCCAGCCGGGGCGCGCCGTGCAGGGCGTCGACGACGAGCTGCGGCTTGGCGGTCACGCGCTTCAGCAGTTCTCCGGCGTTCGCGGCGCGCAGCGCGGCGGCGGCCAGATCGGCCGCCCGGGGTGCCTTGACCGTGGGGGTGGTCGTGGGCACGGAGACGGCGCGCCTGGTGGCCCGGTCCGCGCCGCGGTAGGAACCGCCCGGGGCGAGGTGGACGACGAAGTCGCCGCCCAGGACGGGGAGCTGACGGTACGTCCGGTCGTAGCGCACGTGCTGGCCGCCGTCCGCGTCGACGACGACGTCACGGACGGTCGTGCCCTGCGCGGAGGACAGGCCCAGCAGGGTGGCCTGCTGCCGCAGCACGGCGGTGGCGTTGGCGATCGCGGTGGCCCGGCTGGGTCTCGCGGCCGCGCCGGCGGCGGGTGCGGGGGCGAGGGCGGCGGCCAGCAGGGCCGCGGTGGCCACGGCGGTACCGGCCGCGGCGAGACGGGAATCTCGGATGTGCCGTATCCGACTCATCGGTCTCCTCGGAGAGGCGCCTGGGAGCGCGTGGGGGGAATCGGGGGCGACGGCCCCGACGTCGCTTCGATTTAAGGGTTCATGACATGTCATGTCCATAGCGCATTCACGAAGATGTGTGTGGGGTGAGAATCGTTTCTGCAAGGCTTCGGTGAGGGGTGAGGGGCGGATGAGCTCGACCATGACTGCGGTGAACGGTGGGACCGTCCGGACCACCGGAGGAGCAGGCGCGTGAGACTGCCGTTCTTCGTGTACGGGACCCTGCGCCCCGGCGAGCACAACCACGACCTCTTCCTGCGCGGCCGCACCCGGTCCGAGGAACCGGGGCTGCTGCAGGGCGCCGTGCTCTACGACGGTCCCGGATACCCGTACGCCGTCGAGCAGGCCGGCGGCACGATCAGCGGCGAGATCGTCACCGCGCGGCCGGAGGCGTACGGGGAACTGCTCGCCGCCCTCGACCTGCTGGAGGACTGTGTGCCGGGCGATCCGCGCAGCCTGTACGAGCGGGTGGCCCGGGACGTGACGGCGGCGGACGGCGGCACGGTACGGGCGTGGGTGTACGTCGCCGCGCCCGCCGTGGCGGCGCGGCTGCGGGCGCACGGCCGGCTGATCGAGGGCGGGGACTGGCTCGCCCACCGCTGAGGCCGCGCCGCACGGACACGTCCCGCATCGCGTGCGGCATGGTCGTGTGCCGTGTGCCGTGTGCCGTGTGCGGCCTACCGCGTGTCGTGCGTCGCGTGCGGTGCGTCGCGTTCAGCGTGTCGCGCGTTCCGCCTCGTGCGTCGCGGTCGGCGTGCCGCGCGGTCACCCTCGTGCTGCGCGGTCAGCCTCGTGCTGCGCGTTCCGCCTCGTGCTGCGCGTCGTCCTGCCGAACCCGGCGCCGTGGGCGGGCGGTCGGCCGCCCGTGTCGCCCGTGCGGGCGACCGCCCCGTGCGCCCCCGTCCCCGGTCGCCCCACCGCGCCTAGGGTCCCGCCCATGACGGACAGCGACATCACCCGGCGGCGTGCGCTCGCCCTGGGGGGCGCCGCGGCCGGAGTCGTCGTGGGACTCGGCGTCGGCTCCTGCTCCTTCCCGGGCCGCGGCCCCCGGGGGCCGGACGCGGGCAAGGCCCCGGACGCGGCCCGCGGCGCCGAGCTGTGCGTGCTCGGCCCGAGCGTCTCGGAAGGGCCCTACTACCTGGAGGGCGCGCCCCTGCGCAAGGACGTCACCGAGGGCAAGAAGGGCGTCCCGCTCACGGTGCGCCTGACCGTGCGCGACCAGCCCCACGCCTGCGCCCTCCTCCCGGACGCGGCCGTGGAGATCTGGCACTGCGACGCCTGGGGGTACTACTCGGGCTACACGTCACTGCCCCCCGGCGGCAGGGCGCCCTTCGCGGACAGCGACACCAGCGGTGCCGACCCCCGCACGTTTCTGCGCGGCTACCAGACGACCGGTGCCGACGGCGTCGCCGAGTTCACGACCGTCTTCCCCGGCTGGCACGGCTCCCGCGCCCCCCACATCCACGTGAAGGTGCGCACCGGCGGTGCCAGGACCGGCCGCACCTACGGAGGCGGCCGGCTCAACTGGACCGGCCGGCTCTACGTCCCCGACCGATACGCCGACGCCGTGTACGCGACCGCCCCGTACACCGGGCACACCGGGAAGCGCACCCCTCTCGCCGAGGACAGGGAGTACCGCGGGGACGGCGCGCCGGACGGGCTCATGGACGTCACCGGGGACGTGGTCCGCGGACTCGTCGCCACACTGACGGTCGGCATCGACCCGACCAGGGAGAGCACCGGGGCGGGCACGGGCGGCGAGACCTCGCTGCCGCCGCCGGGCGCGGCGCCGCCGAAGGGGCTCCCCGAGACGCCGTCGCCGGGCCCTCCGCCCGGCGGCGCGACCCCGTACACACCGCCGCCGGACAGTGCGGCGAGCGCCTCGCGGACCGCCGCTCGGTAGCCGCCCCCGCGATGGAAGCGCCCGCGGCCGGGTTCACGGCCGCCGTTCCCGCCCGGCCGCCGCCTCCTGCCCGACGCGCTCCAGCCGCACCGCGCACACCTTGAACTCCGGCATGCGGGAGGTGGGGTCGAGGGCCGGGTTGGTGACGGTGTTGGCGCGGCCTGCGCCCGGCCAGTGGAACGGCATGAAGACGGTGTCGGGCCGGATGGCGCGGCTGATCCGCGCGGGCGCGACGGCCCGCCCGCGCCGCGACACCACGGCGACCGCGTCCCCGTCCGCCGCGCCCAGCCGCTCGGCCAGCCGCGGGTGCATCTCCACGTACGGCCCGGGGGCGGCGGCGTTGAGTTCCTCGACGCGCCGCGTCTGAGCACCGGACTGGTACTGCGCGACGACCCGCCCGGTGGTCAGCAGCACCGGGTACGTGGCGTCGGGTTCCTCGGCGGCGGTCCGGTACGACACGGCGGCAAACCGCGCCCGGCCGTCCTCGGTGGCGAACCGGTCGAGGAAGAGGCGCGGGGTGCCCGGATGGACCGGCCCGGCGGAGGGCGGTCCGGCGGAGGGCGGCCCGGCGTCGCCCGACGGGTCGTCGGGCCGGTCGTCGTCCGTCGTCCCCGGGCACGGCCAGAACACCCCGTTCTCCTCCGCCAGCCGCCGGTAGGTGACGCCCGAGTAGTCCGCCGGGCCCCCGGCGCTGGCGCGGCGGAGTTCGCCGAAGACCTCCTCCGGGTCCGTGGGGAAGCCCTTCTCCACGCCCAGGCGGGCGGCCAGTCCGTGCAGTACCTCCAGGTCGCTGCGGACCCCTTCCGGAGGGCTGATCGCCCGGCGGCGCAGCAGGACCCGGCCCTCCAGGCTGGTCGTCGTGCCGGTCTCCTCCGCCCACTGCGTGACCGGAAGGACGACGTCGGCCAGCGCCGCCGTCTCGGAGAGGACCACGTCGCACACCGCCAGGAAGTCCAGCGCGCGCAGCCGCTCCTCGACATGGGCGGCGCGCGGGGCCGACACCACCGGGTTGGACCCCATCAGCAGCAGCGAGCGGATGTCCCCGCCCAGCGCGTCGAGGAGTTCGTACGCGCTCCTGCCCGGCCCCGGCAGCGTGTCCGGGTCGACCCCCCACACCCGGGCCACGTGCCGCCGTGCCGCGGGATCCGTCAGCTTGCGGTAGCCGGGCAACTGGTCGGCCTTCTGGCCGTGCTCGCGACCGCCCTGTCCGTTGCCCTGGCCGGTGAGGCAGCCGTAGCCGGAGAGCGGACGGCCCGCCCGGCCGGTCGCCAGGCACAGGTTGATCCACGCGCCCACCGTGTCCGTACCCTTGGACTGCTGCTCGGGCCCGCGGGCGGTCAGCACCATCGCGGTCTCCGGCTCGCAGAACAGCCGCACCGTCTCCCGCAGCTGCGGAACGGACACCCCCGTGATCCGCTCCACGTACTCGGGCCAGTACGCCATCGCCGCCGCCCGTGCCTCCTCCCAGCCGCTGGTGCGCTCCTGGAGGTACGCCTCGTCGGTGCGTCCCTCGGCGACGATCAGGTGCAGCAGGCCGAGCGCCAGCGCGAGGTCCGTGCCGGGCCGGGGCGCCAGATGCAGGTCCGCCTGCTCGGCGGTCCGGGTGCGGCGCGGGTCCACGACGACCAGCGTGCCGCCGTTCTCCTTGAGCTCCGTCAGGTACCGCAGCGCCGGCGGCATCGTCTCGGCGAGGTTGGAGCCGACGAGGATCACGCACCCGGTGCGCGGAACGTCCTCCAGCGGGAACGGCAGCCCCCGGTCGAGGCCGAACGCCTTGACCCCCGCGGCCGCCGCGGACGACATGCAGAACCGCCCGTTGTAGTCGATCTGCGAGGTGCCGAGGACCACGCGGGCGAACTTCCCCAGCGCGTACGCCTTCTCATTGGTGAGGCCGCCCCCGCCGAACACCCCCAGGGCGTCGGGACCGTGCTCGGCGCGCGTGCGGGCGAGCCCCTCGGCGACGCGGTCCAGGGCCTCGTCCCAGCCCGCCGGCCTGAGCACGCCGTCCGAGCGCACCCAGGGCGAGGTCAGCCGCACCCGTGACGACAGCAGTGCCGGCGCGGTACGGCCCTTGCCGCACAGCGCGCCCCGGTTGACGGGGAAGTCCGTGCGCTCGGTCACCTCGACGCCCCCCTCCGGCGCGGGCGACAGGTTCATCCCGCACTGCAGGGCGCAGTACGGGCAGTGGGTGGGCGTCGAGGTGGTCTTCATGCAGATCAGCGTGATTCGGCCGTGTTACGTGCCGTGACCGGTCCCTGTTACACGGCCGGGACGGTGACCTCCCCGCCGCCCGCCGGCCGTCGTGAGGCCGCCGGGCGCCCCGCCTACTGGCGGTTCAGCGAGCGTGTGATGCCCGCCGCGATCGTTGTTGCCAGCACCCAGCCGGTGGCGATCAGCAGATACGACAGCCACTGGTACCAGCCGCGCGGCGCGAACGCCCCCTCCTGGCCGAAGCCGATGATCGGCAGCAGCAGGTCGAGCGTGTAGAAGGGCGGGTTGAAGGCGGGCGCCTCGCCGGGCTTGAGCGCCGGCGGATGGTGCAGGGCGAAGGCCAGGGTGCCCACGCACAGCAGCAACAGCAGCCAGCCGGCGGCCCGCATCGGGCGGAAGCCGTAGCCGACCGCCGCGTCCTGCACATGGCCCCACAGCCGGGCGTACCACGGCAGGGTGCGGCGGTGCCGGCGCAGCTTGGCCAGCTGGACGGTGCGTGCCCCGGCGTCGTCTCCCGCCGTGCGGTAGGCCGCGGCCAACTGCTCGTACGCGTACGGGAGGTAGCCCTCCGCCTCCCGCTCCAGCAGCGGGAGACGCTGCTCGGCGGGGAGGTGGGGGGTCAGCGCGCGGTAGCTGAGCCCGTCGAGGCTGACCCGCTCGGGCCACACCTCGGGCGGCACGTGCAACAGGTCCACCTGGGCGCGGCGCATGTTGACGACGCCCTCGACCGGCGCGGCGCCCCGCAGCCACAGTTCGCCGATCACGCAGCTGCTCAGGCGCAGGGCCTGGCCGCCCGGGTTGGACAGGCCCGCGTGGGCGAACTCGAGCTGGCGGGGAATGCGGGCGCCACTGAGGTTGACCCGGCCACGGGCCCGCAACCGCATGGCGTGCAGGTCGGTGCCCACCACCAGGGTCTCGGCGTGCAGGGCGGTCGCACCGGGCGCGTGCAGTTCCGCCTCGTTCAGGTTCACCTGCCCGCCGACCGTGGCCCCACCGAGCAGGACCGTGCCGTGGGTGACGAGCCCCACGGCCCACACGTCGGTGCCCACCTCCGCGTGGTTGAGCTGCAGGGCCGGTTCCCCGGCGGCCCCGCCGGGGACGCCGAGCCGCGCCCCGTCGGCGAACAACGCGCCGGACAGCCGCGCGCCCTGGAGCCGTACGGGACCGGTGACGCGGCAGCGGCTGATGCGTACGACGCCCTCCGCACGCAGCGTGCCCGCCGTGAGCCCGGGCAGCACCGAGTCGCTCAGGACCAGGGCGCGGACCTGGGCCCCGTACAGGTCCGGTGCCTCCTCGAAGTGGCAGGACCGCAGCCGGACGGGGTGCGCCACCGTCCCGTACTTGAGGTCGAGCCGCCCCGTGACGCGGGCCCCGGTCACCTTCAGCCCGGCGATCCGCCCCTCCCGCACCGGACCGTCCAGCAGCAGCGCCCGCAGCACCTCGGCGCGCACGGTCCGCTCCGGGCCCCAGGCCGCGCCCGCCGCCGGGTCGTCGTCGGCGCCGTCGCGGAGGTCGACGCCCTCGCCCAGCGGGAACGCCGCCAGGACGCGCCGCTCGGCCGGCGTCGGATCCGTGATCTCCATCCTCACTCCCGTGCCGCCGCGAGCGCTTTCACGACGCCTTGTTCCTTCGGGCCGAGGAAGGTCGGGTCCGGGTGGAACAGCGCGTCCAGGGCGGCCTTGCCCGCGGCGAACACCTCCCGGGTGCCGCCGTAGTACCAGGTCACGTCGTGCTCGGCGTCGACCCCGACGCCGTACGAGGTCACGCCCGCCGCCTGGCACAGGGCGACCGCGCGGCGGATGTGGAAGCCCTGGCTGATCAGCACGGCCCGGTCCACGCCGAAGATCTTCTTCGCGCGGACGCAGGAGTCCCAGGTGTCGAAGCCCGCGTAGTCGCTCACGATCCGCCCGTCCGGCACGCCGTGCCTGGTCAGGTAGGCGCGCATCACGTCCGGCTCGTCGTAGTCCCGGCGGCTGTTGTCGCCGGTGACGAGGACGACCTCGATGCGGCCCGCCCGGTACAGCCGGGCCGCCGCGTCCAGGCGGCGGGCGAGGTACGGCGAGGGCTCGCCGTCCCACAGACCGGCTCCGAAGACGACGGCGACCTGCGTGCGCGGCACGTCCGACGCCGTGCGCAGCCGGCCGTCCGTGGCCACGAACATCCATGTGGCCGGCAGCAGCGCCAGCACGCACAGCAGCATCAGCCCCTGCACGGCCCTGCGCTGCCCGGCGCGCGTGCGCGGCAGTCTCGGTCGGCGGATCCTCAGGCGCGGCAGGCCCATCGGGACGCGTCCCCCAGGTCGGTGGCTTCGATGGTTCCGGCGGCACGGGTGCCGTCGGCGTCGTCAGTGAGGACGCCGTGCGTGGTGATCCGGTTCGCGGGGAACGGGCGGGGGCGCGCGAAACGACCCCCGCGCCCCCTCACACCCCCCGCCCCCCTGCCGTGAAACCCCGGAAAACACCCGTCACGGTCGCGCAACGGCGCGGCAATCTCGCCCCGTCAGGATCGGTTCATGACGGCGTCGAACCCTCCTCGCGACGAGCCCCACCCCCGCCCCGGCGGCCGGCCCCCCGGCGGCGCCCACCTCGACAGTACGGCGCAACTCATGAACCGGATCACCAGCCAGCTCGGCAGGCAGCTCAGCCTCGTCTCCCGCAACGGCGCCCGGCGCCCCGCCCCGCCCTCGCTGGTCCTCGTCGCGCACGGCAGCCGCGACCCGCGCGCCCCGGCCACCGTGCGCGCCCTGCTGGAAACCGTCCGCGACCTGCGCCCGCACCTGTCCGTGCACCTCGGCCACATCGAGCTCGACGATCCCCTGCTGCCCGACACCCTGGCCTCCCTGGGCGACGGCCGCGCCGTCCTCGTGCCGCTGCTCCTCGGCCGCGGTCACCACGTCAAGCGGGACATCCCCGAAGCCGCCGCGGCGGCCCGGGCGGACACGAGCGTGGCCGCCCCGCTCGGGCCGCACCCGCTGCTCGTGGACACCCTCCACGACCGCCTCGTCGAGGCCGGCTGGCGCACCCGGCCGGGCGAGGTCCGGCACCGAGCCGACGCGGTCGTGCTCGCCGCCGCCGGGTCCCGCGACCCGGACTCCGCCCTCGACACCCGCCGCACCGCCCGGCTCCTGGCCGAACGCCTCGGCGTCCCCGTCCTCCCGGCCTACGCCTCCGCCGCCGCACCCACCGTGGCGGACGCGGTGCGCGCGCTCACCGCCCGCGGCCACCACCGGGTCGCCGTCGCGTCGTACTTCACCGCGCCCGGCCGCTTCGCCGCCGAGTGCGCGGCGGCCGCCCCCTGGATCGCGGCGGCCCCGCTCGGCGCCCATCCGGCCGTGGCCCGTCTCGTCCTGCACCGGTACGACCAGGCGGTGGCGGCCCGGGAGGCGGGGGCCCTGGCCTCGGCCTGAGCGGGCGGCGGGCGGCGCGAAACGCACCGCCGGGAAGGGGACGCGGACATCCCGATCGTCATCCGCTGCGTTTACTGTCGGGTCATGGAAGGGACCGCACCACAGGCACACGAGGCCCCCGCGCGGTGGGAGAGCGGCGCGCCGGGCCCTTCGGCGTACGACGCGTCCGACGTCGAGCGCTGGGCGGTCGAGCCCGACAAGCGTCCGGGCCGCACCGCCTTCCAGCGCGACCGGGCGCGCGTGCTGCACTCGGCCGCCCTGCGCCGTCTGGCGGGCAAGACCCAGGTCGTCACCCCGGGCACCCGGAGCCAGGCGTGGGACGCCAGTCCCCGCACCCGGCTCACGCACTCCCTGGAGTGCGCCCAGGTGGGCCGCGAGCTGGGCGCCGCGCTCGGCTGCGACCCCGACCTCGTCGAGGCCGCCTGCCTCTCCCACGACCTCGGCCACCCGCCGTTCGGGCACAACGGCGAACAGGCGCTGAACGAGTTCGCGCGGGACTGCGGCGGATTCGAGGGCAACGCCCAGTCGCTGCGCCTGCTCACCCGCATCGAGCCCAAGCGTTTCGTCCGGTCCGGACGGACGGGCGAACCCGTCAGCGTGGGCCTGAACCTGACGCGTGCCGTCCTCGACGCCGCCACCAAGTACCCCTGGCCGCGCGGCGCCCACCCCACCGACCCCGCGTCCCCGAAATTCGGGGTCTACGAGGACGACCGCCCCGTCTTCGACTGGGTCCGCAAGGGCGCTCCCGGCCACCGCACCTGCTTCGAGGCCCAGGTCATGGACTGGTCCGACGACGTGGCCTACTCGGTGCACGACGTGGAGGACGGCCTGCACGCCGGTCACATCGACCCCGACCTCCTGCGCGTCGGGTCCGAACGCCGGGAGGTCTTCGCCGTCGCCGTCGGGCGGTACGTCCCGGCGGACACCGACCCCGACGAACTCGCCGAGGCGCTCGACCGGCTCCTCGGCCACGAGTGGTGGCCGCACGGGTACGACGGCTCGGCCGTCGCCCAGGCCCGGCTGAAGGACGCCACCAGCCAGCTCATCGGCCGCTTCTGCCTGGCCGCCGAGGGCGCCACCCGGGCGGCGTACGGCAGCGGGCGGCTGACCCGGTACGCCGCCGAACTCGTGGTACCGCGAAGCACCCGCATGGAGTGCGCGGTCCTCAAGGCGGTCGCCGACCGGTACGTGATGCAGCGCGCCGAGCAGGAGCGCCTGCGCGCCGACCAGCGCGTCGTCGTCGCCGAGCTGGCCGACGCCCTCACCGCCCGCGCGCCCGACGGGCTAGACCCCCAGTTCAGGGCACTGTTCGAGGAGGCGGCCGACGACCGCGCCCGCAAGCGCGTCCTCGTCGACCAGATCGCCTCCCTCACGGACGCCTCGGCGCGCTCCCTGCACGCACGGCTGACGGGGCCCGGATGACCGATGACACGGAGGGACCCGGAGGTGACCCGGCGTGGCCTGATCGGGCCACTCCCCCTTCCCGCACCACGTTCCGTGCGGGACGCTCGCATGTGGCGACATCCTTACGAGGAGGCATCAAGTGGTCGACGCGGATCAGACATTCGTCATCGTCGGGGGAGGGCTCGCCGGCGCCAAGGCGGCCGAGACGCTGCGAGCGGAGGGCTTCACCGGCCGGGTGATACTGATCTGCGACGAGCGGGACCATCCGTACGAGCGACCTCCCCTCTCCAAGGGCTATCTGCTCGGCAAGGAGGAGCGCGACAGCGTGTTCGTCCACGAGCCCGCCTGGTACGCGCAGAACGACATCGAGCTGCACCTCGGCCAGACCGTCGACGCCATCGACCGGGAGGCGAAGACGGTCCACTTCGGGGACGACGGCACACTCGTCCACTACGACAAGCTGCTCCTCGCCACCGGCGCCGAGCCGCGCCGTCTCAACATCCCGGGCACGGACCTCGCCGGCGTCCACCATCTGCGCCGCCTCGCCCACGCCGAGCGCCTCAAGGGCGTGCTCGGCGCACTGGGCCGGGACAACGGGCATCTCGTGATCGCCGGGGCCGGCTGGATCGGTCTGGAGGTCGCGGCGGCGGCCCGGGAGTACGGCGCGGAGGTCACCGTCGTCGAGCCCGAACCGACCCCGCTGCACGCCGTCCTCGGCCCCGAGCTGGGCAACCTCTTCGCCGAGCTGCACAGCGAGCACGGCGTCCGCTTCCGCTTCGGCGTCCGGCTCGCCGAGATCGTCGGCCAGGACGGCATGGTGCTGGCCGCCCGCACCGACGACGGCGAGGAGCACCCCGCGCACGACGTGCTCGCCGCGATCGGCGCGGCCCCGCGCACCGGGCTCGCCGAGGCGGCGGGCCTCGAGATCGCCGACCGCGCGCAGGGCGGGGGGATCGTGGTCGACGAGCGGCTGCGCACCTCCGACCCCGACATCTACGCGGCCGGCGACATCGCCTCCTTCCACCACCCCCTCTTCGGCACCCGGCTGCGCGTGGAGCACTGGGCGAACGCGCTGAACGGCGGCCCGGCGGCGGCCCGCGCCATGCTCGGCCGTGAGGTGACGTACGACCGGGTGCCGTACTTCTTCTCCGACCAGTACGACGTGGGGATGGAGTACTCGGGGTGGGCTCCGCCCGGGTCGTACGACGAGGTGGTGATCCGGGGCGATGTCGGCAAGCGGCACTTCATCGCGTTCTGGACGAAGGAGGGCAGGGTGCTGGCCGGGATGAACGTGAACGTGTGGGACGTCACGGAGCGGATCCAGTCCCTGATCCGGGCCAGGACGGCGCTGGACCCGGAGGCGCTGGCGGACCCCGGAGTGCCGCTGGAGGACCTGTCGGCCTAGGCGCGCGCGGAGCGGCGGGCGTGGGCTTGAGCCGCAGGTGCGGGCGGAGCCGCGCCCGTGCCGCGGCCCCACGCCGCTTCGGGCGCGGGGCTGTCGGCGTGCCACCGTAGAATTCACGCGTGGCCGGACGGATCAACGACGAGGACGTGAAGGCGGTACGGGACGCGGTCCCGATCGACTCCGTCGTGTCCGAGTACCTCCAGCTGCGCAACGCGGGCGGCGGCAACCTGAAGGGCCTGTGCCCCTTCCACGACGAGAAGTCCCCGTCCTTCCAGGTCAGCCCGGCCAAGGGGCTGTTCCACTGCTTCGGCTGCCAGGAGGGCGGCGACACCATCACCTTCGTGATGAAGGTCGACCACCTCTCCTTCTCGGAGTCGGTCGAGCGCCTGGCCGCCCGCGCCGGCATCACGCTGCGCTACGAGGAGGGCGGGTACAACCCCACCCACCAGCGGGGCGAGCGCATCCGCCTGGTCGAGGCCCACAAGCTGGCGGCGCAGTGGTACGCGGAGCAGCTCGACACCAGCCCCGAGGCCGGCACGGGACGGATGTTCCTGGCCGAGCGCGGCTTCGACCACGCCGCCGCGCTCCACTTCGGCGTCGGCTACAGCCCCCAGGGTTGGGACCACCTCACCCGCCACCTCCGCGGCAAGGGCTTCTCCGACAAGGAGCTGCTGCTGTCGGGCCTGTCCCAGGAGGGCCGCCGCGGGCCCATCGACCGCTTCCGGGGCCGGCTGATGTGGCCGATCCGCGACATCGGGGGCGATGTCGTCGGCTTCGGTGCGCGCAAGCTGTACGAGGCGGACACCGGCCCCAAGTACCTGAACACCCCCGACACCGCGATCTACCGGAAGTCGCAGGTCCTCTACGGCATCGACCTGGCGAAGAAGGAGATCGCGAAGACGAGCCGCGCCGTGGTGGTCGAGGGCTACACCGACGTCATGGCCTGCCATCTGGCGGGGGTCACCACCGCCATCGCGACGTGCGGGACGGCCTTCGGCGGCGAGCACATCAAGATCCTGCGGCGGCTGCTGATGGACAACGGCTCGGCGCGGGTGATCTTCACCTTCGACGGTGACGCGGCCGGCCAGAAGGCGGCCCTGCGTGCCTTCGAGGACGACCAGAAGTTCGCGGCCGAGACGTACATCGCGATCGCGCCGGACGGCATGGACCCGTGCGAGCTGCGGCTCGCCAAGGGCGACGACGCGGTCGCCGACCTGGCCGAACCCCGCACGCCCCTCTTCGAGTTCGCGCTGCGCCAGATCGTCGGCCGCTACGACCTGGAGACCCCCGCGGGCCGCGCCGCCGCCCTGGACGAGGCGGCCCCGATCGTCGCCCGCATCAAGAACAGCGGCGCCCAGCACGAGGTCGCGGTCCAGCTGGCGGGCATGCTCGGCATCCTCGACACGCAGTTCGTGGTCAAACGGGTGGCACAGCTGGCCCGTTGGGCCCGCGACCGCGGCGGCAGGGGCCCGGCGCCGGCCGGGCAGCGCCCCCCGCAGCCGTATCAGGCGGCCCCCCGCCCGGCCGCCTCCGGCCCGGCGCTCAACCTCCGCAACCCGGTCTACGCGACCGAGCGGGAGCTGCTCAAACTGGCCCTTCAGCGGCCGGAGCTGGTGTCCCCGGCGTTCGACGCCTACGGAGTCGACGAGTTCACCGCGGCGCCGTACGCGGCCGTGCGCCAGGCGATCATGGACGCGGGCGGCGCGGAGTACGGCGCCCACGACCCGCAGGAGTATCTGATCCGGGTCCGCGAGGTAGCCCCCGACGACACGGTCCGCGCCATGGTCACGGAGCTGGCGGTCGAGGCGATCATGCTGCGCAAGGAGGTGGACGAGACCTACGCCGGCGCCCAGCTGGTGACGGTCCGCCGCCGCGCGGTCGAGCGCCGTGTCCGCGACGTCCAGAGCACCCTGACCCGCCTGGGCTCCCACGCGGACCCGGCCCACGTCTCCGCGGTCCAGAACGAGCTGTGGGTACTGCAGCAGTACGACCAGGCGCTGCGGGAACGCGGGGCGGCGGCGCTGTGAGAGCCGCCGCTCGTGCGGCTACGCCTCCGGGGGCGTTTCGGGCGGCCTGATCCGGAGGCGGTTCAGCACCGCGCGCCGCCCGGAGACCACGTGGTCAAACGAGCTGAGTAACCGCCCGGTCACGGACCGGACCCAAAAAGTGGCCGCACGCCCCTCGTGGCGGCGATGTGTCGTACCCCACACTGGGGGCGGTGCCTGAGTCCTCGGAGCGCGGCCGGACCGCCCACGGCGGGTCCGACACCCCCGCGGTTCCGCTCAATGACTACGGGATGGCCGGCGGGCGGACCGCCGACCCCATCCCCGACGTACCGCTGCCGCATGCCTCAGCAGCGACACTCCTGGAGGTCGCCCCCGTGCAGACCCAGACCCTCACTCAGACCGAGACCGCCGCCGGTGAGCCGGACACGGAGCCCGGCGTCCTGCAGGCCATGCCCCCGCAGGGCCGGCTCCCGCACCACCCGGAGGCGGACGCGGAGCCGGAGGGCGCCGCGGAACCGGTGGAGCCGCCGGCGGGCGAGATGGAGGCCACCGAGGCGCCCGAGCCCGTCGAACCGCTCCGCGCCCGCATCGACACCGGCAGCCCCTCCGCGGACCTGTTCCGCCAGTACCTGCGCGAGATCGGCCGCATCCCCCTGCTGACGGCCGCCGAGGAGGTCGAACTCGCCCGCCGTGTGGAGGCCGGACTGTTCGCGGAGGAGAAGCTCGGCAACGCCCCCGACCTGGACACCGAACTCGCGCTCGACCTGGACCGGCTGGTGGTCATGGGCCGGATGGCCAAGCGGCGGCTGATCGAGGCCAACCTGCGGCTCGTCGTCTCCGTCGCCAAGCGCTACGTCGGCCGCGGCCTGACCATGCTCGACCTCGTCCAGGAGGGAAACCTGGGCCTGATCAGGGCCGTCGAGAAGTTCGACTACGCGCGCGGCTACAAGTTCTCGACGTACGCGACCTGGTGGATCCGCCAGGCCATGTCCCGTGCCCTGGCCGACCAGGCCCGCACCATCCGCGTCCCGGTCCATGTCGTCGAGCTCATCAACCGCGTCGTCCGCGTCCAGCGCCGCATGCTGCAGGAACGCGGCTACGAACCGACACCGGAAGAAGTCGCCGCCCACCTGGACCTGCCCCCCGAGCGGGTCGGCGAGGTGCTGCGGCTGGCCCAGGAGCCCGTCTCGCTGCACGCGCCCGTGGGCGAGGAGGAGGACGTGGCCCTCGGCGACCTCATCGAGGACGGCGACGCCACGAGCCCCGTCGAGTCCGCCGCCTTCCTGCTGCTCAAGGAGCACCTGGAAGCGGTCCTGTCCACCCTCGGGGAACGGGAGCGGAAGGTCGTGCAACTGCGCTACGGCCTGGTCGACGGCCGTCCCCGCACGCTGGAGGAGATCGGCCGCATCTTCGGCGTGACCCGCGAGCGGATCAGGCAGATCGAGTCGAAGACCCTGAACAAGCTGAGGGACCACGCGTTCGCCGACCAGTTGCGGGGATACCTCGACTGACGGGGAGGGGCCGCCCACCGCCCTTCGGGAGCGGCCCCGCCGGCTCAGTCGACCTCGGCCACGGCCTGCGCGAACTGCGCCTTGTACAGACGGGCGTACGCCCCGTCGGCCGCGAGCAGTTCCGCGTGCGCGCCCTGCTCGACGATGGCGCCGTTCTCCATCACCAGGATCGTGTCCGCGTCCCGGATCGTCGACAGCCGGTGGGCGATGACGAACGACGTCCGCCCGTGCGCCAGCTTGGCCATCGCCTTCTGGATCAGCACCTCGGTGCGGGTGTCGACCGAACTCGTCGCCTCGTCGAGGACCAGGATCACCGGGTCGGACAGGAACGCCCGGGCGATCGTGATGAGCTGCTTCTCACCCGCGCTCACCCCGGTGCCCTCGTCGTCGATCACGGTGTCGTAGCCGTCCGGCAGCGTACGGATGAACCGGTCCGCGTGCGCCGCGCGCGCCGCCTCCTCGATCTCCCCGCGCGTCACCTTCCGCGCGGCCCCGTACGCGATGTTCTCCGCGATCGTGCCCCCGAACAGCCAGGTGTCCTGGAGCACCATCCCTATCGCGGCCCGCAGCTCGTCCCGGGACATCTTGGCGATGTCGACCCCGTCGAGGGTGATCCGCCCGCCGGTGACCTCGTAGAACCGCATCAGCAGGTTCACGAGCGTGGTCTTGCCCGCTCCCGTCGGACCGACGATCGCCACCGTGTGGCCCGGCTCCGCCTTCAGCGACAGGTTCTCGATGAGCGGCTTGTCCGGCTCGTACCGGAACGACACGTTCTCCAGTGCGACCCGGCCGCGCAGCGCCTCCGGCCGCAGCCCCGGCTCGGGATCCGTCTCCTGCTCCTCGGCGTCGAGCAGGTCGAAGACGCGCTCCGCCGAGGCGACGGCCGACTGCACCAGGTTGGCCATCGACGCGACCTGCGTCAGCGGCATCGAGAACTGCCGCGAGTACTGGATGAACGCCTGGACGTCACCGATGGACAGCGTGCCGGACGCCACCCGCAGACCGCCGACCACCGCGACGAGCACATAGTTCAGGTTCGACACGAACATCATCAGCGGCTGCATGACCCCGCTGTTGAACTGCGCCCGGAACCCGGCCTCGTACAGCGCGTCGTTCTGCTCCGCGAACTGCCTCGCGGACTCCTTCTGCCGACCGAACACCCTCACCAGCGTGTGCCCGGTGTACATCTCCTCGATGTGCGCGTTGAGCTTGCCGGTGGTGCGCCACTGCTGCACGAACTGCGGCTGCGACCGCTTGCCGACGCGGGTGGCCACGACGAAGGAGAGCGGCACGGTCACCAGCGCGACCAGGGCCAGCAGCCACGACACCCAGAACATCATGGCCAGCACGCCCACGATCGTCAGCAGCGAGTTGACGAGCTGGCCCAGCGACTGCTGCAGCGTCTGGCCGATGTTGTCGATGTCGTTGGTCGCGCGGCTGAGCACCTCGCCGCGCTGCCGCTTGTCGAAGTACGACAGCGGGAGCCGCGACAGCTTCCCCTGCACGTCCTCCCGCAGGCGGTAGACCGTCTTGTTGATGGCCCTGTTGGACAGCCGGGTGGCCACCGCCATCAGCAGGCCGGCCACCAGGAACGTGGTCAGCGCGAACAGCAGGACGCCGCCGACGGCACCGAAGTCGATGCCCTTGCCGGGGGTGAAGTCCGTACCGGAGAGCATGTCGGCGACGCCCCCCTCGCCGTGCTCGCGCATGGACCGAAGGACCTGCTCCTTGCTCGGTCCCGCAGGCATCCCGCGGCCGACGATCCCGGCGAAGACGAGGTCGGTCGCCCGGCCGAGGATCTTCGGTCCGGCCACGGACAGGCCGACACTGAGCACACCGAAGGCCAGCATCCCCGTCATGGTGGTGCGTTCGGGCTTGAACTGGGCGAGCAGCCGCTTCCCGGACCCCTTGAAGTCCATCGAGCGCTGGTCGGGGCCGCCGCCGGCCATCATGCGTCCCATGGGCCCGGCCATCAGGCAGCCTCCGCTTCCGTCAGCTGGGAGAGCACGATCTCCCGATAGGTCTCGTTGTCCGCCATCAGGTCGCGGTGGCGTCCGGTGCCGACGACACGGCCCTCGTCCAGGACCACGATCCGGTCGGCGTCCCGGATCGTCGCCACACGCTGCGCGACGATCACCACGGTCGCCTCGGCGGTCTCCCGCGACAGCGCCGCGCGCAGCGCCGCGTCGGTGGCGTAGTCGAGCGCGGAGAAGGAGTCGTCGAAGAGGTAGATCTCCGGGCGCTGCACCAGGGTGCGGGCGATGGCCAGCCGTTGCCGCTGGCCGCCGGAGACATTGGTGCCGCCCTGGGCGATGGGGGAGTCGAGCCCGTTCTCCAGCGCCTCGACGAACTCCTTGGCCTGCGCCACCTCCAGCGCGTGCCACAGTTCCTCGTCGGTCGCGTCGGGATTGCCGTAGCGCAGGTTGGTGGCGACCGTCCCCGCGAACAGGTACGGCTTCTGCGGGACGAGCCCGACCGTCCTCGCCAGCAGCTTCGGTTCGACCTCGTGGACGGGCACGCCGTCCACGAGCACCTCGCCCTCGGTGGCGTCGAAGAGGCGGGGGATCAGCCCGAGCAGGGTCGACTTGCCGCTGCCGGTCGACCCGATGACGGCCGTGGTCTCGCCGGGCCGCGCCACCAGGTCGATGGCCTTGAGCACCGGTTCCTCGGCACCGGGATAGCGGAACCCGGCACCGCGGACCTCCAGGTGGCCGTGGCGCCGCAGCTCCACGACGGGCGCGGTGGGCGGCACGACGCTGGACTCGGTGTCGAGCACCTCCTGGATGCGCTCGGCGCACACCTCCGCGCGCGGCACCATCATGAACATGAAGGTGGCCATCATCACGGACATCACGATCTGCATGAGGTAGGCGAGGAACGCGGTCAGGTCGCCGATCTGCATGCCGCCGCTGTCGATGCGGTGCGCGCCGAACCAGACCACGGCGATCGACGAGAGGTTCACCACGGTCATCACCAGGGGGAACATCAGCGCCAGGGTGCGGCCGGTGTTGAGGGACACCTCCGTCAGATCGGTGTTCGCCTCCCGGAACCGGCCCTTCTCGTAGTCGTCGCGCACGAAGGCGCGGATGACGCGGTTGCCGGAGATCTGCTCGCGCAGCACCCGGTTGACCGTGTCGAGCCGGACCTGCATGGCGCGGAACAGCGGCCGCAGCCGCCGCACGATCAGCGTCACGCAGATGCCGAGCACGGGCACCACGGCGACCAGGACGCCGGACAGCGGCACATCCAGGCCGAGCGCCATGACGATGCCGCCCACGCACATGATCGGCGCCGACACCATCAGGGTGAACGTCATCAGGGTGAGCATCTGGATCTGCTGCACGTCGTTCGTGGTGCGGGTGATCAGCGACGGTGCCCCGAAGTGACCCATCTCACGCGAGGAGAAGGACTGCACCCGGTCGAAGACGGCCGCCCGCAGGTCCCGGCCGATGGCCGAGGAGGTGCGGGCACCGAAGTAGACGGCGCCCATGTTGCACACGACCTGGCCCAGCGAGACCGCGATCATGAGGCCGCCGAAGGCCAGGATGTAGCCCGTGTCCCCCTTCACGACACCGTTGTCGATGATGTGCGCGTTGAGAGTGGGCAGGTAGAGCGTGGCGCAGGTCTGCAGGAACTGCAGCAGCACCAGCAGCGCGACGGGTTTGGTGTACGGGCCCAGATGGGCCCTCAGAAGTCGTATGAGCACGCGTGATCTCTCGGAGTCGGCGACGGCGGGGGCGGTCGGTGGTGCACCAGCCCCTATCGTCGGACACTCCACCCGCGTTACCTCAAGCGATTAAGCCGATGACGGACCAAGTGCGGACATGGATTCAGCCTCGCGACGTAGGCCGACGACCACCTAGTGCTGTGACCGGGAAGGTTCACCGGCTCGCGACGCCCGGCACGGCACCTCGCCGCGTTGTCGCATCACCCGCGTACATCCAGTACGCGGGCGACACTCCGCCTTGCGATGCACCGCACCGGACGCCGCGAGCTTCCGGCAAACCTTCCCGGCCACAGCACTAGACCCTGAACGCCCCCGGATGCGTCTGCTCGCGCACCGACACGTACTGCTGGCGCACGGCCTGGCCCACCGCCAGTTCCTCGCCCGGCTCCAGGACCTGCACGGCCGCGCCCTGCCAGACGGGCGGGGTGCGCGGGTCGAGGGTGCCCCGGGAGGCCCCGAGCGACCAGGCCGCCTGCCGGGCCGCGCCGATCGCCGCGTAGTCGGCGGGCTGCGGGACCATCACCTGCACGCCGAACAGCGCCGGCGCCACCGCCTGCACGGCCGGCAGCTCCGCGGCGGCGCCGAGCAGGAAGATCCGCCGGACCTCGACCCCGCGTCCGCGCAGCACGTCCAGGGCGTCCGCGAGCCCGCACAGCATGCCCTCGAACGCGGCCCGCGCCAGGTGCTCGGGCCTCATCGACTCGCGCCGCAGCCCGGACAGGGTGCCCGCGGTGTGCGGCAGGTTCGGGGTCCGCTCGCCCTCCAGGTACGGCAGCATGACGAGCCCGTGCGAGCCCGGCGTCGACTTCATCGCCAGGTCGGAGAGGGACTCCAGGTCGGGCAGCCCGAGCAGTTCGGCGGCGCCGCGCAGGGTGCGCACCGCGTTGAGGGTCGTCACCACCGGCAGGTGCAGCCCCGTGGCGTCCGCGAGCGAGGTGATCATCCCGGTGGAGTCGACGAGCGCCTCGGGGTGCACGGCCATCACGGACCCGGAGGCGCCGAGCGAGACGACCGCGTCCCCCAGCCCGATGCCCAGGCCCAGGGCGGCCGCCATGGTCTCACCGGTGCCCGCGGAGATCAGCAGCCCCTCCGGCGTCGTCCCCGCGGCCTCGGACGGGCCGAGCACCTCGGGCACCATGACCTGGTGCCCCAGCGCCAGCTCGACGAGGTCGCCGCGGTACATCCCGGTCGCCGCCGACCAGTACCCGGTCGCCGAGGCGCCGCCGCGGTCGGTGGTCCGGCGCATGGGCCGCCCGAGCAGCTGCCACACGATCCAGTCGTGCGCCTGCATCAGCACCGCGGTGCGCAGCGCGTTGTCGGGCTCGGTCCTGGCCAGCCAGCGCAGCTTGGTCACGGGCAGCGCGGCCTGCGGCACGCAGCCGACGGCCTCGGCCCACGCCTGCCGCCCGCCGAGCGCGTCGATGAGGTCGGCCGCCGCGACCTGCGCCCGCTTGTCGCCGCCCACCAGCGCGGGCCGCACGGTGGCGCCCTGGGTGTCGAGCGGGATCAGCGCGTTCTGCTGCGCGGAGACGCCGATGGCCTGCACGCCCTCGAGGAGACCGCCGCCGGCCGCCTCCCCCAGGGACAGCAGCCATGCCTGCGGATCGACGTCGGAGGGGCGGCCGCCCCCCTCGGGGCCCTCCACCGGATGCGGCGCATACCCCTGCCTGAGCACGGCCCCCGTGTCCGTGTCACAGACGACGATGCGAGTGAAATCGGGCGAACTGTCCAACCCGGCGACTATCCCCATGGCGGAATTCTGCCGCACGGCGGGCGGTGGCCGCGTCGCCGAGGGCGGGCCGTCGAGGCGGGGTCAGGTGTTGCTGGTGCCCCAGTCGTCCTCGCCGCTGCCGTTCGTGTTCCGTTCCCGCAGCGAGCGGACCCGGACGGCGACCGAGTCGGGCATCCGGTCGCCGACCTTGGTGCTCATCGCGTGGAAGGCCCGGCCCGCGTATTCGCGCCCCTGCTGGGCGGCCGACTCGGCGGTGTTGCGCACCGCGGGGTTCTCGGCGATCTGCCGGGCCGACTTCTTCAGCTGCTCGTACCGCTCGCGTCCGGCCCGTGTGCCCAGCACATAGCCCAGAAGAAGACCGGCGACGAACGTGAGCCGATAGCGCATGGCGGCCACCCTTCCCTTGCGTCTGCATCGTCCCTTGCGTGGGCGTCGGTCGCGGCGCGAACCGATTGGCGGAGCACCCCCCTGCTTGCGCTAATGTATGTGTCGCAGCGAGCGCGCGCCCCCTGGCGGATACCCAGGTAGGTACGTTCGATGCAACGAGACGTTCCTCCGTAGCTCAATTGGCAGAGCAGCCGGCTGTTAACCGGCAGGTTACTGGTTCGAGTCCAGTCGGGGGAGCTCGGTCCTCCGTAGCTCAATTGGCAGAGCAGCCGGCTGTTAACCGGCAGGTTACTGGTTCGAGTCCAGTCGGGGGAGCACGCTGAACGAGGACCCCGCCGGGGTCCTTTTTCATGTGCCCGGGAACCGCCCGCGCCCACGACGGAGTCCCCGAGGTCGGACGAAGCCGGCCACGCGAAGCAGGAGATCGTATGAGCGGCTATGCTGCGGCAGACGGCGCGCACACATGTGCGCGACGCGCCGTAACGGGGCGGTAGCTCAGCCGGTTAGAGCAGCGGACTCATAATCCGTCGGCCGTGGGTTCGAGTCCCACCCGCCCCACCAGTGCAGGTCCCGCCGGCTGCGAGTAGGCGGACAGCAGCGTACGCCACGGCATGTGCCACGTCTCCGGCGCGCACCGAAGAGTCTGAGTCGCACACCTGCGAAATCGTCATGGATCGGCGTTGATCGGCAAGGGCCGTCAAGATCCTCCAGGCGCTCGGCCGCCGCCGGGTGACGGACCGGCGGCTCGGAGGGATGTCCCGCTCGCCTCGTCCGGCAGGGCGAGCAGGTTCAGGCCGTTCAGGACTGCCGCGCGCAGCGGATCGGTGTCGGGCAGGCCGAGCTGGTCGGTCAGGGCCAGGGCGTGGTCCAAGGCGTCGCGGGCGGCGTCGGGGTGTGCGGAGCGCCGGCAGGCCTCGGCCAGACAGGTGAGCCCCCTGACCGCGCTCAGCCGGTCGCCGGTCTGGCGGAACAGGCCGACGGCCCATCGGTAGTGGGCCGCCGCCGCCTCGTACGCCCCGAGCCGCAGGTGCACGTACCCGAGACTGTCCTGGATGTGCGCCTGCCCGTTGAGGTCACCCGCGTCCTCTGCCAGGGCCAGCGATGCGCGGCAGTGGACCAACGCCCGGTGGTGATCGCCGAGCTGCGCGAGGAGCCAGCCGATGTGGTTGAGGGCGGCGGACTCCCCGGCGACGTCCTTGTCCGCCCGGTAGTGGTTCAGACTGCGCCGTGCGTGGGTGAGCGCCCGCCGGTGGAGGCCTTCGGACTCGAAGAGCCGGGACAGGTGCTGATGCACCCGGGCCCGGCCCGAGTGGCTGCCGAGTTCGCGGTAGAGGGCGAGCGCCCGGAGGTAGTGGTCGTGGGCCTCGGCGCGGTGTGCCAGCCGGTCGAGGGCGAGTCCCAGGCCTCGGTGCGCGTCGGCCACGGCCGCGGTGTTCCCCTGCTGTCGGGCGGCTTCGAGCGCCGTCGTCTGGGCGGTCGCCAGGGCCTGCCAGTGCCCGTTGCGGTCGAGGAAGGTGACGAGCGTCGAGGCCAGTTCCCAGGTGTCCGGAGCGGGGGACCCGGCCACGAGGGCGAGCATGATCGGGTACTCGGCCGTGAACCAGTCCTGCGCGTCCTGGTGGTCCACGAGTGGCTGCGCCGTGGCCTCGGCCGGGGCGGCCCGGGGCGTCAGCAGGGCGTCGGCTCTTCGGGCCGTGGCGAGATAGTGGTCGCGCATTCGGCGGGTGGCCCGCTCGCGGTCGGTGTCCTGGGCCTGGGCGAGCTCGGCGGCGTAGGCGCGCAGGAGGTCGTGCGCGGTGTAGCGGCCGGGTATGTGCTCGGTGAGCAGGTGCACGCGGGTCAGGTCGGCCAGCCGGGACCGGGCCGTGGGCACGGGGACGTCGGCCAGCGCGGCGGCCGCCTGAACCGCGAGGTCGGGCCCGGGATGAAGTCCCAGCAGGCGGAACATGCGGGCCGTGTCGGCGTCCAGGGCGCGATACGACCAGAAGAACACGGCGCGCACCTGGGTGGCCGGGTCGCCCGCGTCCAGGGCGTCGAGGCGGCCACCGTCGGCGCGCAGTTCCTCCGCCAGCAGGGCGAGCGGGAAGTGCGGCCGTGCGGCGGCGCGGGCGGCCACCACCGCCAGCGCGAAGGGCAGCCCCGCGCAGCGGGCGGTGATCTCCCGCACGGCCGTCGGCTCGGCGGCGATCCGGGGACCGCCGAGCCGGGCCGTGAGCAGCGCGCGGGCCTGGTCGGAGGTGAGCGGGTCGACGGTGAGGAGCCGCGCGTCCTCGGTCACGGCCAGGCTCGTGAGGCGGTTGCGGCTGGTCACCAGCGTGAAGGTGCCGGGGACGCCGGGCAGCAGGGGGCGCACCTGCTCCGCGTCGCGGGCGTTGTCGAGGAGGATCAGGACCTTCCGGCCGGCCAGCAGACTCCGGTACAGGCCGGTCTGCTCCTCCAGGCCGGCCGGCACGCGGTCCGGCCGGACTCCGAGGGCGACGAGAAAGCCTCGTACCGCCTCCGCCGGATCCGTCACGGTCGCCGACGGGTCGAACCCACGCAGGTTCGCGTACAGCTGCCCGTCGGGGAAGGCATGGCGTGCCCGGTGCGCCCAGTACACGGCCAGCGTGGTCTTGCCGACACCCGCGATGCCGGACAGAGCGGCGATGCCGGACGTGCCGGCCAGTTCGTCGAGTCGGGCCAGTTCGCGGTGGCGACCGGTGAACGCGGTCATGGGCGCCGGAAGGTGGGCCGGTGGGGTGCCCGCCCCCTCGAGCCGGGCGGTCGTCGCCGGCGCCGGCGACGGGGCGGACCGGTCCGGTACCGGAGCGGACGTCCGCCTCATGGGCGGTGCGGGGGCCGGGCCCAGGACGGTGGCCTGGATCCGCTGCAGCGCCGGTCCCGGTTCGATGCCCAGTTCACGGGCCAGCCGGCGTCGTACGTGCTGGTAGTGGGCGAGGGCCTCGGCGGTGCGGCCACTGCGGTGCAGGGCGAGCATCATCTGTCCGGCGAGACGTTCGTCCAGGGGGTGCGCGGCGGAGCGTGCCCGCAGGCCGGGGAGCGACTCGGCGTGCCGCCCCAGGCGTAATCGAAGGTCGTCGAGGTCCAGTTGGGCCGCGAACCGTTCCTGGTCGAGGGTGTCGCGCACCGAGTTGAACCAGGGTGTGTCGAGCGAGCCGAAGGCTTCGCCGGTCCACCGGGCCAGGGCGTCCTCCAGCAGGGCCACGGCCTTCGGGTCGTCGGTCTCGCGGGCCTCGGTGACCAGGCGGCGGAAGTCGTGCACGTCCACCGTGGCCGTGGCGGCCAGGGCGAGGACGTAGCCGCCCGCCTGCCGGGTGATCGCCACCTCGGCGGTGTCGGAGAAGGCCTGCCGCAGGCGGGAGACGTAGCCGTGGAGGGTGGCGCGGGCCTGCCGTGGCCGGTCCTCGCCCCAGACGCGTTCGACGAGTTCCCCGGTGGTGACAGGCCGCCCGGTGTCCACGAGGAGCGCGGCGAGGACGCTGCGTTGCCGGGAGTGGCCGAGCGGCGCGGGCCTGCCGTCGACATACGACTCGATACCGCCGAGCACCGTGAGATACACCGCCATGACCACCAACCTGCCAAATGTCGGGTCCGCCCCCTTGTCCTACCTGCCCGGCAAGACCGATTCAAGGTTCGTCCCAGGGTTTCCCTGGACCCGTCGGACACAGTGAGGGGCCCTGGAGCCGACGTCGTGATCGGGGGACGCGTTGAGCAGGCCACGAGCTGGGGAACCGCAGCGACGCCGTGACTTCCGCCTGTACTGGCTGGCCGGCGTGACGGACCGGCTGGGTACGCACGCCGCCGATCTGACACTCGTACTGCTCGTGCTGACGGTCGGCGGGAGTCCGGCGATCGCGGGCCTGGTGGGGACGGTCGCGCTGGCCGTCCCGACCGCGCTCGGGCCGGTCGCGGGCGTGCTGGCCGACCGTTGGTCACGGCGGCGGCTCATGCTCTCCTCGGCGGCGGTCGCGTTCGTCGCGTTCGGGGTGCTGACCTCGGCGGTGTTCCTCGACCTGGTCACGCTGCCGCTGCTGTTCGCCGTGACCGTGGTGGAGAGCGCCGCGGGGGCGGTCTATGCGGCGGCGGCCCGCGGCGCGATCCGGGCGGTGCTGCCGCCGGACGATCCGAGCGGCGCGGTGGCGGCGCTCCAGGCCCGCGATCAGGGGGCCGCGCTGCTGGGCCCGTTCCTGGGCGGAGTGCTCTATCAGCTGGCCCGATGGGCGCCGTTCGCCGCGAACACCCTGTCGTACGCCGGGGCCGCGCTGTGCGTCCGTGCGATCCGTACGGAGCTGTCGGCGCCGGACGGTCCGGACCGGGCGACATCGTTCCGGGACTCCGCCCGGGAGGGGCTGAGCTTCCTGTGGCACCAGCCGTTCCTGCGGTTCGCCCTGGTGTGGGGCGCAGGCGTCAACGCCGTGTTCACCGCCGCGTACTACTTCGTGCTCATCACGGCCCGGACGCACGGCGCCTCGCCCGCGTCGGTCGGGCTGATGCTCGGCCTGGCCAGCGGGTGCGGTCTGGTGGGCGCTCTGGTGACGCCCCGGGTGCTGCGCCGGGTGCCCGCGGGACGGCTCGTCGTCGGCTGTTCGCTGGCCATGGTGGTGCTGGTCGCGCCGCTCGGCGCGGTGCGCTCCGTCTGGGCGTACGGCGTGCTGTTCGGCGCCGCGCTGTTCGTCGGGCCGGTGCTGAGCGTGCTGTTCCAGACGCGGGCGATCGCGCTCGTCCCGTCCGAGCTCCAGGGCCGCAGCGGTGCCGCGCTGGAGAGCGTCGCGAACGCCGTCCAGCTCGTCGCGCCCGTCACGGCGGGCCTGTTGACCGGACTGCTCGCCCCGGCGGCCGTCGGAGTGCTGCTCGCGGCACTCCTGCTGGTCCTGGCCGGATACGCGCACGGCGGCCGCAGGCACCTCGACGACATGCCGCCCGCACCGGTTCCGACCCCCGTGTCACAAGGAGACTGACGTGGAGATGCAGTTGCTCGTGGCGCCGTGCACGCTCCCCTCGATCGCCGAACTCGCCCCGGACCGGGGGTGTTTCACAGGCGCGGCCGACGACCGGTGTGAGATCTTCGCCTGGGACGTGGCGCGGGGTACGGCACGGCGGGTGACCGACCGGCCGGGGCTCGGCACCGACGTCGCGGACGTGGAACCGGGCGGCGAGTTCCTGTGGTGGTTCGACGACGACCGTGCAGGACGCGGGAGTTGGCGGATACAGCCCTGGGCGGGCGGCGCGGACCGGCCGGCGCTGCCGGGCACGGCGCCCGCACTGAACGCGGGGCTGGCGATGGCCGCCGACGGCACCGCCGCCGTCGGGCTGATCGACGAGCGCGGGTTCTCCGTCCACCTGCGTTCGCCGGGCGGGAAGGCGCGCACCGTCCTGGCGGCGGAGGGCGGCGGCGAGCTGATCGACCTGTCGCCGGACGGCTCGCTGCTGGCGGTGGAGCAGGAGACGTCCGTCCGCGTGCTGGACCGCTCGGGGACCACGGTCGCCGAACTCCCCGGCCCCCTCTGGTCGCCGGGCTTCCGGCCGGCCGCCGGCCCACCCCTGCTCCTGCTGCTGGCCGAGGACGACGACGGCTATGTGCTGCGGACCTGGACGCCGGAAGAGGGACCGCGGCCGGTCGAGTGGTGCCGGTTCGAGTCGGAGGTGTCGGCCGGCTGGTCTCCCGACGGCCGGGTGCTGGTCCGGCAGGACCGCCGGGGTCGCAGCGATCTCTTCCTGGTCGATCTCGCCCGACAGCGCTGCGCCGCGCTGCCCGTGCCGGCCGGGACCGTGCTCGACGCCAGGATGCAGCCGGGCGACGACCTGCACCTCGTGTGGACGGACACCAGGACACCGCCCGCGCTGCGGACCTCGTCCGGCCGCCGGCCGCCCAGCACGCCTGAACTCCCGCCCATGGAACTGCCGTTGACACTCGGCGACCGGTGGACCGAAGGACCCGGGGGGCGAATCCACACCCTCCTCACCACCCCGACGGACCGGCCGGGGCCGTGGCCGACGGTGTTCCTGGTGCACGGCGGCCCGTTCCAGCACGACCGGGACGCCTACGACCCGGCCGTGGTCCTGCTGACGGCCGCCGGGTTCGCGGTCGCGCGGGTCAACTACCGCGGTTCGACGGGATACGGGCCGGCCTGGCGCAACGCCTTCGACGCCGGCGTGGGCCTGCCCCAGGTCGCGGACCTCGCGGCGGTCCGCGCCGACCTCGTCCGCGAGGGCCTCGCCGAGCCGGCCCGGACCGGGCTGGCTGGCTGGTCCTGGGGCGGCTATCTCACCCTCCTCGCCCTCGGCACCCAGCCCGAGCTGTGGCGGGCGGGAGCGGCGGTGTACCCCGTCGCGGACAGCGCCGCCGCGTTCCGGGCGGGCACACCCGCGCTCCGGTCCCTGGACGCCCGGCTCTTCGGCGGTACCCCCGACGAGCAGCCGCACCGTTACGCGGAGGCCTCCCCGATGACGTACGTCGACGCGGTGCGCGCCCCGGTGCTGCTGGTGGCCGGCGGCAGCGACGTCAAGTGCCCGCCGGAGCAGGTGGTCCGGTACGCGCGGGCGCTGCGCGCACGGGGGCTCGCCCCCCAGCTGCTGGAACTGGACACCGGGCACGAGAGCCGCCTGGCGGACGAGCAGGCGACGGTGCTCACCACCGTCGTGTCCTTCCTCGGCGCGCAGCTGGGCGGCCACGTCGGCGCCCGGGCCGTGTGACCCGTCCGAGACTCCGCCGGGCCACGGCCCGGCGGCCATTCCCGAGCCGATCCGGAGAGGAGGTGAACAACGTGCGTAAAGCCGTCGTCCACAACGACCCGCTCGACCTCAAGAACCAGGCACGGGCCAACCGGCCGATCATCGTCATCATCGTCAGCTCCTGACACGCGGACGCCGGGACGGCCCTCGGGCCGCCCCGGCAGTCCTCGGCCCCGACCGCTCGACGCTCTCCAACCTCCCCCCTTTCCAACGGCCTTCGGTCACCCGGGAGTCACTGTGAACATCGTCCTCGTCACCATGCCCTGGGCACTGCTCGACGTGCCCTCCCTCGCGGTGGGCATCCTGCGCCGCAGTGCGAAGAACGCCTTTCCGGATGCCGAGGTGACCGTCGTCCACGGGAATCTCGACTACGTCGACTGGCTCCTCGAACGGCGCGAGTTCACCCTGGCCCAGTTCAACCTCCTCGCTCTGGACAGCTACTTCAGCGGCCTCGGCGACTGGGTCTTCTCCTCCGCGCTCTACCCCGACGACGATCCCGAGCGGCGGATCCAGCAGATGACCGAACAGCTCCCGCTGTCCGACGAGGATCGCGACATGGCCATCGGTCTGCACCGGTCTGCACCGGAGTTCGTCACCGAGCTGGCCCGGCGAATCCTCGCCCTCGAACCGGACGTGGTCGGGTTCACCTCGACCTTCCAGCAGAACACCGCCTCCCTGGCCACGGCGCGCGCCATCAAACTCGCCGCACCCCGGGTGCGCACGGTGTTCGGCGGCGCGAACTGCGACGGGCCCCAAGGGGCGGCCCTGCACCGCAACTTCGGCTTCGTCGACTATGTGGTCCGGGGCGAGGGCGAGCACGCCTTCCCCGCCCTGCTGAAGGAGCTGGCGAAGGACACTCCCGATCCCGAGGCGCTCGCCGGCATCCCGGGGCTGTGTCTGCGCGACGGCGACACCGTGGGGGCCAACCCCATGAGTGCGAGGCCACTGCTCCCGGCCGACATCGTCTCGCCCGACTACGACGGGTACTTCGAGCGCCTGGAGGCGTCCAGGGTGCGCGACTGGGTGGAGCCGAAGCTCGTGGTCGAGGGGTCGCGCGGATGCTGGTGGGGCGAGAAGCACCACTGCACGTTCTGCGGGCTGAACGGTTCGTTCATGGAGTTCCGCAGCAAGAGCCCGGACGCCTTCTACGACGAGGTGGTCGGCCAGGTCCGACGCCACCAGGTGCTCGACATGTACGTGGTCGACAACATCCTCGACATGAAGTACCTGTCCACCGTGCTGCCCAGGCTCGAACGGAGCGGCTACGACCTGCGGCTGCAGTTCGAGATCAAGTCGAATCTGCGGCGCGAGCAGCTGGCGACCCTCTACCGGGCCGGCCTGGTCAACGTCCAGCCGGGCATCGAGAGTCTGAGCAGCCGGGTGCTGAAGCTGATGGACAAGGGCGTCACCGGCTGCCTGAACGTACGCATGCTGCGGGACGCCGAGACCGTGGGGCTCTCGGTCTCCTGGAACTATCTGTACGGCTTCCCCGGCGAGCGTCCCGAGGACTATCTGCCGCTCGTGGCGCAGTTCCCCGCCCTGCATCACCTGGCGCCGATGGAAGGGGTGGCCCGGATCGTCACGGAACGGTTCAGCCCCAACTTCGACCGGCCCGAGTTCGGGTTCCAGCCGCTCAGGCCGGACGCCCAGTACCGGCGCAACTACAACCTGCCCGAGTCCGAACTGCGCGACCTGGCCTACCTGTTCACCAGCCCGCACCGCGGCATCGAGGAGCCGGTCAACGATCTGCTCAAGGCAGCCGGCGACCGCTGGCAGGAGGAGTACGTCCACAGCAGGCTCAGCGGGGTGGACCTCGGCGACCGGATCGTCCTGGTCAGCCGGCGCAAGGACTTCGACTGGACCACGATGACCCTTCAGGACCCGTTCGAGCTGGCCGTGTTCCGCCTTCTCGACCAGCCGCACTCCGTGCCGTCGCTGCTCCGCAAGCTGGCCGGGGACACCTCCGCGACGACGCTGGAGGCGCTGCTGGCCGACTGGCTGCGGCTCGGCCTGGTCTTCACCGACGACGAGCAGTGGGTGCACGTCGTGCCGACGGCCACCAACCAGGAACTCCTGCGCTTCGAGCGGATCTTCGACACCCGGCGCAAGGGCACCACCGACGACGAACCGGAACCCGAGCCGAGTCTCGCGGGCTGACCCGAGGAGTACGAAGGAGTACGCGCGATGCCGACCACGACCCCGCTCACCCTGACCACCTGGCGCGACCACGACGAGGAGGTGCTCCAACTGCCCGCGATGCGACCACGGGCGACGGTGGTGGCAGAGTCCGCCACCCCGGCCGGGACCGCCGCGGAGCTGTACGGGAAGGGCGTACGGCGGGTCGCCCTGGACCGCCCCGCCGACCTGACCGGGGCCACCGGAGCCCAGGCGATCGTCTCGACGATGCTGCTGGTGGGCGAACTGACCAGCTGGGGCATCGTCGTCGACTGGGACGTGGCGTTCGGAGCGGACCCGGAGATCTGGCGGTCGTTCAACCACCTCCATCCGCCGCGGCAGGTCCTGGACACGGAGGACGCGAAGGAGGCGGAGGACATCCGCCAGGAGTGGCGGTCGACCTTCTACGTCGGCAAGTGCGTCTACCGAAGAGGTCCCGGCTTCGTACAGGTCCGCGACCGTCGTGCCGGGGGCTCGCTGGCCCGCTACACCCTGGACGACCCCGCCTATCTGGAAGCCGTCGACCGGCTGGCGCACGGCTGCCCCGCCGACGCCGTGGCCCCCGACGTGCTGGATCACCTGGTCGGCGAGAGCCTCGCCGGACGGGCCGGACGCCTCGCCTGGTGGCTTCCGTACCGGGTCCGGCGCTGGCCATGGCCCTCGTTCGCGGTCTGATCCGGCCCGCGTCCGCCTCTGAGGCCGTCACCGGTCGTGGGGTACGTCATGGCACGTCCCCGGCGCCGCCCTCAGGTCGGCCGGTGTCCGCCGTCCGCCGGGCGCGGCGCACGTCGTCGACCACGACCGGGGTGCGGCGGAACTCAGCCGGACTCCCCGGAGGGTGTCCCCGGCCGATGCCGCCGAGCCGGCGGATCCGGCGGCGCCGGCCTCGGCCCGGTCGCCGGTGGGCGCAGCGGCAGCGTCATCCGCAGCAGTGCGCCGCTCGGCCGGTCGGACACCGTGGTGAGGCGGCCGCCGTGGCCCTCGACGACGGCGCGCACGATCGCCAGGCCGAGCCCCGTGCCGGGGCGTCCGGACGAGCGTGGGGGGCCGCTGCCGTCGTCGGCCCGGGAGCGTGCGAAGCCGATGCCCGTGTCCTCCACCTCGACCACGGCACCGCTGCGGTTCCCCCGGCAGCGCAGCACGATGGCGTCGCCCTCCGCGGTGAACTTCACGGCGTTCTCCACCAGGGCGTCGAGGGCGGCCTCCAGCCGGGACTCGTCGCCCTCGACCAGCACGGAGGGCGCGTCCCAGTGCCAGTCACGGTCCGAGGCCGGCCGCCACCGCTGGACCGTCCGCCGCAGGAGGGAGCCGAGGTCGACCGGGCCCCACTCGAACGCCGTGGACTCGTAGGCGTCGGCCAGGACGAGGAGGCGCCCGGCGAGGCCGCCGAGCTTGTCCAGCTCGTCCACCACGACATCGAGGTCCTCCCTGCTCCGCGGGGTCGGCAGCGCGTCACGGACCATCTCCGCGTAGCAGCGGGCCACCGTGATCGGCGTACGCATCTCGTGCGAGCAGTTGCGGACGAACAACTCCTTGACCTCCTGCGCGCGGCGCTCGCGCTCGACGAGGCTCTGTGTCTGAGCGAGGGCGGCCGCCCGCCGGCGTACGTGCCAGACCATGGCGAGGAACACCAGCGCCATCAGCGGCACTTCGGCGAGTTCGTCCCACTCCGCGTGGCCCCGCGCCACGAACCCGCCCAGCACCGTGCCCGTGACCAGGACGGTCACGGTCAGCACGACGGCCATGCGGCGGACCGACCAGCCCTGGAAGCCGTAGACGATGGACATGCTGATCCACACCAGGTGGAAGGCCACGGTCTCCAGGTGGGGTACGACGAACAGCAGCAGCTGGCTGCACACGGCGAACAGCACCCAGCCGGCGAAGACGAGACGGGGGTGCTCAGCCGGCACTGAACGCGTACCCGACATTGCGCACCGTCTCGATGACCGGCCGGGGCACCTTGCCGCGGATCCGGCGGACCGTCGCGTCGACCACGTTGCTGCCCGGGCCGTCGGCGTAGCCCCAGACGCTCGCGAGGAGTTCGCTCCGGCTGCACACCTCCCCGGCCCGCCGCATGAGGTGGCCGAGCAGCATGAACTCGCGGTGCGACAGGGGCACGTCCTTGCCGCCCACGCTGAGCGCCTGCCGTTCGAGGTCGAGGGTGGCCTCCCCGACGCGGAGCCATCGCTGGGAGACGCCGGTGGCGGGCGTACGGAGCCGGGTGCGGACCCGCTCCACCAGCTCCGCGGTCGCGAAGGGCTTGCCGAGGAAGTCGACGGCCCCGATCCGCAGGCAGCGGACCCGGGTCGCGACGTCGACCACGGCGGACAGGACGAGCACGCGCTGGTCGGGCCGCCGGTCGAAGGCGCGCCGCATCACCTCGAAGCCGTCGTACCCCGGCAGCATGAGGTCGAGCACCACGAGGTCGAACTCGCCGTCGCGCAGGCGGTCCACGGCGTCCGGTCCGGACCCCGTGCCGTCGACGACGTGACCGTCCGCCTCGAGTGTGCGGGTGAGGTAGGCGCGCAGCCGCGCCTCGTCCTCGACGACCAGCAACCGGGCCATGATGGCCACCGTCCTCCCCCCCGCCGCACATGCGACAGCGCCCCCTGGGCTGTCATCCGCGGCTGTCCCCGGATCTTTTATAGGTGTCGCTCCGGTGTTCGGCAGGCGGTCTTCCGAATGTGGCGGGATCGGCCTGGTCGGGCGCCCGTTCCAGGAGAGGGGGATGGCGCTGCGTGAGCGTGTGTTCACATGGTGTGGCGATCCGGCCCCTGTGGTGACGTCCCGTTCGGCCCGCCCCACGACGCCCCGTCATGACAGATGGATGAAAGGCGTGTCATCTTCGCGCACGCTCTCGGCGGCCGGCCGCAGGGTGGTCGCGCGACCCCAGCGGGTCGTGCCACCGGCCGGTGGCAGGGGCGTGCGCCCTCGTTCTCCCGCCCCGGTGGCCAAGGGCCGGACCCGGGCGTGCCGGCGGCCGCGGCAGGTCGGCAAGGGGAGGGGGAAGGCATGGTCACCGAACAGGCGAGAAGACGGTTCGGGAAGAGGGTGCGGCGAACCGTCGCGTTGATCGGCTCCGGGGCGTTGCTGGCGGGTCTTGCGGTCCTGGCGGGTCTGCCGCCCGCACCGGTGCGGCAGGCGCAGGCGGCGGCCGCCGACGGGCCGAGCGGTCCGACGGACGAGACGAAGGTCCCGCACTACTTCGGCCCGTGGCCGAACTGGGCCAACAGCCCGCTGACGCAGTCGAAGGCGCGGGTGGCCATCAGGTCCACCGCGATGCGGGTGGGGAACCCGTTGACCGACCGGGCGTTCGCGACCGACTACGCGACGCCGCCGGGCGAACTCGGGCCGGTGCTCGTCGTCCTGGGCGGCTCCCCGCTCCCCGACGGCACCCTCAAGAGCTTCCAGACCTGGAACCAGGCCACGACCGGCGGGAGTCCCACGGCGTCCGAGGGCGGCCTCTTCCACGCCTACGTCCTCAGGCCGGCGGGCGCGGCGGACACGTACACCGTGGTGTCCGACAGCGGGCCGCGGGCGGTGCCCGCGCCGGCCGCCGCGGCCGGAGAGGTCACGACGTACGACGTCCCCGACGTCGCCGTGCGGGCCGGGGACGTCATCGGTTTCTACGGTGAGGGCGTCCCGGTCGACACGGGTGTCGCCTCCCGCACGGACACCTTCGTCTATCCGGCCGGTGTCGACACCTCCACCACGCCGCAGACCAACGTGCCTCCGAAGGAGGGCGGCACGGTGGCGGTGGGCTCGGCCGACTACCCGCGTTACCCGATCCAGGACCGGCAGTACTCCTTCGGGGCGCAGGTGGTCCCCGACGGGACCGGCGCCGAGGCGACGGCCACGGTGGACCCGCAGACCGGAGGCATCGCCTCGGTCGAGGTGACCGCCCCGGGGCACGGCTACGTCGCGGGCGCGACATCCGTCACCGTCGACGGCGGCACCACGGCGGCGACCGCGGAGGCCGCCGTCAAGGCGACGGGGGCCGTGGTCGGCCTCACGGTCGGCGCGGGCGGCAGCGGCTACGGCGGCTTCGCGGTCGGCATCACCGGCGGTGGCGGCAGCGGTGCCGCCGCCACGGCCTCCGGTGGGGTGGACGCCGTGGCGGTCGCGGACGGCGGGTCGGGCTACACCATGCCCACGGTGGACTTCGACCTTCCCGACGACCCGAACGGCACCGTGGCGAAGGGACATGTGGAGCCGGCCGACCTCGCGGCCGACGGCAGCGTCACCAAGGTGACCGTCGACGATCCCGGCAGCGGCTACAGCGGTGCTCCCGGCGTCGCGGTCCACAACGGGACCCTGGCCGACCCGATCCCCGGCGCGACGGAGGCGAAGGTCTCCAGCAGCCTGAGACTCGTCGGCCTGACGGTGGACACGATCGGCTCCGGCTACGGCGGAACGCCCGATGTCACCATCACCGACCCGACCGGCAAGGGCGGCACCGGGGCCACCGCGAAGGCCGTGACGGACACCGGCGCGATCAGCGCGGTCAAGGTCACCGACCCGGGGGCCGGCTATCTCTCGGCCGGGATGAAGAAGTTCCAGGACGACCTGCCGCTCACCTGCGACCCCAAGGCGGACGGCACGGGCTGCCCCGACGTCGCCCAGCTGCAGGCGCCGTCGGCGAAGCCGTCGGAGAAGTTCGTCCCGCTGGCGGTGCCGGAGACCGTCACCACCGGCGGCAAGCAGGCCGACGCATACGTGATCGGTCTCGTGCAGTACCTCACCCGGTTCTCCTCGGACCTGCCGCCGACCCTGGTACGGGGCTACGTCCAGCTGTCGACGGACGCGGTGCCCGGACGGAAGGTCCCGCTCTACAACGAGCTGATGGACGGGACCCGGCAGCCACTGCCGTACACGGGTGTGACCTCACCGCAGTGGATGGGCCCCCTCGTCGCCGCGACCAAGGACCGGCCGGTGCGGATCGTGTTCCGCAACCTGCTCCCCAAGGGCGCCGACGGCGACCTGTTCCTGCCGGTCGACAGCACCGGCATGGGCTCGGGCATGGGCCCGATGGCGATGCCCGCACCGAAGAACGACGGCACCGTCACCGACGAGGTGCGCAACCCGGCGTGCACGAACGACAAGACCGGCTGCTTCCCGGACAACCGGGCCACCCTGCACCTGCACGGCGGCATCACGCCCTGGATCAGCGACGGCACCCCGCACCAGTGGATCACCCCGGCCGGCGAGAACACGGAGTGGCCGCAGGGCGTCAGCGTGCAGAACGTGCCGGACATGACGGACGGCACCGGGGCGACCCTCTGCGCCGCGAAGGACGACGGCTGCTCGACGTTCTACTACGCCAACCAGCAGAGCGCGCGGCTGATGTTCTACCACGACCACTCCTACGGCATCACCCGGCTGAACGTGTACGCGGGTGAGGCCGCCGGCTACACCGTCACCGACGACACGGAGAAGGCGCTGATCGGCAGCGGCACCATCCCCGACGCGGGCGACACCGTGCCGCTGCTCGTCCAGGACCGCACCTTCGTGCCGGACGACGCGCAGCTCAAGGACCAGAAGGACGCCGACGGCAAGACCGTCTCCCACGGTCAGGACCCGACGTGGAACACCAGGCGCTGGGGCACCAAGGGCAGCTTTTGGTACCACCACGTCTACATGCCCGCGCAGAACCCGGGCGACCCGTCGGGCATGAGCGCGTACGGCCGCTGGATGTACGGGCCGTGGTTCTGGCCGCCCGCCGGCACCGCCAGGAACGGGCCCATCGCCAACCCCTACTACGACCCGAAGTGCAAGCTGGACGTCCCCTCGACCTGGCAGTACCGGACCGACCCGTTCTGCGAGCCGGAGCAGATCCCGGGCACGCCGAACATCTCGATGGGCATGGAGCAGTTCAACGACACGCCCGTCGTCAACGGGGTCGCCTACCCCAAGGTGACGCTCCAGCCGAAGACCTACCGGATGCGGCTGCTCAACGCGGCGAACGACCGGTTCTTCAACTTCCAGTGGTACGCGGCCGATCCGAAGCAGGGCGACGGCACGACCGAGGTGGCGCTGAAGCCGGGGGAGCTGGCGGCGGCGCAGACCGACCCGACCGTGTCGCCCACCCCGGTGGACGCCAACAACGACGCCGCCGGGCCGGACTGGATCCAGATCGCCAACGAGGGCGGCTTCCTGCCCGCCCCGGCCGTCATCGACGGTCAGCAGCCGACGACCTGGATCACGGACCCGACACGCTTCGACGTCGGCAACGTGGACAAGCACTCGCTGGCCCTCGCCCCTGCCGAGCGGGCCGATGTCCTGGTGGACTTCTCGAAGTTCGCCGGCAAGACGCTCATCCTGTACAACGACGCCCCCGCGGCCTACCCGGCGCGCGTCCCCTCGTACGACTACTACACGGGCGCACCGGACCTCAGCCCGACCGGCGCACCGACGATCCTGCCGGGGTACGGGCCCAACACCCGTACCGTGATGCAGGTGACCGTCGCGGACACGGCACCCGCTCCGGCGTTCGACCTGACGAAGCTGCGGGCCGCCTTCCGGCACCACGCGGACGGCTCCGGCGTCTTCGAGTCCGGGCAGAACCCGGTGGTCGTCGGGCAGGCGGCCTACAACTCGGCGTACGGCACCAACTTCGCCGCCGGCAGCAACTGCAACGTCGCCAACACGTCCGTGAACACCTGTGACGGCCTGGTCCGGGTGAACGACACGTCGGCGTTCGGCTTCAACACGCTCAAGGCGCCGAACGCCAAGACGACGATTCCGCTGCAACCGAAGGCCATCCACGACGAGATGAACGCGACCGCGTTCGACGACTACGGCAGGATGCAGGCCAACCTCGGCATCGAGGCGCAGCCACCGACGCCGGGGGCGCAGAACGTCACGTTGTACCCGTACATCAACCCGCAGACCGAGCTGATCGACGGCACCGACCTGCCCAAGGGCGACATGAAGGTCACGCCCCTCGGCACCAGCCCGGACGGCACCCAGATCTGGCGGTTCACCCACAACGGGGTGGACACGCACCCGATCCACTTCCACCTGTACGACGTCCAGGTCCTCAACCGGGTGACCTGGGACAACATCGTCATCCGGCCGGACGCCAACGAGCTGGGGTGGAAGGACACGGTGCGGATGAGCCCGCTGGAGGACACGATCGTCGCACTGCGGCCGGTCGTGCCGACGGTGCCCTTCGAAGTTCCGAACTCCGTCCGGCCGCTGAACCCGGCGATGCCACCGGGCGACACGTCGATGTTCAACAACGTCGATCCGCAGGGCAATCCGACGGCCGCCATCACCAACAAGCTGGTGAACTTCGGCTGGGAGTACGTCATCCACTGCCACATCCTCAGCCACGAGGAGATGGACATGATGCGCCCCGAGTCGCTGGCGCTGCCGCCGCTGAAGGCGAGCGGGCTCTCCTCGGACGTCGTGGGCACCGGCGACAGCGCCCGGATCCGGCTGTCCTGGCAGGACAACTCGATCAACGAGACGTCCTTCGTGGTCCAGCGGTCCGGCGACGGCACCGCATGGGCCGACGTGGGCACGGTCGCCTCGCCACTGGACCGGCCGAACATCCACGAGGCCCGCTCCTTCGTCGATCCGACGGCCTCGGTGGCCACGCCGTACCTGTACCGGGTCGTCGCGCTCAACAGGGTCGGATACGGCAGCGAGTTCCCGAGCATGACGGTGAGGTCGGTGTCGGACCCGCTCGGCGTCAACGGTCCGCAGCCTCCCACCGGCCTGGCCGCGGGGCTGCGGAGCGGGCCGAGGCTCAGCCTCACCTGGCGGGACAACGCGACCAACGAGTCCGGGTTCGTCATCGAGCGGTCCGCCGACAACGGTGCGACGTTCCAGCAGGTCGGCACGGCCCCGGCCCGCAGCAGGACCGGGAAGGTCCGGTTCGTGGACGGCACCGTCACCCTCGGGTCGACCTACCGGTACCGGGTCTCGGCGGCCAACGTCGCCGGACGCAGGACGACCCGCCCCCTCACGGTTCGGCTGACGGTGCGCTCACCGTGGTGACCACGGGCCGCTGAGCGGGGACCACGACAGGAGGGCGGGCTGCGGCCCGCCCTCCGCGCACGTCCGCCACGGCCGTGCCCGGCGCCGAAGTGGCGAGCCGCCGAGTGAACCGCCAGGCATGCCTCGTCCGATGAAGAGGTGTGAACGAAACCAACCGGGGGAGTCCGGGCGACGCCGAGCTGTTGCGGGCCGTCGCGGACGGGGACCGCCGCGCCTTCGAGGAGCTGTACCGCCGCTACGCGCCGTGGCTGGTGCTGCGGCTGCGCGGGCGGTGCCCCGATCCCGCGCTGGTCGACGACGTCGTGCAGGAGACGTTCCTGGACGTGTGGCGGGGAGCGGCCCGCTACCGCCGTGACGGTGACGTGGCGGGCTGGCTGTGGCGGATCGGGTCGCGCCGCCTGGTGGACGGGCTGCGCCGCGACGGGGCCCGGGGCCGGCTGCGCCAGGCACTGTCGCGGCTGCGTCATCGCGACGAGGCGTCCGCCGAGGAGCAGGTGCTGGCCCTGGTACGGCACGGCGACCTGGCGGCCTCGCTGGCCGGGCTCTCGCCGGAGCTGCGGGCGGTGCTGCAGGCCACGGTGATCGACGGCCTGACGACGCGTGAGGCGGCCGTCCTGCTCGGCATCCCGCCGGGCACGGTCAAGACGCGGGCCATGCGCGCCCGGAGGCACCTGCGGGAGGGGCTGGCATGAGCTGGCATGTGGACGACGCGGACGTGCGGGAGTACGCCCACGGGGATCTGGCGCCGCCCCGGCTGTGGTCCGTCGAAACCCACCTCGCGGCCTGCGCGGACTGCCGGGCGGCGCTCTCGGCGCACGTCGCGCCCGCCGAGATCGACGCGGGCTGGGCCCGTCTGGACGCCGAGCTCGATGCCCCGAGGCCCGGCCCGGCCGAGTCGCTGCTGATCCGGATGGGGGTCGCCGACCACACCGCGCGGCTGCTCGCCGCGACCCCGGTGCTGCGCCGGTCCTGGCTCGGCGCCGTGGCGCTCACCCTGCTGCTGGCCGTCGGCGCGGGACTGGCCGCGTCGCCGCTGATGCTGCTGGCCACCGCGCCGCTGCTGCCGCTGGCGGGGGTGGCCGTGTCGTTCGGGCCCGGACTGGACCCGACGTACGAGACGGCGGTGGTCGCGCCGATGCACACCTTCCGCCTGTTGATGGTGCGCACGGTCGCGGTGCTGTCGACGACGACCGCGCTGAGCGGGTTGGCGAGCCTGGCGCTGCCCTCGTTCGGCCTGGCCGTGCTCGGCTGGCTGCTGCCGGCGCTCGCCCTGACCGCGACGGGCGTCGCCTTGACGGCCCGGCTGGGGCCGGTCCTCGCGCCGGCGCTCGTCGGCGGTGGCTGGATCGCCCTGGTGGCGCTGAACGTCGTGCTGTCGTCCGGGACGCCGGTGCCGTTCACCGCTGCCGGTCAGGGCACGGCGGCGGCGGTCGCGGTCACGGCGACGGCGCTGCTGGCGGTGGTGCGGGACCGCTTCGACAGCGGTCGCCCGCTCGGCCCTTCCCTTCGATCTCTCCCCTTCACGGCAAGGAGGCTGTCATGACAGCGCCCACGGTCTCGGCCGTCGGACTGACCCTGAGCCATCGCGGTACGCGAGCGGTGGACGAGGTGACGCTGCGGCTCGGCGAAGGCGTCACCGGCCTGCTCGGGCGCAACGGCGCGGGCAAGACGACGCTGCTGCGGATCCTGGCGACGGCGACGCCACCGGACTCCGGGGCGCTCACCGTGCTCGGGCACGACCCGAGCACGGTCCGCGGGCGCCTGGAGGCGCGCAGGGTGCTGGGCTATCTGCCGCAGAATCCGGGGTTCCACCCGGAGTTCACCGCCTTCGAGTTCGTCGACTACGTGGCGATCCTCAAGGAGCTGACGGACCGGCGGGCCCGGCACGCGGAGGTCCGGCGGGTCCTCGACGCGGTCGGTCTGGCGGAGGTGCGCGGCAAGCGGATCAGAAGACTCTCCGGCGGCATGCGGCAGCGGGTGGCCCTCGCGGCGGCCATGGTCGGCGATCCGGGGTTCCTGGTCCTGGACGAGCCCACGGTCGGCCTCGACCCGGAGCAGCGGATGAGGTTCAGGGAGCTGATCGCACAGGCCGGGGAGGGCCGCACGGTGCTGCTGTCCACCCACCAGACGGAGGACGTGGCGATGCTGTGCCGCCGGGTCGTGGTGATGGACAAGGGCCGGGTGCGGTTCGACGGCACGCCCGCGGAGCTGACGGCGGTGGCCGACGGCCGGGTGTGGAGCAGCGCGGAGCGGCATCCGGGCGCCCGGGCCGGATGGCGCACGGGGGCGGGTGAGTTCCGCAACGTCGGGGATCCGCCGGCGGGCGCCCGGCTGGTCGAACCGACGCTGGAGGACGGCTACCTCCTCGCGCTCGGCGGCGACCCGGCGCACCGGGCGGCGGCATGACCGCCGCGACGCGGACCCCGGTCACGGCGCCGCCCCCGGCGCCGCGTGCGGCCGGGCGACGGGCGGTGACGGCGCTGGCCCGGTCGGAGGCGCGGCGCCTGCTGCTGCATCCCCTGGTGCTGGCCGCCGTGGCGGTGTACGTGGCGGTTCTGCTGTGGGCGGGCGGGGGGACGGGGGGCTCCTATCCGGTGCTGCAGGACGTCGACCGCGAGGCACATCTGGGACAGCTGATGCTGGGGCTGGCGGTGCTGGTCGCCGCGAACCTGGCGGTACTGCGGTCGCACCGGCACGGCACGGACGGGCACTTCGCGGTGCTGGTACTGCCGCCGTGGCAGCGCACCGTCGCCCATGTGCTGTCGGTGCTGCCGGCGGTGGCGGTGGGAGCGCTGCTGGTGGCCGGGCAGTTCACGGCGGCGGCGCTCGAGCCCGGGGCGGTGGGCCACGGATCGGTGTTCGAACTCCTGACCGGGCCGCTGCTGGTGCTGCTGCCCGCGGTCCTGGGGGTGCTGCTCGGCCGGGCGGTCCTGTCACCGTTCATGGCTCCCCTGGCCGCGATCGCCCTCCTGGCGCTCACCTTCGTCTTCCCGCCCTCCCCGCACGCCGACGCCTGGCTGGGCAGGATGGCCCCGGTGCTGTTCGACCAGGGCCTGCGCCCGCTTCCGTCCGACCTGCTGGGGCGGCCCGCCGGATGGCACGCGCTGTATCTGCTGGCGCTCTCGGTGCTGGCGGCGGCCGGGGCGGTACGGGTGAGCGGCGGCCGGACGCGGGCCGTGCGGGCCACCGCCCTGGGGGCGCTCGGCGTGATCGTGACCGCCGTCGTGCTCCAGGGCCTGGCGCCGTCGAAGGCGGTGGTCGAGGCGCGCGAGGTGGCGACCCGTCATCCGGCGGCGGTGCAGCACTGCGAGCGGCGCGGGACGACGACGTACTGCGCCTTCCCCGAGTTCACCCCCTGGATCGGCGAGTGGGCCCGGGTGACGGACAGGGTGCGGTCGCTGGCCGGCACACCGCAGGCGACGCGGGCCCTGACCGTGCGGCAGCAGGTCGCCGCCCTCGACGGGCCGTCGGGCCAGGCGGAACCGTCACCCGCCGCGCCGGGCGAGGCGACGGCCGGCACGGCGTGGGGCGGTGAGTGGGAGCTGGAGTTCGCGGCGAGCGTCGCCCGGGGCCTGGTGGTGGGCGACGAGCGCCACCGCGGAGCGCACTGCGACGCGCAGGGCGTCCTGATGGCGTGGCTGGCGATCCACGCCACCCCGGACGGCGCGGCGACGTCCGCCGCGACCGGGCGCGGCCGCGCCAGCCGTGGGCTGATCCCGGCGCCGGTCGAACCGATCTCCTTGCGGGACCGCGAGTTCGCCGTGCTCCAGCGGCTGCTCGCCGAGCCGCAGGGGGAGGTGGAACGCCGGGTGAAGGCGTCCTGGGCGGAGCTCTCCGCCCGCGGCACCACCACCGACCGCGCGGCCGCCCTGCTGGGCGTCACCGCTCCGGCGGAGACGGCCGCGGACCGCGAGTGGAGCTGCGCATGAGGCGGCGGGGCCTGGTGACGGCCCTGGTGCGCCCCACCGTGCGGTCCCTGCCGTGGCCCCGGCTCGCCGCCGGCTGGGGGCTGGGGCTGGTCGTCGCCGCCGTACCGGTGCTGTTCTCGACGGGGTACTCGGCGCAGACGCTGGTCGATGTGGTGCGGGGGTCCGCGTGGTGCGGGGCGGTGGGGACGGCGTTCGTCCTGGACGATCCGGCCCGGCACACCGTCGGCACGCTTCCCGTGCCGCGCCCGCTGCGGCAGGCGTTGCGCGTGGCCGCGGTGCTGCCGGCGATCGCGGTGTGGTGGACGGCGGTGCTGGCCGCCGCACGGGCCGGCGCCGGCGCCGGGCAGTGGGCCGCGGTCCCGGTGGCGGCGGTGACGGTGGAGGCCGGCGCACTGTCCGGGCTCGCGCTCGCACTGGCCGCGGCGGTGGTGCGGTTCAGTGAGGTACGGATGCCGGGAGCGGGCGTGGCGGGCGCCGTGCTGGCGCTGCCGGTCACGGCCGCGGTGCTGCTCTCGTCCGACGCCACGCCCTTCGTGCCGCTGGGCGACCCGCGCTGGGCGGACGCCCACGTGCTGTGGTGCGGCATTCTGGCCGCCGTGCTGGCCGCCTGGCTGGTGTGCGCGCCGGAGCCGTGCCGCCGACTCGGGGGCCTGCGCCCCCGGCGCGGCGCAGGCGGGTGACTCGGCTCCGGGGCGCGGCCGCGGCGGCCGCCACGGCGAAACGCACGGCGTCTGGGCTCCGGGCCGTGCCGCCGTCGCCGCTGACGGTGGCGGGGACGGGCGCGGCCGTCCCCGGGGACCGGTCCGCGGACGGGAGCCGCACGGCGTCAGAACTCCGAGCCGTGCCGCCGTCGCCGACGGCCCACCCGACGGGCGTCCCCGCTGGGCGGCCCCGGTCGACATCCCCGGTGGGTGGCCCCGGCGGGTGACCTCGGTCGACGTCCCCGGTGGGCGACTTCGGCGGACGGCCCCGGCGGGCGACCCCGGTCGACGGCCCCGGTGGGTGTTCCCGGCGGGCGACTCCGGTGGGCATCAGTCGACATCCCCGGCGGGTGACCTCGGTCGACGTCCCCGGTGGGCGACTTCGGCGGACGGCCCCGGCGGGTGACCCTCGTCGACGGCCCCGGTGGGTGTTCCCGGCGGGCGACTCCGGTGGGCATCACCCGGCCGTCGTCACCGGGGGCCGTCACCGGGGGCCGTCACCGGCCGTCGTCACCGGGGGCCGTCACCGGCGGCCGTCACCGGGGGCCGTCACCGGCCGTCGTCACCGGGGGCCGTCACCAGCCGTCGTCACTCGGCTGTCGTCGCCCGGTGGGCGTCACCCGGTCGGTGTCACCTCGCCGGTGGCGGAGCGCGTGCGCAGTCCGCGGGCCACGACCGGTGGCATGGCCGTGCCCAGAGCGGCGAACGCCACGGCCAGGGCCGCCCAGCCGAGCGCCCCATGACCGAGCACCAGCCAGGTGAAGACCGCGGGGGCGATCATCTTGCCCATGTCGGCGCCCATCGCGTGCGTGGCCTGGTACTGGCCCTGGGCGTGGTCCGGGGCCAGGTCGAAGGCGATGCCCCAGCTGCCGGCCGCCTGCCGTACCTCGCCGAGGGCGTGGGCGACGGCGCCCACCGCGAGCAGCAGACAGGCGGGCAGCACTGCCGCCTTGTCGCTCAGCGCGAACACCAGGCAGGCGGCCGCGACACAGCCCGCGCCCTGGAGGCTGGCCCGCGCGGCGGCCGTCGGGTCGTCCACGCCCCGGGCGGCCCGGGTCTGGACGGCCACCACCAGGACGGTGTTGAGCAGCAGGATGGCCGCGCTCATCCAGCGGGGCGCCCCCGTGTGCCGCAGCACCCACAGGGGCAGCACCACGTCGAGCAGCACGGTGTGCGTGGTCAGCAGCCCGTCCAGGGCGGCGAAGGTGAGGTACGGCACGTCGCGCAGCACCCCGAGCGCGGGGCCCGCCGAGGCCGGGACCGGGGGCACGGACGGTTCCTTCACCGTGAGCAGGCCCGTGATCAGGAAGGTGACGGCGACGAAGCCCACCGCCGCCTGGTACGCCTCGCGGGATCCCACGGCCAGGACGAGACCGGCGAGGCAGGCCCCCACCGAGACGCTCGCGTTGGAGGCCGCGCGAATCTGGGCGAGCACGGCCACCCGGTTCGCCGAGGGGATCAGCCCCGCGATCATGGCCTTGCGGGCGCTGCGTCCCGCCCGGTAGGCGATGCCCTGGGCGGAGACGACGACCAGGTACGGCCAGAAGTCGGTGACGAACAGCAGACCGCACGTCAGCACGGTCAGCACCAGGAACGACCATATCTGCACGGTGCGCGGGCCGGCCCGGTCGGCCAGATGCCCGAGCGGGATGCTGGACAGCAGGACGATCGCGGCGGCGATGCTGACGCTCACGCCGAGTTGACCGGACGTCAGGTGCAGTACGGTCACCGCGTAGATCGCGCTGAGCGCCATCCACAGCCCCTGGCCCAGCGTCATCACCATCACGATGACCGTCAGCAGCCGCGCGGGTCCGGGTGGAGGCAGGAGGGATCTCATGTGGCCGGCACTCCTCGCTCGTTTCGCTCCCGCTCGGTACTCCCGGCGAGGCTAGGCCACGCCCCGACGGCCCGGCCCTTGGGCCCACAAAGGGAGTTGAGCGCGAAAATCCCGTTCTGCTCGTTGAGTTCACCGCCCTGCGCGAGACCAGGCACGAGACCAATGGGCAGAACGGGATTTACTCGTTAAACAAGCAGTGCGCTCGCAACGGCACAGCCCGTGCGGGGCACCGCTAGCGTCGATCCGGCTTCCCCTCACCGGAGTTCGGACCGACATGACCACAGCACTCGACCGGCGTCTGGGCGCCGGTCTGCTCCACCACGCGGGCGTCCGTCCCGACCGCGTCGCCCTGACCGTCGGGCGCCGTGACTACACCTACGAGGAGACCGCGGCCACCGCGCGGCGCTGGGCGGCCGCCCTCGTCGAGACGGCGGCAGGCCCGCCCCGCCGGGTCGCGGTGTTCGCCCACCGCGGCGAGGTCGCCTACCTGGGCGTGGCCGCCGCGCTGTTCGCCGGCGCCGCCTTCGTACCGCTGAACCGGAAGTTCCCGGTGGCCCGCACGCGCACCATGCTGGAGCGCGCCGACGTCGACGCCGTCCTCGCGGACGCCGCGTCGGCCGCCCAACTCCCCGAACTGCTGCGGCAGCTGCCCCACCGGCCGGTCGTCCTGCTGCCCGACGCCCGGCGGTCCGAGGTGCCGGGCCTCGACGGGCACCGGGTGCTGGACGCCACCGACCTCGCGGGGTTCACGGCGCCGGCGACACTGCCCGAGCCCGCCGCCGACGACCCGGCGTACCTGCTGTTCACCTCGGGCAGCACGGGCGTGCCCAAGGGGGTGCCCGTCACCCACGCCAACGTGCGCGCGTTCCTCGACGCCAACCAGGACCGCTACCGGCTGACCCCCGACGACCGGCTCACCCAGACCTTCGACCAGACCTTCGACCTGTCGGTGTTCGACCTCTTCATGGCCTGGGAGAACGGCGCCCGCGTCTGCTCCATGGACCCCATCGAACTGCTCGCGCCCTTCACGTACCTGGAGCGCAACGGCATCACCGTCTGGTTCTCGGTGCCCTCGGTCGCGGCCGTGCTGCGCCGGCGCGGGGTGCTGCGGCCGGGCACGATGCCGACGCTGCGCTGGAGCCTGTTCTGCGGGGAGGCGCTGCCCCGGGCCACCGCCGAGGAGTGGCAGGCGGCGGCGCCGCACTCCACGGTGGAGAACCTGTACGGACCGACCGAACTCACCATCGCCTGCACCGCCTACCGCTGGGACCCGGCGACCAGTCCCGCCGAATGCGTCCACGACAACGTGCCCATCGGACGGCCCTACCCGGGCCTCGACGCCCTGGTCGTCGACGAGCGGCTGGCCGACGTCCCCGAGGGCGAACCGGGCGAGCTGTGCCTGGCCGGACCGCAGACCACGCCGGGCTACTGGCGGGCGCCGGAGCTGACCGCGCAGCGGTACTTCGAGCGCGCCGGGCGGACCTACTACCGCACCGGCGACCTGGTGCGCCTCCTGAACGGGCAGTACGTCTGCCTCGGCCGCAACGACCAGCAGGTCAAGATCGGCGGTCACCGCGTCGAACTGGGCGAGATCGAGGCCGTGCTGCGCCGCGCCGGGGCCCTGGAGGCGGTGGCACTGCAGTGGCCGGACGCCGGCACGATCACCGCCGTGGTGTCCGGTGCCGGCGACCCCGAGGCCCTGGCCGACGCCTGCGCGGCCGGTCTGCCCGCCTACATGGTGCCGAGGTCCGTGCAGGTCGTCGAGGAGATGCCGGTCAACGCCAACGGAAAGGTGGACCGCGCCGCGCTGCGCCGCCACCTGGAGCAGCGGACACCCGGCTCCCGCTGACAGCCCGCCGGACCGCCCTACGCCATCCGCACCCGACCGACCGCAGAAGGGGAACCATGAGCAGTGTCGACGCCCTCGTCGCCCGCGCCCTGGGCATCACCGAGGACCGGGTCACCGACACCCTGGAGTACCAGTCGATCCGGCAGTGGGACTCGCTCGGCCACATCTCGCTGATGGTGGCGCTCGAAGAGGCGTACGGCGTGCCGGTCGACGACGAACTCACGCTCGCCCTGCGCTCGGTGACGGCGATCCGGGAGTTCGCCGAGGGACGCGCCGCGGACCGGACACCCTCCACCGCGCCCGGTCCCGGCGCTCCCGCGGGACAGCCCCCCGCCGGACAGCCCCCTGCCCAACAGCCCCCCGCCGGACAGCCCCCCGCCGGGCAGCGGCACACCGTGCACCGCGGCCTGGACGGCGTCAGCTTCGACCGGACCACCATCACCCACATCGACGGCGCCGAGGGCGTCCTGGAGTACCGCGGCTACAGCATCCACGACCTGGCCGAGCACGCCTCCTTCGAGGAGGTGGCCCACCTCCTCGTGCACGGCGAACTCCCCGACGCCGCCGGCCTCCTGGCCTTCGAGAAGGAGCTGCGGGCCGCCCGCGAACTGCCCGCCCCGGTGCTCGACCTGGCCCGCTCGCTGGCCCACGCCCACCCCATGGACGCCCTGCGCACCTGCGTCTCCGCGCTCGAGGCGTTCGGGCCCCGGCGCGACGCGGGCACGGACGAGACGTACGAACAGGCCCGCGACACCGGCATCGCGCTGATCGCCCGGATCCCCATGCTGGTCGCCGCGCACCACGCCTTCCGCAGCGGCCGCGAGCCGTCCGTCCCGGCCGAGGAGACCTCCTCCGCGGACGCCTTCCTCACCGCCCTGCTCGGCGAGCGGCCCACACCGGCCGCGGTCCGGTTCCTGAACAAGGGGCTCATCGTGCACGCCGACCACAGCTCCAACGCGTCGGCGTTCGCCGCCCGCGTCGCCGTCGGCTCCCGGGCCGGGATGACGGCCGCGGTCACCGCAGCCGTCGCCACCTTCGCGGGCTCCGTGCACGGCGGCGCCGCCGAGCGCGTCATGCGGCTCGTCGACGAGGTGGCGGCCCCCGAGCGGGCCGCGGAGTACGTGGCACAGCTGCGCGGCCGGGGCGAGCCGGTGATGGGCTTCGGCCACCGGGTCTACCGCACCGAGGATCCGCGGGTACGCCATCTGCGGGCCACCGTCGTCGAGTTGAGCCGGGAGCGGGGCGACGGCCGCGGCCTGGAGATCCTGGACGCGGTCGCCGAGGCCATGCGGCCCTACGGCCGGCACGGCCTCGCCCCCAACGTGGACCTCTACGCCGGCCTCGCCTACCGGCTGCTCGGTCTGCCCGACGACCTCGCGGTCCCGCTGTTCGTCGTCGGCCGCACCGCCGGCTGGGTCGCGCAGGCCCTGGAGCAGCAGGCCAACAACGTCCTCATCCGGCCGCTCCTCGACTATGTCGGGCCGCGCGGACGCGCGTTCCCGGCGGCCCGGGAGGCGGACGCCCGATGACCGCGCCGATCAGGACACGCCTCGCCGGCCGGCCGGCCGTGCTGTGGGGCCTGCCGGAGTTCGCCGAGGAGAGCGGCTTCGACCTCGGGGCCGTCCCGTACACCGGCCGGGTGCTGCTGGAGTCCCTGCTGCGGGCGGGCGACGACACGGCGGCCGCCGGGCTCGGCAAGCGGCTGGCGGCGGGGGAGGAGCCCGGCCTGGAGATGCCGCTGCGGCCCGCCCGCATCCTCGTCCAGGACTACACCGGCATCCCCCTGCTGGTGGACCTCGCGGTCCTGCGCGACCGGGTGTCCGAGCCGGGGCGCGTCAACCCCGCGCTGCCCGTCGACGTGGTCGTCGACCACTCCGTGCAGGCCGACGTCGCGGGACGGCCGGACGCCCTCGCCCGCAACGAGGCCCTGGAGCTGGAGCGCAACCGGGAGCGTTACGCGTTCCTGAAGTGGGCCGAGGGCGCCTTCGACGGGCTGCGGGTCGTCCCGCCGGGCAGCGGCATCGTCCACCAGGTCAACCTGGAGCGCCTGGCGACCGTCGTCGCCCGTGGACGCGGCGACGTGCTCCACCCGGACACCGTGATCGGCACCGACAGCCACACCACCATGGTGAACGGGCTCGGCGTCCTCGGCTGGGGCGTCGGCGGCCTGGAGGCCGAGGCCCTCATGCTGGGGCTCGCCCAGCCCATCCGCGTCCCGGCCCTGGCCGGCGTGCGCCTGACCGGCGCCGTGCGCCCGGGCACCTCCCCCACCGACGTGGTCCTCGCGCTCACCGAGCGGCTGCGCCGGGAGAACGTGCGCGGACTGATGCTGGAGTTCACCGGCCCCGCGGTCGCCGCCCTGTCGGCCCCCGACCGCTGCACCATCGCCAACATGGCGCCCGAGTACGGGGCCATGTCCGCGTTCTTCCCGGTGGACGCCGAGACCCTGGAATACCTGCGGCGCACCGGGCGCACGGAGCGGGACACGGCCCTGGTGGCGGAGTACTGCCGGCGCCAGCGCCTGCTGCGCGAGGGCGACGAGCCCCGCTTCGCGCGGGTGATCGAGTTCGACCTCGGCGAGGTCGGGCCGAACCTGGCCGGGCCCAGCCGTCCCGACCAGCGGATCCCGCTCGCCGGCCTGCCCGGCTCCTTCGCCGCGCTCCACCCCGCCGAGCCCCGGACCGAGGGCGGTGTCACCGACGGCGACCTCGTCATCGCGTCCATCACCTCCTGCACCAGCACCTCCAACCCGAAGGCGATGCTGGCGGCCGGACTGCTCGCCCGCCGCGCCGTGCAGCGGGGCCTGACCGTTCCCCGGCACGTCAAGACGAGCCTGTCGCCCGGCTCCCGGGCCGTGACCCGCTACCTGCGGGACGCGGGCCTCCTCGACGACCTGGAGGAACTCGGCTTCCACGTCGCCGGGTACGGCTGCATGACCTGCAACGGCGGCAGCGGCCCGCTCCACGACGGCGTCGGCGACGCCGTCGACCGCGCCGGGCTCACCGTCGCCGCCGTGCTCAGCGGCAACCGCAACTTCGAGGCCCGTGTGCACGCGCAGGTGCGGGCCGGATACCTGGCCTCGCCCGCCCTCGTCGTCGCCCTGGCCCTCGTCGGCCACGTCCGCGTCGACCTGGACCGCGACCCCCTGGGCGCCGACGCCGACGGCGCGCCCGTCTTCCTGCGTGACCTGTGGCCGCATGACGTCGAACTGCGGGCCCTCGAAGCGGAGTTCGTCACCCCGGAGGTGTTCGCGGACGACCCGGCCCCGCAGGAGGGCTGGGCGGCCGTCACCGCACCGGACTCCGCGGTCTTCGCCTGGGACGAGAACTCCACCTACATCCGGCCCCCCGCCTACGCCGACGCCCGCCCCCGCTCCGGCCCGCTCGTCGGCGCCCGGGCGCTCCTCGCGCTCGGCGACGACGTCAGCACCGACCACATCTCCCCGGTCGGCGCCATCCCGGCCGACTCGCCGGCCGGCCGCCACCTGCGCGAGCGCGGGGTGCGCGACTTCAACTCCTACGGATCGCGGCGCGGCAACCACGAGGTGATGGCCCGCGGCACCTTCAGCAACCCGCGGCTGCGCAACCGCCTGACCGGCGACGGCGACAGCGGCGGCAGGACGCTGCACCTGCCGAGCGGTGAGCGGCTGCCGGTGTACGAGGCCGCGTGCCGGTACGCCGCCGAGGGCACCCCGCTGATCGTGCTGGCCGGCCGCTCCTACGGCATGGGCTCCTCCCGGGACTGGGCGGCCAAGGGCCCCTGGCTGCTGGGGGTACGGGCGGTCCTCGCCGAGAGCTTCGAGCGCATCCACCGCGCCAACCTGTGCGCCATGGGCATCCTGCCGCTGCTGCTGCCGGCGAGCTGGCCGGAGCTGGGCCTGAGCGGCCGGGAGGAGTTCCACCTGGCGCTCGACGCGGTACGGGAGACCGGCGAGGCGCGGGTGACCGCCGGCGGGACCTCGTTCACCGTGCGCGCCGACGTGCAGTCCGCGGGGGAGTGGGACGTGCTGCTGGCCGGCGGCACCCTGCCGTACCTGCTGGGCCGGCTGCGGGACGGGGAGGGGCGATGAGCGGGCAGCTCCTGGACGAGCTGGGCCTGGCGTCGGCCGTGTCGGCCGACGCCCTCGCCACCGGGGCCAAGACCTTCGCCCCGGTGCACGTCGGCACCCACGACGTCCCCATCGGCACCCTGCTCGACCTGCTCCACCGGGACGAGGACCTGCTGCCGCCGCGCACCGGGCACCTCGGCAACTGGGAGGACATCGCGCTCGGCCGGTCCGGGCCGATGGACTTCAACACCGCGATCTGCGGCGGCGGCCACGGCTATCCGCTGATCTACGGCTTCACCCGCACCGAGGCCGACACGGAGGGCGGCGACGAGGCGTACCAGCCCGGCTCGCTGATCGGGCAGGGCAAGCGGGACACCCTGGCGCTGTACACCTGGGACGGGCGGGCCATGGTCCGGCGGGACCGCGGCCGTCCGCTGTTCTGCCCGCTGACCCAGGCCGAGGTGGACGGCGAGCTCGTCCCGCTCGTCGACCTGCACTGGCGGCGGATGCGGGAGATCCCCGGCTTCCGCTTCACCCAGTGGGCGGCCGTCCTCGTCGACAACGGGCCGCTGGTCACCGACATGCTGACCCTGCTGATCGAACAGGCCGACGCCACCGCGAAACAGGGCACCCGCCTGTCCGAGCTGATCAGCCACGCGGCCCGGCCGGACGGCGCGGTGGACCGCTGCGACCCGCGGCGGGACGGCGCGGGCTACGTCCTCGAAGGGCACCGCTACCCCTCGGCCCGCGCGCTCGCCGAGGCGGCCATGGCGCTGGTGCGCGCCCTGGTCGAACCCGCCGGTTTCTTCGAGCGGCTGCCGACGCTGCCGCCGGTGCTCCCGGTGATGTCGCTGCAGCTGACGAACGTGCTGTTCGCCCTGCTCGGCACCCACCGCCCGGGCCGCCCGCCCGGCACCCCCGAGCGCCCCTTCGTCACCCATCTGCACTGGGGGGCACGCGCCATGGCGGGCTGCCCGCCCCGCCGCGGCGGCTATCTGGCGCGCCGGTCCACCGTCCGCTCCCTGCGGGCGATCACCGCCCCCCTGGTGCGCCACTTCGACGCGGCGAGCCCGGTGGCCTTCGTGCTGCTGCCGGCCCAGGTCTTCATGCTCTGCCCGCCCGGCACCGAACCCGCCGACGCCGGGCTGCTGGCGGACCTTTTCGGGCACCTGAGGGCCGCCCGCCCCGACGACTCCTACGACACCGCGCTCGCCTGGCTCGCGGAGCACGGCGGGCGGCTGTCGCCGTATCTGCGCGGCCGCTTCCGGGACGGCAGCGGAGTGCCCGCGGGCGGCGAGACCCGCGAGGCGACGGCACCCGTGGAGCCGGAGGGCTTCCGGGAGCTGACGTTCCGCCAGGCGTGCGCCGCCGTCGCCGCGTGCGAGGAGGTGCTGGGATGAGGTTCGTCCACCGCACCGTCCGCGTCGCCCTCAAGGAGCCGTTCGTCAGCAACACCGGCGTCACCACCGAGGTGCGCCAGAGCGTCGTCGAGCTGACCTGGGAGGGCCTGACGGGCTACGGCACCGCGCGGGGCGCCGACCCCGCGGACGTCGACGCCTGCGCGCCCGTACTCGCGGACGCCGCCACACCGTACGAACTGCGGGCCGTCCTCGCCCGGCTGGCCGCGGCGGGCGTCGGAGCCGCCGCCCGCTGCGCCGTCGACATGGCGCTGCACGACCTGCTCGGCAAGGCGTGCGGACAGCCGCTGCACCGGCTGCTGGGCCTGGAAGGACTGCCGATCGCGCCGACCGCCCTGTCCATCGGCGCCTGCCCGGACGACGAACTCCTCGACAAGGGGCGGGCACTGGCCGACTGGCCGGTGCTGAAGCTGAAGTTCACCCCGGACGACGACGGCAGCCGCGCCGGGCTGCTGCGCTCGGTGTACGGCGGGCGGATCCGGGTCGACGGCAACGGCTCCTGGAGCCCCGACCGGGCCCTGCGCGTCGCCCGCACCCTGCACCGGTACGGCGTCGAACTCCTCGAACAGCCCGTCCCGCCGGGCGACCCGGACGCGCTGCGGTACGTCCACGAGAACGCGCCGCTGCCCGTCTACGCCGACGAGGACTGCGCCGGCCCCGACGATGTGCTGCGGCTGACCGGCCGGGTCGGCGGTGTCAACGTCAAGCTGGTCAAGTGCGGCGGGCTCCTCGCGGCCCGCGAGACCGTCGCGCTCGCCCGGCGCGCCGGACTGCGGGTCATGCTCGGCTGCAAGCTGGAGAGCGCCCTCGGGGTGACGGCCATGACCCAACTGGCCCCGCTCGCCGACGAACTGGACCTCGACGGCCATCTCGGCCTGATCGGCGACCCGTTCACCGGAGCGACCGTCGACCGTGGTGTGATCGGGATGCCGACGGCCCCCGGCCTCGGCGCCACCCAGACCGGCACGACCTACGGAGACAACTGACATGCGACTGCGCTGTGCCGTGCTCGACGACTTCCAGGACGCCGCGCTGCGATCCGCCGACTGGACCCCGGTCCAGGACCGGGTCGAGGTCGTGGTCCTGCGCGAGCACATCGCCGACGAGGACGAACTCGCCGCCCGCCTCGCCGACTTCGACATCGTGGTCACCCTGCGTGAGCGGGTGCCCTTCCCGGCCTCGCTGCTGGAGCGCCTGCCCCGGCTGAAGCTGCTCGTCGCGTCCGGGATGCGCAACTCGGTCATCGACTTCGCCGCCGCACAGCGGTGCGGGGTGACGGTCTGCGGCACCGCCAGTTCCTCCACCCCGCCGGTGGAGCTGACCTGGGCGCTGCTGCTCGGCCTCGCCCGCTGCGTCGTGACCGAGAACAACGCGCTGCGCGAGGGCGGCCCCTGGCAGTCCACCGTCGGCGCGGACCTGCACGGCCGCCGCCTGGGCCTGCTCGGTCTGGGCAAGATCGGCAGCCGGGTCGCCCAGGTGGGCCTGGCCTTCGGGATGCAGGTCGCCGCCTGGAGCCAGAACCTCACCGGGGAACGCGCCGACGAGGTCGGCGTCGAACTCGCCGCGTCCAAGGAGGAGCTGCTGCGAAGCAGCGACTTCGTCTCCGTCCACCTCGCGCTGAGCGACCGCACCCGCGGCCTGCTCGGCGCGCGCGAACTCGCCCTGCTCAAGCCCACCGCCTACCTGGTCAACACCTCGCGGGCGGCCGTCGTCGACCAGGACGCGCTGCTGGCCGCCCTGCGCGAGGGCCGCATCGCCGGCGCCGGAGTGGACGTCTACGGCACCGAGCCGCTCCCCGCCGACCACCCGATGCGCACCGCCCCCCGTCTGCTCGCCACCCCGCACCTCGGATACGTCTCGCAGGCCAACTACACGACGTACTACGGCCATGCCGTGGAGGACATCCAGGCGTTCCTGGCGGGCGAGCCGGTACGCCGCCTCGGCTGACCGGCCGCCGGCCGGCCGCCCGGCGGCCGGCCACGGCAGCCCCTGCCCATGTCCGCATCTGCCCCCTTGGAGGTCCCTGTGAGCCCGCAACGCCGCATGATGAAGCTCGGTGCCTTCCTGCCCGCACCGGGCCACCACGTGGCCGCCTGGCGCCACCCCAACGCCCGTCCCGACGGCGGGCTCGACTTCGGCTACTACCGCTCGCTGGTGCAGACCGCCGAGCGGGGCCTGTTCGACATGGTCTTCCTCTCCGACGGGGCCGGGGTGCGCACCAAGTACCGGGACGCCGACGAGCTGAGCCGGCAGGGCCGCATGGTGCACTTCGAGCCGCTGACGCTGCTGTCCGCGCTCGCCGTGCACACCACGCACATCGGCCTGACGGCCACCATGTCGACGACGTACAACGAACCCTTCAACGTGGCACGCCAGTTCGCCTCCCTGGACCACCTCAGCGCGGGCCGCTCCGGCTGGAACGTGGTCACCTCGGCGACCGACGCCGAGGCCCGCAACTTCAACCTGGACCGGCAGCCGGAGCACGCGGCGCGCTACCACCGGGCGCGGGAGTTCATGGAGGTGGTCACCGGGCTGTGGGACAGCTGGGAGGACGACGCGTTCCTGTACGACAAGGAGGGCGGGCGCTTCTTCGACCCGGACAAGCTGCACATCCTGGGGCACCAGGGGGAGCACTTCCGGGTGCGGGGGCCGCTGAACGTGGCGCGGCCGCCGCAGGGACACCCGGTCATCGTGCAGGCCGGTTCCTCGCCGGACGGGCAGGACTTCGCCGCCCGCTGGGCCGAGGTCGTCTTCACCGTGCAGCAGACCCTGGACGGGGCACAGACCTACTACCGCGGGCTGAAGAAGCAGGTCGCCGACCACGGCCGCGACCCGGACCAGACGAAGATCCTGCCCGGCGCGTTCGTCGTCGTCGGCCGCACCCGGGCGGAGGCCGAGGACAAGTACGCCACCCTGCAGGACCTGGTCGACCCGGTCGTCGGCCTCGGCATGCTGTCGTACCAGCTCGGCATGGTCGACATCTCCGGCTTCCCGCTGGACGGCCCGCTGCCCGAACTGCCGCCCACCGAGGGCTCCACCAGCAAGCAGCAGCTGATCTACGAGAAGGCCCGCAGGGAGGGCCTGACCATCCGCGAGCTGTATCTGTCCGTGGCGGCCGGGCGCGGCCACCGCTTCCTGCTCGGCACCCCCGAGAGCATCGCGGACGAACTGGAGGAGTGGTTCGTCGCCGAGGCCTGCGACGGCTACAACATCATGCCCGACTACCTGCCCGACGGCCTCGACGCGATCGTCGAGCTGCTCGTGCCCGAGCTGCAGCGGCGCGGACTGGTGCGGACCGAGTACGAGGGCACCACCCTGCGGGAGAACCTCGGGCTGCGCCGGCCTGCGTTCAGCAGCACCTCGGGGACCAGGTGACCGTCGAGGAGCCGGCCCTGCGCGCGGTGCTGCGCCCGCACGCCTCGGGCGTCGCGGTGCTCACCGCCCGGGGCGAGGCCGGACCGGCCGGCGTGACCATCACGTCGTTCACCTCGCTCAGCGCCCGCCCCGCCCTCGTCTCGTTCGCGCTGGCCGACACCTCCGGCACCTGGGCCCTGGTCCGGGACGCGGAGTGGTTCGGCATCCAGCTGCTGGGCGCCCACCAGACGGAGCTGGCCGAGCGGTTCGCGACGCGGGGCGCCGACCGGTTCGCCCCGCCGACCGGCTGGCACACCGGTCCGCACGGCGTGCCGCTGCTCGACGGCTGCCTGGGCTGGCTGGTGTGCGCACGGCAGCAGCGGAGCAGGGTCGGCGACCACCACCTGGTGGTGGCCTCCGTCGAGCACGTGCGTGAAGGGGCGCCGGGACAGAGCCTGGTGCACCTCCACGGCCGGCTGCGGCCCGTCACCTCCACCCCCGCGTCAAGGATCTGAGAGCCATGCCGAAAGTCCTGCTGTTCTCCCGCCAGCCGCTCACCGGACGCCCGTTGCAGCAGTGGCTGGACGACACCGCCGACAGCGTCGTCCTGATCACCACGCCCAAGGCCGTCCGGGGCGCCGAGGACGTCCTCGCCGAGCACTTCCCGATGCACCGCCTGGTGCCCGACTACCACTCCTGGGCCACCGAGGAGATCGCGGAGGAGGCCGCGCGCGCCCACGGCGTGGACCTGGTCGCCAGCACCAGCGAGAGCGATGTGCTGCGGGCCGCCCGGCTGCGCGCCCGGCTCGGCCTGCCCGGCCAGGGCACCGCCTCCGCGACCGCCTACCGCGACAAGGTCGTCATGAAGCGGATCGCCCGCGACGCCGGGATACGGGTGCCGGCCTTCGCCCCGGTCGACAGCCCGGCGGACCTGCTCGACCTCCTCGACGCCCAGGGCTTCCCGGCCGTGGTCAAGCCCCGCTTCGGCGCCGGCTCGGAGGGGGTCGCCGTGCTGCGCGGCCCGGCGGACGTCACCGCCTTCCTGGCCCGGCAGCGCGCCTCCGACGTGCCCTACCTGCCCGGGCAGTGGATGGCGGAGAGCTTCGTCGTGGGGGACTTCTGCCACGTGGACGGCATCATGCGGGACGGGCGCGTCCTGCACGCCTGGCCGTCCCGGTACGACTCCGGCGGGATCGCCCAGCGCCTGGAGGACCATTCGCACCTCAGCAGCGCCATGCTCGGCCCGGACGACCCGTGGTTCGGCCCGCTGACGGGGATGACGCACGATGTGATCGCCGCGCTGCCCGCTTCCCCGACCCCGCTCGCCTTCCACCTGGAGGCGTGGATCGGCGCCGACGGCGAGCCGGTGCTGTGCGAGATCGCCAGCCGGGCCGGCGGCGGGCTGATCGCCGAGGCGTACGAGCGGGTCTTCGGCGTGCACCTGGCCAAGGAGGGACTGCGGGCGCAGTGCGGCAGCGACCTCACCCTGACCGAGCAGCCGACGGACCCCGCCGAACTCGCCGGCTGGACCCTGCTCCCGCCGGGCCACGGCGCCTTCGTCCCGCCCTCGGCGCCCTGCCCCGTGCCGGCGGCCGACCTGACCGTGCGGCTGGCGCCGGGCGCGGTGGGGCGCGGTGTGGAGCACCTCACGCAGTCGGCCGCCGACGCGCTGGTGACGGCGGGGACCGCGGCGCAGGTGCGCAAGCACCAGGAGGAACTGGCGCAGTGGTGGTACGCCGCCACCGACTGGGTCCCGACCGCGTCGGCGACGTCCTGACGCCCTAGCCGAAATGAGCTGTCATGCCTGAGCACGTACTCGTCGTCGGAACGGGCCGCGACTTCCCGGCCCGGCTGCGCGCCGCCCGGCCCGGTACCGAGACCTCGGTGATCGTGCAGCTGGACTACATCGGCAAGGTCCGCGAACCGGGCGGCAACGCCCGGGTGATCGGGGTGCGCGGTGACGCCCCCGACGAGGAGTGGATCGCGCTGGCCGCCGCCGCGCACGCCCGGCACCCCTTCACCCGGATCGCCACCTTCGGCGAACGGGACCAGGACCGCTACGCCGCGATCGGTCAGGCCCTCGGCCTGGCCTGCCACAGCGTCAGGACGGTCTCCCTGGCGCACGACAAGGAGGCCATGCGCGCCCGGCTGGCCGAGGCCGGCGTCGACACGACCGCCTACGCCCGGGTCGCCGACGTGGACGCCCTGCGGGACTTCGTGTGGGAGCACGGGACCTGTGTGGTCAAGCCGGTCTCGGGTGCGGGCAGCGCAGGAGTCGCCAGGGTGACCGCCGGCAGCGACCTGGCCGGCGCCTTCGACCGCGCGGGCGGCAGCTATCTGGGCCTGGCCAACCCGGGTGTGCTGGTCGAGGAGTTCATCGAGGGCACCCAGTTCAGCGTCGAGGCGGTCTCCGAGCGGGGCGAGCACGAGGTGGTCGCGATCACGCGCAAGTACTCCGATCCGGCGACGTTCGTCGAGCTCGGCCATGTCTCGCCCGCCGAACTGCCCGAGGAGCGACGGAGGGAGATCCACGCGTGCGTCGCGAGCGTCCTGGACGCGCTGGGCGTGACGTTCGGCGTCACCCACACCGAGGTGGTGCTGGCGTCGGCGGGCCCGCGGGTGATCGAGACGCATGTGCGGATGGGCGGTGACGAGATCCCGGCGCTGACGCTGGACGCGACCGGGGTGGACCTCGACGAGTGTGCGCTGCGGCAGACGCTGGGGGAGCGGGTGCTGCCCGGCGTCCGGGCCGCTCTGGCCGCCCGCCGTGAGCCGCGCAGCTCGGCGATCTGGTTCGCGGTGCTCGGCACCCGCGGTGTGCTGGGCGACGTCGCCGGTCTCGACGAGGCCCGCGCGGTGCCCGGCGTGACCGGGGTCGAGGTGACCGCCCGGCCGGGCAAGGAGGCCGGCGGTCTGACCTCCTCCGAGTCACGGGTGGCGTACGCCCGCGCCCTCGGCGCCAGTGCCGGGGAGGCGGTCGACGCGGCCCGGCGGGCCGTCGGCCGCCTGGAGTTCCAGCTCCGGGTGCGCGACGCGGGCGGTCCGGTGGTGTGATCCGCGGGACCGCCCGCACCGGTGCCGCCCGCCGGGCCGCGGCGGGCGGCACCGTCATGCGGTGGAGTAGTGGTGCTCGGGCCGTCCGCTGTCCCCGTACTTCAGGGTGAGGCGCAACCGTCCTTGTTCCTCCAGGTACTTCAGGTACCGCTGGGCCGTGGAGCGGCTCACCCTGGCCTGCGCGGAGACCTCGTGCGCGGACACCGGCCCGCCGGCCCGGCAGACGATCTGCCGGATCAGCTCGGCCGTCCGCTCCGTGTACCCCTTGGGCATGGCGCTGGCGGCGGCCGAGGCGCGCAGGGTGCCCAGGACCCGGTCGATCTTGTCCTGGTCCAGTTCGCTGTCGCCGAGGGCGGCGTGCAGTTGCGCGTAGCCCTCCAACTTGCCCCGCAGCGCCTCGAACGTGAACGGTTTGACGATGTACTGAAGGACGCCGGCCCGCAGGGCCTCCTGGACGGAGGTGGGCCGGTTGTCCGCGGTGACCATGATGACGTCGACGTCCGGGCCCTCCCGGCGCAGCCGCCGGGTGAGGGACAGCCCGCTCTCGTCCGGCAGGTAGTGGTCGAGCAGCACCAGGTCGATGCCCCCGCGCTGCACGGCCGCGAACGCCGAGGCGGCGTCGTAGGCCCGTCCCACCACCCGGAAGCCGGGCACCCGGGAGACGTAGCGTTCGTTGATCCCGGCGACGTGGAAGTCGTCGTCCACCACGAGAACGTCGATCACGGCGCCTCCCCTTCGCCGCCGGGCACCGTCGCGGGCAGCAGGACGGTGAACACCGCGCCGCCGCCCTCCCGTTCGCCCACCGTCACGGTGCCGCCCCGCTCCCGCAGGAGGTCGGCGACGAGGGCCAGGCCCAGGCCCCGGCGGCGGTCGTCCGCGTGCCGTTTGGTGGAGGCGCCCTCGACGAAGATCCACCGCCGTCTCTCCGGCGGCACCCCGGGCCCGTTGTCGGTCACGCGCAGTTCGGTGACGGACCCCCGCTCGCACAGGTCCACCTCGATCCACGGTCCGTCCGGGGCGGTCGGCCGGTGGCCGAGGAGCGCGTCGACCGCGTTGTCGATCAGGTTGCCCAGAATCGTGACCAGGTCGTCCGCCCGGTCATGACACCCGCGCAGTGAAGAGCTCTCACCGACCGACAGCCGTACCCCGCGTTCCGAGGCCATGACCGACTTCCCCACCAGCATGGCCGCCACGAGCGGGTCGCGCACCCGGTCGGTGACGGTCGCCCAGTCCTGCCCGGCCAGTTCCAGCAAGCCGAGGAGTGTGTGCAGTGCGTTGCGCCGCTGGTGTGTGCGTACGTCCTCCTCCCGTCTTCGTACCGGCGTGGAGAGCACAGGCGTGCTTTCGGACAACGAAACCCCCGTTCCCGTCACTCTGATGCGTCGGTACCGGTCGGTGCGACCGGTTCGCGCGCGGCTCATCAGGCGGGTGTGGAGCGGTCGTTGGCGGTACCACACCCGGGGCGCGGTTTTCGGCCGTCACCCGGGAGTCATTGATTCGGATGGGCGGTGACGGCAGCAAGCATTCTTTTGGCAAAGAGATCCCTTGGTGAAATCTTTACCCAAGGTCGGGTGCCGCGGGACCGTCCCTGGTGAGAGCCGGGAGACCGGCCGGCACGGGCGCCGCGCGCCGGTGCGCGGCGCCGCTCATGACGCAGGCCGCGGGGCCTGTCCCGCCTGCCAGGTGAGCCAGCCGCCGTCGAGGTTGCGCACGCCGCGCCCGTGCTGGCTCAGGATGCGGGCCGCCGTGTGGCCCCGCAGGCCGGCGTGGCAGTAGACGACCGTGGGGCGGTCCGGGGGGATCTCGTCGAGGCGGTCGCGCAGTTCGTCGACCGGGACGTGCCGGGAGCCGGGGATGCCGCCCGCCTCGTGCTCGGCGCGGGTGCGGACGTCGACGAGCACGGCCCCCTCGCGTACCGCCTGGTCGAGTTCGTGCCACTGGAGGGTGGCGCTCGTTCCGTCGGCGAGGTTGTCGGCGACGTATCCGAGCATGTTGACGGGGTCCTTGGCCGAACCGAAGGGCGGGGCGTAGGCGAGCTGCAGGTCGGCCAGGTCCGGCGCGGTCAGGCCGCAGGTGATGGCGGTGGCGAGGACGTCGATGCGCTTGTCGACGCCCTCGCCGCCGACGACCTGCGCGCCCAGGATGCGCTCGTCGGCCGGGTCGGTGAGCAGCTTGAGGGCCAGCGGCCGGGCGCCCGGGTAGTAGCCGGCGTGGGACGCCGGGTGGATGTGCACGACGCGGTGGGGGCGGCCGGCGGCGCGCAGGCGCTTCTCGTTCCAGCCGGTGGCGGCCGCCGTGAGGCCGAAGACCTTGACGATGGCGGTGCCCACGACGGGCCGGCTGCGCACGGGGCGTCCGGCGATGGCGTCGGCGACGAGCCGGCCGTGCCGGTTGGCGAGGTTGGCCAGCGGGACGAGGGTGCCGTCGCCGGTGAGGCGGTCGCGCTTCTCCGCCGCGTCGCCCACGGCGAACACGCGCGGGTCGCTGGTGCGTTGCCGGTCGTCCACCGCGATACCGCCGCAGGGGCCGATCTCCAGGGAGGCCGCGCGGGCCAGTGCGGTGTCGGGGCGCACCCCGATGGCGAAGACGACCACGTCGGCGGGGACGACGGTGCCGTCGGCGAGCTCCACCGTGTCGGGCAGCACCTTGTGCAACCGCGCGGACAGGCGCAGTTCGACGCCGCCTCGGACGAGTTCGTCGGCGAGGGGGCGGGCCATCTCCGGGTCGAGGGGCGACAGGACCTGGTCGGCCAGTTCCACCAGGGTGACGGCGAGACCCCGATGGCGGAGGTTCTCCGCGAGTTCGACCCCTATGAAGCCGCCGCCGACGACGACGGCGCTGCGGGCACCCGCGCGCACCGCGTCCAGGATGCGGTCGGTGTCGGTGACGTCCCGCAGCGTCAGACCGCGCTCCACCCCCGGCAGCGGCGGCACGACGGGTTCGGCTCCGGGGCTGAGCACGAGATGGTCGTAGCCCTCGGTGTAGGCGCGGCCGGTGCCGAGGTCGCGGATCCGGACGGTGCGTGCCGCACGGTCGATGCCGAGCACCTCGTGGCGGACGCGGACGTCGAGACGGAAGCGGGCGCGCAGCGACTCGGGCGTCTGCAGCAGCAGATCGGAGCGTTCGGGGATGACCCCGCCGACGTGGTACGGCAGGCCGCAGTTGGCGTACGACACATGCGGACCGCGCTCGACGACGACGATCTCGGCGTGCTCTTCCAGGCGGCGCAGCCGGGTGGCGGCCGACATACCACCCGCGACCCCGCCGACGACGATGACCTTCACCATGCTCTCCGTCCTTGCTCCCGGTTCCCGCGGTCCGTGGGGTCCGCGGCGCTCGGATACCCCCCACCGTATGTGGGAGGTGGGGTGCGGAAGGGGGCGAAAGGTCCCTGGGTCGAGGGACCAATGGCCCCGTTCGCCGGGTGACGGCCGGTGACGACGGGTGACGCCGGGAGGGCGGCCGGAGGGCGGGAGGGCGTGGCGGCCGGGGCGCCGGGCGTGCGCCGCAGCCCCATGACGGGCCGTCGCGTCCCGCATGCGCCGGACGAGGGACATCCGGCAGGTCGCACGCCCACGCCCGGGTCCGGCTGCCACAGGATGATCGCCATGTCTGTGCCATCCGGATCCGTCGCACGGCGCCTCACCGTCCGTCTCGCGGCACTGATCAGCGCCGTACTGGCCCTCGGCCTGATGCCGCCTCAGACGTCCCACGCCTCCGGCGGGAACGGCGGCGGCCCCACCCGCGCCGAGGCCCGTGTGTCCGCCCAGCTGCGGAGCGTTCGCGACCGGCCCACGGCACTGGCCGAGTTCTTCCGGGCACTGCCCAAGGGGGCGGACCTCCACAACCACCTGTCCGGTGCGGCGACCACCGAACTGCTACTGAGCCTCGCCGTGGACGACGGCTACTGCATCGACCGGACCACCCTCACCGCGAGCGCGCCGCCCTGCACGGGGAACACCCGCCCGGCGGCGGACACCGTCACCGACCCCGTCTTCCGGCAGCAGGTCATCGCGGCCTGGTCCATGCAGGACTTCGTCCCCGGCAGGGGCGAGAGCGGGCACGACCACTTCTTCGCCACGTTCGGGAAGTTCGGCGCGATCAGCGGGCGGCACTCCGGGCAGCTGCTGGCCGAGGTCGCCACCTCGGCCGCGGAGCAGCACCAGTTCTACCTGGAGACCATGGTGACGCCCGCCTCCTCCGCCGCCGCCGACCTCGCCCGCCGGGTCGGGTACGACAGCGACCTGTCCCGGCTGCGGGCCCGGCTGGTGGCGGGCGGCCTGGACGCCGTGGTCCGCCAGGCGATGAGCGAGACGGACGCGATGATCGCCGACTTCCGCGCCGCCGCGCACTGCGACACCGCTCACCCCGACGCCGGCTGCGCACTGCCGGTGCGGTTCATCTCCCAGGTGCTGCGCGGCGGGCCCCCCGCGCAGGTCTTCACCCAGATGCTGGTCGGCATGGAGCTGGCCCGGCGCGACCCCCGCTTCGTCTCGCTGAACCTCGTACAGCCCGAGGACGGCCCGGTGGCGACCGCCGACTACCGGCTGCACATGAGCATGCTGGAGTACCTGCGCGGCGTGTATCCCGGTGTTCCCCTCACCCTGCACGCGGGGGAACTGGTCCCCGGCCTGGTCAAGCCCGAGGACCTGCGCTTCCACATCCGTGCCGCCGTGCTGACCGCCCGCGCCGAACGCATCGGCCACGGCGTCGACATCCGCTACGAGGACGACTACCGCAACCTGCTGCGTCTGATGGCCCGCCGTCGTGTGCTGGTGGAGATCCTGCTCACCAGCAACGAGCAGATCCTGGGGGTGACGGGCCAGGACCACCCCTTCCCGCTGTACCGGAGGTACGGGGTGCCCGTCGCCCTGGCCACCGACGACCCCGGTGTCGAACGGACCGACATCAGCCGCGAGTACCAGCGGGCGGCGCTGACCTACGGACTGGACTACCGGGCGCTGAAGGACCTGGCCCGTACGTCCCTGGAGTACGGCTTCCTGGCCGGCGAGAGCCTGTGGCGGACCCGTGACCACCGCGCGGTCGTCCGGCAGTGCGCCGGGGACCGCCTCGGTGACCCCACCCCCGGCCGCCGCTGCGCGCGCTTCCTCGCCTCCAGTGCCAAGGCGTCCCTGGAGTGGAGGCAGGAGGACGCGTTCCGTGCCTTCGAACGGGCCTACGGCGCCAGGTCCCCGCGGGCCGTGTCCGGCCCCGGCATCCCCGCGGGCGTGTCCGGCCCCGGCATCTACGCGGGCGTGTCCGGCCCCGGTATCCCGGCGGCCGTGTCCGGCCCCGGCATCTCCGCGCCGTGGCGCGCGGAGGGTACGGGCCGGCGGGTGCCGTAGGCCCTGTCGTGTGGATCATCCCGGCGTCGGCTGGAAGGCGCCGGGACCGACAGCCGGCCTGATCCGAAACAGGGCCCGGTCAGGCGGCCAGCGGGTCCAGCGTCAGCGGCTGGATCCTCCCCTCCAGCATGGCGCCCAGCCCCTGGACGGCGCAGATGTCGGGCCGCTCGGCGATGTGCACCGGCATCCCGGTCGCGTGCCGCAGCATCTGGTCGAGGCCCGGCAGCAGCGCGCTGCCGCCCACCATCATGATCCCGCGGTCGGCGAGGTCGGCCACCAGGTCGGGCGGGCAGTCCCGCAGCACCTTGCCGATACCGTCGAGGACGGCGGTCAGCGGGGTCTGGATGGCGTTGCGCACGGCCGCCGTGTCGACCTTCACGGACCGTGCGAGCCCGGTGGCCACGTCCCGGCCCTGGATCTCGGTGGAGGCGGGCCCGTGCGGGGTCAGGCCGTTGCCGGAGAGGGCGAGCTGCAGGGGCCGTACCGACTGGCTCGGCAGCATCAGCGCGTGCTCGTGCCGCAGGTGCTGCACGATCGCGTGGTCGACGGCCTCGCCGCCCACCGGGATCCGCTCGGCGGTCACGATGTTGCCCAGCGACAGCACGGCGATCTGGGTGGCGGCGGCCCCGCACACCATGATCATGGACGCCTCGGGCTGCTCGACCGGCAGCCCGCACCCCACGGCGGCGGCGACGAGGGTGTCGACCAGCTCGACCCTGCGCGCCCCCAGCCCGACCAGGGTCTCGATGGCCGCTCGCTGGGCGAGCGGATCCGCGTCGTGCGGGGTGCAGGCGGCGGCCCGCAGCCGGGGCTTGCGGCGCAGGGAGCGGCGGAGCTTCTCGCCGAGCAGATGGCGCAGCATGCGCTGGGCCATCTCGATGTCGACGACGGTGCCGCCGGAGACGGGCCGTGCGACCCGGATGTACGCGGGCGTGCGCCCGGTCATCTTCTCGGCGAACTCACCGACCGCGATCAGCGCGCCGGTCCGGGTGTTCACGGCGGCGACGCTGGGCTGGTCCACCACCAGCCCGGACCCCTTCACATACACACGGGTCCTGGCCGCCCCCAGGTCCACGGCGACGTGGCAGCGGCGCAACTGGTCCAGGCAGACGGTCATGGCGGTACCTCCCGAGAAAGACCGCGGACGGCCGCCGGGCGGCGGGCCTCTTCTCCTGAATCGTCCGCCCGGGCGGGCCCCGGCGCCCTTCGGAGTGGGCCGGGCGGGGTGCGGCCGGGCGGGTGGTTCCGGGCGCGTCGCACCCCGAGGAGCTTGTGCCGCGACCTCTTGCCGTGCCGCACACCCGCCCCGTCCGCCCGTCCGCCCCGGTGAGCGGTCACCGGGGGCGGACGGGGCCAGGGGATCACCCGGGCGGTGGGGGCGAGGCGGCGCCGCCCCCGACGATCCCCCGGACGACCCCCAGGGCCACCAGGTCCTGGGGGCGTACGCGGAGCTGGTCCGCCGTCGCCCGCACCTGGTCGGCCGGGCGCTTGAGGATCGCGGCGGCCGACTCCGGCCCGATGACGGAGAAGTAGCTGTCCGGTGTGACCCAGGTGTTGCCGGGTGCGGCCAGGGCCAGGGCCCCGCCGGAACCGCCCTCTCCGATCACCAGGCTGGTCAGGGGCGTCCGGGCGGTGGCGACCGCGGTGAACAGGTCCGCGATCGCGGCGCCCACGCCCTGCCGCTCGGCCTCGGCGTCGTTGGCGGCGCCCGGCGTGTCCACCAGCGTCAGGACGGGCACGGACAGGGCGTCCGCCAGACGGATCAGCCGGGCGGCCGTGCGGTACCCCGCGGGCCGCGTCGGGGTGCCGTCCTGGGCCGCGTACGCGATCGTCCGCCCGGCGTGACGGCCGAAGCCGCACAGCACACCCCCGCCCCGGCCGCCGCAGCGGTCGCCGCCGATCTCCGCCCGGCGTGTGAAGTACGCGTCCAGATAGGCCGCCGCGCGCGGGCGCCCAGGATCGCGGGCGCGCCGGACGGCGTCCCAGCCGGTGGCGGGCAGGCCCTCCGCCGTCGTCGCCCCGGGCACGGGCGCGGGTTCGGCGGACGGCGCCGCCAGCAGCCCCAGCCACCGGCCCACCGCCTCCCGCAGCTCCCTCGGCCGTACGATCGCGTCGACCGTGCCCGCCGCCAGCTGGGCCTGAGCCGTGTAGGCCGCCGGGTCCGCGTCCGTCGGGCGCACCCGGGAGCCCGCGAAGGCGACCTGTGCGCCCGGCAGGGCCAGCACCACATCGGCGCCCGCGCCCAGCGTGGCCCAGCCGCCGCCGGTCGTCGGGTCGCGCGCCACCGCCAGCTGCGGCAGCCCGGCCGCGCGGGTGAGTGCCGACTGCCGCGCCATCCGCTGGAGCTGGGTCAGTGCGAGCATGCCCTCCTGCATCCGGCTGCCGCCCGTCGCGACCAGCGAGACGACCGGCAGCCGGTGCGCCCGGGCCCAGGCGTGCGCCGCCTCCAGCCGGTCACCGGTGCGCTCCCCGAGGGAACCGCCGAGATAGCCGAACTCGAACGCGATCAGCACGGCCGGAACACCGCCGACGGTCGCGCGGCCGCACACCACGGACTCCTGCTCGCCGGTGCGGGCGGCGGCGAGGGCCCGCGCGGCTCCGTACCCCGCCCACTCCAGCGGGCCGTCGGGCCCGTACGCGCCCTCCGCGCCCTCGGGGTGGGGGAGTTCGGCGAAGTCGGGGGTGAGGAGGGCGATGAACTGCCGCGCGGTCAGCCGCTCAGGCATCGCCCAGGGCCCGCTTCATGATCTTCCCCATGTCGTTGCGGGGGAGGGCCGTGAGACGGCGTACCACGCGCGGGCGCTTGTGCGGGGCCAGCCGGCGCGCCACATGGTCGGCCAGTTCGTCGGCGCCGGGCGGCGCCGCGGGATCCGCCGGCACGATCCAGGCGACGATCCGCTCGCCCAGATCGGCGTCGGGCTCCCCGGTGACGGCGGCCTCCCGCACGCCCGGGTGCTCCAGCAGGGCGTTCTCGATCTCGCCCGCCCCGATCTTGTACCCGCCGCTCTTGATGAGGTCGGTGGCCTTGCGGCCGACGATGCGTACATATCCGTCGGCCTCGCGCACCGCCATGTCCCCGGTGCGGAACCAGCCGTCGTCGGTGAACGCGGCGGCCGTGGCGTCGGGCCGGTTGAGGTACCCGGTGAACAGGTTCGGGCCGCGGACCTGGATCTCGCCGACCGTCTCCCCGTCCCACGCGGAGATCGGCGAGCCGTCCTCCTCGACGAGCCGCAGCCCGACACCGGGCAGCGGCACGCCGACCGTGCCCGGGCGCGCCTCCCCGTCCGCGCGCACGCTCGTGTTCATCAGCGTCTCGGTCATCCCGTACCGCTCGATGACCCGGCGGCCGGTCGCGGCGGCGATCCGCTCGTGGTCGTGCACCGGCAGCGCCGCGGAACCGGACACCAGCAGCCGGGCCCCGCCCAGCGCCTCGGCCAGCCCCGGGTCGCCGGGCAGTGCCTCGGCGATGCGGTGGTACATCGTGGGCACGCCGAACAGCATGGTCGCGCCGTCACCCAGCTCGCGCGCCACTCCCGCGGTGTCGAAGCGGCCGAGGTGGCGCACCGATCCGCCACGGCGCAGCGGGCCGAGGACGCCGAGGACCAGCCCGTGCACATGGAACAGCGGCAGACCGTGCACGAGCACGTCGTCGGCGGTCCACTGCCAGGCGTCCGCGAGCGCGTCGAGCGTGGCGGCCAGGGCGCGGCGGGGGATGACGGCGCCCTTGGGCGGCCCGGTGGTCCCGGAGGTGTAGACGACGAGGGCCGGGTCCTCGTCGGCGGCCCCGGCCGGCGTGAACGCCGCCGTGCCGTGCACGTCCACGTCGACGCGCTCCAGCTTCCGTACCGGGGAGGGGAGTTCGTCGGCCGGGGCGGCCAGCACGAGCGACGGCGCGCTGTCGGAGAGGATGTGCCCCAGCTCGCCCTCCCCGGACTTCGGATTGAGCGGGACGACGGTGACACCCGCGCTCAGGGCGGCCACCGCACCGACGGCGGTCTCCAGGGAGGGCGTGGCCCACAGGGCGACCCTCCCCGCACCGCCGATCCGCGCGGCGAGCGCACCGGCCGCAGCGGCCAGGCCGCCGTACGTCAGGGCCCGCTCACCGAACCGCAGGGCCGGGCGCCCCCCGGCCGAGGGGTCGGTCAGGACCGGAAAAAGGGGGGACACGCGGGCACTCCTTGCGTCGAGGCGGACGGACTCACGGGACTCACGGGACTCACGGACCGTTCCTACACCACGGTCGGTGATACCCGCCCGAGGACGAGATCGATCTCGACCACCCGGACGTCCGGCTTCCCCCTCCGCAGGCCGGACCCCGCCGATCCCGTCCCGCCGCACCAGCCCCTCGATCCCGTCGGCCACGCGCACCGACACCCCGATTCGGCACCTCTCTCGTCACCGGCCCGTGCACCGCCCGCGGGGCGACCGCACTCTTCCAGCTCGCCACCGGGATTTCCGCCGTGATCCTCGCCCGCACCTTGGGCATCAACACCGATGTCGCTGTCGCCCGGCGACGACCCTCCGCCGACGATCGGGCCGACTACGCCGCCGCAGTCAGCCGACGCACCGCACCGCGACAACCGATCCACGAACCCGGAGCGACACCATGAGATTCGACAACCACCGCGTCGTCATCACAGCCGCCGGCCGCGACTTCGGCCGAACCCTGGCGATCCGGCTCGCGGACCTCGGAGCCGAGGTCTTCCTCTCCGCTCGCAGTCTCGATGCCGCCGAACGTGTCCGTGACGAGATGCGCGACCGGGGCCATCAGCGGGTGCACGCCTTCCCCTGCGACCTGACGGACCCCGCCTCGATCCGCGACTTCGCCTCCGGCGTCGCGCGGCACACGGACCGTGTCGACCTGCTCGTCAACAACGGCTCCCGCTGGCTCGAAGGGCCGGACCTGCTGTCCGCAACGGACACCGACATCGTCGACACCATCACCTCCGGTGCCACCGGCACGGTCCTGACCGTGAAGAACTTCCTCCCTCTCCTGCTCAACTCGGACAAGCCGGACGTCGTGACGATGGTCTCCGCCTGCGGAACGGCGGGCCATCACCGCTCGGACGCCCACGACGCCTTCTACACGGCCAAGAGTGCCCAGGCAGGATTCACCGAGATCCTCTCCAAGCGCCTGCGACCCCGAGGAATTCGGGTGATATCGCTCTACCCACCCGACTTCGACAACGCCGACCCGCTCTCCGAGGAGTGGGAAACAACTCCACGCGGATCCAGGGACGCCCTCACCTCGCACTCCCTCGTGGAATGCGTCCTCTTCGCAGTCGCCCAGCCCCGCGACTGCTTCATCAAGGCGTTCCACTTCGAACAAGTCTGATCGACGCCGGGCCGTTGCCTCCTCGAGCACCGGAGGAATACGGGCCCTGGGCCCAAGCCTCTCGTGGAGTCACAAGCCGGCGGCGGCGAGGATTCGATACATCCGGGCCGGCCGCAGCGCAGGGTTGGCGGCAGCATCGTCGGCCACCTGGGGGTCCGGGTCGGAGAGCAGCTGTTCCAGCAACGCGTCCGTGATGTTGGGGTGACCGGCGACCCCGCGGCGTAGGAAGGACTCGGAGGCCGCTGCGAGTTGTTGAAGGGATGCCACAGGCAGTCCTGGGTCTTGCAGGGCGACGTAGCGCACGTTCGGATCCGGTTCGTCGACGAACGTACGCAGCGTCTGGCGGGGGAAGTTGGGGTGGTCGACGAGGAGCGGTCGGACGTGGAATACGTCGCCGTGGGCTCGGACCAGCCCCTCCAAGACCTCTGGCGGTGCGTCTGGCCGACGGGCGGCAGTACGACGGACCACGAGCTCTGGGTCATTGTCCAGGCGACGCCATGCCTCTTCAGGCAGGTCGGGGCAGGAAGCCAGTACGCGCCGGAATGTCGTGTACCGGCAGTCCAGGTAGATCATCCGCTCATCGAGAGGTGCATCGCGCAGCCAGTCCGGTTCGGCGACGTTCCAGGTCAGAGCCACCTCGGCGTCGATGCTTCCGGCCGCGCGCTCGGCTTCTACGCGTGCATACAGCCGGTCCCGGGTCTCGGCGTCCACATGGCGGCTCTGAGCCACCGCGACCCGCACGAACGGGTCGTCGATGTCCAGCAGCGCGGCAATCATCTCTGCCGACAGATGCGGGTTGTCGGCGACAGCCCGATGGACCTCCTCTTCCTCGCTCCGCATGAGCTGTGCGAACTGGTCCGACGTCAGGGGGACGTAGCGCGCCACGTTGGCTCGCACAGCAGGGTCGGCAAGACAACGACCCCTCCACTCGGGCGGGACACCCGGATGCCTGTGCACCGTGGCGGCTGCACGGACCTGCGGATCCGCGTCGGCGAGCAGCCCCACTTGCACGGCGAGAGGCCGGTCGTACCAGGCTCGCGCGACCGCGGCACGCAGCCTCGGACTCTGCGCGCCGGCGAGCGTCATCCGAGGCCGGCCGTAGGCTTCCTCCAGGTCGTCGATGCCCATCGGCACCTCGCGGTCGACCATGTCGCGGACAAAGTCCGTGTACGCGTCACGGATCGCCGGATCGGGATGCTCGGCAATCCTTCGGCGCATCTCCGGGGAGATCCGGTCCCCGTGAAGGCCCACCGCGGTGTCGCCGTCGCCGTGCGTCAGCAGAGCCTCGACAACGGCGTCCGCCAGCCGCCCGCGACGCCGCGATATCCCGCGTCGGCCGGCCCTGTGTGTGGCCAGGCGCACCAGGACGTCCTGAGGAGCTGCCGGGTTGCGCCCCAACCCGGAGAGTCGGGGGTGTTCGAGGCTCGCCATACGCTCAACCTAGTGCCGGCCGCTGCGTGCCGGCCTTCCAGCGGTCCTCAGTCCGGACAGGCGGCCTCCACCACGTCCGCCACCACACAGCTCACGTTGTCCGGCCCGCCGGCGGTGTTCGCCGCGGCCACCAGCGCGCGTGCCGCGTCGGCCGGTGTGGGCGCCGAGGAGAGCGCAGCGCGGATCTCTCCGTCCGGTACGACCCCGGACAGACCGTCCGAACACATCAGGTACCGGTCGCCTGGCCGCGCGTCGTGCAGCCGCAGATCGGGTACGGCACTGTCCTCACCGCCCGTCAGCGCCTTCAGCAGCGCGGAGCCGCCGCAGCCATGCCACCAGTCGGGCCCGCTTCAACTGCCCGGCGGCGTAGTAGCGGTAACCGGTGTCCGGGTCGACCCGGGCCGGGCGCAGCAGATCCAGCTCGTCGTAGAGCCGCAGCGCCTTCGGCGACAGCCGGCACGCCTTCGCGAAGGCCCCGATCGTCAGCATCTCCACGGCCCGCACCCCGTCCTTTGGCCGTTCCTCGTTTCGCCACCGATGCTGTGGCTTCACCGAGGGTGAAGGTCAACACGGAGGCCGTGGTTCCCTGCGGCGGGGCACCAGCACACGCGCCGCCAGCGCCACCACCAGCGGCAGGGCGGTGACGGTCAGCATGGTGAGCCGCAGCGCGTCGGCGAAGTCGAGGCCGAGGTCCAGACCGCCAGCCTGCCGGAGCAGGTTCGGGTCGTATCCCACACCACCGGGGCTGTACGCCATCCCGCCGCGCACGGCGTCCACGGCCTGCTCGGCCCGGGTCTCCGACACACCGCGTGAGGCCGCGTCCGCCAGCCACCGGTGTTGGAAGAAGACGTTCAGGAGCAGCAGGTAGACGGTGGGCCCGAGCGCGTAGCCGGTCATCCCGAAGGCCATCTGCACGGAGGCCACCGTGCCGGAGCGTCCGGCCGGCGCATGGGAGAGGACCGTCTCGGACACCGACGCCGAGGTGACCAGGGAGCCCAGGTTGCTCAGCCAGGTGGCCAGGATGAGCAGCCACACCGCCATCGTGGGGCTGACGGTGCCCGCCATCAGCAGCCCGCTCGCCGCCATCAGCAGCAGTCCCGCGACCATCACCGGCCGCGGGCCGTGCGTCCCCACCAGGCGCCCGGCCTGGATCACGGCCGTGGAGATCAGCAGGGTGCCCGGCAGGTACAGCAGTCCGATGTCCTCGGGGGGCAGCGAGAGCACCACGCTGCCGAACTGCCCGAGAGCGACGCCGAGTCCGGCGGCGAGGAAGTTCAGGGTGAGGTTCGCCGCCAGGGCCGCGTCGAACGGGCGGCTGCGGAACAGCGCCAGGTCCAGGGCCGGTTCGGGGGTGCGGCGTTCATGCAGCACGAACAGTACGGCGGCGGCCGCGCCGACCGCCAGCGGCACCCAGGTCCGGGGCCGGGAGACGCCGCTCTGCGCCGAGGCCAGGCCGACGACGAGGGCCAGCAGGACCACTCCGACCAGGGCGACACCGGCCATGTCGAGCCGGCGGCGCGGACCGGTGGGGGGATGCGGCACATGCCGGACGGTCAGCCGCAGCGAGACCAGGCACAGCAGCGGCGCCACCAGGAACAGGAACCGCCAGCCGACGGTCGCCACCGCCCAGCCCGCGAACGCGGGGGTCAGCCCGAACAGGACCATCTCGACGGCGGTGAAGACCCCGATGGCCGCCGGCCGTCTCTCCGGCGCCACCGATGCCTTCAGCAGGGCCAGCGGCACTCCCAGCAGCGCGGTCATGCCGAGTCCGTTCACCAGGCGCATCGCCAGCAGGAAGCCGTAGCCGGGGGAGAGGGCGCACAGCAGGTCCGCCACCGTGACGACGAGGAGTCCCAGCACCAGCAGCCGCTTGAGTCCGAAGACGTCCCCGAGACGGCCCGCGGCGAGGACGGCGGTGGCCATCACCAGTGTCGACGCGCCGCCGAGCAGCCCGAGGAACTCCGGCGGCATCTGGAGGGCCCGGCTCACCTGCGGCAGGTTCAGGCTCAGCACCAGCGGGTCGACGACCGTGACCGCGAAGGCGATGGCGAGTCCGAGGACGGCCGGCAGGTCCGCCGCGTCGACACGTGACCGGGACGTCGGCACCGCACCCACCTCCGTGCCCCGCGTCGTACGCCCTCCGACGGTGGCGACGTTAACCCGGCCGACGCGTCGTCCCGGGCTTTCCGGACGCAACGCGCCGGGGATCCGACCCGCCTCCGGGCCGTCCGGCCTCTTCGGGCGTCCTCAGCCCGGTGTCAACGTCACGACCAGCACATCGCGGTAGGCGGGGCGGCTGCGGTCCACCGGGCGGACCGGGGACACGCTGTGCAGGGTGCGACGGTCGTCCCCCAGCAGCAGGGTTCCCGGCTCGTCGAGGGTGACCGCCAGCAGCCGCCGCCCGTCCGGGCCGAAGACGGAGCTCTCCCCGCCGGCGGCGTTCTGCCGGCCGACCAGGAGCGAGGACACCAACGTCACCCCGTCGCGGTGCCGGCCCTCCGGTGTGGGCAGCCCTTTCGTGTCCGCCGACGCCACGACACGGAACGGATGCACCTTCGCGTCCCACACCGCCGGCTCCTCCAACGCCGTCGCGACCCGTCCGAGCAGGCGCAGTACGGCCCGGAACACCGGGTCGGCCACGAAGGAGCCGGTCAGGGGCTCGAAGGTGCGGTCCACGCCCACATACAGGGGATTGCTGTCCTCGGGCTGCACGAAGGGCGCCCGCGGCAGCACCCCGATCCGGCCCGTCGCCGGGGCGAGCGAGAACTGTCCGTAGCGGCGCAGCCGGCGCGCGCCACGGGCGGAGGCGTAACGGTCGGTGCTCAGCGCCTCCCAGTGGGTGCGGAAGCGTTCCCAGGCCCCGCCCTCCGCGCCGACGCACCAGGTGGTGACGGCGGCGGGCATGACGTGAGCACCGCGGGAGACCAGCGCCTCGCGGGCGGCCTCCACCGGGTGGTCCTGCACGGCCCCCACGGGATGGTCCTGCACGGCGGCCTGCCTTCCTCCGGCTTGCACCGGACGCTTTCCAGCGACTTCCCCCGAGATGCCGAACGAAACGGGTGAATCCGGCAGAACGGTGGATAAGGGGTTGCCGGTCCTGGTCGACGGCGGGCCCACCGCCGTCGACCGCCTCACTCCGCCGTCGACCGGTTCAATCCGCCGCCTGCCGCCTGCCGCCTGCCGCCTGCCGCCTGCCGCCTGCCGCCTGCCGCCCGCCGCCGCACCCGCCCCCTCCGGCCGCTCCCCGTGGGGCCGTTGTTAGCCTGCGCGCTGGAATCGTCGTCCGAACAGGAGTCCAGCCGTGGCCCACCCCGCCGCCCGCGTGGCGCTCGTCACCTGTCGTCCCGGGCCGGATGTCGCGGTGGACCACGATCTGCCGTCGCTCCTGCGCGAGTTGAGGGCGGCCGGGGCCGAGGCCGAGGCCGTGCGCTGGGACGACACGGACGCCGACTGGGCCGCCTACGACCTGGCCGTGATCCGCTCCACCTGGGACTACAGCTGGCGGGCCGCGGAGTTCACCGCCTGGGCCGAGCGCTGCGGCACGGCCACCCGGCTGGCCAATCCGGCGGACGTGGTCCGCTGGAACGCGGACAAGCGCTACCTCGGGGACCTGGCCGCCTCGGGCGTCCCGGTCGTCCCCACGCGGTACATCGCCCCGGGCGACCCCGTCGACCTGCCCCGCGACCACGAGTACGTCGTCAAGCCCACCGCGGGCGCGGGCGCCCGCTTCGCCGCCCGGTACCTGCCCGGGGAGCACGCCACCGCCGTACGGCAGCTCGCGCGGATGCACGCGGAGGGGTTCACCGCGATGGTGCAGCCCTACGCGAAGGGGATCGACGCCACCGGGGAACGGGCGCTGCAGTTCTTCGGCGGGCGGTTGCTGCACGCCAGCCGGAAGGGGGCGGTCCTCGAGCCCGGCACCCCCTACGACCGGCGCAAGGTGGCCCACCCCCGCCTGGAGCCGTGGACCCCGGCCCCGGCCGAACTCGCCGTCGCCGAGAGCGCCCTGGCCGCCGTGCCCGGCACGCCGGAACTGCTCTACGCCCGCGTCGACCTGGTGGACGACGCCGACGGGCGGCCGTGCGTGATGGAGCTGGAGCTCATCGAGCCGAACCTGTTTCTCGCGCTGCACCCGGAGTCGGTGCCCGCGGTCGCGTCCGCGATCATCACGGCTGCCCGCTGACCGCCACCCGCTGCAACAGCCCCCAGGTGAACTCCGCCGCGCACGCGTGCCGCACGCCCGACGCGTCCGGAGCGGTGAAGGCCAGACCCCACCTGGTGGGGGCCGTGCCCTCCAGCGGCCGGGCCGGGGCGAAGGCGCGGGCGGCCTCGTCGACCGTGCAGGACCACGGGGTCAGGTCCTCGACGGTCGCCGGTCTCCGGACGGGCGCGCCCGGCGCCCGGACCAGCCACTCGTTCCACACCACCCCGTTCGGCGCCACCAGCACCTCGAAGCGCAGGTCCGGCCAGAGCGGGACCGGCCACAGCAGGGCCTCGCAGTCCAGATCGCCGATCCGGCGGGGCGTCACCGACTCGGGCTCGCCCAGGACCGAGCGGTAGCGCGAGACGGCGGAGCGGGCGCGCGGGGCGCGCAGCATGGCCTGCCAGCGGCGGTTCGCCTCACGCATCCGGGAGACCGGCACCCCCAGCTCGCGCCGGGCCTCGTCGACGAGGCCCGGATTGTGGTCGGCCATGCGGCGCAGCAGCACCAACTGGAAGTCGAGGGGGGTGAAGGGGCCGGTGGGGCGTTCGGCGGGCGGCATGCGGTCCATCCTCCACGACCATTGCCCGGCGCGAGCCACTGTGACTAGCCTGTGTTCGCCATGCCGATCGTGAGTTGAAATTTCGAACATATAGAGAGGGGACCGGTCGTGGGACGCCTCGTACCTGCCGTGACCCGGGCTCTCGACATCCTGGAGCTCTTCCTCGACGGGGACGGGACGCTCTCCGCCCCCGACATCGTGCGCAGACTCCGGCTGCCGCGCACCACCGTGCACGAACTGGTCACCACGCTCGCCGCACGCTCGTACATCGTCCAGGTGCCGGGGCAGCCGGGACGCTACCGCCTCGGCGTGCGCCCCTACCAGCTCGGCAGCCGCTACGCCGAACAACTGGACCTCGCCGCCGAGGGCCAGCAGGTCGCCCGGTCCGTCGCCGAGACCTGCGACGAGACCGTGCACGTGGCCATCCTCGAGGGCACCGACGTCATCTACATCGCCAAGGTCGACTCCACCCACGCCGTGCGGATGGTGTCGGCCGCCGGGCGCCGGCTGCCCGCCCACTGCACCTCGGTCGGCAAGATGCTCCTCGCGTCCCTGCCCGAGCAGGAACTCGCCGCGCGCATCCCCGACGGCACCGAACTGGCCGCGATGACCCCCAACAGCATCACCGACCCGTCGGCCCTGCGGGAGGCCCTGGCCGGGATCCGCGGCCGCGGCGTCGCCGTGGAGAACCGCGAGTCCAACCCCGACGTCAGCTGCGTCGCCGCCCCCGTGCGCGACCGCACCGGGCAGGTCGTCGCCGCGCTCTCCGTCTCCGTACCGATGATCCGCTGGAGCGACGAGCGCCGCGCCGAGCTGGAACAGCTCGCCGTCAAGGGCGCCGGCGAACTGTCGGAGCGCCTCGGCCACCGGAGTGCGGGATGACCCGGTACGAGATCGCGGTACGGGAGCACGCCGCCCTCGGCGAGGGCCCGACCTGGGACCCGGAGGCCCGGCGGCTGATCTGGATCGACATCCTGGGCTCCCGGGTGCACACCTACGATCCCGCCTCCGGACGCCGCACCGTCATGGCGACCGAGCAGCACGTGGGCGCCGCCAAACCGCGCGCGGGCGGCGGCCTGGTCGTCAACCTCCGTGACGGCGTGGGCCTGTACGGCCCCGGCGGCGCCGACTTCCGCTGGCTGCACCGCGAGCCCGTACCCGGCCGCCGAGGCAACGACGCGGCCGTCGCCCCCGACGGCTCGCTGTGGGCCGGCACCATGCGCTACGACGAGGCGCCGGGCGGCGGCACCCTGTCCCGGATCGGCGCCGACGGCACGGTCCGCACCGTGCTGGACGACGTCGCGGTCAGCAACGGCACGGGCTGGAGCCCCGACGGACGGCTCATGTACTACATCGACTCCCCGACCCGGCGGGTGGACGTCCTCGACGTGGGCGACGACGGGCTGCCCGTGGGCCGGCGCCCGCTGGCGCACGTCGAACGCGGCTTCCCGGACGGGCTGACCGTGGACGCCGACGGCTGCGTCTGGGTGGCGCTGTGGGACGGGGGCGCGATCCACCGCTACACCCCCTCCGGCGGCCTCGACCGGGTCCTCGACCTGCCCGTGCGCCGCCCCACCGCCTGCGCCTTCGGCGGCACGGGCCTGACCGACCTGTACATCACCACGGCCCGTACGGGCCTGGACGCGCCGCATCCGCTCGCCGGCTCCGTGCTGGTGGTCCCCGACGCGGGAAAGGGCCTGCCGCAGCCCCCGTTCCCCGGCTGACGCCGCTGACCCCGCCCCGGAACCGAGAGGACGCCATGTCCCGCACCGCGCAGGCCGCCCGGTTCACCCTCGACCCCGCCTTCACCGTCGGCACGGTCGACCCCCGGCTCTTCGGCTCCTTCGTCGAGCACCTCGGCCGCTGCGTCTACACCGGGATCTTCGAACCGGACCACCCCGCGGCCGACGAGGCCGGCCTGCGCACCGACGTGCTGGAGCTGGTGCGCGAACTCGGTGTCACGGCCGTGCGCTACCCCGGCGGCAACTTCGTCTCCGGCTACAAGTGGGAGGACTCGGTCGGACCGGTCGACCGCCGCCCCCGCCGCCTGGACCTCGCCTGGCACTCCACGGAGACCAACCGCTTCGGGCTCGGTGAGTACATCGCCTTCCTGAGGAGACTCGGCCCCCACACGGAGCCGATGATGGCCGTCAACCTCGGCACCCGCGGCGTCGCGGAGGCCCTGGAACTCCAGGAGTACGCCAACCATCCCTCCGGCACGGCCCTGTCGGACCTGCGGGCCGCGCACGGCCACCGGGACCCGTTCGGGATCCGGCTGTGGTGCCTGGGCAACGAGATGGACGGCCCCTGGCAGACGGGCCACAAGACCGCGGCGGAATACGGCCGCCTTGCCGCCGAGACCGCCCGCGCCATGCGCCAGATCGACCCGTCCGTGCAACTGGTCGCCTGCGGCTCCTCCCACCGGTCCATGCCCACCTTCGCCGCCTGGGAGGCGACGGTGCTGGCCGAGACGTACGACCTCGTCGACCACATCTCCCTGCACGCCTACTACGAACCCACCGACGGGGACGTCGACTCCTTCCTCGCCTCCGCCGTGGACATGGAGTCCTTCATCGAGAGCGTGATCGCCACCTGCGACCACGTCGGCGCGAGGCTGAAGTCGACGAAGCGGATCAACCTCTCCTTCGACGAGTGGAACGTCTGGTACCGGTCCCGCAGGCAGGAGCACGCCCGCTCCGCCGACCCGGGCGACTGGCCCGAGGCCCCGCGCCTGCTGGAGGACGCCTACAGCGTGACCGACGCCGTCGTCGTCGGCTCGCTCCTCATCGCGCTGCTCCGGCACGCCGACCGGGTCACCGTCGCCTGCCTGGCCCAGCTCGTCAATGTCATCGCCCCGATCATGACGGAGCCGGGCGGCCCGGCGTGGCGGCAGACCACGTTCTTCCCCTTCGCGCACGCCTCGGCGTACGGCCGCGGCACGGTCCTCGACGTGCGGGTGGACTCGCCGACGTACGAGACGCGCCGCTACGGCGAGGCCGACCTGCTGCACGCCACCGCCGTGCGCGTCGACGACGGTTCCGTCACCCTCTTCGCCGTCAACCGCGGCCGCACCGGGCCCCTGCCCCTCGAAGTCGCCCTGGGCGGCCTCGGCCTGACGTCGGTCGTCGAGCACATCGCGCTCGCCGACACCGACCCGGACGCGGGCAACACCCTCGCCGACCCCCAGCGGGTGACACCCCACCAGGTGTCCGGCACCCGCCTGCGGAACGGCGCGCTGAGCGCCGTCCTGGAACCGCTGTCCTGGAACGTGATCCGGCTCCGGTGAGCCGGGCCGACGCGGGTCGGCGAGGTCGGGTGCGGTGCGGCGGCGCCCTGGACGCGCTGGGAGGAGGGACGCTCCCGCGGTCCGCGACGGTGCGCCCGGGGCGCTGTCAGTGGCGGGTGCCATGCTGACACCTGTTCCGAGCAAGGGCCCAGGAGGGTTTCATGTCCGACGACGAACTGCAGCTCACCATGTCGCCGACCGGTTTCCAGGCCGCGTGGTACGCCACCGACCTCGGCAGGTTCCGTCCGTGCCGCGGTACCTACGAGGTCTACCCCTACGAGAGCATCCCGCCGCTGGACCCCGGCAGGTTCACGGGCTCCTTCGACTGGCTCGGCGGCGTCGGCGACCTCGACCCGGAGCAGGCCGACCGGCTCGGCCGCCTGGCCGAGAGCCTGTCCGCCCTCGGTGTCACGCTGCCCGGCGACTTCGTGGCCTTCCAGACGGCGGCAAACCTGCACAACCGCCTGGGCTGGGTCTCGGTCACCGGGTGTCGGAGGGACATATCCGACCCGCTGCCCAGCCCGGTGGAGGACGGCGCCTACCTCGTCCGCTTCCTGCGCGACCAGCAGGACTGTGTGTTCTGGTACCTCTACCTCCGCCCTTCGGGCGAGGCGTTCGTGGTGTTCTCCGGCGTCGACTACGAGGAGTACGCCGCCCGGAAGGAGGAAGGGGAGAAGGAGAGCGGCGACGAGGTGAGTCACCGCGAGGCGCACCGGCGCGGGATCGGCTGGTGCGCGCCGACGTTCGAGGAGTTCGCCTACCGTTTCTGGGTGGAGAACCGGCTCTGGTACGCGACCGATGACGACGACACGTCCGGGCTGGAGCCCGAGCTGTGGGACTACCTGCGCCACTACGCCCCGCCCGAGGCGGCGTCGGTGGACGGCACGCGCTGAAGGCACCGCGTGCACCACGGGTACCGCAGGTGCCGCACGAGGGTGCGGCGCAGTGCGGCCATCGCTGCGATCGCCCCGTGCCCACCCGGACCGGGCAACCGCTCGCCGCGGCGTGCGGTCCGCGCCGACAGTCACCACCGCGCCGGTCAGGTCGAGCGGACCGGAGACACCGGAACTCCCCCTGCCGCCCGGCCCAGCAGCGTCAACTCGACCCTTCCGGGCCCTGAGGCGGTGGTCCCGTCGGCGAGGATCGCGAGGGCGAGCGTGTTGGTGCCCCGGGTGTCGAGCACCCCGTTCGGCAGGACGAAAGTGTGCTGCGGGCCCACGTCGTTGATGTACTGGCCCATGTTCCAGCCGTTGAGGAAGATCTGCACCCGGTAGGCGCGGTCCGGGTCGTCCGTGAGGGTCAGCCCGATCGACGCGTCCGTGCCGGGATCGACGGCCGGCCGGAACCGCGTCCGGTACCAGACCACGCCCTGCCGCCGGTCCGCGCGCGGCAGGACCGCCGGCTGCCAGTCGCCGTCCGCGAACCCGGGCAGATGCCAGCCGTGCCGCTCCCCGTACAGGCCACCGGTGTTGAGCGGGCCGCGCACCGGGTCGGCGGTCGTGGCGCCCTGGAGGCGCCAGCGCACCGCGGGCGGCGCGCCGTCGACGTCGAAGGTGACGGAGGCCAGCCCCCGCCCCGCCTTGTGGGTGTCGTTCGCCCGCCCGTCCTCGTCGTGCTGCATCCGGCGCACGAGGACGGACAGCACGTGGGGTCCGGGCGCCCGGGCGGCCACCGGGAACGTCGCCGTCGCCGACCAGGTCCCCTTGCGCACGGTGTCCTTGTCCGGCACGGGCATCCGGTGGGTGCCCAGCGGCTGCCCGTCGAGCCACGCCATCAACAGCCCCTGCGTGCCCGTGACGTACGCGAGCGAGACGGCCCCGGCTCCGGCCGCGCCCTCGAAGCGGCCCCGGTACCAGACGTCCCCGTAGTGGAAGCCGTAGTCGTCGGCGAACAGGACGGGCCCGGCGGCGGGCACGGGAGTCGTGCTGTGCGACGACGTCAGGTCCGCCGCCCGCCATGCCGAGTCGTCGAAGCCGGCGGCGGACTCCGGGTTCTCCTCCTTGCGGCGCCACCCGGTCAGCGCGGGCAGCCGGACCGGTCCCGCGCCCGGCAGTCGGCGCACGGCGCGCAGACCGCCGCAGCGGGTGGGGCGCATCGGCCGCGCCACCCCGTTCCAGACGACCTCGCCGACGCCGCGCGGCGCCCACACCTCCAGGTCCGCATCCTCGACCGTGTCGCCGGTCAGGTGCGCGGTCGTGCCGCGCAGGGCGGCGGTGCGCAGCAGCGCCGGGCCGTACACCAGCACCGCGCCGGACGGGGTGTCGCGCCGCCACAGCCGCACGGACGTCTCGTCGTCCGCGAGCAGGAGCAGCAGCGGCCGTGTCACGCCGCCGCCCTCGATCAGCACCCGGGTGAGCCCGCCGAGGCGGGCGTCCACGCGCAGGGCGCCGTCCTCGTACGCGTGCCGCGCGCTTCCCCCCAGCACCGTGACGGCAGGCCGGTCCGCGCACTCCAGCACGGTCCGCGTCGCCTCGCCCGCGCGCCCGGTGAACACCGCGATGTCCTGGCGCCCGGCGGTCAGCCGCAGCATGGGCTGCGCGGAGGAGTACCGCAGCGTCCGCTCCCCGAGGGAGATCCCGGTGGCCAGCAGCCGGGCGTCGCGTCCGGGGACGGGCACGCGGACGGTCGTCCCGGCGAGCGGGACGGCGGCGGTGATCTCGGCGGCCGTGTCGTTGCGCAGCACACAGACATGGGCCCGGGTGTCCGGATGGACGAGGTGGTAGGCCCGCAGCCCCGGTCCGCCGCCGGCGTCGATGTCCTCCGCCCGGTCCAGCGCGGCCAGTTCGGGCAGGCACTGCAGCAGGTGCCCGATCTGGTGCATCGGGACCAGCTTGGCGGTGGGCCGGCGGGCCTCGTCGAGGGCGGCCCCGTAGTCGTACGACGTGTAGACGACCGGGGCGGGCAGCCAGCCCCAGGAGGTGCCGCCGAAGGTCATGTAGACGTTGTGGATCTTGATGCCGTTGGCGAGGTTGGTCAGGTAGAAGCGCCGCTCGTACGCCGCGTCCCGGGTGCGGCGCGACTCCGCGTACCCCTTGCCGCCGAACTCCACGCCGCCCCACGGGTCGAACCAGCCGCCCCCGAACTCGGCCAGGAAACCCGGCGTGCCGGGGCTCGCGGTCGACCCGCCCTTCGTCCCCCCGGGGCCGAAGTACCCCCAGTCCGGGGGCGTTTCGGAAGGCGAGGGATAACCGTCGAAGCCGTACAGCCAACGCCCGTGCTCGCCGCCCGTGTCGAAGGAGCCGGGGGTCCAGTGGCCGTTCCTGCCCTTGTCGTTGTGGAAGAGCGGCACGTCGATGCCGTCGGCGCGGACCTTGGCGTACAGGTGCGCCATGTAGGCGCGGCCCTCCGGTGCGGTGACATGGTTCGCGTACTCGTTCTCCAGTTGGTAGAGGACGACGGTGCCGGTGCCCCTGGTGTACAGGTGCCGCACCGCGATCCGGTTCACGGCGGTCAGCCACTCGTCCACGTACGACAGATACGTCGGATCGGAGGTGCGGGCCGTGCCCGGGGTGGCCGTCAGCCAGCCGGGGAAGCCGCCCGCGTCGACCTCGGCGTTGATGTACGGGCCGGGGCGCAGGATCACATACAGGCCCGTCTCGGCGGCCGTGCGCAGGAACAGGTCCAGGTCCCGCACGCCCGTGAAGTCGTAGGCGCCCGGGGCGGGGGAGTGGTAGTTCCAGGCGACGTAGACGCTGACCGTGTTGTAGCCGTACGCGCGCAGTTTCTCCAGGACGTCCCGCCACAGGGACGGGCTCGGCAGCCGGAACGGGTGCACCTCCCCGGACCACAGCACGACCCGCCCGCCGTCGACGAGCAGCGAGTACCGGTCGAAGCCGACCGTGTGCGCCCGGCCGTCCGGGACCGGCGGTCCGGGGGCGGGCCCGGTCGGGGCGGTGGCCGCGGCGCACACCGCGCCGCTCCCACCGAGCGAGAGGCCGAGCGCGGCGCTGCCGGCGATCGCGCCGAACGTACGTCTGTTCAACACCAAGACAGGCTCCTCGGGGCGCGGGTGCCGTCATTGTTGCCCCGGTGGGGCCCGGCGACGGCGGCATGAGGTCCGCGCCACGGGCGGATTACCCGATACGGGCGTGCCCCGGGTGTGTCTGCGGGGTTCCGGCGCGGTAATGACGGGCCGTCAGTCCGGGTCGGCCCGGCTGGGGCGGCACAGGAGCGGTTTGGCCAGTTCGGCGCAGGGGCGGTCGCCGTGGGCGCGGACGATGTCCTTGCCGACCTCGTTGGCCAGGTAGCGCAGGAAGCCGGCGGCCAGGGAGTCCGCGGGCGGCTCGCCGTACGTGTACGCGTACTCGGTCTGCCAGTACGGGTAGGCGCCTTCGTCGGCGCCCGCGAGCGTGGCCGGGTAGCCGTATGCGCACCAGCCTGACACCGGTGTGCGCGGTGGCGGCGCCGACCTCGCTGTGGCCGAGGGCGCCGCGGGTCGAGGCCACGGTGTCCAGCAGGGTCGTGGTGTCGTCGGCCTCGCAGCGGCCGGGCCTGGCGGCGTCCAGGGCCGCGCAGTCGTTCACGGTGACCGAGGGCAGCGTCCGGCCCGCCAGGACCTGGCGTTCGAGGGTGGTGCGGGTGCCGGAGCCGGGGTGGCGGCTGACCAGGTGGATGGGGACATCGTTCCCCTTCACCTGCCTCCAGTTGGTGATCTTCCCGGCGTAGATGTCCCTGACCTGTTTCAGGGACAGGTCCTGAACCTCCGCGTCCTCGCTCACCACGAGAGTGAACAGCTGCCGTCTCCAGCCGCGCCCACTGCCGGAACCAGGCCGCCAACCCCGGCTGCCGCGACCGGCAGGTCTTCTCGTACTGCTTCGCGGCCTCCCGCAGTATCGGCGCGAACGCGGTCGAGCCGGAGAGCGTGAGCGTCCCCTTGGCGCAGTCGAGCGGGGCGGCCTCGGCGTCGTCCCTGGGGACGACTACCTGGCGCCCGCCGGGGCCCGGTGGGCATCCGGATCAGATGCCGGGGCCGCCGCGTCGTCGGCAACGCCGCCCTCCGCAACGCCCCCGCGTTCCCCAGCGCCTCCTCCGCCCGCTCCACGAACGCCGGGTCCGGCATGCGGCGCCCGAGCTCCACCGATGCCACCGTGTGCTTGGAGTACCGCACCAGCTCGCCGAACTCCTCACGGCTCAGTCCGGCGTGCTCCCGCAGGGCCTGGACCACCGCCCCGAACGTCCGCAGACTGTCCGAGGACTCGGGTTCGCCGCCGCCCGTTCCCATCCCACCATCGACCACCGTCGGCCACCTCCCGCACCCATGGTCACGGCACGTGACGGGTACCGTCCAGTCCGTGATCGCGTACGCCGCGGCAGCGTACGCGGCGCCGACCTGGTGAAGTGGGCCTCCGGACCGTCAGATTGGGCGCATGACCGCACCACCCACCCCCCAACCTCCGGTTACCGTACGTGTGTTCACCCAGCGCTTCAGCGCCACCCCGCGCGGCGCCCGGCTCGCCCGCCACCTCGCCCTGAACCAGCTCCACTCCTGGGGCATCCCGCACGGCACGGACGCCTCCGACAGGGTCGCCGTGATCGTCGCGGAGCTGGCGGTCAATGCGGTCACTCACGGCCGCGTACCCGGGCGGGACTTCGAGCTGCGGCTCTCCCTGGTCACGGGAAGCGTCCGCATCGAGGTCGGCGACAGCCGCGGCGGGCCGCCGCACCCGCCGGGCCCCGGCGAGGCGCGGCAACCGCCGCCCCTGGCCGAGACCGGACACGGGCTGCTCCTCGTCGACGCGCTGGCCGCCCGCTGGGAGATGGTGGAGCGGGACCCGCCGCCCGGCAAGACCGTGCGCGCCGAGGTCGACGTACCGGGCCGGCTGTCCCTCCTCCGGGCCCGCCCGGTGTGACCCCTCGGCGCGACGCGGTCGGCTCAGCCCACCTGGTTGTACATCGCGCCCGCCGCCGGCCACCCCGTGGGCTCGGGGGTAGGTTCCGGCTGGGTGCGGCCGCGGACCTGGGCCGCCGTGAGGCCGCCCGCGGCGGGCATGCCGCGCCGGTTCTGCGCGGCCGCCGCGAGTCCGGGCAGGCCGGTCTGTGGGACGGGCTGCAGGGCGGCGGCGGGGGCGTACTCCGGGGCGTACTCCGGGGCGTACCCGGGGGGCGCCATGGGGACCGCAGGAGCCGCGGCCGCCGCGGCGGGCATCGGAGCGGGCATCGGGGCGGGCGCCGGCATCGGCATGGGGGCGGGGGCGGGTGGCGCCGGCAGCGGGGTCGGCATGGGGGCCGCCGGGGCAGGCAGCGGGGTCGGCGCGGGCACGGGGGCCGGGGCCGGGGCCGAGCCCGGGGCCAGGGGCATCGCCGCGGCCTGGGACGCCAGTCCCGTCATGCCCGCCCCGTTGGTCTGGCTGACCAGCCGGTCGACGGCCGCCGTACCCGAGCTGTAGCTGGTCCCTGTGCCCAGCTCGGGTACGGCGGCTCCCCTCCTGGTCCCGTAGAGCACCTGTTCCAGGGCGGACACCAGGCGACGCACGTCCACCTCGGGGCGCACCACGAGCCGCAGGAAGCGGCTGGATGAACCGATCTTGTTGCCGCACTCGCGGACCAGGATCCGGTGCTCGGTCAGCAGCCGGTCACGGACCACGGTGCCCTCCGCGCCCACGGGCAGACGCACGAAGAGGAAGTTGCCCTGCGACGGGTAGACCGTCAGACCGGGGAGCTGGGCGAGCTGGCGGGCCATGTCCAGGCGGTCGCGGCGGACCTGGTGCAGGCTCTCCATGTACTCGGCGCCGTGCTCCTTGAGCATGAACACCACGTGCTCGGCGAAGGAGTTCAGGTTCCACTTCGGCAGCATGGAGCGGACCTTGCCGGCGAGCGCCGGGTTGGCGACCAGATAGCCGAAGCGGATGCCGTGCAGACCGAAGTTCTTGCCCAGGCTGCGCAGCACGATGACGTTGGGCCGCATCACCGCGTCCTGGACGACGCTCGGCTCGTTCTCCGCGTCGGCGAACTCCAGGAACGACTCGTCGATCACGATGAGGTCCAGGTCCGCCATCGCGTCCATGAACTGCACGAGCGCCTGGCGGTGCACGAACCCGCCGTCGGGGTTGTTCGGATTGCAGACGACGGCGACGCGGGTGCCCCGCTTGCGGATGAACTCCGCGTACTGGGCCAGGTCCAGGGCGAAGCCGGTGGACTCCTGGAGCGGGAACATGTCGACGCGCTTGCCGGTCTCCATCGGCTGGTCGGTCCAGCGGCCGAAGGTGGGGACGGGGACGGCGAGGGACTCGTGGACCAGCAGATGGTCGATCCAGGTGATCAGCTCCGTCGAGCCGTTGCCCATCGCGACGCACTGCGGCGGGAGCTGGAGCAGACTGCACAGCTCGGACGTGATCGTGTCGGCGCTGCTCGGGTAGTAGGTGACGATCTCGCGCAGCCGGCCCGCCATCTCCTCGAACATGGCGGGGGTGGGGAAGTAGGGGTTGCACGGAATACAGAAGTCCACGGGCCCCGTCCCGTCGCCGCCCTCCCGCGTCAGCGCCGCCATCGACGGGCTGTGTGCTCCGTTGCCGCGGAACAGCGAGGTGACGTTGTCGGCCATGGAACCTCCGTATGGGGCGGACCCGGTGGGCAGGCGGGTCCGTCGTCTGTGGGTGGCCCGCGCGGGGGAGCACGGGCCACCCGGTCATACGGATACGGTGGCGGCACTGTTCAACGAGTGTGAAAACGGTGTGACTTCGGGAACCGGCAGCACCGGGGACGCGTCAGACGCCGAACGAGTGGATCGTCGTCGTGCGGTACGTCTGCCCCGGCCGCAGCACGGTCGACGGGAACGACGGCTCGTTCGGCGAGTCCGGGAAGTGCTGCGTCTCCAGGCACAGGCCGTCGCCCTGCCGGTAGGTGCGCCCGGAGGTGCCCACCAGTGTGCCGTCCAGGAAGTTGCCGGAGTAGAACTGCAGGCCCGGCTGGTCGGTGGCGATCCTCAGGGTGCGCCCCGAGTGCGGGTCCCGCAGCGTCGCGATGTGCTCCGGCCGGGCCGTGACGCCCTTGTCGAGGACCCAGTTGTGGTCGTAGCCCTTCGCCGTGACCTGCTGGGGGTGGCCCGCGCGGATGTCCCGGCCGATCGGCTTGGCCCTGCGGAAGTCGAAGGGGGTGCCCGCGACCGGGGCCAGTTCGCCGGTGGGGATCAGGCCCGTGTCGGTGGGTGTGTAGCGGCGGGCGGCGATCGTGAGTTCGTGGTCGTGGATGTCGCCGCTGCCCTCGCCCGCTAGGTTCCAGTACACGTGGTTGGTGAGGTTGACGACGGTCGGTCTGTCGGTCGTGGCCTCGTAGTCGATGCGCCAGTCGCCGTGCCGGTCGAGGGTGAAGGCCACCTTCGTCCTGAGGGTGCCCGGGTAGCCCATCTCGCCGTCGACGCTGGTGTAGTGCAGGACGAGACCGACGTCGGGGCCCTCGGCGAACGGTTCGACGTCCCAGATCCGCTTGTCGAAGCCCTTGGCCCCGCCGTGCAGGCTGTTGGCGCCGTCGTTGACGGACAGCTGGTGGGTCGTGCCGTCCAGGGTGAACCGGCCGTCGGCTATGCGGTTGCCGTAGCGGCCGATGGTGGCGCCGAAGTACGGGCTCTTCGCCACGTAGTCGTCGACGGCGGCGAAGCCCAGCGAGACATTGGCGTGCCGGCCGTGCCGGTCCGGGATCTCCAGCGACTGCACGATGCCGCCGTAGCTGAGGACCTTCAGGCGCGTGCCGCCGTTCTGCAGCGACCAGCGGTGCACCTTCGTGCCGTCGGCGAGCGTGCCGAAGAGCTCCTTCACCGGCGCCCGGCCGCCCGAGGCTGCCTGTGCCGTGCCGAGGGTGGCGGCGGTGACGCCCGCCGCCGTACCCGCGATGACCGTGCGTCTGCTCAGTTCCATGTGCGGCTCCCCTTTTCTTGAGGCTCGGTTCGCCTCCGGGGCGCCTGATCCGGTGTCGAGAGACCGACCGTGCTCAGCCCTGCGGGCCCCGCGTGCTCGCCCTCTCGACACCGGCGCGCCCCTTCGGCTCACTCGCCCGATGGAGGTTGAAGGACCCCGCCGGTGCGGTGGGGCCCGAGCTGGCCTACGAACCGGACTTGCGCTTGTTCCACACGTCGAAGCCGACCGCCACCAGCAGGGCCAGGCCCTTGATGACCTGCTGCCAGTCGGTGCCGACGCTGAGGAGGTTCATGCCGTTGTTCAGCACGCCGAGGACGAGACCGCCGATGATCGCGCCGAGGACGGTGCCCACACCGCCGCTCATGGACGCGCCACCGATGAACGACGAGGCGATCGCCTCGAGTTCGAAGTTCACACCCGCCTTCGGCGAGGCCGCGTTGAGGCGGGCGGCGACCACCAGACCCGCCAGGGCCGCGAGCACGCCCATGTTCAGGAACACCTGGAAGGTGACCCGCTTGTCCTTGACCCCGGACAGCTTGGCCGCCGGCAGGTTCCCGCCGATCGCGTAGATGTGGCGGCCGAAGACGGCGTTGCGCATGACATAGCCGTAGCCGACCACCAGGACGCCGAGGACGATGAGCACGATCGGCGCGCCCTTGTAGCTGGCGAGCAGCAGGGTGAGGGCGAGGATCGCGGCGACCAGGGCGACCAGCTTCAGCAGGAAGAGCCGGCCGGGCAGCACATCGAGCGCGAACTCCTGCTGCCGGCGCCGGTCCCGCACCTCCTGCCACACCACGGCGGCGATCAGGACGAGGCCGAGGAGCAGCGTGAGGTTGTGGTAATTGGTGTTCGGGCCGGCCTCGGGCAGGAAGCTGTTGCCGATCTTCTGCAGGCCGTCGGGGAACGGGCCGAGGGTCTGCCCCTTGAGGAGGATCTCGGTCAGACCGCGGAACAGCAGCATCCCGGCGAGCGTGACGATGAAGGACGGTATGCCGAGATACGCGATCAGGAAGCCCTGCGCCGAGCCGGCCACCGCGCCCACCAGCAGGCACAGCACCAGGGCGATCGGCCAGGCCACCCCGTGCTGCACCGTCAGCACGGCCGCGAAGGCGCCCACGAACGCGGTCAGCGAGCCGACCGACAGGTCGATGTGGCCCGCGATGATCACCAGCATCATGCCGATCGCGAGGATCAGGATGTAGCTGTTCTGCAGCACCAGGTTGGAGACGTTGCGCGGCAGCAGCAGGTCCCCGTCGGTCCAGATCGCGAAGAGCACGACGATCAGGCCGAGCGCGATCAGCATGCCGTACTGCCGCATGTTGCGCCGCAGTCCGTTCAGCATCAGCCGGAGCAGGCCCTCGCCGGAGGCCGATCCGCTCCTGCCCGGCGGCGCGGAGGCCGGGATCTTGTCGGTCACGTCGGTGCTCATCTCGTTACCTCTTTGTCCTTCGTCATATGACGCATCAGCACTTCCTGCGTGGCCTCGGCCCGTGGCACCTCGCCGGTCAGCCGGCCCTCGGCCATCGTGTAGATGCGGTCGCACATGCCGAGCAGCTCGGGCAGCTCGGAGGAGATGAAGACGACCGCCTTGCCCTGGGCGGCCAGTTGGTCGATGACCGTGTAGATCTCGTACTTGGCGCCCACGTCGATGCCGCGCGTGGGCTCGTCCAGGATCAGCACGTCCGGACCCGCGAAGATCCACTTGCTGAGGACGACCTTCTGCTGGTTGCCGCCGGACAGCTTGCCCACCGGTTCGAAGACGGTCGGCGCCTTGATGTTCATGGAGGTGCGGAAGCCCTCGGCGACCTGCCGCTCCTCGTGCTCGTCGACGATCCCCCGCTTCGCGACCTTGCCGAGCGCGGTCAGTGAGATGTTGCGGTTGATGGTGTCGATGAGGTTGAGGCCGTAGTGCTTGCGGTCCTCGGTGACGTACGCGATGCCGTGGCCGACCGCCTCCGCGACGGTCCTGGTGCGGATCTCCTTGCCGTCCTTGACGACCTGGCCGCCCGCGTGGCGGCCGTAGGCCCGCCCGAAGACGCTCATCGCGAGCTCGGTGCGGCCGGCGCCCATCAGGCCGGCGATGCCGACGATCTCTCCGCGCCGCACGTGGATCGACACGTCGTCGACCACCTTGCGCTGCTGGTCGATGGGGTGGTGCACGGTCCAGTTGCGGACCTCCAGGGCCGGGGCGGCCCCTTCCTCCGCCTGGTGCGGGGTGCGCTCGGGGAAGCGGTGGTCCAGGTCGCGGCCCACCATGCCGGCGATGATCCGTTCCTCGGTCGTCTCCCTCGCCTTCACGTCGAGCGTCTCGACGGAACGCCCGTCGCGGATGATCGTGACCGAGTCGGCGACCCGGCGGATCTCGTTGAGCTTGTGGGAGATGATGATCGAGGTGATGCCCTGGCTCTTCAACTCCAGTATCAGGGACAGGAGTTTGCCGCTGTCCTCGTCGTTCAGAGCCGCCGTCGGCTCGTCGAGGATGAGCAGTTTCACCGACTTCGACAGCGCCTTGGCGATCTCCACGAGCTGCTGTTTGCCGACGCCGATGTCGGCGACCCGGGTCTCGGGATGCTCGTCGAGGCCGACGCGGCGCAGCAACTCGGTGGCGTGCTTGAGGGTCTCGTTCCAGTCGATGAGCCCGCGCCGGGCGTGCTCGTTGCCGAGGAAGATGTTCTCCGCGATGGAGAGGTACGGCACCAGCGCCAGCTCCTGGTGGATGATGACGATGCCGTGCTGCTCGCTCGCCCGGATGTCCTTGAAGCGGCAGACCTCTGACTCGAAGAGGATCTCACCGTCGTACGTGCCGTGCGGATGGACGCCGGAGAGCACCTTCATCAGGGTGGACTTCCCGGCGCCGTTCTCACCGCAGATGGCGTGGACCTCGCCCTGCCGGACCGTCAACGTGACGTCCGACAGCGCCTTGACACCGGGAAAGGTCTTGACGATCGAGCGCATTTCCAGGACGGGTCCCGCCATGGTCGTGCCTTCCAATCAGTGTGGGGTCGGTCGGTGGGCGGGGACTACTTCAGCTGCGCGTCGGTGTAGTAGCCCGTCTTGACCAGCGCGTCCGCGTAGTTGGTCTTGTCGACGCTCACCGGCTGGAGCAGGTAGGCGGGGACGACCTTGGTGCCGTTGTCGTACGACTTGGTGTCGTTGACCTCGGGCTTCTTGTCGTTGAGCACGTCGTCGACCATGGTCGCGGCGACCTTGGCGAGCTGGCGGATGTCCTTGTAGACCGTCTGCGTCTGCTCGCCGGCGATGATCGATTTGACGGAGGCCAGCTCGGCGTCCTGGCCGGTGACGACCGGCAGCGGCTTGCTCTTGGTGCCGTAGCCGTCGGACTTCAGCGAGGACAGCACACCGATGGAGATGCCGTCGTACGGTGACAGGACCGCGTCGACCCTCTCGCTCTTGTACGAGGACGTCAGGATGTCGTCCATGCGCCTCTGCGCGGTCGCGCCGTCCCAGCGCAGGGTGGTGATCTTGTTGAGCGCGGTCTGGCCGGACCGGACGACCAACTGCTTCTTGTCCATGTACGGCTTCAGGACGCTCATCGCGCCGTTGAAGAAGTACCGGGTGTTGTTGTCGTCGTTCGATCCGGCGAACAGCTCGATGTTGAACGGGCCCGTCCTGCCGCTGTCCAGACCGAGCTTGTGCACGATGTACGTGCCCTGCAGCCTGCCGACCTTCTCGTTGTCGAAGGACGCGTAGTAGTCGACGTTCTTGGTGCCGAGGATCAGGCGGTCGTAGGAGATGACCGGGATGTCGGCGTCCGCGGCCTCCTGGAGCACGTTGTTCAGGGACTTGTTGTCGATGGCCGCGATGATCAGGCCCTTGACGCCCTGCGTGATCAGGTTCTCGATCTGGGAGACCTGGGTGTCCGGGTTGTCCTCGCCGTAGACGAGCTTGGTCTTGTAGCCCTTGGCCTGAAGGTCCTTGACGACGTTGTTGCCGTCGGCGATCCAGCGCTCGGAGGACTTGGTCGGCATCGAGATGCCGATGGTGCCGCCCTTGACGGTGCTCTTCTTCTCCTTGCTGCCGCCCTCGCCGTTCTGGCCGCAGGCGGACAGGGCGAGGGCGAGGGAGGCGGCTCCGGCTATCGCGGTGAGGGCGACTCTGCGGTTGCGCATGGTGATCAGTCCTTGTTCGTCTCGTCGTTGAGAGGGGCGGGGTGCTCCCGGCGGCCGTCAGTCGCCGGTGGGGAAGCGGTTGAGGGGGCCGGGCAGCCGGGAGCCGAGTGGCGCCATGTCGCCGGCCGCGCCGTGCCGGGCGAGCAGGTCGAGGGCGAGCCGGCCGCGCCGCACCCGCTCCCGGGCCGTGTCCAGGGTCAGATCCCGCAGATGCGCGCCGTACGGATAGATCCCGGGAGCCTTGGACAGGCCGAACTTCAGATAGAGCGGTGCGCCGCGCCGGATCAGCTCGGCGACCTCGTACATCCGCACGTACCCGCCGAGGTCGTCGGGGGCCTCGATGTACATGTCCATGGGGGCGGCGGAGACCCGCCGTATCTCGGTGAGGTGCTGGAGCGTCAGGTCGCTGGGCACGTTGACCGAGTCGGCGCCCAGGCGCTCGTGGACCGAGTACGACGCCGGGTTCACCGGACCGACGAGCGCGGACACCTTGAGGGTGGTGTCCGCCGGGATGATGCCCTTCTCCCGGGCCCGGTGCAGGGTCCACAGCACGCCCTCGTCGGCGACGAGCAGGCAGGTGACACCCAGCTCCGTGGCCCGTACGGCGTCCTCGACGCAGCCGGCGACGGCGTCGTGGCCGCGGGCCCGAAGCCCGGCGCCGCGGGAGTCGGAGCGCACGGAACCGCCGATGTCCCAGGTGCCGCGCGGCCCGGTGAACAGGCACAGTTCGATGTCGCGCTCGCCGGCCGCCCCGACCATCTCGGTGATCTCGGAGTCGGTCAGCATCCACACACCGCTGCCCTGGCTGATCCGGTGGATCGGCACGTCGAGCCGCGAGGACTCCTTGAGGACCACGGCCAGCGCCTCGGGGCCCTCGCAGGAGGGGATCTCGGTGCGCCAGCGGCCGCCTCCGGGGAACGTGTGGGGCGAGGCGTCGGCGGGGGAGAGGGCGGGCGCGCCCAGGCCGAGGGCGGCGAGCGCCTGCTCGCCGGGCCTGCGGGCTGCCGTCACGGAGTCGGTCACGAGGTGTCCTTCATGTTCGGTATTTCGGACGAGGTTCGCGGCTCGGGATGTGGAGGGGTGAGGTGGTACGCCGGTACGGAACGGTCAGGTCACTCCGCACCGGCGTACGACTAGGAGGTGTCAGGGCCGCAGCAGGACCTTCCCGACCTTCGGATCGCCCGCCCCCACCAGCTCGATGGCCTGCGGGAACTCGGAGAGCGGCAGCTCGTGCGTGACCAGCGGCAGGGGATCGAGCAGTCCCGCGCCGAAGACCCGCACCGCGTGCGCCCAGGCTTCCGGCGGTGCCCCGAACACGGTGTGCACCTCCAGCTGCCGCACGACCAGGTCGGTCGGGTCGAGGCCCGCGGCGCCCGGCGCCGGGATGCCCGTGAGGACGAGGCGCCCGCCGCGCCTGAGCAGCGAGGCGGCGGTGCGCGCGGCGGACGCCGACCCGGCGGTCTCGACGACGACGTCGACATCGTCGGGAAGGTCCTCGTCGCGGGTGCGGAAGCCGGTGGCGCCGAACCGGCGGGACAGTGCCTCGCGGTCGCGGCGCGTCCCCACGACCAGCAGGTCCAGGGGGGAGACCGCCTTCAGGAACTGCACGGCGAACATGCCGAGCGTGCCGGTGCCGACGACCGCGACCCGCTCGCCGGGCCGTGCGTCCGCCTTCAGCGCGGCCGCCGCGATGCAGGCGGCGGGCTCCAGGAGGGCCGCCGCCGTCAGGTCCGCGCCGTCCGGCAGGACGTGCAGCAGACGGGCCGGGAGGGTGAGCGTGGGGGCCATCGCGCCCGGCCGGGTGAAACCGGTCTCCTCGTACCCGGCCGTGCACAGGGTCGTCTCGCCCGCGTGACAGCGGTCGCAGACCTGGCAGTTGCGGAAGCCCTCCCCGACGACCTTGCGGCCGGCGAGCGTCCCGGGCACTCCCGCGCCGACCGCCGCCACCGTGCCGGACCACTCGTGGCCGGGGGTGAGCGGGTAGCGCACGTACCCCTCGGGCCGGTTGCCCTGGTAGACCTCGCGGTCGCTGCCGCAGATGCCGACGGCGTGGACGCGGACGAGCGCCTCGCCGGGACCGGGCGCCACCGGCTCGTGCGGCACCAGACGGTGCCTGCCCGGCGCGTCGACGACGACCGCGCCGCTCACTTCGTCCCCTCCGGCCTGCGCTGTTCCCAGCCCTCGGCCCACAGGTCGAAGCGGGCCTGCTGCTGCGGGAACTCGGCCGCCGCGTCCGCGTCCAGCTCCACACCGAGGCCCGGTGCGTCGGAGAGCTGGAAGTAGCCGTCGACGACCTCCGGCGCGCCCTTGACCACCTTCTTGATCTCGGCGTCCGCGAAGTCGTTGAAGTGCTCCAGGACCTTGAAGTTCGGGGTGGTGAAGCCGACCTGGAGGGAGGCGGCGGTCAGGACGGACCCGCCCACGTTGTGCGGCGCGACGAGCATGTAGTGCGTCTCGGCGGTCGCGGCCAGCTTCCTGGTCTCCCAGATGCCGCCGATGTGGCCGACGTCGGGCTGCAGGATGTCCACCGCCTGGTTGTCGAAGAGCTCGCGGAACTCGATGCGGTCGTGGATCCGCTCGCCCGTGGCGAGAGGGATGTCGGTCTTCGCGGCGACCTTCTGCAGCGCCTTGAGGTTCTCCGGCGGGACCGGCTCCTCCAGCCAGGCCGGCTCGAAGGGCGCGAGCTCCCGGGCGAGCCGGACGGCGGTGGCCGGGGAGAAGCGGCCGTGCATCTCCAGCATCAGCTCGGTGTCCGGGCCGATGGCGTCACGGACGGCCTCGATGAGGGAGACGGCATAGCAGGTCTGCTCGTGGTCCAGCTCGAAGTGCCCGGTGCCGAAGGGGTCGATCTTCAGGGCCCGGTAGCCGCGGGCGACGACCTGCCGGGCGGCCCGGTGGTACGCCTCCGGGGTGCGCTCGGTGGTGTACCAGCCGTTGGCGTACGCCTTCACCCTGTCGGTGACCTTCCCGCCCAGCAGCTGCCAGACGGGGACGCCGAGGGCCTTGCCCTTGATGTCCCAGCAGGCCGTCTCCACGACCGCGATGCCGGACATGACGATCTCGCCCGCACGGCCGAAGTCGCCGTACTTCATCCGGCGTACGAGGTCTTCCACCGCGAACGGGTCGGAGCCGACGATGTGGTTGGCCTCCGCCTCGTGCAGGTAGCCGATCAGCGCGTCGGTGTGGCCCAGCATCCGGGTCTCGCCGACGCCGGTGACGCCCTCGTCGGTGTGCACCTGGACGTAGGTCAGGTTGCGCCACGGCGTCCCGACCACATGTGTGCTGATTCCGGTGATGCGCACGGCAGTTGCCCCTTGTTGCTTCGTTGTGTGCTGCGTCGGACCAGAGGGATTGTTCGATATTTCGTCACACGTTCGAAATGCTGGCGTGACAGTAAGGAGGGGTCGGTGGGGGTGTCAATGGGTCGAACGCATAACGGTTTCGGCAAGGATGCCGGGGCCGTTCCCCGGGCCGCGCTCAACTCGCCGCACCGTGACGCGCGGTTCCCCACACAATTTTCACAGCAGCCACTAGGAACGTTACCGGCGGGGAACTTACCCTTCCCGCGTCATGGACTACTGCCACTCGTGCCGACGGCACCTCAACGGCGCCCTCGCGTGCCCGGGGTGCGGCTCGTCGGCCGAAGAACTGCGCGCGTACGCGGACCACGGCGACGCGCGCGTCGCCGGTGACGGCTGCGACGGGACCGGTGCCCCCGGCGGCTTCGACGGATCTGGTGGCTCCGAGGGAACCGGGACGGCGGACGAGGACGAGCCCGCTCGGCCCGGTCGCGCGCAGAACCGGCGGCGGGCCAAGGGGCGTGGGGCCCCGGCCCGCAGCGACCCGGCCGCCGGGGGGCGGGCCGCGCGTCGCGACCGCAAGGCGGCGGCGCACCGGCGGCGCCGGCGGCGGGCGCTGTTCGTCGGGGCCGGGCTGTTGCTGGCGGCCGGTGGGCTGAGCCTGGCCGAACTCGGCATCGAGGTACCGGGATCCACCCCGAAGACGGCCACCGCCGGGAGCGAGTCGGCGGACGGTTCCGCCACCGCCGGGGACACGGCCGACCCGTCGGCCGGCGACGGGAGTGCGGGGACCGCCGGGTCGGCCCGCCCGGCATCGGCCACGACGTCCGCGTCACCGTCGGCGTCCGCGTCCCCCAAGGCCACCGGGCCCGACGCCTCGAAGAGCCCGCAGACACCGTCGGCCACCGCCACCGGCCTGCCGGGCTCCTCGGCCCCGGCGCCGACGGCGACGTCGACCGGGACGGCGGGCACGCCTCCATCGGCGGACCCGACGCCCAGCACCCCGCCTCCTGCACCGTCACCCACGAACACCTGCAACCGGTTCCTGTGGTGGTGCACCTAGGAAGGCGGGAGGCTGCCCCGTCCCTGGCGAACAGCCGACACTAGCTCTCCAGCATGCGGACCAGCAGGTCCCGCAGGGACAGGCGTTGCTCGCGGGAGAGGCCGGCCAGTGGCTCACGGGCGAAGTTCAGGGAGTCCCGCAGGCCGCGGGCCACCCGGCGGCCCTCCTCCGTCGCCGCCGCCAGCTTCACGCGGCGGTCGGCCGGGTCCGGGCGGCGTTCCACCAGGCCCCGCGTCTCCAGCCGGTCCACTATGCCGGTGACGTTGGACGGCTCGCACTTCAGCTTCTGCGCCAGCCGCCGCATCGGCAGCGGCTCCAGCGACAGCAGGCTCAGCAGGCGTGCCTGCGCGCCGGTCAGCGCGTGCTCGGCCGCCGCTTCCTCGTACTCCTCGTGGTAGCGGGCCACGACGGTGCCGATGAGTTCCACGACCTCCAGGGTCAGCGGGTCGATGCGGGATGTCCTCTGCGGGGCCATGGCGTCCAGGCTACCGCTCCACTTGACATGCTGAAATATTCAGGCGCATGGTTGTTTCAGGTACTGAAATATTTGAGCCGTCGCAGCACGTGAGGAAAGGCCGCCATGTCCAACGCCCCCACGCTTCCCGCCGTCAGCCGCGAATGGCACCTCCTCAGCCGGCCCGTCGGCTGGCCCGAGCCGGGGGACTTCGCCCTCGTCGAGGCGGAGATCCGGCAGCCGGGTGAGGGCCAGGTGCTCGTGCGGAACGTGTACGTCTCCGTCGACCCGTACATGCGCGGCCGCATGAGCGCCGCCAAGTCCTACGTCGCTCCCTTCGAGCTGAACAAGCCGATGCAGGGCGGCGCGGTCGGCGAGGTCGTCGTCTCCCACGCCGAGGGCATCGAGCCCGGCGACCACATCCTGCACTTCTTCGGCTGGCGCGAGTACGCGGTCGTGGACGCCAGGAACGCCGTCAAGGTGGACCCGGAGGCGGCGCCGCTGTCCGCGTACCTGGGCGTGCTGGGCATGACCGGGCTCACGGCCTACGCCGGACTGCTGCGCACCGCCGCCTTCAAGGAGGGCGACTCCGTCTTCGTGTCGGGCGCCGCCGGGGCCGTCGGCAGCCAGGTCGGGCAGATCGCCCGGCTGAAGGGCGCCTCGCGGGTCGTCGGCTCCGCGGGTTCCGACGAGAAGGTCAAGCTGCTGGTCGAGGAGTACGGCTTCGACGCGGCCTTCAACTACCGCAACGGCCCCGTGGGCAAGCAACTGCGCGCGGCCGCCCCCGACGGGATCGACGTGTACTTCGACAACGTGGGCGGGGAGCACCTGGAGGCCGCCATCGGCTCCCTCAACCGCGGTGGCCGCATCGCCGTGTGCGGCATGATCTCCGTCTACAACGACACCGAGCCCGCCCCGGGCCCGAAGAACCTGGCCCGCCTGATCCAGACCCGTGGCCGGATCGAGGGCTTCCTCGTCAACGACCACCACGACCTGCAGCCGCAGTTCGTCGAGGAGGTCGGCGCCTGGGTGCGCTCCGGCGCACTCAAGTACCGCGAGACCGTCGTGGAGGGCATCGAGAACAACCTGGAGGCGTTCCTCGGCGTCCTGCGCGGCGAGAACATCGGGAAGATGGTCGTCCGGCTCTGACACCCTCTCCCACGGGGCCGCCGACCCGGTGACGATCACCGGGCCGACGACGCTGTGTACGACGAGGGCCGCACTTCTGGACGTGGGGTGCGGCCTTCGGTCCTCAGCGGGCCAGTGCCGCCGTGTGCACCGCCCGCACCAGCCGCTCGTTCTCCGGGGCCGCGCCGCCCGGGAAGGCGAACCGGCGGCGGGTGTACCCGTACGCCAGGCCGCTGCGGGGATCGGCGAAGCCCTGGGAGCCGCTCGCCCCGCCGTGCCCGAACGCCCCCGCGCCGAGGAACGGGTACCACGTCTCCGACGTGGCCTGGAAGCCGAGCGCGAACGACTTGTGGGTGCGGGCCACCAGGTCGTACCCGGTGGACTGTATCTGCCCGACCTCGCCGATCGTGTCCGGTGCCAGCAGCGGCGGCCGCCCGTCCACCTCGCTCGTCGCCGCCGCGTACATCCCGGCGAGACCGCGCGCGGAGCCGACACCGCCCACCGACGCCGGCCCCTTCGCCCGCACGACGCGGGCGTTGGGGATGTCGGCCAGGGGGACCGGGTCCGGCACGTGCTCGTTGAAGGCGATCGACCCCAGGGTGTGCGGGCCGGACGGCGCGGCGTCCAGGAGCACCTGCTGCTCCGGCGTCGGGGCCATCGGCTGGACGGACCGGAAGCGTGGCTCGTGCTCCTCGGGCAGCCCCAGGAAGAAGTCCAGGCCGTACGGCGCCCGCACCCGCTCCTCGTACAGCTCCTGGAGCGAGCGGCCCGTCACCCGCCGCACCACCTCGCCCGTGAGCGCTCCGATCACCAGCGCGTGATAGCCGAAGGCCGCGCCCGGCCGCCAGAACGGGCGCCGGCCGGCGAGCCGCCGCGCGATCGCCCGGTCGTCGGCGAGTTCGTCGAGCGTGAACCCTGGGTCGGCGCCGACGACGCCCGCCCGGTGCGCGAGCAGCTCGCGCAGGGTCAGCGCGCCCTTGCCCTCGGCGGCGAACTCCGGCCAGTAGTAAGCCACTTCGCGGTCCAGATGCAGCGTCCCGTCCTGCACGAGGAGCGCGACGACGAGATGGGCGGCACCCTTGGTGGAGGAGAACACGCCGTAGAGCGAGTCCGCGCCCGCGTCCTCCGGGCCTGCCCACAGGTCCACCACCCGGCGGCCGTCGACGTACGCGCTCAACTGGCCCTCGTAGTCGGGCCGCTCCTCGGCGACCACGGCGGCGAACTCCTCGCGCACCGTCTCGAAGCCCTCGGCGACCGTGCCGTGGATGGTGATCTCGTGGGTCATCGCGCTCCTTCGTGCTTCGGGGAAAACGGTTCGGCAACGCTCGCCCCCGTACGGGAGTTCCCCGGGCCGCGGTGCCGACCGGCGGCGATAGGGTTCCCCCATGCGCGATCTTGGGACGGGATTCGGCCATCTGCTGAAGGGGCAGCGCTGGATGGCCCGGCACGGCGGGCAGTACCGCTTCGGTCTGCTGCCCGGCCTGGTCACCCTCGTGCTCTACGCCGCCGCCCTCACCGCCCTGGCCCTGTGGGGCGCCGACCTCGTCGCCTGGGCCACCCCCTTCGCCGACTCCTGGCCGAGCCCCTGGCCCGGCCTCTTCCGCGGCTTCCTGACCGCCGTGCTGTTCGCCCTCGCCCTGCTCCTCACCGTGCTCTCCTTCACCGCCGTCACCCTCGTCGTCGGCCAGCCCTTCTACGAGAACCTCTCGGAGCGGGTCGACCGCGACGTGTCCCCGGACGGCACGGCCCCGCGGTCGGACCTGCCCCTGATCCGCGAACTGTGGATCTCGCTCCGCGACAGCCTGCGCGTCCTGGTCCGGGCCGTGCTGTGGGGTGTCCTGCTCTTCGCGCTCGGCTTCCTCCCGTTCGTCGGCCAGACCGTCGTCCCCGTCGTCGGCTTCTTCGTCACGGGTTTCTTCCTCACCGAGGAACTGGCCGCCGTCGCCCTCCAGCGCCGGGGCGTCGCGCTCCGCGAGCGCCTCGTCCTGCTGCGCTCCCGCCGGCTTCTGGTCTGGGGTTTCGGCACCCCCCTCGGCCTCGCCTTCCTCGTGCCCTTCGTGGCCGTCTTCCTGATGCCGGGCGCGGTCGCGGGCGCCACGCTGCTGGCCCGCGACCTGATGGGGGAGGAGACCGCCGAGGACGGCCCCGACCGCTCCCCGGCCTCCGAGGAGGCCGCGTCGTGACCCGGCTGCCCGCCGCCGCCCCGGCCTGCCCCGGCGTCAGCCTCCCGTCCGCTCCGCCGCACTGACGCCGGACGTCGCGTTCGCCGCCGCCACCACGATCGCCCGCACCTGCGCGATGATGTCGAGCCGGTTGCGGACGAACTCCGGGTCGGTGACCGCCCCCGTCGCCGGGTCCGTGTTCCCCGCGCCGAACTGCAGCACCGGCGTGTGCACATGCCCGCCGGGCAGGGTGTCGTGCAGTCCGAGCCGGTCCCGCAGCAGCGTCGCCCGGTACGCGATCTCGTTGGACAGATAGTCGCCGCCGCCCCCGGCCCGGGCCGTCGACCCCGGGGTCGGCCCGTCCGGCCGGACGACGGGACCGGTGCCGCCCGCCGGGATCTCGGTCACCTCGGTGTGGTCGTACACGGGGAAGCGCCCGGTGTCCGCTGCCGTGATCGCCCGGTACGGGAGGGTCGTGGACGTCCACTGCGGCTGGGTGGCCGGGTCGCGGACCGGGACGGTCCCGGTGCTGCCCAGGTTGTCGTTGTCCGCGAAGCCGCCCCGCCAGGCCCCGTTGGTCCGCTCGATGTCGAAGCGGCCGACCCGTCCCTGGCTCACGGTCGTGAACAGGTCCACGTCCGGCAGCCGCCGCCGCAGCGTGCGCTCCACGGTTCCGTCGGCGAAGTCCCGCCAGCGCACCGGGAACACGGCGGCCTCGATGCGCGCCGGGCCGTCCGCCGTCCGCACCGTGGTGCCGTCCAGTGCCAGTGCGGCGGCCCCGGACGGATTGGAGATCCGGATGTCCCGGTCCAGCGTGAACGGGTCGAACCCGGTGACCAGGATCCGCCGCACCCCGTGCGGGTACCGGATCGCGTCCTGGCCGCGTGAGGTGGTCTCGAGCGCCGAGAGAAGCCTGCCGCGCTGGGCGTCGGACATCGCGAAACCGGGCTGCCAGCCGCGCAGTTCCCGCGTCATGCCGAGCCGCGCCCAGTACAGCGGCCGGTCGTCGTCCCGGCTCAGGCCGCCGCCGCCACCGCACGCGGGCGCTTCGCGTCCCTCGCAGTCCGCCGGCCCCCGCCCCTGCGCCCGGTCGACGGCCCGGCGCCACAGCCGCGACCCCTGCCATGTGACGACGCGTTCCGCCTGTGCGTACGACCGGGTCCGCGCCAGCGCCCGCGCGAACCGCGGTGCCACGGAGTCGAATCCGGAAAGCTCGAGGATCTCCTGCGGGGCGGCCCGGTCGAGGCGTCGCTCCTCGACGGTCGAGGTGGGCGCCGGGTCCGCCGCCGCCGGTGGCGCCGCGAGTCCCGCGAGCAGCGCCAGCCCCAGGATGCCAGTCCGAACACGTATGGGAGGCAAGGGAGTTCATGTCCTTCCGTCGCAGTGGGTGTGCTGCCGGACGGCCGCAGTATCGCGTGACGGAAGGGGCGCGGGCCATGGTGCCCGGATCAGCCGGCACCCTCCCGCGCCGGTGCGGGCACATGGGCCGCCGCGTCCCGCAGGGCCCCGACGAACGCCTCGGCGGCCGGTGACAGGGCCCGTCCGCGCGCCGTCGCCGCGTACACCGCCCGGGCCGGCGCGTCCTCGTCCAGCACCGCGAGCAGCGCCACATCGGGGCGTACGGACTCGGCGGCGAGCGCCGGCACCAGGGTCACCCCGAGGCCCGCGGCGACGTATCCGAGCTTGGCGGTCCACTCGGCGACGACGTGCGCGATGCGCGGGCGGAAGCCCTGACGCACCGCCGCGTCGAGCAGGGTGCCCTCGGGGCGGGCGGCGCCGGAGATCCAGTCGTCGTCGGCGAGCCGGCCGAGCCGCACGGGCCCCGGGTGGTCCGCGAGGGGATGACCGGCGGGGACGGCGACGTACAGGCACTCGTCGAGGAGGTGGTGGAGGTCGTGGGCGTCCAACGGGGGCCGGCCCGTCGAGGAGACGACCGCCAGGTCGAGGTGGCCCGCGGTCAGCCGGTCGAGCAGGACGGGTGTCAGGCCCTCCTCGCGGGAGACCCGGACGCGGGGGTGGCGGGCGCGGAAGGCGGCCAGGGCACGCGGAACCAGCGCCGCGTCGGCGGTGGCGAACGCCCCGAAACGCAGCCGCCCGCCGGTCAGTTCGCGCAGTGCCGCGAACTCGCGCGCCGCCGAGTGCAGCGAGTCCGCGACGGCCTCCGCGTGCGGCACCAGGATCCGGCCCGCCTCGGTGAGCCGCACACCCCGCGGCAGCCGGTCGAACAGCCGCGCACCGCCCAGCGCCGACTCCAGCGCGGAGATCTGCCGGGACACCGCGGACTGCGTCCAGCCGAGCGACCGCGCCGCCAGGGTGAACGAGCCCCGCCGGGCGACCTCCAGGAACACCCGCAGCCACACGGTGGACAGATCGGGGACACCGGACACCGTCGTGCCATGTGAGGTCGACATGGCAGCCATGCTAGACATTCGCTTGTCGCATCCCGGACGCGGTCATAGCGTCGGCACCATGCAGATCACCCTGGGCAACCCCGCCTCCGCACCCCAGCCGCTCAGCCCGTACTACTCGCAGGTCGCGCGCGTCGAACAGGCCGACGGCAGCGCGCTGTTGTTCCTGTCCGGGCAGATCGCCGAGGGCGCGACACTCGCCGAGCAGACCCGCGGTGTCTTCGAGACGATCGACGCCCTGCTCAGGGCGCACGGCGCCACCTTCGCCGACGTCATCAACATCCGCACCTGTCTGACCGACATCGGCAGGCTCGAGGAATACGGCGCCGTGCGCCGCACGTTCCTCACCGGAACCCCGCCCACCAGCATGACCTTCGAGGTGCCCCGCCTCTTCCGGCCCGAGGCGCAGGTCGAGGTCGAGGTCGTCGCGGCGGTGCCCGCCGCCTGACACCCGACGTCGCTCCGGAAGGCCGACTCCCGGGCGCTTGTGAAGAGTGCGTACGAGATGCGGGCCCATCGGCGCATGGCGGACCGCCGGGTGACGGCGACGATTACCGTCGGACCGGGACGAGTTCCCTCCGCGGCGGCCTCCGGTCCGTGTCCTGACCTCCGGGCCGGGGCTCGTCGCCTTCGGCCGGGTGTGCAAGACTCGCGGGCCGGAATTCGCCGTTCGGGGGAGAACGCATGCACCCAGGCCAGCCCCAAGGGCCGTACCAGCCCCAAGGGCCGTACCAGCCCCAGGGCCCGTACCAGCCCCCGCCGCAGGGCCCGTACCCGCCGCAGGGCCCGTACCCGCCGCAGGGTCCCTACCCGCCTCAGGGCGGCCCCTACCCGCCGCAGGGTCCGTACGGACAGCAGCCGCCGTACCATCCGCCCCAGCAGGGCGGCCACCCGCAGCAGCCGTACCCGCCGCAGCAGCCTCAGGCGCCGCAGCAGCGGATGGGTGAGGGACACATGCGGCTCGACCCGAACCTGACCGCGGATCAGCGGCAACTGGTGTTCCAGATCCAGCAGAAGTCGAAGACCTACGCGGTCTCCTTCGTCCTGGGCATCCCGCTGACCTTCGGCGGCGTCCACTACGGCATCACGCAGAAGCCGTCCGGCTTCGTCGCCGCGGCCGTCGGCCTGGCCCTCGTGACCGTCGGTGCCGTCACGATGATGAGGATGAACGCCCTCCGGCGGCAGTTGCGCCTGATCACCCCGGACGCCTGGCGCTCGTCGGCCGCGCATCTGCCGAGCGCCCGCAAGGCCGCCACGCAGGCCGCGTACATCAACGGTCTGCTGGCCCTGCTGTCCTTCGGCGCGGCGGGCTATCTGCTCGTCAAGGGCATCGGCTGGGGCGCCTACGGCAACTCCTTCGGGTTCGGCGCGCTCGTCCTCGGCGCGTTCATCCCGTTCGCCATGGGCCTCGCCGCCGCGACGACCGTCCCGCAGCTGCTCCAGGTGATTCCGGCCGGTGCCAAGGTCGGCACGGCCCTGTACTCGATCATCCTCGTGCTGGCCACGACGGTGACGGGCAACGGGATCAAGGACGGCGATCCGGCGCCGCTGGCGGTCGGGGGCTCGGTCCTGCTGGTGTGCCTGGGGGCGATGACCCTGCTCGGCCGGGCGGCGAAGCGGATGCGCGGCGAGGGCGGCTGACCCCGCCCGCTGACCCCGCCCGCTGACTCCGCACGCTAAGCCCGCACGCCGAAGCCGTACACCGTCCGCGAGCGGTACACCGCGCCCGGCCGCAGCAGCGTGCTCGGGAAGTCCGGCCGGTTCGGGGAGTCCGGGAAGTGCTGCGTCTCCAGGGCGATCCCGGGGCCGGGCGGGAACGGGTCGCCGAGGTGGTCCGGGGTGTACAGCTGCAGCCCCGGCTCCGTGGTGGCCACGGTGAGGACCCGCCCGGACACCGGATCGTGCAGCTCGGCGACCGCGACCGGCGTGGCGGTGACGCCCTTGTCGAGCACGAAGTTGTGGTCGTACCCCGAGCCGGTGGTCCGGGCCGTCCGGAAGTCGAAGCGCGTGCCGTGCACGTCCCGCGGCGCGCCCGCCGGGATCAGGTCCCCGTCCACGGCGGTGAACCGCGAGGCGGCGATCCGCAGCTCGTGTCCGCCCGCGTTCCCCGAGCCGGCCAGGTTCCAGTAGGAGTGGTTCGTCAGGTTCACCACGGTCGGCGCGTCCGTGACCGCCTCGTACGCGATCCGCAGCGCGCCGTCCGGGCCGAGCGAGTACGTCGCCGACACCTCCAGCCGGCCCGGGAAACCCTCCTCGCCGTGCGGGCTCACCCGCGACAGCCGTATGCCGTGCTCGATCGCTTCCCCGTCCCACACCCGCTTGTCGAAGCCCCGTGCGCCCCCGTGCAGGGAGTTCGGTCCGTCGTTCGGTTCGAGCGCGCACGTCCGGCCGTCGAGCGGGAAGCGCGCGCCCGCGATGCGGTTGGCGTACCGCCCGATCACCGCGCCGAGGAACGGCCCCGGGTTGCCCAGGTAGCCCTCCAGGTCCGGCAGCCCCAGCACCACGTCCGCCGGGCGCCCCTCCCGGTCGGGGACCTCCACGGACTGCACGATCCCGCCGTACGACAGGACGCGCACCCGCGTCCCGCCGCGCTCCAGGGTCCAGCGGTGGACCGGTGTGCCGTCGGAAAGTGTGCCGAAACGTTGACGCATGGGGAAACCCTAGGTCAAGGGTTCCTTGGCCGTGACCGCGCGGTAGGCGATCTCAGCGAGCCGGGCCTGACCGTTCCGGCTCGGATGGAACCAGTCCCACTGGCTCAGCTGCTCGGTCCCGAAGCGGAAGTCGAAGACCGCGTCGCCGTCGAAGCGGCACCGCCGGTCCTTCGCGCACACCTCCCTCAGGACCCGGTTGTACCCCTCCACACGGGCCTGCACCTTGTCCCGCCTCCTGGTCGCCGCGGCGTCCAGCGCGTCCGCGTCGCCCAGCATCGAGGGGCAGATGCCCAGCTTCCACACCTGCTTGCCCAGCGGGCTGGCACGGCCCTCGGACCACAGCCGCTTCAGGTTGGGCACGCTGGAGACATACACCTGCGCCTTGGGCAGCGACGCGCGCAGCACGTCCATCGCGTCCTGGAACTGGTCGCGGAAGTCGTCGACCGACGTCATCGCGGAGGTGGTGGAGCGGCAGGCGTCGTTGGCGCCGACCATCACCGTCACCAGCTCCGGCCGCTTCGCCACGGCCTGTGCGATCTGCCCGGCCAGATCGGACATCCGGGCCCCCGTCACCGCGTAGTTCCAGCTGCGCTCCGTGGCCCCGGCCGCCCCGAGCAGCCGCACGGCGAGGCTGTCGACCCCGGCGTCGCTGCCGGTGGCCCACGACACCTCGGGGCAGTCCGACAGCACGGCGCAGGCGTCGAAGCCGCGCGTGATGGAGTCGCCGACGGCGGCGATCGAGCGGGGGGAGGGGTTCCAGACCGGGGTGGGTCTCGCGGTGGGGGCCGCGGTGCTCCGTGTCGCGGTCCCGCCGCCGGAGGCGTCGCATCCGGCGAGCCCCAGGACGGTCGCGGCGGCGATCGCGACGGCGGCCCGCGAACGGTGGCCTGGCTTTCGCATCCCGTGGTCCCCTCGTTCGTCGTGCACGGTGGTCGGTCCGCGCACGCAGTCGTTCGGGCAGCGTTTCGAACACGCTGGGTCAGCCCCGCGTCCCCTTGGGTGAAACCTCGGAGTTTGCGGGCACCTGGACCGACGGTACGTCACACTCCTTGCCCCCACGCACGGTAGCCTCGCCCCGTGGCCGCCCCGCCACGCCCGTTCCGTTGAGTTACAAGATGTCGCGGTCTGCCCGGAGGTTCAGGTGACGACACGTGGAGTCCTGTACGTGCACTCCGCGCCACGCGCACTGTGCCCGCACGTCGAGTGGGCCGTCGCGGGCGTGCTGGGGACACGCGTCAACCTCGACTGGATCCGGCAGCCCGCCGCCCCCGGCACCTGGAGATCCGAGTTCTCCTGGCAGGGCGAGGCCGGCACCGCCTCCAAGCTCGCCTCCGCGCTGCGCGGCTGGCAGCTGCTGCGTTTCGAGGTCACCGCGGAACCGTGCCCGACGGCCGAGGGCGAGCGCTACAGCTGCACCCCCGACCTCGGCATCTTCCACGCCGTCACCGGCATCCACGGGGACATCCTGATCCCGGAGGACCGGCTGCGTGCCGCCCTGCTGCGCTCCCAGCGCGACGAGACGGACCTGGAGGCCGAACTCGCCAGGCTGCTCGGCAAGCCGTGGGACGACGAGCTGGAGCCCTTCCGCTACGCGGGCGAGGGAGCGCCGGTCCGCTGGCTCCACCAGGTCGTCTAGACGCCGCCCGCGAGGCATCCGGCCGTCCGGACGCGCCCGCGAAACATCCGGCCGTCCGGACGCGCCCGCGAAACATCCGGCCGTCCGGACGCGCCCGCGAGGCATCCGGCCGGCAACGGCGTGTGGCCCGGACTCCCTGGGGAGTCCGGGCCACAGGCCGTTCGACGGGACGTCCGAACCCGTCGGACCGTCAGATGCTGCGGAACGCCAGCACCACGTTGTGCCCGCCGAAGCCGAACGAGTCGTTCAGTGCCGCGATGCGGCCCTCCACGGGCAGCTTGCGGGCCTCGCCGACGACGACGTCGGCGTTGGCCTCGGCCTCCGGGTCGAGGTTCTCGACGTTGATCGTCGGCGGGGCGATGCGGTGGTAGAGCGCGAGGACGGTCGCCACCGACTCCACACCGCCGGCGCCGCCGAGCAGATGACCCGTCATCGACTTGGTCGCGGAGACCGCCATGTGGTCCGCGTCGTCGCCGAAGACCTTGCGCAGCGCCTTGAGCTCGGCCACGTCACCGGCCGGCGTCGAGGTGGCGTGCGCGTTCACGTGCACGATCTCGGCCGGGTCCAGGTCGGTGTTGTCGAGCAGGTTCTGCAGGGCGTGCGAGATGCCGCGGCCCTCGGGCTCCGGCTGCACGATGTCGTGGGCGTCGGCGGAGATGCCCTGGCCGACCGCCTCCGCGTAGACGCGGGCACCGCGCCCCGCGGCGTGCTCGGCCGACTCCAGGACGACGACGCCCGCGCCCTCGCCGAGGACGAAGCCGTCGCGGGCCGTGTCGTAGGGGCGCGAGGCGCCCTGCGGGTCGTCGTTGTTCTTGGACATCGCCATCATGTTGCCGAACGCGGCGATCGGCAGCGGGTGGATCGCCGCCTCCGTGCCGCCGGCGACCACCACGTCGGCGCGGCCGCTGCGGATCATCTCGATGGCGTAGCCGATGGCCTCGGCGCCCGACGCGCAGGCGGAGACCGGGGTGTGCACACCGGCGCGCGCGCCCACGGCGAGGCCCACGTTGGCGGACGGGCCGTTCGGCATCAGCATCGGCACGGTGTGCGGGGAGACGCGACGGACGCCCTTCTCCTTGAGCACGTCGTACTGGTCGAGGAGGGTCGTCACACCGCCGATGCCGGAGGCGATGACCGCGCCCAGCCGGTCGGGGTCGATGCTGCCGTCCTCGCCCGCCCTGCCGGTGAAACCGGCGTCCGCCCACGCCTCCTTGGCCGCGATCAGCGCGAACTGCGCCGAGCGGTCCAGGCGCCGGGCCTGGGGCCGCGGGATGACCTCGGACGGTTCCACGGCGATCTGCGCGGCGATGCGGACCGCCTGATCGGCGGCCCAGTCCTGCTCCAGGGCGCGGACACCGGACTTGCCGGCGAGCAGGCCCTCCCAGGTAGAGGCTGCGTCGCCACCCAGCGGTGTGGTTGCGCCGATACCGGTGACGACCACGGTGCGATTGGTCGAGCTCACGGGAATTCTTTCTCCAACGGATACGAGGATTCGACGGCGCCACCGCCGGGTGGCGGGGCAACGGCCCGACGACCGGGCCACGGGCCCGGCGCCTGGCTGTCAGCCCAGGTGATCGGTCGATCAGCCCTGGTGCTTGAGGATGTAGTCGGCAGCGTCGCCGACCGTCTTGAGGTTCTTGACGTCGTCGTCGGGGATCTTGACGTCGAAGCGCTCCTCGGCGGCGACGACGACCTCGACCATGGACAGCGAGTCGACGTCCAGGTCGTCGGTGAAGGACTTGTCCAGCTGGACGTCCTCCACCGGGATGCCGGCGATCTCGTTCACGATGTCGGCGAGACCGGCGACGATCTCTTCCTGCGTGGCGGCCATGTCAGGCGCTCCTTCGTAGATATCCAGAGATGTGGCGCCCACCGCGTGAGCGGCAGGTGCGTGCGGCGCCCGTGCCGGACCCGAGATCCGGCACGGAGTGCCTAGGGGAGGGTAACGACCGTCGCGGCGTACACGAGACCCGCCCCAAAGCCGATGACGAGCGCGGTGTCGCCGCTCTTCGCCTCGCCGGTCGCCAGGAGCCGCTCCATCGCGAGCGGGATCGAGGCGGCCGAGGTGTTGCCGGTGGTGCGGATGTCACGGGCGACCGTGACGTGCTCCGGCAGCTTGAGAGTCTTCACCATCGAGTCGATGATCCGCACGTTCGCCTGGTGCGGAATGAAGACGTCCAGGTCGTTCACGGTGATCCCGGCCGCGTCCAGCGCCTGCTGGGCGACCTTCGCCATCTCGAACACGGCCCAGCGGAAGACCGCCTGGCCCTCCTGCGTGATCGCGGGGAACCTGATGTTGCCCTGGTCGTCGAGCGGGAGCTGGGAGGCGTCGCCGACCCGGTACGCGTTCCACGGCACGGTCTGCTTGATCGTTTCGGCCTTGTCGCCCTCCGAGCCCCACACGGTCGGGCCGATGTGCGGCTCGTCGGACGGGCCCACGACGACCGCTCCCGCGCCGTCACCGAACAGGAAGGCGGTGGCCCGGTCCTCCAGGTCGGTCAGGTCGGACAGCCGCTCCACGCCGATGACCACGACGTACTCCGCGGATCCCTCGACGACCATGCCCTTGGCGAGCGTGAGGCCGTAGCCGAAGCCCGCGCAGCCCGCGGAGATGTCGAAGGCGGCGGCCCTGTCGGTACCGAGCTTGTCGGCGATCTCGGTGGCGATGGCCGGGGTCTGGCTGAAGTGCGAGACCGTGGAGACGACGACCGCGCCGATCCGCTCGGCCGGGATCCCGGCGTCGGCGATCGCCTTGCCGGCCGCCTCCACCGACATGGCGGCGACGGTCTCCTCGTCGTTCGCCCAGTGCCGCGTCTCGATGCCGGAGCGGGAGCGGATCCACTCGTCGGAGGAGTCGATCGTCTCCAGGATCACTTCGTTGGGCACCACGCGGACGGGACGGTAACCGCCCACGCCGAGGATGCGCGCGTACGGAGCGCCCTTCCGTGCCTTGATCTTCGACATGCTCTCGGGCTCCTCCATCAGACGCTGTGCTCGGCGATCAGATCGCGAGCCGCGGCGAGGTCGTCGGGGGTCTTCAGGGCCAGGGTCTTGACGCCCGGCAGCGCGCGCTTGGCGATGCCGGTGAGGGTGCCGCCGGGGCTGACCTCGATCAGCGCGGTCGCGCCCAGCTTCTCGAAGGTCTCCATGCACAGGTCCCAGCGGACCGGGCTGGCGACCTGGCCGACCAGGCGCTGAAGCACCTCGGCGCCGGTGTCGACCGTCTGCCCGTCCTTGTTCGAGACGTAGGCGACCTTGGGGTCCGCGGGCCTCAGCGCCTCGGCGGCCTGCGCCAGGGCGTCGACCGCGGGGGCCATGTGGTGCGTGTGGAACGCTCCCGCCACCTTCAGCGGGACGACGCGCCGCACGCCCTCGGGCTTGTCCTCCTGCAGGGCGGCGAGCTGCTCCAGGGTGCCGGCGGCGACGATCTGTCCGGCGCCGTTGACGTTGGCCGGGGTCAGGCCCAGCTTGTCCAGGTGCGGAAGCGTCGTCGTGGGCTCGCCGCCCAGCAGCGCCGACATGCCCGTCGGCGTGATGGCGGCGGCGTCGGCCATGGCCAGGCCCCGCTTGCGTACGAGGGTCAGCGCGGCCGTGTCGTCCAGGATGCCCGCCAAGACGGCCGCGGTGATCTCGCCGACGCTGTGGCCGGCGACGGCGCCGGGAACGATGTCACCCAGTGCCACGGCGGAGAGCAGACCGGCGGCCACCAGCAGCGGCTGGGCGACGGCGGTGTCCCGGATGGCGTCCGCGTCCGCCTGGGTGCCGTAGTGGGCGAGATCGAGCCCGATGGCTTCCGACCAGGCGGCGATGCGGTCGGCGGCGCCGGGGAGTTCGAGCCAGGGGGTCAGGAAGCCTGGCGTCTGGGCGCCTTGGCCGGGAGCGACGAGTACGAGCACTCTCACACTCTCTCTTGGGGACGGCCGGGGCCGCCCGTGAGGACAGGGACGAAGAACCGCGGGGGGTTTTGTGGGCCCTCGACAAAAGGTCAGGTCTGGAGATCTCCCTCGACGAGACGGCCCAGGATCAGCGCGATCCGCAGGGTGAACGCGGAGCGTACATCAGAGGGCGACCAGCCGGTGACGTCAGTCACACGTCGGAGCCGGTAGCGCACGGTGTTCGGGTGAACGAAGAGCATGCGGGCCGCGCCCTCGAGGCTGGACGCCTGTTCCAGATACACGCTGAGGGTCTCCAGGAGCGCGGAGCCCGCCTCCTCCAGCGGTCTGTAGATCTCCTCCACCAACTGCTCCCGCGCGCTCGGATCACCGGCGATCGCGCGCTCCGGCAGCAGATCGTCCGCCAGCACCGGGCGCGGCGCGTCCTGCCAGGCGGTGCACGCCTTGAGGCCCGCCGCGGCGGCCTGCGCGGAACGGGTCGCGGCGAGCAGATCGGGCACGATCGGCCCGGCGACCACGGGACCCGCGGCGAACGGCCCGATGAGCGACTTGGCGACGGCGAGCGGATTGTCACTGCCTCCGGCGATCACCACGAGCCGGTCCCCGAGCACACCCGTGAGCACCTGCAGCTTGGCGTGCCGGGCGGCCCGGCGGATGGCCTCGACCGTCAGTTCGCTGTCACCGTCCGGTGCCGTACCCAGCACCACGCACACGTGTTCCGGCGCGTTCCAGCCGAGTGCCGCGGCCCGGCTGACGGCCCCCTCGTCGGCCTCCCCGCTGAGCACGGCGTTGACGACGAGCGACTCCAGCCGCGCGTCCCACGCGCCGCGCGCCTCGGCGGCCTGGGCGTAGACCTGGGCGGTGGCGAAGGCGATCTCACGGGCGTACACGAGGAGCGCCTCGCGCAGCACGGACTCGTCGCCGGGAGCGGCCACCTCGTCGATGGCGGACTCCATGACCTCGATGGTCGTCCGCACCATCTCCACGGTCTGCCGCAGGGTGATGGCCCGGGTCAGCTCCCGGGGAGCCGTGCCGAACACATCGGTGGAGATGGCCTGAGGGGTGTCCGGATGCCGGAACCACTCGGTGAACGCCGCGATACCCGCCTGGGCCACCAGGCCGATCCAGGAGCGGTTCTCCGGAGGCATCGCCCTGTACCAGGGCAGCGTCTCGTCCATGCGCGCGATGGCCTGCGCGGCAAGGCTTCCGGACGACCTCTCCAGCCGCTTCAGGGTCGCGGCATGCGGATGGACGGAATGCACTGGGGTCTCGGTGTGACGGGCTTCGGGTCGGGGCACGGGGACAAGACTGCCTTATCGGGACGGGACCGTGCGGCGCGGGTCCCAAGGGGTGGACGGTGCGGGTCTACGGTGGGGACCGTGATGGACGTACGGCGCGCCGGCGAGCGCTACCGCGGAGGGGACCCGGCCGCCGGGATCGAGTCCTTCCACGCCTTCAGCTTCGGCCCCCACTACGACCCGGAGAACCTCCGGTTCGGCGCGGTGATCGCCTGCAACGAGGAGCGGCTGGCACCGGGCGCCGGCTTCGACGAGCATCCGCACAGCCACACGGAGATCGTCACATGGGTGGTGGAGGGAGAGCTGACCCACCGCGACTCCACCGGCCGCACCTCCGTGATCCGCCCCGGCGACGTGCAGCGCCTGAGCGCGGCGGGCGGCGTCCGGCACGTGGAACGCAATGCGGCCGACGTCCCGTTGGTCTTCGTCCAGATGTGGCTGGTCCCCCTGGAACCGGGCGGCGAGCCCGGCTACGAGGTGGTCCACGGCATCGCGGACTCCACACCGTACGCGGTGCCCGAGGCCGGCGCGATGCTGCACGTACGGCGCCTCGGGGCGGGGGAGCGCACGGCGGTACCGGACGCGGCGTACGCGTACGTGCACGTGGTACGCGGCGAAGTGGGCCTGGACGGGCGGCAACTGGGGCCGGGGGACGCGGCGCGGATCACGGACGCGAAGGAGCTGGAGGCGGTGGGGCTGACCTCCGCGGAGCTGCTGATCTGGGAGATGACGGACACCTCAGGCCGGGGGTGACCTCCCCTCGGGCGCCGTCCGCGGTCCTCCGCCTGCGGCCGATGGGGTGGGGTTTGCGTTGCCCTGCAGTGTGTCTGTCCATGACACGCAGAACGACATGGCTGAATCTCCGCGGGCCGTGCCGGACGCTGCGACACGGATGAGGAGGCCGTGTGCGCGCGCCCGGGAAGAGGTGTCGACGGTATGGCGGAGAGCCGGTGGTGGCGAGCGCTGTCACTGGTGATCATGGCGGTCGTGTGGTGGGGGTGCGCACCTGCCGCGCAGGCGGGGCAGAAGCCCCGGGAGGACTGCCACGCGGATCAACTCCGGTCCAGTGTCGTGGAGGCCGAGATCCGGTTCGAGCAGCGTGGCCGGGACTATGCCATGGTGTACTCGGATATGACCGTCGAAGTTCCTGTGAAGGATTGGGCTCTCGCTAGACAACTGACGTTCAGCGATAAATCGTCTGAGTATCGTACGGCGATGCGCTGTCTGCTGCGAGGAGGGGACAATTCCAAACGTGATGGCGAATGGCGCTTCCGTGTCCCGTCGGTGACTGCGCGGGGTGGCAAGGTCACGGTGCAGTACGACGCCCTCGCCCCGATCAGGAATTACGACCCGGTCCAGCTCGGACCCTGGGAGATTGAAAGCGCAGGGAAAGACCGCCTGCGATTCACCCTCCAGCCCCCGCGGACACTGCAGGAAGTGCACTGGAAGAAGATCAGGGCTTCGTTGGGCGGCCTCAATTACAATGATCGCTCCGAACTGGCATCGTCTGCCGACGAGAACGGTCTGGAGTGGAACAATCAGCTGCCCCAGAAGATCCAGGTCGACGTCGATCTACCCTGGCAGCGCTCCTTTGGTCTGAGCCTGGATCGGTCTTTCTTGAGTTCTGCAGGTATTGCCGCATGGTGGGTGTGCGCCTCTTTCGTGATCGCCTGGGCGGCGATCAGGGCCCAGCGTGCGTACCCCGCCGCCCCTTTGGGAGCGGCGAAGGGCTACGCACAGGATAAGAACCAGAGGGTCAGCGACACTGACGACAGGCACAGCGAAAGCATCGCGCGGACAGTTCTGCAATGGGCCGTGCTTAGTGCAGCAGTCGCCGTGACGCTGATTCTGTTCATCCAGCGACAGGTCCTGCCGATACGGTGGCGCACCATCATCTTTGTTGCTGCGGGCTTTGCCCTGGTCCTCGTGGCCCGCCCCTGGCGTCGTGGCGTGTCACCTGCCGTCCCCCAAGCGTCCGGACCCGCCGGTGCCCAGCGCCGCCAGGCTTGTGCCGTGATGGCGTTCGCTGCTGCGGCGGCGGGGATCGGCCTGCTGGTAGTGCTGGCTCCTGAGCTCTTCGGCCTGCCGGCGGATTTCGATCCGAAAGCGACGCCGACCGCTCTGGGGCGGTTCGGTCTTGCGCTGATGGGCCTGACGACGGTGTGGCTGTGGCTGGTCGCCATGGCTGCTTGGGCATGGCGCTTCGCGCGGGAGGGGGGACTGGTCCCCGTATCCTGGTCGGTCAAGTGGGACAAGGGTCCCGTCCGCTGGACAGCGACCGTAGCGGTGATGCTGGCTGTGGTCGCCGGACTCCTGTTCGTGTGCCTGTGGTTGTCGAACAAGCGTCAGTGGGAGCGCGTCACCTGGCTGACCGACCAGCCTGACTCGACAGGCCACGACAGATACATCAGTGAATTCTTGGCGGGTTTTTCGTTCACTGATCTGCTGTGGATTTTCGCCCATAGTTGGGTGCTCACAGGAATCGCACTTTTCGCTCTGCTGCACTTTCGTATCCAGACTCGGCGGGCGCAAACGGATCGCAACCAGGAACGGCTCTCCTTGGCGCCAGAAAAGCCGGATCGGCTGTTGACGGTCGCACTGTTCGCCTTCCTTGTCGGTCAGCGGATCGGCTCATTCGCCGCCGCTGCCACACCGTTCGCCATCTGGCTCCTGCTGAGTATTTGCTCACTCTTCATGGTTCTTTCCGTTGGGCGCTGGTTGTCCGTACTGGGCCAGATGGGAGATCGTTTCTATGTGCAGAGACTGAGCACCAAGAAACGGCGACACGAATTACTGGGAAAAGCCCATCAATACCGCAACGTGATCCGCCAGCTGCACTTGGCTGACCAAGGTCACGCAGGCGACATCACGCGTGAGCAGTTGGAGGATCAGTTGCACGGGTTGCACCAGTGGCTGGTTGCCGCATGCGGCAGGAATCCGCCCGAACAGATCTCCGTGCTGGACGTGGCCCTGGCCTGGGGGCCGGAAGGCCACTGGTGGTCCAATGGGCTGTATGCTGCACGCGTGGCGTTCTGCTTCGGTATTCCGGCCAGTGTCGCCCTTGTTTGGCTTGATCTGAAGGATCCCTGGCTTTGGCAGAAATTCCTTCATGAACCCACGGGGATTCCGGACACCGTTGCGAAATTCATTGCGTCTCAAGTGGCCTGGGCGACCGCCGGCTTTGTCCTCGGTGCGCTGTGGCGTCTGCTGCCCGGCCGTCGTAGTGCCGTCCGTGCGTGGAGCCTGACCGCGGGGTATGCCCTTCCTGCCCTGATGGCTGCGTTGCTCATCCGGATCATCGATGCGGACTTCGGCCTTCTGTTCCTTTATCTGTTGTTCGTGCTCACCGTCCTGACGCTCACCAGCATCTGGATGGACACGGTGACCTTCAAGGAGGAGCGGCAGTTCTGGCCCGGCCGTTTCGCCTTGCTGCTGTCGATCTACCAAGTGCGGGGCGTTTCGGGGCAGGTCACGTGGATTCTTGTTCAAGTCGGGGCTGCCGTAGAGATCTGGCATCAGTTGACCCGCGGCTAGCACGGTCGCCGCAACTGATCGTTATCTCGTTGCCGGACCCGGAGGCCCGGCCATAGGGTCCCGGTATGTCCCTCCGTGTTCGTATGCGTCAGGCCCTTCCCGAAGCGATGCGCGCCCGTGACAAGGCCGCGGTGAGTGCGCTGCGTGCGACGCTCGCCGCGCTGGACAACGCGGAGGCGGTGCCCGCGGGTGAAGCCGAGCTGCGCGGACTGGCCCTGGAGCAGGCACCGGTCGGTGCCGGTGCCACCGAGGCGGAGCGGCGTGAGCTGAGCGAGCGTGGGGTGGCGGACATCGTGCGCGCCGAGGCCACGGAACGGCTGGACGTCGCGGCGCGGTTGACGGCGCCCGCGCACGCCGACCGAGCCGCGCGGCTCCGTGCGGAGGCCGCCGTGCTGCTGCGCCTCCTCGACGGCCACGGCACCGCGTAGAGCTTTGGCAGCGAGGCTTCCGGTGGTTCGCTGCCGTGCACGTTCGTACGGCTACCGCAGGCCGTCGACGAACGCCTGCCAGGCGGGTGCGCCGACGGTCACGACGGGGCCGGACAGGTTCTTGCTGTCGCGGACCGGGACGGCGCCGGTGGGGCAGGCGGCGGCGACCGCTACGCACTCCCCGCCATTGCTCCCGCTGTACGAGGACGTACGCCAAGTCGCGCCACCGGTGATGGTGCACTCCACCTGGGCGAGCACTCGGCCCGGCACCTGCGCCGCATCATGCCCGCGATTGCCCGTGCGGGTGGGTGGAGACCTGTTCGGCGACGACGGGCGCGGCCTGCTTCTTGCCGAGGCGGCGACCGACCGGTGGGGCGTGACGCCGTGCCCGGACGGACGTGGGAAGACCGTGTGGTTTCGAGTGCCTGGCCAAGAGGCCGGACTCACGTTGAGTCCGTGCCGCGGGACCGGAAGGGTGCTGCCTGCGTGGCCCGGCGTGCCGGACTCTTCCGGAGACAGAAGTCATGGGGCCGCCCCGGCAAGCCGACTGGACGAAGGAAGCCGAGGGCAACCGGGCGGCCCTTCCCGCGGAGGCGCGTGCCCTGGTCGACGCCGCCCGTGCCGAACTCGTCACCGCGAAAGACCCGTACTTCCGGGGCATCGACAGCGACCGCGATCTGTCGCCGGAATGAGCGTCGAACCCGTCCAGTCCACCCGCCCGGGCGGTGAGCATGTCATCTACTTCGATCACGGGCGCGGACGGCTGCGGTATCATTTCACGCCCCGCACCGCCGACCCGCAGATCGTGATCGACGAGTGCTTCTGGCGGTAGGCCGGGCCACGGCATGGCTCACGCCGCTCTCACCAGCCCCGCAGCTCCGCCAGTACCGCGTCCGTGAACACCGGCCACGCCTCGATCGCCCACGGCCCGAACGCCCGGTCCGTCAGCGCGACGCAGGCCGCCCCGGCGTCGGGGTCGATCCACAGGAACGTGCCGGACTGGCCGAAGTGGCCGAACGTCCGGGGCGAGGAGGAACGCCCCGTCCAGTGTGGCGACTTGGCGTCGCGGATCTCGAAGCCGAGGCCCCAGTCGTTGGGGTTCTGGTGGCCGTAGCCGGGCAGGACGCCCTTCGTCCCGGCGTACTGCACCGTCATCGCCTCGGCCACCGTGCGCGGATCCAGCAGGCGCGGCGCCTGCACCTCGGCCGCGAACCGGGCGAGGTCCGCGACCGTCGAGACGCCGTCCTTGGCGGGGGAGCCGTTGAGGCTGGTGGCGGTCATGCCCAGCGGCTCCAGGACGGCCTGGCGGGCGTACTCGCCGAACGGGATGTCCGGTGCCTTCGCCACATGGTCGCCGAGCGCCTCGAACCCGGCGTTCGAGTACAGGCGCCGCTCCCCGGGCGCCGACGTCACCCGGGGTTCGTCGAAGGCCAGGCCGGAGGTGTGCGCGAGCAGATGGCGGACCGTGGAGCCGGGCGGGCCGGCGGGCTCGTCCAGCTCGATCGCTCCCTCCTCGTACGCGACGAGCACGGCGTACGCGGCGAGCGGCTTGGTGACCGAGGCCAGCGGAAAGCGACGGCCGACCGGGCCGCGGGTGCCGGGGACGGTGCCGTCCGCACGGACGACCGCCGCGGCGGCGGTGGGGACGGGCCAGTTCTCGATCAGCGCCAGGCTCTGCAGGGACATGGGTATGAGGCTATGCGTTCCCCAGCTGGAGCCGCATCGAGGGGTCCGGCTTGCGGACGAAGCCCAGGGACGCGTACAGCGGCTCGGCCTGGGCCGAGGCGTTCAGATCGACCTGCCGGGCGTCCTGCTCCCGGAACCAGTCGAGCAGGGCCTCCATGCAGGCGCGGGCGTAGCCGCGGCGACGGGCGTCGGGATCGGTGGCGACGCTGAAGACGTACCCCACCCGCCCGTGCGGATTGTCCTTCCCGCCGATCCGGTAGTCGATCGTGCCGGCCGCGAGCGCCGCCAGCGCCCCCGGCCGTTCCGGGTGGTCGACCACGAAGGCCACGAAGCCGCCGTCCCGGTCGGCGAGCCGGCGGCGTACCGTCGGCAGCGACTCGGCGTGCCACTCCGTGGAGGAGCCGGCGGAGAACACCGAATCCAGCATGATCTGCCGCAGCCGCAGCACTTCCCCGGCGTCCTCGGGCACTGCCCGTCGTACGAGACTCATGGACCGCACGCTAGTCAGCCGTACCGCGCCGGGTCTCGGCATTTTCACCTGATTCCGCTTGCTTGGAGTGCACTCGAAGGTCTTAGCGTGGTGCCCATGACGGTGATCGAGACCTTGGCCGAGGAGGCCGAACAAGGAACCGACATCTGCTCCGCGGCGCCCGCGCGGCACCCCCGTCCCGACGGCCGGGACAGCTACACGATCAGCGAGGTCGTCGCCTTCACCGGCCTGACCGCGCACACCCTGCGCTGGTACGAGCGGATCGGGCTGATGCCGCACATCGACCGCTCGCACACCGGCCAGCGCCGCTACTGCAACGCGGACCTGGACTGGCTCGACCTGGTGGGCAAGCTGCGGCTCACCGGCATGCCCGTCGCCGACATGGTGCGCTACGCGGGACTGGTGCGGGAGGGCGCCCACACCTACGCCGAGCGCCACGAACTGCTGGAGGCGACCCGCCGGGACGTGCTCGCCCGGATCGCGGAGCTCCAGGACACGCTCTCGGTGCTCAACCGCAAGATCGATTTCTACGCGGACGCCGGCCGCGCCCTGGCGTCGGAGAGGCCCTGATGACGGACAGCAGGATCACGACGGTGCGGCTCGGCGGCGAGGGCCCCGAGGTGGGGGTCCAAGGGCTCGGCTGCATGGGGATGAGCTGGGCGTACGGCCCCGCGGACGCCGGGGAGGCGCGGGCCGCCCTGGAGCGGGCGCTGGAGTTGGGCGTCACGCTCTTCGACACCGCGGACGCGTACGGCGCGGGTGAGAACGAGACGTTCCTGTCGCCGTTCTTCAAGGCGCACCGGGACGAGGTCGTGATCGCCACCAAGTTCGGGATCTCCTCCCCGCCCGACGAGCCGTTCAAGCGGATCATCCGCAACGATCCCCCGTACATCCGCCAGTGCGTCGAGGCGAGCCTGAGGCGCCTGGACGTCGACGTGATCGACCTGTACTACATGCACCGCCGCGACGTGAACGTGCCGGTCGAGGAGACCGTCGCGGCCATGGCCGAGTTGGTGCGCGAGGGCAAGGTGAAGCACCTCGGGCTGAGCGAGGTCACGGCGGGCGAACTGCGCGCGGCCGCGGCGGTTCACCCGATCGCCGCAGTGCAGTCCGAGTGGTCGCTGTTCAGCCGGGACATCGAGGCGCACGTGGTGCCGGCCGCCGAGGAACTGGGTGTGGCCCTGGTGCCGTACTCGCCGCTCGGGCGCGGCTTCCTCACCGGCTCCTTCTCGAACGCCGACACCGACCTCACGGACCAGGACTTCCGCCGCACGATGCCCCGCTTCACGGGGGAGAACGCGAGCGCCAACGTGGCGCTCCTGGAGCCGGTACGGTCGGTCGCCGAGGCCCACGGCGTGTCGCCCGCGCAGATCGCGCTGGCCTGGGTGCAGCGGCAGGCGGTGGTGCACGGCCTGCCCGTGGTGCCGATCCCGGGGACGACCAGGCGTTCGCGCGTCGAGGAGAACACGGCGGCGACACGGATCGTGCTGAGCGACCGTGAACTGGCCCTGCTGGAGCCGATCGCCTCCAAGGTGGCGGGCGACCGCTACCCGGACATGACGTTCGCGTCGGCGGGACGGGAGTAGGGGCGCCCGCCCGCCCGCCCGGCCAGCGGTCGGCGGTCGGCCGGCAGGCACCTGGGGGCGGCCGGAGGCGTCGTGCCGGACGTGCTCACCGCGTCCCGCCGGCTGCCGCCTGCCGCGGGATCCCCGCGGCAGCGCACTGCCTTCGCTTCCTCGTCGGCCGACCGTGCCCCGTCCCGTGGGAAGGGCGGTGGAATTCCTGCGGGGCGCACGCCGGCGTCGGCGCGCCCCGCTCCCTCGTGCGGACGGCTCATCCAGTGGTGGGGGCCGCCAGGTCGTCCTCGGCGACGGCGTTCGAGGTCTTTCCCCTCCGGCCGGTGCCCAGCCTGAGGAGCAGCGATGTCCCCGCCAGGATCACACCGAACCAGATGACGCTCGTGACACCCAGGTGATCGACGAACAGGCCACCGAACAACGCTCCGAGCGCGATGGACGTGTTGTACGCCATGGTGTTGAGCGACATCGCGGCTTCGAAGGTTTCGGGCGCGGCGGCGAGCGTCATGTTGACCTGGGACAACTGCACGGCGCCGAAGGAGAGCCCCCACAGGATCAGCGCGACGACGACGCCGGCCTCCCCGCCACCGACGACACGAAGCAGCAGCAGGGCCGCCAGGAGTCCCACGAGCCCGGCGACGAAGGTGGCTCGCAGGCTCTTGTCCACCGTGTGTCCGGCGATGAAGTTCCCGGCGGCACCGCCGACACCGAAGATGATCAGCACGACCGTGATGAAGGTGGACGTGGCGGATGCGTTGTCCTCCAGGTAGGGGCGCACGAAGGCGTAGGCACCGAAGTGGCCGAGCACGAAGAAGACGACGATGAACAGCACCGTGCGCAGTTGCCCGTTCTTGACCGGTAGCCCGAAGACCTCCCGGACCGACACCGCGTTCTCCGAGGGCAGCGACGGAACGATCGACGCGACCGCGAGGAGCACCAGCAGGCTGAGGCCGGCCCAGACGGCGAAGGTGATCCGCCAGTTCGTGTGGGCTTCGGCGATGGTGCCCAGCGGAATGCCCACGACCGTGGCGATGGAGATGCCGGACATCACCACCGCGGCCGCCCGGCTCGCGTGACGCTCGGGGACGATCCGCATGGCCATGCTTACGCCGATGGCCCAGAAGACGCCGCTGGCGAACCCCATGCACAGCCGCGTCCCGAGGATCAGCGGATAGTTCGGCGAGACGGAGGTGATGAGGTTTCCCAGGGCCAGTACCGCGAGCAGCGCGGACAGGAGAAGACGTCGGTTGACGCGCCTGGTCCAGGCCACGATGAAAGGTACGCCCAGGCCGGCCGCGACACCCTGCGCGGTCACCATGAGGCCGGCGACACCGACCGAGATGTGCAGGCTCTTGCTCAGCGGAGTGAGCAGACCCACCGGCATCAGCTCAGTGGTGAGGAAGACGAACAGACTGGCGGTGATGGAAGCAACACCGAGCCACGCCTTCAAGGTTGAGGACGAGCGTTCTTTTTCCTTTAAGGACATTACTTCTCTCCCGCGATGTGCTCACGTGTGGGTGCAGGTGACGCGGCCGTGCCGGCCGCCTGCTCCTGCCGACTGGACGGCGTGCCGGTCATGGTGGGGCGTCCTTCCGGTTGACATCCGATTGCCGCTGCTCGGATCGATTCGCCGACGACGAAGGTCGGCGGTGGCGGCGGGATTTGTGCTCACGTCACGAGAGCGCTGCCGGAAACGATGCGAGACGGATTTCCCGGGCCGACACCTTTGCCGACTTCCGTCAGAAAATCCGTGCGGTGCCGGAAGCGGCACGCTCAGATCCTGGCCCGGCACACATCAATGAGTCCAACGCATGTTCGTCATCTGATTCATCTTGATACAAGATGGATTCCATGGAGCTTCAGCAGATGCGCTACGTGGTCGCCGTGGCGGAGACGAACAGCTTCACCCGTGCCGCCGAGCGCTGTCTGGTCGTCCAGTCCGCCCTCAGCCACCAGATCGCGCGTCTGGAGCGTGAGTTGGGAGCACGGCTGTTCGAGCGCACCACCCGCCGGGTGCGGTTGACGCCGGCCGGTGCGGCGTTCCTGCCCGCCGCCCGCCAATGCCTGGACGCCGCCGAGCGCGCGGCCGCCGAGGTCGCCGCCGCGGTCGGCGAGGTGCGCGGGCGGCTCTCCGTCGGTCTGATTCCGTCCGTCGCGGCCGTCGACATCCCGCGCGCGCTGCGCGACTTTCGCCGGCAGTACCCGAAGGTGCGCATCAGCCTGCGCGTGGGCGCGAGCGACGATCTCGTCGAGCAGGTCGAGCAGGGAGCCGTCGAAGTCGCCTTCCTCGGGCTGCCGACCACAGTGCGGCCCGAGGGGGTCGGCGTCCGTGAACTCGCCCGTGACCGGCTCGTCGCCGTGGTCGCGCCCGATCACCCCCTCGCCGACGAACCAGCGGTGGACCTTCGAAGGCTCTCCTCGGAGGTGTTCGTGGATCTGCCGGCCAAGACCGCCGGTCGCGCCCAATCCGACCTGGCCTTCTCAGCCGCTGGTCTCACCCGCGATGTCGCGTTCGAAGTGACCAACGCGGACTTCCTGGCCCGCATGGTCGGGCAGGGCCTCGGCGTGGCGATGCTCCCCTCCGCGTACGTGGCTCAACTCAGCGGCGTGACCACCGTCGAGGTCACCGACGCGCCCACCCGCGTCGAGTACGTCATCTGGAGTCCGGGCAGCCGCACACCTGCGGCGACCGCCTTCCTCCGCATACTCGACATCCCGGACGCGCACGGTGCGCAATGAGGCCGACACGGCTCGCGGTGCCGTGGTCGGCCGCGGGTGCAGCGGCCGTGAACCTTCGCCCGGTGTGGTGACCTGACCGTGCTGGTCGGCCGGACGGGGCTGCCCGGTCAGGCGCGGCGGCGGACAGCCGCTCCGGGCGTCCGCCGGAGACGATCTGCCGACTGGGTCTCGCGCCCGCACCACGCCCGGAGACACGGGGGTTCTCGACCATGTCGGCGGTCGCCGATGCCGGCGCCCTGGGTTCGCGGACGCCGACGCTCCAACCGGTGCAGACGCCACCAGGCAACAGCCCGACGCCGCCCCTACCGGCGACAAACCGCAGACGAACCCACCGGATACATCACGAAACCGCACCGGAGTCCTAGAGCTCCGCCAGCAGTTCCGCCTTCTTCGTGGAGAACTCCTCGTCCGTCACGAGCCCGGCCTCGTGGAGTTCCCCCAGGTGCCGGATCCGCTCGGCGATGTCCGCGGGATCGCGGCGGGCGGCGTGCGCGGCGGCCGGGGCGGGGCCCGCCGCCCGTACGGCCGCGAGCACCGAGGCGGCGAACGGCAGCGACTCGTGCACCGGCCCGTAGCCGAGCCCGAAGATCACGGCCGCGGGGTCCTGGTCCGGCTGGGCCGACTGCGCGGCGCCCGCCGGGTGGCGGTGCAGCAGCCGCAGATGGCCCTCGAAGACCTCGGGGGAGCGCCACTCGACCCCGCTCAGGCCGGTGACCGGGAAGCTCTGGTCGCCGGCCTTCCACTTGGCCGAGGACGCACCCGTCCAGGACCAGCGGAAGGACACCGCCTTGCCGTCGAAGGACGCCTTCCCGTCGTACGCCTTGAACTGCAGGGGCACCTCGGGCGGCGTGACGAGGAAGCGCTCGGCCGGCCCGGCGTCCTCGGAGAGCAGGGCGCGCAGTTCGTCCGCGTAGTACTCGGCGAGGGTCTCGCGGTCGGCGGGCAGCACCAGCCGGTAGGGGTCGGAGGTCTCCTTGAGCTGTCCGGCCGCCGCCTCCATCAGCGGGTCGGCCCCGGGCCTCGGCACCGCGTGCAGGACGACCGTCCCGCGCTTCCCCGGAGCGAGCGTCACCCCCGCGATCGCCTCCAGCGGGATGCGGCGTTCGCCGAGCGCCTGGAACAGCTTCGGCGTCCGGATTCCCCGTTCGAAGCGGATGAGCACGGAGTCGGACTCGAACTCCCAGGCGGCATGAAATCCGGCCAGTACGTCACCCATGCGGCTCATCGTATGCGGCACGCGCTCCTCCGTCGCCTCCCCTGGCAGACCGCAATTCCTGGTCCTCTACGCGCGTCCGGCCGAGACGGTGCCGGACAAACCGGTCCGGCAGCCGTCGTCGTCGTGGGCGCAGAGCACCGAACCGTACGCGCCGGTGCCGATGTCGGCGAAGTTGCGCAGGCTCGCGGTGCCCGGCTCGAAATAGCCGGCGTGACCCTTCGCGCCCCCCGCGGACAGCACCCGCGCCCCGAAACCCCGGGAGACCGGGTCGGCGCCGTGTCCGAGGCCGCCCACCTCCAGGTAGGGCACGTCCTGGATCCAGTCGTCGGCGTCCCGCATGGCCCACACGCGCGCCGTGGTGTGCAGGCCCTCGGCCGTGTCGGCCCGCATGCCGGGGCTGCCCGCCACCGCTATGTCGGACACGCGGGCCGGGAGCCGGTGCGCCGCCACCCCGCACAGCACCGACCCGTAGCTGTGGCAGTACAGCTGGACCGGTGCGCGGCCGGGCAGGGCACGCAGCAGGGCGTTGAGCCGGACGGCGCCCTCCGCGGCGCGCATCGCGGTCGCCGCCTCCATGCCGAGCCCGCTGGGCGAGGTGTAGTCGGCCCAGGCGATCACGGCCGTGCGGGTGCCCGGGTCGCTCTCGCGCTCCGCCGCGTACAGCGCCTCGGCCATGCCGACCGGTGCCGAGTACTTGCGGAAGGTGCGCTGGAAGGTGAGCAGGTCGGTGTCGACGCCGGGGACCACGACCGAGATCCGCTCGGCCCGGTCCAGGTTGCCGAAGACCTCGGCGATACGGCCCGAGCCCTCCGGGTCGAAGGCGAGGATCTGGCGGCCCTTGCGCATCAGCGCCCCGAAGCGGTTCATGAGGCGGCCGGCCTCCTGCTGGCCCACCGACGACAGTCGGTCGTCGTGCATCCGGGCGCGCTCGACCTTGCGCTGCCGGGCGAGGGCGATGCGGTTGGCGTCGTAGCGCAGCCGTACCGGGGCCCCGTTCATGTTGCCGACCGCGAGCGGGAAGCGGTGGGCGAGCCGGGAGCGCTGGCGGTCGCTGAGCGAGGCGAAGAAGGCGGTGAGCCGGGCCGGGGGTTCGTCGAGGTCCGGCAGCTGACGGCCGGCGAGCCTGCCGTGTTCCCACGCGGAGCGCGACGCCTGCAGCGGGGTGAGGCCGCGGTGGCTGCGCACGGCGGTCCAGCCGGTCGTCGCGAGCATCACGAAGACCACGGCCAGCGCGAGCAGCGCGCGCCAGACGTTGAGTTGCGGGGAGGTGTCGAAGGAAGTCACTGGAAGGACACACTAGGAGAACGAGAGTGTCTCGCGTTAACCGAGTGACGCGTCTCACGTTTCTGGTGCACCAATTGCGGCAAAACGGATGCACCTTACGTCCGATCATCACGCTGAGCCGATGAAGTACGCGTCATCCGGCACGGCGTGTGACCAGGGGTTCACCTCGTCGGCCGCGGCCCGGGGCCCGGGGGCGGGAATTCACTTGACCCGTGCGGAACCGATGCGGAATCAGCACGGAATCGGTACGGCATCACTCCGCCCGCCACTTCTCGGCCAAAGCGGGACCCACGGCGTCGAGGTAAGAGGCCGTCAGTTCGCGGATGGCGGCGACGCTGAGGTCCCCCCGTGCGCTCCACAGCCGTTCCGTCACGCGCATCACCCCGCCGAACACGGCCACCGCGACGCGCGGCCGCGGGTCCGTGTCCAGGTCGAGTCCCTCGCGCTCGGCGATCGCACGGGCGATCTCCTCCTCCAACTCCGCCGAGCGGCGCAGATGGGTGGCGAACAGGGCGGGCGTCGACTCGATCAACCGATATGTGCGCAAATGCAGTTCGATCGGGATGAACCGGCCGACGGCCTCCTCGATGCCGTCCCAGCCCTCCAGTACGGCCTGGCGCAGCGCCTCCAGCGGCGCCTCGTGGTGCGGCCGCCCGCGCACCGCGTCCAGGAAGGACGACTCCGCCACGGAGTGCACGAAGAAGACGGCCTCCTCCTTGCCGGCGAAGTAGCGGAAGAAGGTGCGCTGCGAGACGTCCACGGCCTCGGTGATCTCGTCGACGGTCGTCCGCTCGTACCCCTGGGTGAGGAACAGCTCGAGGGCGGCGCGCAGCAGCGCGTCCCGGGTGCGACGTTTCTTGCGCTCACGCAGTCCCGGCCGCGGGGCCGTCTCCATGGGTCCTCATTTCGTTCATCCGCCCGGTTCACCCTATCCGTGAGTGGCGTGACAGTTACCGACTTGTGAACTGGTTTGTCAATTGTCAGAGGCTGTCATTAGCCTCGACCGCATGACTAGTCAGACCACCGTCGACGCGACGGAACCGGGGGACAAGACGTCCAGTACGTCGGTGGCCCCGCCGGATGGCGCGCCGGGGCGAGGGCTGCGCGGGCATCCGTGGCTCACCCTTGTCGCCGTCGCCATCGGCGTGATGATGGTCGCCCTCGACGGCACCATCGTGGCCATCGCCAACCCGGCCATCGCCAAGGACCTGGGCGCGAGCTTCGCCGACGTCCAGTGGATCACCAACGCCTACTTCCTCGCCCTCGCGGTCACCCTGATCACCGCGGGCAAGCTCGGCGACCGCTTCGGCCACCGGCAGACCTTCCTGATCGGTGTGGTGGGCTTCGCCGCCTCCTCCGGTGCCATCGGCCTCTCCGACAGCATCGCCCTCGTCATCACCTTCCGTGTCTTCCAGGGACTGTTCGGCGCGCTGCTGATGCCGGCCGCGCTCGGCCTGCTGCGGGCCACCTTCCCCGCCGAGAAGCTGAACATGGCCATCGGCATCTGGGGCATGGTCATCGGCGCCTCCACCGCGGGCGGCCCCATCCTCGGCGGTCTGCTCGTCCAGCACGTCAGCTGGCAGTCCGTCTTCTTCATCAACGTGCCGGTCGGCGCCCTCGCCCTCGTCCTCGGCCTGCTGATCCTCACCGACCACCGCGCCGAGAACGCGCCGCGCTCCTTCGACCTGCCCGGCATCGCGCTGCTGTCGGCCGCCATGTTCTGTCTGGTCTGGGCGCTCATCAAGGCCCCGTCCTGGGGCTGGGGCGACGGCAGGACGTGGCTGTTCATCGGCACGTCCGTGGTGTGCTTCGCCCTCTTCTCCTTCTGGGAGACGAAGGTGAAGGAGCCGCTGATCCCGCTGGCGCTGTTCCGCTCGGTGCCGCTGTCGGCGGGCGTCGTCCTGATGGTCCTCATGGCGATCGCCTTCATGGGCGGCCTGTTCTTCGTCACCTTCTACCTGCAGAACGTGCACGGCATGAGCCCGGTCGACGCGGGCCTGCACCTCCTGCCGCTGACCGGCATGATGATCGTCGGCTCCCCGCTCGCGGGCGCCGTGATCACCAAGGCCGGCCCGCGCATCCCGCTGGCCGGCGGCATGGTGCTCACCACGGTCGCCATGTTCGGCATGTCCCGGCTGGAGGCCGGCACCGGCAGCGCCGTCATGTCGATCTGGTTCGCCCTGCTCGGCCTCGGCCTCGCCCCGGTGATGGTGGGCGCCACCGAGGTCATTGTGGGCAACGCGCCGATGGAGCTCTCCGGCGTCGCCGGCGGCCTCCAGCAGGCCGCGATGCAGATCGGCGGCAGCCTCGGCACGGCCGTGCTGGGCGCGGTGATGGCCTCCCGCGTCGACAACGACCTGCCGGGCAACTGGGCCGCCGCCCAGCTGCCGCCGCTCACCCCCGCCCAGCTCGACCAGGCGTCGCAGGCGGTCCAGGTGGGTGTCGCCCCGGTGCCGAAGGGCGTTCCGGCCGCGGTCGCCGAGAAGATCACGGGCGTCGCGCACGACACGTTCATCTCCGGTATGAGCCTGGCCTGCCTGGTCGCCGCGGGCGTCGCGGCGGTCGCCGTACTGGTCGCGCTCTTCACCAAGCGCGGCGAGAACGCGGAGGCGGGTGCCGGGGCCGCGCACATCTGACGCCGGACGGGCCCGTTCGCTCATCAGGGTGAAGGCGCTCAAGATCCCTCCCTGCTCGCGCGCGCCGCAGGTCACAGTGGTCGCGTCCTTCTCACGGCGGGGTCGTGGGACCCGGAGGACGGCCGGACTGCGGCGCGCTGCCGGAGGGGGGCGGCGCGCAGGCAGGTCCGGCCCGGGCGACGGGGTGCTCCGCGTGCGCGAGCGCCCCCGTCTACGGCCGGGGGCCGGTCTCCTCCGGGGCGTGGGGATGCGGCAGGGACGGCCCGGACAGCGCGGCGACCTCCGCCCGCAGGGCCCGCACCTCCTCCGTCAGGGCCTCGATCGCCGCCGTCTGCCGCCGCTCGACCGCATCGTCCTGCTCGAACCGCGCGATGAACCAGGCGGCGATGTTCGCCGTCACCACACCGAGCAGCGCGATCCCGGAGAGCATCAGCCCGACCGCGAGTACCCGCCCGAGCCCGGTGGTCGGCGCGTGGTCCCCGTATCCCACGGTCGTCATCGTCGTGAACGACCACCACACGGCGTCGCCCAGCGTCCTGATGTTCCCGTTGGGCGAGTCCCGTTCCACCGACAGCACGGCCAGCGACCCGAACATCAGCAGCCCGACGACCGCCCCGCCGACGTACGTCGTCAGCCGGATCTGCGACGCCATCCTGGCCCGCTGTCCCACGAGGGTGAGCGTGGCCACTATCCGCAGCAGCCGGAGCGGCTGGAGCATCGGCAGGACCACCGCGAACAGGTCCGGCCAGTGGGTACGGACGAATTCCAGGCGCCTCCGGCTGAGCCCGAGCCGCGCCAGATAGTCGGCGGCGAACGAGGCCCACACCACCCACTCCACCACGGTGCACGCGCTCGTCAGCCTGGGACTCGCGTGGGGGTGCACGATCGGCACGCCGTACGCGACGGCGAACGCGACCGCCAGTACGAGCAGGGGCCGCCCGGTGTAGTGCTCCCAGCGGGCCTGTGCCGATGTCTCCTTCATGGGGGCATCGTAGAAAAGCCGGCAGGGCGGCGGGGACCGTCGCCCTGCCGCCCTGCCGGGACCAACCGCAGGTCAGGTCAGGTCAGGCGTCGCCGCCCGCGACGCCCGGGTCGGCCGCCGCCACGTCGAGCAGCTGGTAGCGGTCGATCGCCTGCTTCAGCATCGAGCGGTCGATGCCGCCCGCCTTCGCCAGCTCGGTGAGCACCGCGACCACGATCGACTGCGCGTCGATGTGGAAGAAGCGGCGGGCCCCACCGCGGGTGTCCGCGAAGCCGAAGCCGTCCGCACCCAGGGACTGGTAGGGGCCGGGCACCCAGCGCGCGATCTGGTCAGGAACCGATCGCATCCAGTCGGACACGGCCACGAACGGACCCTCGGCCCCGTTCAGCTTCCGCGTCACGTACGGGACGCGCTGCTCCTCCTCCGGGTGCAGCAGGTTGTTCCGCTCCACCTCGACGGCCTCGCGCCGCAGCTCGTTCCAGGAGGTCGCCGACCAGACGTCGGCGCGCACGTTCCACTCCTCGGCGAGGATCCGCTGGGCCTCGATCGCCCACGGCACGGCGACGCCGGAGGCCATGATCTGCGCCGGGACGGTGCCCGAGGTGCCCTCGCTGATGCGGTGGATGCCCTTGAGGATGCCCTCGACGTCCACGTTCCCCGGCTCGGCCGGGTGCCGGATGGGCTCGTTGTAGACGGTGAGGTAGTAGAAGACGTCCTCGCCGTGCGGGTGCTCGGGAGAGGAGCCGTACATCCGTCGCAGACCGTCCTGCACGATGTGCGCGATCTCGTAGCTGTAGGCCGGGTCGTACGCCACGCACGCCGGGTTGGTCGAGGCGAGCAGCTGGGAGTGGCCGTCCGCGTGCTGCAGGCCCTCACCGGTCAGCGTCGTGCGCCCGGCGGTCGCACCCAGCACGAACCCACGGGCCAGCTGGTCGGCCATCTGCCAGAACTGGTCGCCGGTGCGCTGGAAACCGAACATCGAGTAGAAGACGTAGACCGGGATGAGCGGCTCGCCGTGGGTGGCGTACGCCGAGCCCGCCGCGATCAGGGACGCCGTGCAGCCCGCCTCCGAGATGCCGTCGTGCAGCAGCTGGCCGGTCGGGGACTCCTTGTACGCGAGGAGCAGATCGCGGTCCACGGACTCGTACTGCTGTCCGAGCGGGTTGTAGATCTTGGCGCTCGGGAAGAACGAGTCCATGCCGAAGGTGCGGTACTCGTCGGGCGCGATCAGCACGAACCGCCTGCCGAGCTCCTTGTCCCGCATGAGGTCCTTCAGCAGGCGGACGAAGGCCATGGTGGTGGCGATCGACTGCTGACCGGAGCCCTTCTTGACGGTCGCGTACACCTTGTCCTCGGGCAGCGCGAGCGGCTTCGAGCGCACCACACGGGTGGGGACGTAACCGCCGAGCCCCTTGCGGCGGTCGTGCATGTACTGGATCTCGTCCGAGTTGCGGCCCGGGTGGTAGTACGGCGGCAGGCCGGACTCCAGCTCCTTGTCGGAGATCGGCAGGTGCAGGCGGTCCCGGAAGCGCTTGAGGTCGTCGACCGTGAGCTTCTTCATCTGGTGGGTCGCGTTGCGGCCCTCGAAGTTCGGACCGAGCGTCCAGCCCTTGATCGTCTTGGCCAGGATCACCGTCGGCTGGCCCTTGTGCGCCTTGGCCGCCGAGAACGCCGCGAAGATCTTCCGGTGGTCGTGACCGCCGCGGCCCAGGTGCAGGATCTGGTCGTCGGTCATGTTCTCGACCATGGCGCGCAGCCGCTGGTCGTCGCCGAAGAAGTGGTCGCGGATGTAGGCGCCGGACTCGGTGGCGTACGTCTGGAACTGGCCGTCCGGCGTGGTGTTCATCCTGTTGACCAGGAGGCCGTCCCGGTCCTGGGCCAGCAGCGGGTCCCAGGAGCGGTCCCAGATCAGCTTGATCACGTTCCAGCCGGCGCCGCGGAAGACCGACTCCAGCTCCTGGATGATCTTGCCGTTGCCGCGGACCGGGCCGTCGAGGCGCTGCAGGTTGCAGTTGACGACGAAGGTCAGGTTGTCCAGCCCCTCGCGGGCGGCGAGGGTCAGCTGTCCGAGCGACTCCGGTTCGTCCATCTCGCCGTCGCCGAGGAACGCCCACACCTGGGACCTGGAGGTGTCCGCGATGCCGCGCGCCTCCATGTAGCGGTTCATGCGGGCCTGGTAGATCGCGGCGATCGGGCCGAGGCCCATGGAGACCGTCGGGAACTCCCAGAAGTCCGGCATGGAGCGCGGGTGCGGGTAGCTGGAGAGGCCGTAGGGGGCCTTCGACTTCTCCTGGCGGAATCCGTCCAGGTGCTGCTCGGTGAGCCGGTCCAGGAGATAGGCGCGGGCGTAGATGCCCGGCGAGGCGTGGCCCTGGAAGAAGACCTGGTCGCCGCCGTCCCCCTCGTCCTTGCCGCGGAAGAAGTGGTTGAAGCCCACGTCGTACAGCGAGGCGGAGGAGGCGAAGGTGGCGATGTGGCCGCCGACCCCGATGCCGGGGCGCTGGGCGCGCGAGACCATGACCGCGGCGTTCCACCGGGTGGCGTTGAGGATCTTGCGCTCGATCTCCTCGTTGCCGGGGAAGAACGGCTCGTCCTTGGTGGCGATGGTGTTGACGTAGTCCGTGCTGCGCATCTCGGGCACGGCCACACGCCGCTCGCGGGCCCGCTCGATCAGACGGAGCATCAGGTAGCGGGCCCGCTCGCGGCCGCGCTGGTCCACGGCGGCGTCGAGGGAGTCCAGCCACTCCTGGGTCTCTTCGGGGTCGAAGTCAGGAACCTGACTCGGAAGGCCGCCAATGATGATCGGATTGCGATCGGATCCGGAAGCCACGCTGTTCCTTACCTGTCAGAGGGCTACTTCTGCCTGTGCCGGCACCGGTCCCCATCGTGTACCTGGGGGGAGCGAAACGTCATCTCTACCGAGTGGTAACCATGGTGGCGGACCGGTCTTGCGGGATGAGCCCGACCAAAACGCAACGATACGCCCAAGGTGTGGCACCCCTGGAAGGGCCGTTCGACTCTCGTACCGGTGGAGGATTTCGGCATGCGCAAACCGGGCAGAACGGTGTGGTGTGGATCACTCCTGGGCGCGATACCGTGACAGGAGTTGCGGCGACACGGCCAGGATCGTCACCGTTTCGGCGGTCTGAACCGCCGGGTACTTGCGCGATCCGTCCCGCCCGTGTGGACTACGGCCAATGCTTCGCGTACGCGCGTGGCTGAGATTCCCCCAAGCTCTCGACGAGCAGGGGGTACCCCATCCAAGACATGATCAGGAGGCAACCCGTGAGCGCGACCGCGGACCACGCGGAGGAGCGGACGAACCCTGCCGCGAGGCTGGGATTCCAGCCCGAGCAGGTGGTCCAGGAGATCGGCTACGACGACGACGTCGACCAGGAGCTCCGCGAGGCCATCGAGGAAGCCGTCGGCGGCGAGCTCGTGGACGAGGAATACGACGACGTCGCCGATGCCGTGGTGCTGTGGTTCCGCGACGACGACGGCGACCTGACGGATGCGCTGGTGGACGCCACCACGTACATCGAGGAGGGCGGCTCCATCCTGCTCCTCACGCCGAAGACCGGCCGTGCGGGCTACGTGGAGCCGAGCGACATCTCCGAAGCCGCGACGACGGCGGGTCTGTCGGCGTCCAAGAGCGTGAGTGTGGGCAAGGACTGGAGCGGGAGCCGGCTGGTGACGCCGAAGGCGGCCAAGCCCAAGAAGTGATCCCCGCCCGATGACCGTCCCCGGAGGTCCGGCCCCGGACCTCCGCAGGGGCTGGACGGCCTGCTTCCCGGAGCCCGGACGGGCTGAAACCCTCAGCCCGTCCGCCGGCTCGCGGTGATCGCTGCGTAGGGTGGTCCCACCCCGTACAGCCCACCGGAAGGAATGCAGGACCATGGCGATCCAGGTCGGAGACAAGGCCCCTGACTTCGAGCTCAAGGACAACCACGGCCGGACCGTGAAGCTCTCGGACTTCCGCGGCGACAAGAACGTGGTGCTGCTCTTCTACCCCTTCGCCTTCACCGGCGTGTGCACCGGCGAGCTGTGCGAGCTGCGCGACAACCTGCCGACGTTCGTCAACGACGACACCCAGCTGCTCGCCGTCTCCAACGACTCCGTCCCCACCCTGCGCGTCTTCGCCGAGCAGGAGGGCCTGGAATACCCCCTGCTGTCGGATTTCTGGCCGCACGGCAACATTTCGCGCGCGTACGGCGTCTTTGCCGAGGACAAGGGTTGCGCGGTGCGCGGGACCTTCATCATCGACAAGGAGGGCGTGGTGCGCTGGACCGTCGTCAACGGCCTGCCGGACGCGCGCGACCTGAACGAGTACGTGAAGGCGCTCGACACCCTGTGATTCTTCGGTTCCAAGCCCTGCGGGGCGCGGGAACCGCTCACTAGGATCGACTCGTTGATCCGATACCCGACACCGGCACCACGGGGCTCCCCGCCCCTGGACATCAATGGGAGGACTCGTGGGAGTCAGCCTCAGCAAGGGCGGCAACGTATCACTGACCAAGGAGGCCCCCGGCCTGACCGCGGTCCTCGTCGGTCTGGGCTGGGACGTCCGCACCACGACCGGCACCGACTTCGACCTGGACGCCAGCGCTCTGCTGCTGAACTCCTCGGGCAAGGTCGGCAGCGACCAGAACTTCGTGTTCTTCAACAACCTCAAGAGCCCGGACGGCTCCGTGGAGCACACCGGCGACAACCTCACCGGTGAGGGCGAGGGCGACGACGAGGTGGTCAAGGTCAACCTCGCCGCGGTCCCGCTCGACGTCGAGAAGATCGTCTTCCCGGTCTCGATCTACGACGCCGAGAACCGCCAGCAGTCCTTCGGCCAGGTGCGCAACGCGTTCATCCGCGTCGTCAACCAGGCCAACCACCAGGAGATCGCGCGGTACGACCTGAGCGAGGACGCCTCCACCGAGACCGCCATGGTCTTCGGCGAGCTGTACCGCCACGGGAGCGAGTGGAAGTTCCGTGCCATCGGCCAGGGCTACGCGTCGGGGCTGCGCGGCATCGCGCAGGACTTCGGTGTGAACGTCTGAGCCGAAGCGCTCGCGCGGTCACGCCACCGTCACCACCCTCCGGCGCCGCACCGCACGAACCGCGGACGCCGGCCGCGCGGGCCCTCGCGGGAGCCCGGACCCATCGGGGCCGGGCTCCCGGCTCCGGCAGGCCCGGGCTCGCGTCGGCGGGCCGGACTTCCGGGCTCCTGGGCCGGGCTCCCAGGCGGCGGAGAGCCGGACTCCCGGCCTCGGGACTCCGGCCTCAGGACTCCGGGCTCGCCTCGGCGAGGCCCGGCTTCCCGGGGCCGGGCGCCCGGGCTTCCGACAGCGGGAGTCCCGGCCACCCGCGTTCCGGGGTTCCCGGGGCGGAGGCTCCCGGGCTTCGGGTTCTCGGGCTCCGGGTTCCCAGGGCGAAGGCTCCTGGGTCCTCGGGCTTCGGGTTCCCGGGCGGAGGCTTCCTGGCTTCGGGTTCTCGGGCTCCGGGTTCCCAGGGCGGAGGCTCCAGGGTCCCGGGGCGGAGGCTTCCGGGCGTCCGGCTTCGGGTTTCCGGGGCGGAGGCTTCCGGGTCCGTGGGGCCGGGGCGTACGGGTCTCGGGGGTTCGGCTTCCGGAGCGGCGGGGATGTGGCCTTCGGGACACCGGGGGCGCGGGTCCCGGCCGGCGGGGCCGGTCTTCGACCACCGGGGGTCCGGCCCCCGGACCACCGGGGGAGCCACCCCCGGACCGCCGGGGGGACCGCCCCCGGTACGACGCAGTACCTCGGGGAGGACCAGCATCATGGGCGTCACGCTCGCCAAGGGAGGCAACGTCTCCCTCTCCAAGGCCGCACCCAACCTCACACAGGTGATGATCGGGCTCGGCTGGGACGCGCGCTCCACCACCGGAGCGCCCTTCGACCTCGACGCCAGCGCACTGCTGTGCAGCGGCGGCCGGGTGCTCGGTGACGAGTGGTTCGTCTTCTACAACCAGCTCAAGAGCCCGGACGGCTCCGTGGAGCACACCGGCGACAACCTCACCGGCGAGGGTGAGGGCGACGACGAGACGATCCTCATCGACCTCGCCAAGGTGCCGCCCCAGTGCGACAAGATCGTCTTCCCGGTCTCCATCCACCTGGCCGACGAGCGCGGCCAGACCTTCGGCCAGGTCAGCAACGCCTACATCAGGGTCCTCAACCAGGCCGACGGTCAGGAACTCGCCCGCTACGACCTCAGCGAGGACGCCTCCACGGAGACGGCCATGATCTTCGGCGAGGTCTACCGCTACGGCGGAGAGTGGAAGTTCCGCGCCGTCGGACAGGGGTACGCGTCGGGTCTGCGCGGCATCGCCCTGGACTTCGGGGTCAACGTCGGGTAGAGGCCACGTCGTGCCTTGTCCGTGAGCGGCGAGGGGGCCGGTCCACGCTCCCCGACCTGCGGCTGAGAGGTCCGGCCGAACCAAATGGCCCGGTCGGCCCGCTCCCCCTCTAGACTCGTGGTCAACATTAGGCAAAGCCGGGTACGGCAACGGGGGAGACCCGTACAGATACGGATTGGGTAGCCAGTGCTTCTGAAAACCTTCGGTTGGTCGTTCGTGGTCACCGCGGTCGGCCTGGCCGCCGCGGTCCTCTACGGGGGGTGGACCGCCTTCGGCATCGTGGCGATCCTGTCCGTCCTCGAGATCTCGCTGTCGTTCGACAACGCGGTGGTCAACGCCGGGATCCTCAAGAAGATGAATGCCTTCTGGCAGAAGATCTTCCTCACGGTCGGTGTGCTCATCGCCGTCTTCGGCATGCGGCTGGTCTTCCCGGTGGTGATCGTCGCCGTCACCGCGAAGAAGAGCCCCATAGACGCGGTCAATCTGGCGCTGACGGACAAGGACCAGTACCAGCAGCTGGTCACCGACGCCCATCCGGCGATCGCGGCCTTCGGCGGCATGTTCCTGCTGATGATCTTCCTGGACTTCATCTTCGAGGACCGGGACATCCAGTGGCTGCGCTGGATCGAGCGTCCGCTCGCCAAGCTCGGCAAGGTCGACATGCTGTCGGTCTGCATCGCGCTGATCGTCCTGCTGATCTCCTCCATGACCTTCGCGGCCCACGCCCACCAGCACGGCGGCGCCCATGTCGACAAGGCGCAGACGGTGCTGATCGCGGGCATCGCCGGCCTGATCACCTACATGATCGTCGGTGGTCTGTCCGGCTACTTCGAGGACCGGCTCGAGGAAGAGGAGGAGCGGGAACACGAGGAGGAGGAAGAGGCCAGGCGCGCCGGCAAGCAGCGCTCGGCGATCCTCCTGGCGGGCAAGGCCGCGTTCTTCATGTTCCTCTACCTGGAGGTCCTGGACGCGTCCTTCTCCTTCGACGGTGTGATCGGTGCCTTCGCCATCACCAACGACATCGTGCTGATGGCGCTCGGCCTCGGTATCGGCGCGATGTACGTCCGGTCGCTGACGGTCTACCTGGTGCGCCAGGGCACCCTCGACGACTACGTCTACCTGGAGCACGGCGCGCACTACGCGATCGGCGCCCTGGCCGTGATCCTCCTCGTCACCATCCAGTACGAGATCAACGAGGTCGTCACCGGTCTCGTCGGCGTCGTCCTGATCGCCTGGTCCTTCTGGTCCTCCGTGCGCCGCAACCGCGCGCTCGCTGGAACCGAGGGAAACGGCGAGGGCTCGGACGAGAGGACTGAGGTCTCGTCCGGGGTGTGATACGCCTCAGGGCGAGGAACGCTCTGTTTCGGGGCGGCCGCGAGGACTCGTCCTCGCGGCCGCCCCGCGGCTGTGGAACTGTGAGTACAGGGGGCGGGCATGGGCTTGTTGTGGGACGGCGTGTGGCGCGGGCGGGCCGCGCAGTTCGACTCGGGCAGCGCGGCGAGCAACGCGATCGAGCTGACCAAGCGGCACCAACGGGTGTCCCTGACCAAACAGGGCGCGGCGACCGGCAACCTGCGCATCAACCTGTCGTGGCGGATGCGCACCTCGGACATCGGCGCCCCGGAGCGCGGCAGCCTGCTGCGCCGTCCTCTCCGGCTGTTCACCCCGGAGGTCGTGCAGGCGCACACCCAGAGCATGGTCAACGTCGACCTCGACCTGGGATGCCTGTACGAGCTGAGCGACGGCACCAAGGGCGTGGTGCAGCCCCTGGGCAGCTTCTTCGGAGAGCTCAACGACCCGCCGTACATCAAGCTCAGCGGCGACGACCGGTTCGGCTCCGGATCGGGCGAGACGATCTTCGTCAACCTCGACCACCGGGACGACTTCAAGCGGCTGCTGATCTTCGTCTACATATACGACCAGACGCCTGCGTTCGACCGTACGCACGCCATCGTGACCATGTTCCCCAGCAACGGTCCACGCATCGAGATCGGCCTCGACGAACGCCACCCGCAGGCCCGCTCCTGCGCGGTCGTCCTGATCGAGAACGTGAAGGGCGAGATCGTCGTCCAACGCGAGGTGAAGTTCGTCTACGGCTTCCAGGCCGAGTTGGACCGGCTGTACGGGTGGGGCCTGCAGTGGGGCCGGGGGTACAAGACGAAGGCGTGATCCGCGCGGGGCGGCCCCTACCGCCCGATGAACTGCGGCCCCTGCGGGGGCAGCGTGAAGTCCGGGTCGGGGATCGGGGCGGCCGTCGGCGGGTAGCCGTACGCCGGTGCGGGAGCCGCCGCCGTCTGCGGCTGCGGGTAGCCGTACGCGGGCCGGCTCGTCGGCTGCGGATAGCCGTACGCCGGCCGCGCGGCGGTCGGGGGAGCCGGCTGCGTGGGCACCGCCGGATAGCCGTACGAGGGCTGCGCCGGAAACGGTTGCTCCGGCGGCAGCGGCGCCGACACCTCGGGCCCGGCGGCGGGGACCGAACCCGCCGTTCCGGCCGCCGCGGGCGGTGTCTCCGACTCGTCCACCGAGATGCCGAAGTCGTTCGCGAGCCCCTTGAGCCCGTTGGAGTAGCCCTCGCCGAGCGCCCGGAACTTCCAGCCGTCGCCGCGCCGGTACAGCTCCCCGCAGATCAGCGCCGTCTCCGCGCCCGTCTCCGGTTTGATGTCGAAGTACGCCAGTGGCTCCGCGTCGGGGGCGGCCGCGTCGTACAGCAGGATGCGCAGCGCGCGTACGCGGTCGAACGTGACGTCGTCCGCCGAGGCGACCAGCAGGATCTGCCCCACGCCGGGCTCGATGCCCGCGAGGTCCGTCTGGATCGTTTCGGTCAGCCCGTCCGCCTCCCGCTTCTTGCCGAGCAGCCGGACCTTCCCGGACGGATGCCGGGGCTGGTTGTAGAAGACGAAGTCCTCGTCGGAACGCACCCGCCCGCCGGGACCGAGGAGCAGCGCCGAGGCGTCGACCTCCGGGACGCCCTGTCCCGGCGCCCAGCGCAGCACCGCCCGTACGGCCGTGGCCTCGAGCGGGACGTTCGACCCCTTCAGCATCGCGTGCGTCATGGCGTCATCCTGCCTTCTGGGGCCTGCTCACGACAACGCGGGGTGGCTTCCCCGGAGTGGCGCAGACCGCCCCCGACACTGTCGAGTTACCTGAACTTCACGCCCCGTGGGAACCCCCGACATGGGGTTCTACGTACTATTACCGGCCACATCTTTTCGGGTCGTCCAGGTCGTCCGGTACCACGGGGGAGTCTTATGCGTCATTTCGGGCACATCGCCCCTGAGGAGCGGCAGCGCCTCTTCCACCGGGAGCCTGCGGTGTTCACCGCCGACTCGCCCGCGCGGGTGCTCGCGGCGGCCCTCGGCGCCACCCTGTACAGTCCCGCGACCCGTCCGCACCTCGCCGACGACGTGGTCAAGCAGGCGGGCCGCGGGGTGGTCTCCATGGTGCTGTGCCTGGAGGACTCCATCGACGACGCGGACGTGGTGGACGCCGAGGAGAACCTGGTCCGGCAGTTCGCCGACCTCGCATCGCGGCCGGACGTCGAGCTGCCCCTGCTCTTCGTCCGGGTCCGCACGCCGGAGCAGATCCCGGACCTGGTGGGCCGTCTCGGCCCGGCGGTGCGACTGCTGTCGGGTTTCGTGCTGCCGAAGTTCACGGAGGAGCGGGGCGTTCCCTTCCTGGAGGCGCTGACGGCGGCCGAGACGGCGAGCGGGCGCCGGCTGTTCGCCATGCCCGTCCTCGAATCACCCGGCCTGCTCTACCTGGAGTCGCGCAGGGAGACCCTGGACGGCATCTCCCGCACGGTCGACAAGTACCGCGACCGGGTCCTCGCGCTGCGCCTCGGCGTCACCGACTTCTGCTCCTCGTACGGACTGCGCAGGGCGCCCGACATGACGGCGTACGACATTCAGATCGTGGCCTCCGTCATCGCCGACGTGGTCAACGTCCTGGGACGCGCCGACGGCACCGGGTTCACGGTGACGGGTCCGGTGTGGGAGTACTTCCGGGTCCAGGAGCGGATGTTCAAGCCGCAGCTGCGGCGCAGCCCCTTCCTGGCGGGCGAGGTCGAGGAGCTGCGCGAGGCGCTCATCGAGCACGACATGGACGGGCTGCTGCGCGAGATCTCCCTCGACCGTGCCAACGGCCTGCTCGGCAAGACCTGTATCCACCCCTCGCACGTGATGCCGGTGCACGCGCTGTCGGTGGTCAGCCACGAGGAGTTCAGCGACGCGCAGGACATCCTGCGGCCCGAGCGCCTCGGCGGCGGTGTGCTGCGCTCCGCGTACACCAACAAGATGAACGAGGTGAAGCCGCACCGCGCCTGGGCCGAGCGCACCCTCCAGCGCGCGGAGGTCTTCGGTGTCGCGGGCGAGGGCGTCGGCTTCGTGGAGCTGCTGGCCGCGGGCCTCCCCGGCTGAGCGCTCGGCGGCCGTGCGGTTGTGCGTGCGTGCGTCCGCGCGGTTGTGCGGACGTGGGAGCGTGGGGACGTGGCGACCTGGCGATGTGGTGAGGCAGTGACGTAGTGACCGTAGTGACAAGGAATCGATGAAGAACGTGGTCTGGTCCGGGACATGGGTGGCCGAACGGCTCGGTGTCGAACTCGTCGGCGACGAGCAGCTGACCGGTCTGCTGGGGCTCGCGCTGCGGCGCAACCCCCGGCGGGCGCATCTGCTCGTCTCCAACGTGCTGGGCAAACACGTCCCGCAGTCCCCCTCCGTCGTCTACGGCCACGGGTTCGCGCTCGGCCGCCGGGTGCGCGACCTGCTGGACGCCGACGGCGTGGAGGGCGGGGCCGACGGGCCGGTCGTCCTCGGATACGCGGAGACGGCCACGGGCCTCGGCCACTCCGTCGCCGACGGCATGGGCGCCGTGCCCTGTCTGCACTCCACCCGCCGTCCCGTCCAGGGCGTGGCGCGGGCCGGCGGCTTCGAGGAGTCCCACTCGCACGCCACCTCGCATCTGCTGCTGCCCGAGGATCCGCACCTGCTGGCGGGCGACGGCCCGCTGGTCCTGGTCGACGACGAGTTCTCGACCGGCAACACGGTCATGAACACCATCCGCGACCTGCACCGGCGCCATCCGCGGAGGCGGTACGTGGTGGTCGCGCTGGTCGATATGCGCTCGGCCGCCGACCTGGGGCGCCTGACGGAGTTCGGGCGGGAGATCGACGCGCGGATCGACCTGGTGGCGGCCGCGGCGGGCACCGTCCGGCTGCCGGCGGACGTCCTGGAGAAGGGCCGGGAACTGGTCGCCCGGCACGAGTCGCCCGCACCCGACCGGGAGCGCCACGGGACGATCGACCGCGTCGCGCTCGGCTGGCCCCACGGTCTGCCCGACGGCGGGCGGCACGGCTTCACCCCCGCCCACCGGGCCCGTCTGGAGGCGGCGCTGCCCGCGATGGCGGCGCGGCTGGCCGAGGCGATACCCGAGGGGGCCCGGCGCGTGCTCGTGCTCGGCTTCGAGGAGCTGATGTACGCACCGCTGCGGCTGGCCCGTGAACTGGAGCAGGTGGTGGCCGCCGAGGTCCGCTTCTCCACGACCACCCGCTCGCCCGTGCTCGCCGTCGACGACCCCGGCTACGCGATACGCAGCCGCATCGTCTTCCCCGCCCACGACGACCCGGCCGACGGGCCCGGCGAGCGCTACGCGTACAACGTCGCCGACGCCGGCTTCGACACCGTCGTCGCGGTCGTGGACTCCGTGGCGGACACCCCGGCCCTGCACGCCCCGGGCGGCCTGCTCGACCGGCTCGCCGCCCACACCCCGCACGTTCTGCTCGCGGTCGTCCCCAGTTACGTCCCCGAGTCCCGGCACGTTCCCGAAAGGCCCGCCATGCTGCCCGAGCCCCTCCGCGGCCCAGCCTTCTCCTCGTACGCGCCCGATGAGGTCGGCTGGCTGCTGCAGGACCTCTCGGACGTCACCCTGGAGGCGCCGACCGAGGAGCGCGAGGAGGCCATCCAGAGCGGCGGCGCGCACTACGCCGAGTCGCTGCCGGTGGAGTACCAGCCCAGCGAGCAGTACCAGGAGCTGTTCCACACGGCGCTGGAGGCGTCCGCCGCGCGGCTCGCGCAGGCCGTCGGCGCGGTCACCGAGACCGTGCTCGCCGAGCGGTCACCGCGGCCGGTCCTGGTCTCCCTCGCCCGCGCCGGCACCCCCGTCGGCGTCCTGATGCGCCGCTGGGCCCGCCACCGGCACGGGCTCGACCTGCCGCACTACGCGGTGTCGATCGTGCGCGGCCGCGGCATCGACGCCAACGCGCTGCGCTACCTGGCCGACCGGTACGACCCCGCCGACATCGTCTTCGTCGACGGCTGGACCGGCAAGGGCGCCATCACCCGGGAACTCGCCGAGGCCGTGCGGGAGTTCGAGGCATCCGACGGCATCTCCGGCTTCGACCCCGAGATCGCGGTCCTCGCCGACCCGGGATCGTGCGTACGCACCTATGGCACCCGGGAGGACTTCCTCATCCCGTCCGCCTGCCTCAACTCCACGGTCTCCGGGCTGATCTCACGGACGGTGCTGCGCGCCGACCTGGTGGGCCCGCGTGACTACCACGGCGCGAAGTTCTACCGCGAGCTCGCCGGGGCGGACGTGTCCGTGGCCTTTCTCGACGCCGTGTCCGCCCGCTTCACCGAGGTCGAGGAGACCGTCGCCGCGCGGACCAAGGAGCTGCTGTCCGCCGACCGCACCCCGACCTGGGAGGGCTGGGCGGCGGTGGAACGCATCAGCGAGGAGTACGGCATCCACGACGTGAACCTCGTCAAGCCGGGCGTCGGCGAGACCACGCGGGTGCTGCTGCGCCGGGTGCCCTGGAAGATCCTGGCGCGCGCCGGGGCGGGCGCCGACCTCGACCATGTGCGCCTGCTGGCCGCGCAGCGCGGCGTGCCCGTCGAGGAGGTCGCCACGCTTCCGTACACCTGCGTGGGCCTGATCCATCCCCGGTACACCCGGGGCGCCACCGGCGCCGACGGCCGGGCGGTGGCCGCATGAACCCCGTCCTGGTCGCCAGTGACCTCGACCGCACGCTGATCTACTCCGCCGCGGCGCTCGCGCTGACCATGCCCGACGCCCGGGCACCCCGGCTGCTGTGCGTCGAGGTGCACGAGAGCCGGCCGCTGTCGTACATGACCGAGACCGCGGCCGGGCTGCTCACCGATCTGGGGGACCGGGCGGTGTTCGTGCCGACCACGACCCGCACCCGCAAGCAGTACCAGCGCATCAACCTGCCGGGTCCCGCCCCGGCGTACGCGATCTGTGCGAACGGCGGCCATCTGCTCGTCGACGGTGTCTCCGACCCCGACTGGCACGCGGCGGTGCTCGCGCGGCTCGCCGAGGAGTGCGCTCCCCTGGCCGAGGTGCAGGACCAATTGGTGGCCACCGCGGACCCGTTGTGGGTGCGCAAGCAGCGGGTGGCCGAGGACCTGTTCGCCTACCTCGTCGTCGAGCGTGAACTGCTGCCCGGGGAATGGGTGAAGGAACTGGCCGTGTGGGCGGAGAACCGCGGCTGGACGGTGTCGTTGCAGGGCCGCAAGGTCTACGCCGTGCCGAAGCCGCTCACCAAGAGCGCGGCCGTGCGCGAGGTCGCCCGGCGCTGCGGTGCCGTACTCACGCTCGCCGCCGGGGACTCGCTGCTCGACGCGGACCTGCTGCTCGCCGCGGACCGCGGCTGGCGCCCGGCCCATGGCGAACTGGCCGACGCCGACTGGACGGCACCCGGGATCAGCGCCGTGCCGGAGCGGGGCGTGGCGGCGGGGGAGCGCATCCTGCGGGAGTTCCTGAAGGCGGCGCGGGAGGCGTAGCAGGGCGCGGGTGGCGTAGCAGGGTGCGGGCGGCCACCCGGGCGGCGCTCAGCCGCAGCAGCCTCCGCCGCAGCAACCGCCTCCGCCTCCGCCTGCGCCCGCGCGGGGTGTCGGCGCGGGGGCGGACGCCGTGCCGCCGACGGCGACGGTCGACAGGAGCTTCACCGTGTCGTCGTGGCCCGAGGGGCAGGAGGCGGGCGCGGAGGATTCGGCCATCGGACGGCTCAGTTCGAACGTGTCGCCGCACGTACGGCAGCGGTACTCATAGCGAGGCATGCCCATAGATTAACGGGCGGTTCCGGGAGATCACGGGAGATCCCGGGACGGCCGAGCACCCGGGTGACGCTCTCCGAACCACGCCAAATCTCCTTAATATCTCCGCAATCTTTTCGCCTCCATCAACTTCTGTCCGGTCTTCGGCGAAGAGATCACAAGAGGCACTGATAATTTATGAAGGCCGCGATGAGCCGCATGGTCGGGGACGGGGCTCGCAGCCACATGCGTGGCCGCTGCATACACCCGGCACGCAAACCGGGAGTGCGGAGGGAGACGCAGTCGTGACCGAGGTCTGGTTTCGAATAGGTGGCCGACAGCCGCTGGACCGTCCGTGCCCCGGAGCCCGTCGTGGCTGACGAGCGCGGCGGAGGCCGCCCCCACCGCCGCCGGGCGGCACCCAAGCGCCCCCAGCCGCATCGTGCGGAGGACGACGCCCGGGCGGAGGAGCCCCTGGCGCCCGACGTCACCATGCAGTTGCGCGTCGGGCAGCTCCCGGAGCCGGACGTCACCATGCAGTTGAGGGTCCCGGAGCAGCTGGAGCCGGACGCCACGATGCAGCTGCGGATGATTCGCCCGGAGGAGTCCGGCGCGGGGCGGGAGGAGGTCGCGCGGCGTTCCGTCCTCACCCGTGTCACGGCCCGCCTCGTGCCGTACACGCGGCCGCTGGCCCCCTACGCACGCAAACTCGCCCCGTACGCCCGCAAGTTGAAGCCGGTGTACCCGCGGCCCGGCCGCACCGGCTGGCGGCGCTGGATACCCTCGTGGCGCCAGTGGCTGGGTGCCGTACTGGCCTCCTTCGGCCTCACCACCACGTTCCTGGTCGTCGCGTACGCCGCCACGGACATACCGGAGAACCTGAACTCGTACGCCACCCAGCAGGACAACGTCTACTTCTGGTCCGACGGCACGCCCATGGCCCGCACCGGCTGGGTGCAGCGGCAGGCGATGCCGCTGAAGGACATACCCCCCAAGGTCCGGTGGGCCGTGCTGGCGGCGGAGAACGAGAACTTCTACTCCGACCCGGGCGTGTCCGTCTCGGGCATCACCCGAGCCCTGTGGCGCACGGTCGGCGAGGGGGACACCCAGGGCGGCTCGACCATCACCCAGCAGTACGTCAAGAACGTCTACCTGAACCAGAACCAGACGGTGAGCCGCAAGTTCACCGAGGCGATGATCGCCCTCAAGCTCGACAACAGGATGAGCAAGGACAAGATCCTCGAGGGGTATCTGAACACGAGCTGGTTCGGCCGCGGCACCTACGGCATCCAGCGCGCCGCCCAGGCCTACTACGGCAAGGACGTGAGCCGGCTCAACGCCAGCGAGGCCGCCTTCCTCGCCTCCCTGCTGAAGGGCGCGGGCCTCTACGACCCCACGCTGAGCGAGGCGAACCACCGGCGGGCCGCGGAGCGCTGGTCCTGGACCCTCGACCGGATGGTGAAGATCGGCAAGCTGTCGAAGGCCGAGCGCGCGAAGTACCGCACGTTCCCCGAGCCGCTGAAGCAGAACCCGCTCTACGACACCGGTGAGCAGAGCGACTATCTGGTCGAACTGGCGGCGCAGTACGCCAAGAAGGCCGGGCATATCTCGGACAAACAGTTCGACCTGGGCGGCTACCAGATCTACACGACCTTCGACCGCACGCGGGAGGCCACGCTCACCAGCGCGGTGACCAAGGCCCGCAAGCAGGCGAAGAGGGACCACCCGGGCCCGGCGGCGACCGCGCACTACGGCGCCGCCTCCGTGGCCACCGACGGCCGGATCCTCGCCGTCTACGGCGGCCCCGACCACCGCAAGCAGGGCTACAACGAGTCCAACGCGAGCACCGTCCCGGCCGGTTCGGCGTTCCTCCCGTTCGTCTACGCCGCCGGCCTGGAACACGGTGTGCACAAGACCCGCGGCGGACCCGCGACACCGGTCACCCCCGAGTCCGTCTACGACGGTGACGACGGCATCCCCGTCACCACGCCGGAGGGGCCGTACTGGGACCGCAGCGGCAAGAAGGTCAGCTCCCACAACGAAGGCAACAGGTCCTACGGACCGATCAGCCTCCGGCGGGCCCTCGTCCGGTCCGTGAACACACCGTTCATGCAACTCGGCATGGACACCGGCCTGGCCCAGGTGCGCGGGACCGCGGAGGCGGCCGGGCTGCTCCCCTCCACCATGGGCCCGCAGGTTCCCACCCTGTCCCTGGGCAGCTCCACGCCCAGCGCGATCCGGATGGCGAGCGCGTACGTCACGTTCGCCGCGAACGGGACGCACACCGAGCCGTACTCGGTGTGGCGGGTCACCCGCAACGGTTCCAGGGTCCCCCTCACGACGCCGGAGTCCCGCAGGGCCGTCGGCAGTGCGGTGGCCCGCGACGTCACCGAGGCCCTCACGGAGTCCTTCCGCAACGCCCACCCCGACGGCGCCCCCGCCTCCCTGCAGGTGGCCGGAAAGGCGGGAACCACACAGGGCGACACCGCCTCTTGGTACGTGGGGACGGCCACGTCCGTGTCCACCGCGGTCGTCGTCTACCGCATGGATCTGTCCAAGAGCCTGGAACCGCTGCCACTCGAGGGCGTCGCCGGCACCGCAGCGGACAGTGTCCCTTACGGCATCTGGTCCAAGGCCATGACGCAGTCCGGCCGGTCCCAGACGGCCGAGAAGCCCCACGTGTCCACTCCCCTCTCGGAACGAGCCGCCCATGACCAAGCGAACCGGCCGACGTCGCCGGACCCGTCCTCCTCGCACCGCCCGTCTGAACAGCCGGGCGGGATTCCTGACGCTGGCGACGTTCCTGGTCGTGGCGTCGGTGACGGCGACCTTCCTGGCACTGACCCGCCCGGGCAACACGGCTCCGACGGCGTCGACGGAGGGGGGCAGGAATTCCCAGGGCAAGGACTCCACGACTGACGCGGCGGGAGAACCCGCCTGGGACGGCAGGACGAAGGTGATCGGCGACGGCTCCACCTCCTACACCGGCCCGCCCACGGGGCAGCTGAAGGCCGAGCCGCTCAAGCCGGGTGAGAAGCCGCCCCAGTTCGTCGTCTTCTCGTGGGACGGCGGCCTGGAGGGCGACGACCACCTCTTCTCGCACTACCGCGAGCTGGCCAAGCAGTACGACGCCCACATGACGTTCTTCCTCACGGGCATCTACCTGCTGCCCAAGAGCGAGAAGGACCTCTACCACCCGCCGCAGCACTCCGTGGGCTCCGCGGCGATCAGCTTCCCCACCGACGAGCACATCCGCACCACACTGGGGCAGCTCGCGGAGGCGTGGAAGGACGGCAACGAGATAGGCACCCACTTCAACGGCCACTTCTGCGGCGCCAAGGGCGGCGGCGACTGGAGCGTGCAGGAGTGGAAGAGCGAGATCGACCAGTTCTTCTCCTTCGTGGAGAAGTGGAAGACCAACACGGGCTACAAGGACATCGCCCCCCTGCCCTTCGACTTCAGGAAGGAGGTCACCGGCGGGCGCGCGCCCTGCCTGGAGGGCCAGAAGAACCTGCTGACGGCCGGCAAGAGCTACGGCTGGCGCTACGACGCCAGTTCCGCGGGCGACTTCCAGATATGGCCGACGAAGAAGAACGGCATCTGGGACTTCCCGCTGCAGATGCTCCCGTACGAGGGCGGCAAGTACCAGGGCCTGTCCATGGACTTCAACTTCCTCTACAACCAGTCCGGCGGCGAGACCCAGGGCGATCCGGCCAAGTTCCCCGAGTGGGAGCAGGAGACCGTCCGGTCCTACATGGACGGCTTCAACCGCGTGTACTACGGCAGCCGCGCACCCCTGTTCATCGGCAACCACTTCGAGGACTGGAACGGCGGCATCTACATGAAGGCCATCGACCAAGTCGTGAAGAACGTGTGCACGAAACAGGGAGTCAAGTGCGTGTCCTTCAGGGAACTCACGGCCTGGCTCGACGCCCAGAAACCCGAGACGCTGGAGCGGCTGCGCAGCCTGGATCCGGCCCAGTCGCCCGACTGGTCGACCGTGGTGAAGTGAGGCCGCGTCCCTCGGTATCGCTTCTGCAACCCCCTTCACGAGAGCCACACATGCCATGCGAAGATGCGGCTCCCGGTATCGAGTACCGGCGTAGAGGGGAACATCATTGAAATCACGAAAACTGAGCCATAAGCGGCGTCGCACAACGATAGTCACGGCCGCGGCCGCCTCGGTCGTCGCCGGTGTGGCGCTGGTGCCCAACTGGAGCGCGGGCGCGGCGAGTGTCGCCGACCCCACGGTGGACCCGTCGACCAGGGCCACCTTCCAGCGACTGGCGGACGCGGTCTTCACCGACCGCACGGACGCCCTGGTGGACAACGGGAAGAACACCGGCGACAAGCCGCTGGCGTCGCGGTTCTCCGGCGACGTGCGGCTGTCCTCGACCCTGTCGCGCGACGAGAAGTCCGCGCTGTCGCAGCTGCGGGGCCGCAAGTCCCGACTCGCGTCGCTCGGCGAGGAGTACAGCGCGGCCGCCACGAGCGTCTCGCTGGACCGCACGCGGGTGAAGGGCCGTCACGCCACGGTCGACGTCACCGAGAGCACGACGCTGACCTACGAGAAGGCGCGCGGCAACGAGCCGAAGACCACCGGCTTCCAGGCCCACCACCGGCTGACGTTCAAGGCCGACAGCAACGGCGACTGGCAGCTGACCGGTATCCGCGACACCGATGACGGCTACCTCGCGGTGAACCAGGTCGCCAAGCCGGCCGTCGCCGCACCGGCCACCGCGGCCGACGACGCCCCGCCCGAGGCGACCCGCTCGGCCACCACGCGGCCCGCGCCGGCCAAGCCGAAGGACTTCTCCTCCAGCGGCTACGACTACAAGGCCATGGCGGCGTACGCGGCCAAGTACTGGAAGAGCTACAACCCGGACTACCCGGACTTCAACGGGCAGGGCGCGGGCGGCGACTGCACCAACTTCGTCAGCCAGTCCCTGAAGGCGGGCGGCTGGAAGCACGTTCCCGGTTACACGAACGACTTCCACAAGTGGTTCGGCAACTCCGAGATCCAGTCCGACTCGTTCGTCGGCGTCAACGAGTTCTCCTGGTTCGCCCTGTCCTCCAAGCGGGTCACCAGCCTCGCCAACGTCTACCAGATGGACGTGGGCGACGTGCTGCAGATGGACTTCAACAAGGACGGGTCCAAGGACCACTCCATGATCGTCACCTCCCGCAGCGCGCAGGGCGTGCCGTATGTGACGTACCACTCCACCAACACCTACAACAGGTCGGTGGCCAGCATCATCGCGTCGTACCCGAACGCGGCGTACTACGCCTACCGCACCTGAGCGGTGCCCTCCGGGGCGGGGAGGCCGGGCCTCAGTGCCCGGTCCCCCGCTCCTCCCGGATCCGCGCCACCACTCCCGCGACCGCCCGCCGCACCGCCTCGGCCTCCGTCAGGAAGTGCCAGTAGTCCGGATGACGGCCCTCCAGAGTGCCGATCGCGCGCTCCAGCCGGGTCACGGAGTCGTCGAGCGGCCCGGCGTGCCGCGGGTCGGGCGTCGTACGCCCTGCCATGGCCAGCCGCTGCGCGTCCCGGATCGCGAACCGGGTCCGCTCGATCTCCTGCTGCGGGTCCTTCTGCACGGCGTTGAGCCGACGCAGCCGGTCGCCGGCGGCGGACACGGCCTCGTCCGTCGTGTTCAGCAGCGCCCGTACGGTCGACAGCAGCGAGGTCGCGTCCGGCCAGCGCTGTGCGTCGCGCGCGGTCTGCGCCTCCTTCATTTTCACCTCGGCCTGCCGCACGGTCTCGGCGGCCTGCTCCGGCACATGCTGCAGGTCCTGCCAGCAGGCGGCCGCGAACCGCCGCCGCAGCTCGCTCAGCACGGGCTCGACCTGACCGGCACGCGTGGTCAGCGCCTGCGCCCGGGTGCGCAGGGACACCAGCCGGTGGTCGATCTCGGCGGCGCGCTCCGGCAGCCGCTCGGCCTCCGTACGCACCGCCTCGGCCTCCCGGGCGACCCGCTCGGCGCGCTCCAGGGTCTGGGCCACGCCGTGCCGGCCCGCCCCCTGGTTGAGCCTGGTCAGCTCGGGAGCGAGGGCGGCCAAGCGGGCGGCGAGGTCGTCCGCAGCGAGTCCCGTGGCCCGCACGGCGTCCAGGGCGTTGCTGGCGGCGAGCAGGGACTGGCGGGCGCGCTCCACTGCCGGGGCGAGCCGGGCCAGCTGCGTCTCGGCCTTTCCCAGCAGCGGCCCGAGCCCTTCTCCGAAACGGTCCAGTTCCTGTCGGACTCGGGTCAGTTCGTCCTTGGCGGCGGTCAGGTCCGCGCGGGCCCGGGAGGCGGCGGGGGCGTCCAGATCGACCCGGTCCAGGTCATGCGCGTCCACCGCCTGGATGTACCGGTGGCTGACCTCGTCGATGCGCCGCCCGAGCGCCTCGAAGTCACTCACCGCGCGGCGGGCGGCGGGGGAGTCGTCGACCGCGGCGATGGTCTCTATCGAGATCCTCAGGTCGCGCTGGGCGGTGTCGAGCTCGTAGAACGCGGCCGCGGCGGCGTCCTTCGCCGCCTGCGCCTCGGCCCGCTGCCCCTCGCCCCGCCCGCCGAACCACCGGCGCGTCCCGCCCCCGGCGAACGCCGCGGGAAGCAGCAGCGCGGCGACGAGGGGGACGGCGAGCAGGACGAGGGCATCACGCACGGGGCCGGGAGTCCGCGGCGACCGGGGGGCGGGAACCCGCCGCGACGCCCGGCCGTCCCGTCGGCCGTCGCGCCCGACCGGTGCCGGACTCGGGGTGGGCGCGGGGTCCGGGCGGCGGCTCGACGAGCGGTGATGCGCGCATGGCGCAAACGGCGTGTACGGCTGCGATGGTGTCGCCGTCACATCCCTCTCCCGTGCTGTCATCCGCCCTGCCCGGTGTCATTCTCCCACCGGTTGAGGACGAACACACGGGGCAGTCGGTTCGCCGTGCCGTGCCGTGGCCGTGGCCGTGGCCGTGGCTGAGTCCGCGCCCCGGCGCCCGCGCGGTCTACCCCGCCGTCCGCACCGTGACCGACCCGTCCCGCGTCCGGGCGTCGACCACATGGGAGCTGTTCGGGTCCCTGGGGACGGAGACATGGACCGAGCCGTCGTCGGAGCGGGCGGACACACGGTAGGAGTCGTGCGGCAGCGTGATCGTCACCGAGCCGTCCTCGCTGCTCGACTCCACGAGGTCGGGGACGGCACCGAGTTCGAGGCGCACCGAACCGTCCCGGGTCCCGGCGTGCACATGGCGCCCGCGCACGCCCGTCGCGTGGATCGACCCGTCGCCGCTGTCCAGCGTCAGGGGCCCGGTCGAGTCGGTCACCCGCACCGAACCGTCCCCGGTCCGTATGCTCAGCGCCTCCTCGAAACCCCGCGCCCGCACGCTTCCGTCGCCGTCCTCGACCTTGACGGCGACTCCGCGCGGCACCTCGATCCGGTGCTTGGCGGAGCAGTCCGCGACCAGGCCGGAGCACCTCAGCCGCAGCACCAGCCGGTCGTCCTTCATGGCCCAGGTCACCCGGGGATTCCCGCCGGCCACCACCGACCCCTTGAACCACCGTGTGACCTCGACCTTGTCCACATCCGCCGGAACGATCTCCAGCGCCGAGTCGTCGGAGTCCACGGTGAGCATGCGGCCGTGCAGCGCGAAGGAACGGTGGTCGGGATGCCGGTCGTCCGCGGCGTCGTTCCCACAGCCGGCGGCGGTGGCGACGAGCACCGCGACGACTCCGGCGCCGACGACGGCCCGGACGCGCCGCGCGCCTTTGCCGCGCGCGGTACCCGGGGTCCCCCGGGTACCCGCGGTGCTCGACCCCGTACGATCCATGACATCCTCCTGAGAGCCGGCCGCCCGAAGCTCCGGAAGCGACCTGGGAGCCGGACGGCGTGAATGAGCGAAGCTGTCCTTCGACCGTACGCATCCACGCCCTCCGAGAGGATCCGGCCCGCTCCCGGAACGAGGGTGGGGTTAACCCCCCGCCGTCCCCCCGATACGGGTTTGCGGGGCACACCCTCGGGCAATGTAGGCTGTCGACTCGTCCTGGGCGCGTAGCTCAGCGGTAGAGCGCCGCCCTTACAAGGCGGATGTCGGCGGTTCGAAACCGTCCGCGCCCACCAGTGGCAGGACATGAGGAAGGCCCAGGTCGGCGGGTGGGTACCCGCGGTGACCTGGGCCTTTCGATCAAGGGGGCGATGGCGTCCGGCTGTTGGACGGCGGGAAGGCGGCCGGTCTTCGGGACGGTCGCGAGCCGGCCGGGGCCGAAGGCGTCGGCGAGCGCGCATCGTGGCCATGTCGACGTGTTGCCCGGGCCGGCGGCGGTCCGCTCCCGCGCTGCCCGCGAGGCGCGGCTACCTCTCCCGTGGCGGTTCCTCGGCCACGTGCTTCAGGCGCATCCGTGCGTCCACCTTCTCCTCCTTCGCCACCTGTGACCAGAAGCGGTGGCCGGAGACGAACACCGCGAGCTCGCGCTCGCGTCGGCGGAGCTTCTCCACCTCGGCCTGCTCGTCCTCGGTCCAGCCCGGGGAGGCGGGGCGCTCCACCTTGCGCCAGGCGGTGTCGTCGCTGAATCCTTCCAGCGGTTCGACCGACCAGGGAAGCCGCTTCAGCAGGGCCAGGAGCTCCGCCCGGACCTGATGCAGCTCCTCCTGACCGGCGAGGAGGTCACTCGGAAAGTCGTAGGTCGCAGCCACGCCGCAATGCTACGCCTGTTCGATTTTTGGATGCGAGTCGCTTCTCTCGCTTCACCCGAACGATGGGGCTGCGCGCCTCAGCCGCCCGCCGCGGAGCACTTCCGCGGGCCGGGACCGTGCTCAGTGGCTGGTCGAGCGGCACGGGGTGAGGGGCGTCGGAGCCCGCTGACCGTGCCCCCGCCACGCGCGCTGCGGAGGTATGGGTGAGCGTCCGGGCTGCGGTACGTGCGGCTTCGTGGGGGAGAACGCCGTCCGTCGCCTTCGGCCCGTTCGGAGCCGCGGTCCGCGACCGGCTCGAGCATCTGCGGGCCGGCCCCGGGGGCCCTCCTCGACGGGATTCGCCTCACGCGCCCCGCCCGGCTCCCACCCCCCGCCGTCCGCCCGCGCGCGGCCGATACCTTTGGTGCCCGTGACCCTCGATGATCTGCGTGTCTTCGTCGCCGTCTGCCGGGCCGGCAGCCTCAGTGCCGTGGCCCGGGAGCTGGGTTGCACCCAGTCCGCCGTCAGCCAGCACGTACGGCGGCTGGAGCGCGAGGTGGGGGTCGGGCTGGTGGAGCGGCAGTCTCGCGGGGTCGTGCCCACCCGGGCCGGGCGCGTGCTCCACCAGGCCGCGGAGGAGGGCATGTCGGGGCTCGACCTGGCACTGCGCAGGCTGGCGGAGATCGCACGGGGGGACGGCGGCGTCGTACGGATCGCCACCGGGAGTGTCACCGTGCGGCACTTCATGGCCGCGGCGGTGGCCGAGTTCCGGCGGCAACACCCTGCGGTCAGCCTGGAGTTCCGTACCGAGAGCTCCAGCCGCAGCTGTGTGGACGCGCTGTGGGAACCGGGCATCGATCTGGCCTGGGTGACCCTGGGGGCTCCCGTACGCGGGGTGGAGCAGCGGCCCGTCGTCCGGCTGTCCTGGGTGCTCGCGGTACCCGCCGCCGACGAACTCGCCGCGCGGGAGCGGGCCGAGGCCGCCGACCTGGCGGGGCTGCGGCTCATCGGGCTGCCCGAGGGCTCCACCTCGCGCATCCAACTCGACGCCGCCTGCGCCCGGCTGGGAATACCGGCGGCCGCCTCCGACACCAGCGTCGCCGACTGGGACACCGCCATCCTGCTCGCCGAACTCGGCGTCGGCCACGCGATCGTGCCGGACCTGCCCGGTTGGCGCGACCACGGTCGGCCCGGGCTGCGGTTCATCCCCGTGCCCGAACTGCCGCCGCTCACCGTGGGCTGGGCGGCGCGCCGTTGGGACACGCTGTCCCCGTCGGCCCGTGCCTTCGCCGACACGGTCGTCCGGCACAACGCCCTGCCCGACTCCTCGCACAACGCCCTGCCCGACGCCTCGTCCGACGCCTCGTCCGACTCCTCGTCCGACGCCTCGCCCAACGCCTCACCCAGCGTCCCGTCCGGCCTCCCGTCCGACCTCCCGTCCTGGAACGGCGTCGGTCCTCCGGAAGTTAGGGGCCGGGGTGGTCAGGAGCCCGGGTAGGACCGGCCCAACTCCGCCACGAGCCGCGCGGCAACCGGCGCCTCCACCCCGTACCGCTCGGCCGCCCGCAGCAACGCCCCGCCGATCGCGTCGAGTTCGAGGGGGCGTTCCGCCTCCGCGTCGCGCTGCATCGACGACTTCATCTCGGGCGGGAAGGAGTCGTAGCGGGCGAGCGCGGCCGCCGCGTCCGTGGCCGCACCGCTCGCCCGGCCCACCGCGGCCGTCTCCTCCACCAGCGACACCAACTCCTCGCGGTGATCGGTGCGGATGACGCCGAGCGGCGCCCCGTACCGGGTGGTCAGCAGTGCGAACGGCGCGAGGAACGCCATCTTCGACCACAGGGCCGACGCCTCCCCGTCCAGCACTCGCACCTGAACCCCGGCCCACTCCAGGGCCCCGGTGAGCCGGTCGAGCCGGTCGTGCGCGACCGCGTCCCCGGTCAGGTCGACCTCCACGAACGGGCTGCCGTGCTCGATCACGCCCGGCGCCAGGCGGGTCGACTCCACCCGGATGACGGCGGGGGCCACCCGGGCGTCGCCGTAGCGCCCGCGCAGGGCCCCCGGGTGTTCCACGCCGTTCAACAGCGGTACGACCAGGGTGTCCTCGGCCAGCGCGGTGACCGGCACCCGTTCCAGCGCCGCGTCGAGCGCGGTGTGCTTGACGGCGACGAGCACGACATCGGCTGGCTCGCGCAGCTCCGTGTCCGTCTCGACCCGCGCCGTGAACTCGCCGAACCTGTCGCTGCGCACGTGGATGCCCCGCTCCCGCAACGTCCGTGCCGATGCGTCGCCCGCCAGGCAGATCACCCGGTGCCCGGCCCGGGCGAGCAGTGCGGCGAGCAGACCGCCGACACCGCCGGGTCCCAGGACCGCCACCGTGAGGCCGTCATCCGTCATGTTCCATCCCCGATCTTCGTCCCCGACTCATGTCGCCGACTCATGTCCCCGACCGGCGTCCGCGCTCACGCCCCGGCCTTTGGGGTCGTGGTGCCGGGGCACCGGTCCGGGACCCTCGGAGATGATCACAAGGGCCCAGGTTCCAGTCAATCCTCCATGAACCTTGCCCATCCCCAAGGGATTTCTTGGGTACTGGCCGCCCTCGAAGGCGGGGCCGCCGCGAGCTTCCGGCAGACTCCCATGGGTGTTCGTCACGCCGACCGAGCGGGTCACCCGAGGCGCCCGCCTCTACCGCTGGATCTGTCCCTGACCCCCGGCAGGACCGCGGAGCTCCTTGCCGCCACCCCGATCACGCCGGAGAACGTGTGACGGCGGACACAGGAACCCGACCGGGGCGGCGGAGGGAAACAAGTGTGACGCATACACAACCAGCAGAGTCATCGCGTGGGCGAATACGGGCAGGAGACCGTGGCGCGTTCGCAGACTTGTACGAACAAAACGCGAGGGCGGTCTACAACCACGCTCTGCGGCTGACCGGAAGCTGGTCGGAGGCCGAGGACGTCATGGCCGAGACCTTCCTCGCTGCCTGGCGCGCGCGGGAGACCGTGGAGCCGGAGGGCGGCTCCCTCACCCCGTGGCTGCTCGGCATCGCGACGTACAAGGCGCACAACGCCAACCGTGGACGGTGGCGCAAGCTCGCCTTCCTGGCGCGCAGCCCGGATCCTCGCCCCGTCGAGGACTTCGCGGACGAGACGGTCGGCCGCATCGACGACGCCCGCCGCCTGGCCGTCGTCCATGACACACTGCGCCGGCTGCGCCGCCAGGACAGGGAAGTGATCGCCCTGTGCGTGGCGGCCGGGCTGGACTACCAGCAAGCCGCCGAGGCCCTGAACATCCCGGTCGGCACCGTGCGTTCGCGGCTCTCGCGCGCCCGGAGCCGACTGGCCGGGCTGAGTGCCGCGCAGGCGCGTGACGTGAGGGTGGAACCGGACGGCGCTCGCGGAGAGACAGGGAGCGAGGCCGCGTTCGCGGCGCTCTTTCTGCAGGAGGAAGCCCGATGAACGCCGACACCCCGCACTGCACCGGCCCGGCCGAGAGCGAGGCGGAAGCACTGCTGGCGAGCTCGGCCGCCTGGGACCTCCCGCGGAGCCGTCATCTCCACCACAAGGAAGTCCTCATGCAACAGATCGACCGGGACCGCATCTCCGAGACCCTGGGGTCGTCGACGGCACAGCCGCGCCGTCGGCTGCTGCGGCCCGCGATGGTCCTGCCTGTGGCAGCCGTACTGACCGGCGTGCTGGTCGTCACCGCGTCCGGCGGTGACCACGACTCCGCCTCGCGGCGGCCCGCCTCCGCGGCCGGGCTGGCCGCGGACAACGGCGCGTCCGCCACCCTCGACCGGATCGCCGCCGCCGCCCTGTCGCGGGACGTGAAGCCGGTGGAGGACAGCCAGTTCGTGTATGCCGAGCTCCTGATCCGCGAGAACGCGGGCACCTTCGACGGCCCGGTCCGGCTCGGGGCGCTGCACAAGAAGGAAGTCTGGACCGTCCAGGGCCCGGGACCCACGACCACAACGGGCTGGATCCGCGAAACGGGCAAGGACGCGGTGATGCCCGGCGAGCGGATCCCCGTGGTCGACCGGACTCCCGTGCGCGCCGGCCTGGACCACCCCACCTACAAGTGGCTGGCCACACTGCCCACGGATCCCGAGGCCCTGCGCACCCTGCTCTACGCGCAGACCAAGTCGTGGGACGGGCTTTCGAAGGACGAGACCGTCTTCAGGTCCGTCGGAGAGCTGCTGGGCTCGACGATCATGCCGCCCGCCACCGCCTCGGCTCTGTACAAGGTCGTCGAGAAGATCCCCGGCGTCACCGTGACACCCGACACGGTCGACGCCGCAGGCCGTCACGGCATCGGCATCTCCCGCAAGGATCCCGCATCCACCACCCGCGACGAGTGGATCTTCAACAAGGACACCCTCGCCTATCTGGGCTCACGGTCGTACCTGACCGCGCACCAGGGCGAGGGCAAGGGGGAGGGCGAGGGCGTCACCGCCGACACGTTGTACGGCATCGACGCCGTCATGGAGCGCGGGGTCGTCGACACGCCTGGCGAAACCCCCGCGAGCCCCGAGGGCTGAACCCGACGGCAGGTCCGCAGGTCCTGCGGCCACCGCTTGATCTCCGGTCTTCACACACCGGTGATCGGCGGTGGCCGTCCCCGTCTCCCGGCAGCCCCTGTCGGGATTCCGGTGGGAACCCGGCCCCGCGTCACCCGCTTGCGGGTCCGACGCTTGCGGGTCCGATGCCTGCGGGTCCGATGCCTGCGGGTCCGATGCCTGCGGGTCCGACGGGAGAGTCAGGTCCTGGGCTTGAGGGTGCTCTCGGGGCGCAGCCTGCCGTCCTCGTCCAGATCGTTCAGCACGGCGGACAGGCCGACGCGCAGCATCTTCCGCCGGACGTGACCGAGGATCTGGGTCATCAGGAGCCCGCCGGTACCCGTGAAGCCCGTGTGGTCGTAGGTGAAGCGCGTCCCCGTGCCATGGGGTTCGATGCGGTAGGCGACCTCGGTGGTGTCGCTGGTGCCATGGTCGGTCCACGTGTAGCGCAGCAGCCGGGGCTCGTCCACCTCCAGTACGACGCAGTCGACGATGCCGCTCCAGCCGGGCTTGGGCTTGGCGATGAACTGGAACCGGGCGCCGACGGTGGTGGTGAATCCTTCCGGGCGTGCCCCGGCCCCGGTGGCTGTCCACAGCGGTATGAGCCGGGGGTCGGTGACGGCGTGCCAGACCTTGGTGGGGGAGTGCGGGTAGTCGCGGACGATGTGGATGGCACTCATGAGGGCTCCCGAAGCCGAAGCGGTCGAGCGAAGGACAGAATATACAGTCGCTGAAAATTTACAGTAGCAGTAAATAATCCGTCGCTGCACTACTCTGTCGTCATGAGCACGGTGGACTGGACGGCATGGCGTCCGCAGACCGCGGAGCCCGCGGCCGAAGGGCTGCGGGAGCGGAAGAAGCGCCTGTTGCGGCAACGCCTGTCCGACACCGCGACCGAGATGTTCCTGGAGCGCGGCTTCGACGCCGTCCGAGTGGCGGAGATCGCCCAGGCATGCGAGGTCTCGGAGAAGACGGTCTTCAACTACTTCCCGACCAAGGAATCACTCGTCCTGGACCTCGGTGAGACCACGATGGCCGCTCTGCGCGCGGGCCTGGCCGACACGGACCACTCCGCGGTCGAGGTGGCGCTGCGGATCCTCTCCGACGAGTTGCGGGCCCTGACCTCCTGGATCGCCGCGCAGGACGATCCCGGGCAGGCCGCCGCCATGATCAGGCGCTTCGGCGCGCTGACCAGGTCCACGCCCTCACTGAGGGCCTACCACCGGGACATGACCGACCGGCTCGTCACCGTCGCAGCCGAGGTGCTGGCCCGGCGCGTCCACAGGAGCCCGGACGATCCGGAACCGCAGATCGCGGCGACCGCCCTGCTCGGACTGTGGTCCATCCAGTTCCAGAGCCTGGGGAAGCATCTGGACGGCACCCGCACGGCGACGCAGATCCATGAGGCGGTGACCGCCGACGTCCGTCGCGCGGCCGAGCTCATCGCTGCGGGCCTGAACTCGTTCGAGGGCGCCGCTCCTGCCCGCTGACGGGCTCGGCCGCAGACGGTGTGAGAACTGAGAACCGGTCCGGTCGCCCGACCTTCAGGAAGCGCGTCCCTCGGCGCGCCGAGCCAGCCGTACCGAGGAGCCCGGTTCCAGCAGGTGCAGACGGTCCGTCAGGCCCGCCTCGGCGAACGCCTTCCTGAGCGTGGCGCCGTCCTGGGTGAAATGGGCCCAGTGCTCGAAGTGCAGCGGGACGACATGGCCGGCGCCGAGGATCCGGGCCGCCTCGGCGGCCGCCTCGCTCGTGAGCGTCAGCGGGGCGTCCGGGACCAGGGGGGTGCGGGCGGCACCGGCGAACAGGACGGCCACATCGACGGGGCCGACGCGGTCGGCGACGGTGCGGACCACGTCGAGGGAGGCGTTGTCGCCGCTGACGTACACCGTGGGCAGATCCGCGCCCGACAGGACGAAGCCGGTGACCTCGCCGACGAGCGGCTCGCTGCCCTCCGGGCCGTGCAGGGCGGGCACGGCGGTCACCCGCAGCACTCCGCCCGCCGGGCGCGGCAGTTCCACGTGCTCCCAGGACGGCAGGGCCCGGACGGGGGCGCCGATGCGCTCGTACGCCGAGGCCGTGGACAGGGTCAGCGGGGCCTCGGCGAGCCGGTCGCGGCCCGCCGCGTCGAGATTGTCGGGGTGCTGGTCGTGCGAGAGGAGAACCGCGTCGACGGGGGCGATCTCCGTCGCCGGGACCGCGGGACCCGCGGTCTTCACCAGGGTGCGCGCGCCGATGGGGTACTCCCCCGGGGGGTCGAACGTCGGGTCCGTGAGCAGGCGTACGCCGCCCAGCTCGATGACGGCGGTGGGGCCGCCCACATACAGAAGGTCGACAGAGCTCATGCCGTGCACAATCCGGCGGGCGACCGGGCTTATTCCCGGGATCTCCGTAAGAGCGGGCGAACACGGGCCGGCAGCGCGAGACTGGACCCATGTGCCGCAGCATCAAGACGCTCCGCCCGCCCGCGATCCCCGAGGAGGCCACGGAGGAGGAGATCCGCGCCGCCGCGCTCCAGTTCGTCCGCAAGGTCTCCGGTTTCCGCGCTCCGGCCGCGCACAACCGCGAGGTGTTCGATCAGGCGGTGGACGCGGTCGCCGCGGCGACCGCCGACCTGCTCGCGGGCCTGCGGGTGCGGGGAGCGGCCCGGTCCTAGGACCCCTCTGCCGTATCTCCGCGGGTGTCGCCAGGGCCCTACCGGTCCCGCGGGGCCGGGCGGCGCATGAGGTAGGCCGCGCCCGCACCCGCCGCGAACAGCGCCGTCACCGAGACGCCCGTGGCCAGCCAGGTCGCGCCCAGCCACTGGCCGCCGAAGTAACCGAGGGCCACGCTGTAGCCCGCCCACGTGAGGCCGGCCAGTGCCGACCAGGGCAGGAAGTCCCGGGCGCGGCGGCGGGCGGCGCCCGCGCCGAGGGAGACGACGGAGCGGCCGGCGGGCGCGAACCGCGCCAGGATCACCAGCGCACCTCCTCCGCGCGCGAGCGCCGCACCGAGACGTTCGTGTGCCCGCGTCAGCCGGCGCGAACGGGCGATCGCGCGGTCCAGGCGGGCGCCGCCGCGCCAGGCCAGGCGGTACGCCACCAGATCGCCCAGGACCGAGGCCGTCGCCGCGCACGCCACGAGCCAGAGGACGTCCGGGACCCGTGTGACGGCGGAGCCCGCCGCTGCCGCGGTTGCCGCCGCGATGACCAGGACACCGCTCGGCAGCAGCGGCAGGAAGACGTCCAGCAGGACCGATGTGGCCACCACGGGGTAGATCCAGGCGCTGCCGGCCAGCGACCCCACACTCTCGAACACCCGCATCTCCCCGTCCGACTCCCCAGAGGCACCTGCGTGCCGTGATGTCACGGGGAGCGGCAGGAGCGCCTTCGACAGCCGTACAGCGTACGCGGCCGGGACAGGAGATGCACCGGGGACCGGTGAGGTGGCCGGGACGCCTGCCGCCGTGGCCCGGGCGGTCAGGCCGTGACGGGCTCCGAGGACTGCTTGTCCACGGCGGTCGAGCGGGCGGCGAGCACGCGGTCGAGGCCGAACGCACCGGAGCCCGTGAAGGTCAGCAGCAGGAAGGACCAGCAGAACAGCACCGGCAGCTCACCGCCGTTCTGGATCGGCCACAGGGCCACGGGCTGGTGCATGTCGAAGTACGCGTACGCCATCGAGCCCGAGGCCACGAACGCGGCGCCGCGGGTGCCGAGGCCGAGCAGCACCAGGCCGCCGGTGACGAGTTCGATCACGGCCGCGTACCAGTCGGGCCAGGTGCCGGCGGGGATGGCCCCGCCCTCACCCGTCGCGCCGCCCAGGACACCGAACAGCCAGGCGACGCCGTGGCAGGTGAAGAGGAAGCCGATCACCATGCGGAAGAGGCCGATGGCGTACGGCTGTGCGTTGTTGAAGCGTGGGGGCATGTGGGGGCTCCTTCGGTCTGGTCCGGTCCACGGGCGGACCGGTCGTGGGGGCGGAAACCGAGTCGGCCACCAACGTAGGCAGACCTTCGGGAGGTCCGCAGTTCGGCACAGGCCCGAATGGCGGTGGGCGCCGGGCCCTTGACGGTGGATCAGGCGGGGGCGGGCGCGGTGCCGGAACGGACCGCGGTGCCCGGCGGGCGCCGGACGTCATCCGGACGGCCCGGCGGTACGTCGGCGGTGCGCCGGGACGGCGTCTTCGGGTTCGACTTCGTCGAGCGCGGCCGGACGAGTGCCTCACGGGTCGGTGAGGTGGGGTTCCGCCACGGTCGTCAGCCGGGCCGGGCCCGTGCCGTCCGGGCGTGCGCGGAGTACTCGCAGCGATGCGGAACGGCCGCGCAGGGTCAGGGTCATCAGCTGGTTGCCGAACCACGGGCCGCCCGTCCGGCGCCAGTCGATACCGGGGTGCGCGCCGCGACCGTGCCGGGCGAAGCGGCGGCCCAGAGCGCGCCCCGGGCCGCTCCAGCCGAAGCGGAAGCCCAGCCGTATGGACAGCGGGACGGAGTTGTGGACGGGGGAGCAGGTCAGCTGGAGGACGCGGGCGTCCGGTCCGGTGGCCGGCCACTCGGGCTCCGCGATGTACGCGTGGTGCACATCGCCGGACAGCAGGCACACGCTCGCCGGCGCGCCCGGCCCCGTACCGGCCTCGGCGACGAGGTCCGCCAGCGCCCGGAACGACTCGGGGAAGGCCGCCCAGTGCTCCAAGTCGGCCAGGCGGCGCAGGCGTTCGCCGTAGCGGGCCCAGCGCTCGCCGCGCTCGCCGCGGCACAGGGCGGCGCTCCACGCCTCGGCGTCGTGCACGAGGTGGGGGAGCAGCCAGGGCAGGGAGGTGCCGATCAGCAGGTGGTCGCAGGTGTCGCGCGCGCCGAGCGCCTGCCGCCGCAGCCACCGGGCCTCACCGGGATCGAGCATCGACCGGCCGCCCTCGTCGAGGACCCGCGCCGCGCGGGTGTCGAGCATGACGACCCGGACGCGGCCGAAGTCGCGGCGGTAGCTCCAGCGGACCGAGGAGGGGTCGGCGTCGGCCTGGGCGGCGTAGGCGCGCAGCACGTCCGTGCCGTCCGGGGTCCTGCGCACGGCGGCGTACAGCGGGTCCTCGGCCAGCTGGGCGGGGGACAGATTGCCGAGGTGCTGGTGGACCCAGTACGCCATCAGGCCGCTCAGCAGCCGCTCGCGCCACCAGGAGGTGGCACGCATGTCGGCGAGCCAGGACGCGCTGGTGTTCCAGTCGTCGATGATGTCGTGGTCGTCGAAGATCATGCAGCTGGGCACGGTGGACAGCAGCCAGCGGACCTCGGGGTCCAGCCAGGACTCGCGGTAGAGCCAGGTGTACTCCTCGTAGTCGGCCACCTGGCCGCCCGGCAGGTGGGTGAGACCGCGGCGGGCGGCGATCCGGTCACGGATCGCCGCGGACGTCTCGTCCGCGTACACCTGGTCGCCCAACAGCAGCAGCACATCGGGACGTTCGGCGTCCGGATCGGCGGCGAGGCCCGCCGCGAGGGTGTCCAGCGCGTCCGGGCCGACCCGGTCCCTCTTGCCGACGGGCGGGGCGGCCCAGCGGCAGGAGCCGAAGGTGACGCGGACCACCTCGGGGTGGGACGTACGGATCACGGAGGGCGGGAAGGGCGAGTCCGGCAGCGGCCACACGGGCGTCCCGTCCAGCAGCACCTCGTACGCCTCCGTGCTGCCCGGTGCGAGGCCGGCCACCGGCACGATCGCGTAGTGGTGCCCGGCGATCTGGAAGGTGCGGGCCGTGCCGCGGGCACCACCGGCGCAGCGCACCTCGGCGGCGCACGGGCGGCTCGCCTCGACCCAGACGGTCGCGGACGATTCGTCCACGTATCTCAGCAGCGGCCCCAGGCGCAGGCTCGTCGTCACGGCGATCACTCCCCTCCGTCGCCCCGTACGGTACGGGGCGACGGAGGGGAGCGGGGAGGGTCCGGAGAAGCAGGAGTCTCAGCAGTTCGCCAGGTGGCTCTGGAGCGCGCTCTTCTCGGCCGAGTCGACGGAGAGGTCGTAGTAGTACTTCACCTGCACCCAGGCGCGGACGTACGTGCAGACGTACGCCGACCGGGACGGGACCCAGGTGGCGGGGTCCTGGTCGCCCTTCGCCTGGTTGACGTTGTCCGTGACGGCGATGAGCTGCGGGCGGGTCAGGTCGTTGGCGAACGCCTGGCGCCGGGACGTCGTCCACGCGCTCGCGCCGGAGTCCCATGCCTCGGCGAGCGGCACGAGGTGGTCGATGTCCAGGTCGGAGGCGGCGGTCCAGGTGGCGCCGTCGTAGGGGGAGTACCAGCTGCCGCTGGTGGCGGCGCAGGAGGAGTTGGTGACGACGTTCGTGCCGTCGCGCTTGAGGACGGTCTCGCGGGTGTTGCAGGTGCCGCTGATGGTGATCCAGTGGGGGAAGAGGTCGCGGCTGTAGCCGGTGCGGTCCTCCGTCGCCACGGTGAGCGAGGCGAGGTAGCTGCGGGCGGTGGCGGCGCTCACGGGGGTGGGGAGAGCGGCCTGGGCGGTCGGACCGTTGAGCAGCCCGACGCCGGCTATGAGTCCGGTGAGGGCGGCCAGGACGCCGAGGCGTCGACGCGCGTAGACCTTGGACATGCGAACTCCCTTGTGGGGTGGGGATGGTGCTTGCGGGCTGGGTTCCGTCGTCGCATGCGCGTCGCGCGGCGGACGGGACTGCGACGACAGGACCTGGGGAATGCTCGCGAGGGGGTGTTGCCGGAAGGTGTGCCTGCGGTAAGAAACTAATGACGCGTACATGACGCTACAAGGGGTGCGGCGTGACTTTCCTCGCACGGGGAGCGTCCGGCGGTCCCGTACCATGGGGGACGCAGAAGGGGAGTAGCTCTTCGCCGGACCGTCGACATACTGCTCAGCTCGCCTGAGCCGGCGCCCGGAGGCGGACCCGTACGGGTCGGCCAGCGAGACCTTCGGCCAGCAGTGCACACCCGTGCCCACGGCACGGGTGACCCATGTGCTGCCGTGCCGAGGTGTGTCGCACCAGATCACAGCACTCTCGGCGGGGCGGCCCCGACCGATTGAGGAACCTTGATCAGCATCACCGTCCTGGCGCTCGCCTTCGGTGTCGTCTTCCTGGCCGAGCTGCCGGACAAGACGGCCCTGGCCGGACTCGTCCTCGGCACCCGCTACCGCGCCTCGTACGTCTTCGCCGGTGTCGCCGCCGCCTTCCTGCTGCACGTCACGCTCGCCGTCGCGGCGGGCAGCGTGCTGACCCTGCTGCCGCAGCGGATCGTGCACGCGCTCACCGGCGTGCTCTTCCTCGGCGGCGCCGCCGTGCTCCTCATGAAGAAGGACGACGGCGAGGAGGAGATCCGGCGGCCCGAGAACCAGAGCTTCTGGAAGGTGTCGGCGGCCGGTTTCATGCTCATCCTGATCGCCGAGTTCGGTGACCTGACCCAGATCATGACGGCGAACCTCGCGGCCCGTTACGACTCCCCGCTGTCCGTGGGCCTCGGGGCGGTCCTCGCCCTGTGGGCGGTCGCGGGCCTCGGCATCGTGGGCGGCAGGGCGCTGATGAGGAAGGTGCCGCTGCGGCTGATCACGAAGATCGCGGTGCTGCTGATGTCGGGGCTCGGGGCCTGGAGCCTGTACGAGGCCGTGGCCGCGTGACGTGATCCGACGTCACGAGGTGCGGGTGCGGGTGCGGGTGCGGGTGCGGGGGAGGTGGCGGGAACGGCCACTGTTTTGTATCGTGGAGAAACAAAGTGGCTCCCGCCCGCTCCTCCCTGACCGGCGGGCGGGGCCGCCTTGTCCCCATCGGGCCCCACCGGTCCCTTCCCGCGCCCTGGAGCCAAGCCGATGACGGCCACGACCGTTCTCACCGCCCGCGCCCTGCTGCTGGACATGGACGGCACCCTCGTCAACTCCGATGCCGTCGTGGAGCGGTGCTGGCGCCGCTGGGCCGAACGGCACGGGCTGGACGCCGGCGAGGTGCTGAAGGTCGTGCACGGCCGGCAGGGCCACGCCTCGATGGCCGTGCTGCTGCCCGACCGCCCCATGGAGCAGAACCACGCCGACAACGCCCGCATGCTCGCCGAGGAGACCACCGACACGGACGGCGTGGTCGAGATCCCCGGTGCCGCCGCGTTCCTCGCCTCCCTCGCCGGGCTGCCGCACGCCCTGGTCACCTCGGCGGACGTGGCGCTGGCCGCCGCGCGCATGGCCGCCGCGGGGCTGACACCGCCGGACGTGCGGATCACCGCCGAGTGCGTGGGCGCGAGCAAGCCCGACCCCGAGGGCTTCCTCAAGGGCGCCGCCGAACTGGGCGTCGCCCCGGAGGACTGCGTCGTCTTCGAGGACTCCGGCGTGGGCATCGCCGCGGGGCGCGCCGCCGGGATGCGGGTGGTGGGCGTCGGCCCGCGGGCCCGTGCACACCGCCCCGACGCCCTCGTCCGAGACCTCGCACAGGTGCGTGCGGCGGGCGCGGCGGACGGCGGGATCACCCTGCACATCGGCTGACCGGGCGCGACGTCCCGCCGGTCCTCAGGGCTCGGTCGTCTCCGACTCCAGCCTCGCCCTCGTCGCCGCCCCGTACACCCCCGGCTCGTCCTGTCTGATGCCCCGGCTGTACTGGTAGTAGCGGACGGCGTACCCCAACGGGTCGCCGTAGACGCCGTCCACGGGCCCGAAGTACATGCCCACCTGGCGCAGGCGGAGCTGCAGTTCGCCGACCTCGGGGCCCCTGTCGCCGACGCGCAGGACCGGGGCGCGGTCACCGCCCGTCGGCGATGCCGTGGGGGTGGCCGGCACGGTGGGCGGGGCATGGCTCGCCGTGGCCGAGGGGGACGGGCTCGCCGACGCCGTCGACGCCGATGCCGAGGGTGAGGGGCTGGAACGGGGTGACGGCGTCGCGCTCGTCGCGGAGGTGGTCGCCGAGTCCGTCGCCGAGTCCGTGGGCCGCGGCTCCGTCGTCGCGTCCGACGGTTTCTCCGGCACGCTCGCCCGTACGCCCTCGGGCAGTGCCCCGTCCCGTTTCGGCGAAGCGTACGAGAACAGCCCGCCGGCGACCCCCACGGCCACCGCCGCGGCGACGGCCCCGCCGGTGACCAGCAGCACGGTGGTGCGCCGCCCGCGCCGGGGCGGCGTGTCGTCCGACCGTCCGGAGGCGGCGCGCCCGGCGGGCACGGCGGCGAGCCGCATGGTCGCGTCCGGTGCGGCCGCGGGGGGCGCACTCCCGGCAGGTGCGGCGGAGAGCGGCGCCGTCCCCTCCGGTGCGGCGGAGAGCGGCGCCGTCCCGTCCGTCACGGCGGCAAGGCGCATCGTCTCCTCTGCGGGTGCGGCGGCCCGCTCGGACCCCTCCCGCACGGCGGCGAGCCGCATGGTCCGGTCGGCGGGCGCAGCGGCCGCCTCGGACCCGTCCATGGCGGGTGCCGCGGCCTCGGACCCGTCCATCCGTACGGCGGCGAGCCGCATGGTCGCGTCCGGTGCCGCCCCGCTCCCGGCCGGCTCCTGCGCCGCCGGTCCCGCCGGTGCCGCGGCCCCCGTCCCCTCGGCGGCGACGTCCAGTTCCACGTACGGCCGGATCCGCAGCGGATCGAAGTCCTCGGCCGCCGCCGCGTCCGCCGTGCGCGCGTCCCGGAGCGCGTCGGACGCCCGCAGGGTGCAGGCACACGACGGTGTGCCGTCGGGCCGCCGTGGTGCCGCGCACTCCGGGCAGGCCCGACCGTTCGTTCCGCTCACGCGTGGATCCCCTCCCGCTGAATGTGCAGAGATTATGCAGATCGCCCGCACACAATCTCCCGGGAACCCCCGGAATCACCGCCTCCCCCCGGGACTCAACAGGCCATAACCGGTCACACCGATCAGGATGAGAGAGCAGAAGGAGCAGGATGGACGAGTGATCCCGGGCGTGCGGGCGAGGTGCCCGGGCCCCGGGTGCACCAGGGCCGTGCGGCCCGTGCACGGGAGGTCCCGATGACCGACGACACGCAGGGCGGGGCGGGGGCGGCCGGGGCACCGGCCGCGGGGGCGGCCGTCACGCGGCAGCACGCGGCGCCCGAGCGGGAAGAGGTGCACGGCGGTGTCCTCGTCTCCATCGGCGCCCTGCTGCTGGGCATGCTGCTCGCCGCCCTCGACCAGACGATCGTGTCGACCGCGCTGCCCACCATCGTCAGCGACCTCGGCGGCCTCGAACACCTGTCATGGGTGGTCACCGCCTACCTGCTCGCCTCCACCGTGGCCACCCCCCTGTGGGGCAAACTCGGCGACCAGTACGGCCGCAAGAGGCTGTTCCAGGCCGCCGTCGTACTCTTCCTGGTCGGCTCCGCACTGTGCGGCATGGCACGGAACATGCCGCAGCTCATCGCCTTCCGCGCCGTCCAGGGCCTCGGCGGCGGCGGGCTCATGGTGCTGTCGATGGCGATCGTCGGCGATATCGTCCCGCCGCGGGAGCGAGGCCGCTACCAGGGGCTCTTCGGGGCCGTCTTCGGCACGACCAGCGTGCTCGGGCCGCTGCTCGGCGGGCTGTTCACCGAGCACCTCAGCTGGCGCTGGGTGTTCTACGTCAACCTGCCCGTCGGCGTCGTCGCCCTCGCCGTGATCGCGGCCGTGCTGCGCATCCCGAGGAAGGCCGAGCGACACGTCATCGACTACCTCGGCACCGTCCTCATCGCCGCCGTCGCCACCTGCCTGGTGCTGGTCGCCTCTCTCGGCGGCACCACCTGGGACTGGGGATCGCCGCAGATCATCGGCCTCGTGGCCCTCGGCGCCGTTCTGCTGCTGGCCTTCGTGCCGGTCGAGCGCGCGGCGGCCGAGCCCGTCCTGCCGCTGAAGCTCTTCGGCATCCGCACGTTCACGCTCTCCGCCGTCATCAGCTTCATCGTCGGTTTCGCCATGTTCGGGGCGATGACCTATCTGCCGACCTTCCTCCAGGTCGTCCAGCGGGTGAGCCCGACCATGTCCGGCGTGCACATGCTGCCGATGGTGGCGGGCATGCTGCTGTCCTCGACCGCCTCGGGCCAGATCGTCAGCCGCACCGGCCGGTGGAAGGTCTTCCCGGTCACGGGCACCGCCGTCACCACGATCGGGCTGCTCCTGCTCCACCGGCTCGACGAGCACAGCAGCACCGTGGAGATGAGCGGCTACTTCTTCGTCTTCGGGCTGGGCCTCGGCCTCGTGATGCAGGTCCTGGTGCTGATCGTGCAGAACGCCGTGGCCTACGGGGACCTCGGCGTGGCCACCTCAGGCGCCACCTTCTTCCGCTCCATCGGCGCCTCGTTCGGCGTGGCCGTCTTCGGCGCGGTCTTCGCGAGCCGCCTCGGCGGCCGGCTCACGGAGGCGCTCGCCGGGCGGCCGCTCCCGGCGGGCGTCACCGCGGACACCCTGAAGGCCGACCCGCGCGGCCTCGCGGCCCTGCCCGCAGCCCTGCGGCCCGCCGTGCTGCACGCGTTCGCGTCGTCGATCACCGATGTCTTCCTCTACGCGGCCCCGGTCGCCCTCCTCGGCTTCGTGCTGGCCTGGTTCCTGCGCGAGGACAGGCTGCGCGGCTCGGTGACGGCGCCGGACGTGACGGAGACGCTGGCGAGCAACCCGGTGCAGCGTTCGTCGTACGAGGAGGTGTGCCGGGCACTGTCCGTCCTCGGCTCACGGGAGGGGCGGCACGAGATCTACCAGAAGATCACCCGCCGGGCCGGGTACGACCTGCTGCCCGCGGCGAGTTGGCTGCTGCTGCGGATGAAGAAGTACGGCTGGGCCGAGCCGGGCATGCTCGCCGAGCGCAGCGCGGTCCCGCTGGACGTCGTCCTCGCCGCCGAACGGCAGGTGGAGGAGCGGCACCTGGCCGTGCGTGAGGGGCTCGACCTCGTCCTCACCGAGGAGGGCCTCGAGGTCGCCGAGCGCCTGGCCGCCGCCCGCGAGGAATCCCTGGCCGAGCTGCTCGGGGACTGGTGGGGGCCGGACCGCCCGACCGATCTGATCAAGCTGGTCCAGGAACTGAACGCGGAGTTGTGCGGCTCGGACGCGGAACGCCCGCACGAGGGCGCGAACCCACGCTCACCCCGGCGCCCGGCCTAGCTAGGCCCTGTCGTTCGGATCAGGCCGACTGTGGGGCCCGGCGCCACCCCGCGACGCCGGGATGATCCAAACGACAGGGCCTAGGGTTGCCCCTGGGGCGCTACGACAGCTGTTTGCCGAACCAGTGTTCCGCGTACGGCTGGTCGTTGTGCGGGTCGGTCTCCGCATAGCCGAGGCGGGCGTACAGGGCGCGGGCCTCCACCAGGTCGTGGCGGGTGTCGAGCACCATCCGCCGCGCGCCGAGCGCCCGGGCCGCGTCCTCGGCGGCGGACACGAGGAGCGGGGCGCCGCCCTTGCCGCGCCACTCCCGGTGCACGAAGACCCGCTTGAGTTCTGCGGTGTCCTGGTCCGTCAGACGGACGCCCGCGGTGCCCGCCGGCTTGCCCTCGTACCGCGCCACCATGAGCACCCCGCACGGCGGGGCCAGAGAGGCGCCGGTGTCCGCGGCGATCTCGCGCTCCAGTTCCGCGGGGTCGGTGCGGCGCCCCTCGTGCAGGAGGTACCAGCGGTCGCTGACCTCCGTGTAGTACGCCCGCCAGAGGGCGGCGGCGACGGGGGAATCGTAGGGCTCCGGGGCAACGGTCCAGGTCATGGCGGACATTGTCGGAAGGGACCGGGCGGGGAACGCAACCGGATATCGGGGGCGCGGCTGTGCGAGGACGGGGGCGGGCGTCCTCACCCCTGTCGGCGTTCGTGCCAGTCCCGGACGATCTCCTCGACGTCGTACGGCTTCAGGCCCAGCGGCGGGCCGGGCGGCGGCTGGAACATCATGGCGCGGATCTTCGCGTTGAGGGTCTCGACCAGCCGGCGCACCACCTGCTCGGAGGGCGCCGCCGCGGCCGCCGCCAGGGTGTCCTCCGCCTCCTTGCGCAGCGCCAGTGTCGGCGGCAGCACCGCGATCCCTTCGCGGGCCATCTTCCGCTTGATCCACCACAGTTCGTCGTATTCCGTCTCCGCGAGGGCCGGTGACGGCTTGCCCGCGCCGGGGAGGTTCGAGAACTCCCCGCGCGCCTCGGCGTCGCGGATCTGCTGGTCGGCATAGGACTCGAAGCTGACGCCGGGTGGCTTGCGCTCGGTCATGGATCCATTGTGCCGGATGTCACCCGACGGGGTGATCGGGCGAATTATCATTCCGCAGGCGGTACACCGTACGGGCCGCCCGCGGACCACTTGACCGCCGCACTCAGGAGGAGCGCACGTGCTCGAACTCACCATGGCCTCGGTGTCCGGGGAGGACGCCGGGGCGACGGCCGGGATGCTGATGGCCGACGCCCCCAGCGACCCGGGCTCTGTGCTGCGGGTGGGCAGGGACAAGTCCGTGTGCCGGCTGGCCACTCCGGACGACTGGCTGTTCGTCTCGCGCGTCCACCTCGAGTTCCAGTGCGGGCCCGACGGGGGCTGGCAGGTCACCTGGCTGCGCGGCTCGCACGCCGAGCCCTCCTCCGAGGTACTGCTGACCCTGGCCGGCCTCGCCGCCCAGCCCCTGCCGTACGGCGGCACCGCCAAGCTCCCGCGCGGCGGCTCGGGCGAGCTGATCATCCAGGACCGCACGGCCCCCCGCAGCGTCAACGTGGGCTTCTTCCACGAGGTGTAGCGGGGCCCGGCGGGTCAGTCCAGGACGCGCGCCAGGGCGAACCCGTCGTGCCCCTTGGTGCCCACCGTCTGGACCGCCGTGCCGCTCAGCCGCGGGTGCGTGGCGATCAGTTCGAGCGCGGCCCGGGTGCCCCGCACGCTGGGGTCCTCGCTGCCGGCGTCGGTGACCCGGCCGCCGCGCACCACGTTGTCGAGCACGATCAGGCTGCCGGGGCGGGTGAGCTTCAGGGCCCATTCCACGTAGCGCGCGTTGTTGGCCTTGTCCGCGTCGATGAAGACCAGGTCGAACGGCTCCTGCCGCTCCTCGGCGAGCTTCGGCAGCGACTCCAGCGCGGGGCCGACGCGCACCTCGGTGATCCCCTCCAGGCCCGCCCGCGCGAGGTTGCGGCGGGCGACCTCCGCGTGCCCGGCGTCGTACTCGAGCGTGATCAGCCGGCCGTCCTCGGGCAGGGCGCGGCCCAGCCAGATCGTGCTGTAGCCGCCGAGCGTGCCGATCTCCAGGACGCGGCGCGCGCCCTGGAGCCGGGCGAGGAGCTGGAGCAGCTTGCCCTGGTTCGGCGCGACGCTGATGGCCGGGAGTCCGGCCGCGTCGCTGTCCCGCAGGGCCGCGGTGAGCACCTCGTCGGTGGGGCAGAGCAGCGAGGTGAAGTAGGCGTCGACGTCGTCCCAGAGCTGTTGTGCCGTGCTCATGCATCATGCCTTTCCGGCGTGTCCGGACAGAGAGCAGTTAGAGAGGCTAAGTAGGGCCGCTAACGAATATAGCCGGGGTGAGGCACCGCGGGCGCGGAGATCACCCGATCGAGGGGCGTCAGCCGATCGGGCGAGGTGATGGCGACCCTCGCGCGCCGCGCGGGCGCCCGGCGTGCAGGGCAGGGGCGGCGGAGGCGCCACCCCGTGCCACCCCTGCCACCCCGTGCCGCCCTGTGCCGCCCCGCGCCACCCCGCGCCACCCCGTGCCGCCCGTGTGACGCCGCAGCGCGGCCGTCAGGGCCCCGGCGGCCGGCACCGCGGCACCCGGCGCCGTCGGCTGTCGGGCCGCGGTGAGTGCGGCCGGTGGGCCGGACCCGGCGCCGGTGCGACGGTCGGAACGCGCCCCCGTGAGCACCCGTGGTGGTCGCGACGGTCGCCCGCGTCTCGCGCCGAGGGTCCCGCCGAACTCATAAGGTTCGGACAACTGATGACATAGGGGACGCACGGGGCGGGAGGGTCGACGGGGCGTGGCGAAGGTGGAACACGGCGGGCGGACGGGCAGTGTCTTGGCAGCGGGGGCCACGGGTACGGCGACATCGAGGCTGGCTGCGGTCCGCCTCGGCATGTGGCTGCTCGCCGCACTCCTCGCGGCCCGGCAGGTCGCCGCCGTCCTGCGCACCCCCAGGGGCGACCGCCTCACCGATCCGGAGACCTGGGTCGGAGCCGGCGGCGTGCTGCACCTCAACGGCTCGCTGTACGACTCGACCCGTTTCACCGGTACCCCTTTCGGGGGACTGGTCCTCACCCCGCTCGTCCGATCGGCCGAGCAGGCCCTCGGCTGGGCCTGGACCTTCGGCACGCTCCTGCTGGTCGTGGCGCTGGGCCTGGTCGCCGCGCGGGCCCTGCCGCAGCCCGTGAGCCGGCGGACCTCGCTGCTCGCCGCTCCCGTGGCGATCAGCCTGCTGATGCTGTCGCTCCCGGTGCGCGACACCATCCACTTGGGACAGACCAGCATCATCCCGGTCCTGCTGGTCCTGCTCGGCTGTCTCGTGGCGCGCGGGGAGCGCCGGAGCGGCGTACTGATCGGGGTGGGAGCGGCGCTGCAGCCGACCCTGCTGCTGTTCGCGCCGCTGCCGTGGTTCACCGGCCGCCGCCGGGCCGCCGCCTCCACCGCCGTCACCTTCGCGCTGTGCACGGCCCTCGCCTGGGCGGCGATGCCGCACGACTCGTACACCTACTGGGCGCACCATCCGGTGGGCGTGGGCCTCGGCGGCAAGGCGGACGACCACGCCAACCAGTCCCTGCACGGCGCGCTGCTGCGGCTGGGTCTCACCGGACCGCTGGAGATCGGCCTCTTCCTGGTGCTGGGTGCGGCCGTCGCCGCCGTGGGCCTGCGCCGTGCCGTGCGGTACGCGCGCGACGGCCAACCGCTGCTGGCCGTGGCCGTGACCGGCTGTGTGGCGGTGGCCGTGTCGCCGACGACCTGGCAGCACCAGCTGCTGTGGGTGCTGCCTGCGGTGGTCGGGAGGGTGGGCGGCCGCACCTCCGACCGGTACGTGTGGCCGCTGGCCGTGGTCCTGGTGATGACGCTGCCGGCGAAGACCCTGATCCCGAACACGGCGGCGCTGCACCCGCTGCGCGACAACGTCATCCTGCTGGCGGCGCTGGCCGCCGCCTGCGCCGTGCCGTTCCTGGAGCGCGCGTCCCCCGCCTACCGGTCGCCGCGGCCCGCCGTGTACGCCCCGCCCGTGCCGGCCCGGCCCTCCCGGGTGCCGTCGGCGCGGCTGTGGCGGCGTGTGCTCAGCCGCCCCAACCTGCTGTTCGAGCTGCTGCTGATCCGGCTCTGCTACGCCGCCTACTCCTGGGTGCGGCTGACCGCGACCGGCAGCCGGGCCACCGCGGAGGCGCACGGGCACGAGATCCACGCGATCGAGAAGGCCCTGTCCATCGACGTCGAGCACTGGGCCAACCGGACGGTGGTGACGGTGCCGCGGCTGGAGCACTTCCTCGGCTTCTACTACGAGTCGTTCCACTTCGTGGTCCCGCTGGCCGTCCTCGGTGTGCTCTACGCCCGTCGGCCGGCGGACTACCGGTGGGCGCGCACCTCGCTCGGCTTCGCCACGCTGCTCGGTCTCCTCGGCTTCTGGCTCTACCCGCTCGCCCCGCCGCGGCTGATGCCGGGATTCGGCTTCATCGACACCGTGCACGGCGTGCAGGATTTCGCGCGGCCCGACTACGGGGTGATGACGGCGGTCACCAACCAGTACGCCGCCATGCCGTCCCTGCACTTCGGCTGGTCCCTGTGGTGCGGCGTCGTGATCGCGGCGCTGGCCCCCCGACGGCGGGTGAAGGCGCTGGGCCTGCTCCATCCGCTGTGCACGGTCTCCGCGATCGTGGCCACCGCCAACCACTGGGTGCTGGACGCGGCGGGCGGCGCGGCCGTGGTGGGCGCGGGCTTCGCGCTCACACGGCTGCTGTCGGGGCCGCGGGCGGTGCTCGCGCCCTGCCGGGAGAGCGAGCACGGGCCCGTCGCCGGACGGCCGCGGGGCGACGGGTGTGCGAGGGCTCCGGGGCTTCCCGGGCAGTGGCACCGCCCCGACACCTCCCGCCCGACGGGCGGACTGTCGGCACAGCCCGGACCGACGTGCGCGAGGGGGACCACCTCGGCCTCTCGGGAGGACATCATCGGCCCGAACGGCAGCACATGAGCGCGTCCGGACGCGCGGCGGCAGTGGGGTGTCCTGCCGGCGCACACCCGGAGCCGACCGTCTGGTTGCCCGCGGACGCTGCCTGTCGGCCGGTCGCCGCCGTCCGGTCGCCGTCCGGTCGTCGTCCGGTCGCCGCGCGCCGTCATGGCCGGGGGAGGCAGGGGCGGGGCGCAGGGGGTGCCCCTGCCCCCCCCCGGGACGGGCCGACGGCGCCGGGATGCCGGCGGCCCGAGCGTGTCAGCCGGCCGTCACCCGCAGTTCCTTGACACCGTTGATCCAGGCGGAGCGCAGACGGCGCGGGTCGCCGGCCGGCCTGAGGTCCGGCATCGTGTCGGCGATGGCGTTGAAGATGAGGTCGATCTCCAGCACCGCCAGGGACTTGCCGAGGCAGTAGTGCGGGCCTCCGCCGCCGAAGCCGAGGTGCGGGTTGGGGTCGCGGGTGATGTCGAACCGGCCCGGGTCGTCGAAGACCTCGGGGTCGTGGTTGGCGGAGGAGTAGAACAGGCCGACCCGGTCGCCCTTCCTGATCTGCCGGCCGCCCAGCTCGGTGTCCTGGGTGGCCGTGCGCTGGAAGGACACCACCGGGGTGGCCCAGCGGACGATCTCCTCGGCCGTGGTCGAGGGACGCTCCCGCTTGTAGAGGTCCCACTGGTCGGGGTGGGTGAGGAAGGCGTGCATGCCGTGCGTGATCGCGTTGCGGGTGGTCTCGTTGCCGGCGACGGCCAGCATCAGCACGAAGAACCCGAACTCGTCGGAGGTGAGGTTGCCCTCGTCCTCCGCGGCCACCAGGGTGGTGACGATGTCCTTGGCCGGGCACTGCTTGCGGTCGGCGGCCATGTTCATCGCGTAGGCGATGATCTCGATGGCCGACTCGGCCCCGACCTCCTCCGTGATGGCGTACTCGGGGTCGTCGTAGGCGACCATCTTGTTGGACCAGTCGAAGATCTTCGTCCGGTCCTCCTGCGGGACCCCGATCAGCTCGGCGATGGCCTGGAGGGGGAGTTCGCAGGCGACCTCGGTGACGAAGTCGAAGGGTCCCCGGTGGGCGAGGGCGCCCCGCGCGATGGCGTACGCGCGGGCGCGCAGCCTCTCCTCCAGGGCCCGGATGGAGCGCGGGGTGAAGCCGCGCTGCACGATCTGGCGCACCCGGGTGTGCTCGGGCGGGTCCATGTTCAGCATGATCAGGCGCTGGGCGTCGATCGCGTCGCGCTCGATGTGCTCGTTGAAGCGGATGATCGCGGTGTTGAGGTACGAGGAGAAGATCTCCGGGTGCGTGGAGACGTACTTGACGTCCGCGTGCCGGGTGACGGCCCAGTACCCCTCGTCCTGGAAGCCGGCGAGGCCGGCTCGCTGGGGTATCCAGTGCACGGGTTCGACCCGGCGCAGCTCGGCGAACTCCGGGAGGGGGACGCGGTGGTGCAGCACATCGGGGTCGGTGAAGTCGAACCCGTCGGGCAGCGCGGGACAGGGCATCGGCGACTCCCACCATTCTGACGGACCATCAGGAAGTTTCCGTGAAGGTAGTAACGGGTTCTACAAGTCGCAAGGGGTGCGACGTCCCGAATTGCGTGGGGGATTCGTGCAGATCACGACTTCCGAGGCTGCAAGACCCTTGCGGTTGCGGACGCAGTGTCAGCAGACTGCACGCATAACTAGAACGCGTACTAGTTCTGCGTGGCGGGTGGGCCGGGACGCCCGCGCCGCGCGGGTGACCGAGGAGAGGACGAGCCCCCCATGGCCGCGGAACCCGTGATCGTCGAAGCCGTACGCACTCCCATCGGCAAGCGCGGTGGCGCGCTCGCCAATCTGCATCCCGCCTATCTGCTGGGCGAGACCTACCGTGAACTGCTCGGCCGCACCGGCATCCATGCCGACTGCGTCGAACAGATCGTCGGCGGCACGGTGACGCATGCCGGCGAACAGTCCATGAATCCGGCGCGCACGGCCTGGCTGGCCATGGGACTGCCGTACGAGACCGCGGCGACGACCGTGGACTGCCAGTGCGGCTCCTCGCAGCAGGCGTCCCACATGGTGGCCAACATGGTCGCGGCGGGCGTCATCGACATCGGGATCAGCTGCGGCGTCGAGGCCATGTCGCGGGTGCCGCTCGGCTCGGGGTCCAAGCACGGGCCGGGCAAGCCGTTCCCGGACGAGTGGAACGTGGACCTGCCGAACCAGTTCGAGGCGGCGGAGCGGATCGCCCGGCGCCGGGGTCTGACCCGCGAGAACGTGGACTCCCTCGGGCTCGTCTCGCAGGAGCGGGCGGCGATCGCCTGGTCGGAGGAGCGCTTCAAGCGCGAGACGTTCGCGGTGCAGGTGCCGACGACCGAGGAGGAGCAGCGGGCCGGACAGGGCATGTGGCGGCTCGTGGACCGGGACGAGGGGCTGCGGGACACCTCGATGGAGGGTCTTGCCGCACTCAAGTCGATCATGCCGACGGCCGTGCACACGGCGGGCAACTCCTCCCAGATATCCGACGGCGCGGCGGCGGTCATGTGGGCGTCGAAGCGGATGGCGCGGGCGCTGAAGCTGCGCCCGCGGGCACGGATCGTCGCGCAGGCGCTGGTCGGCGCCGACCCGCACTTCCACCTGGACGGGCCGGTCGACGCGACCCGCGCGGTGCTCGGGAAGGCGGGCATGACGCTGAAGGACATCGACCTCGTCGAGATCAACGAGGCGTTCGCGTCGGTGGTGCTGAGCTGGGCGCAGGTCTTCGAACAGGACCTGGAGAAGGTGAACGTCAACGGCGGCGCGATCGCGCTCGGACACCCGGTCGGAGCGACGGGCGCCCGGCTCATCACGACGGCGCTGCACGAACTGGAGCGCACCGGCAAGGAGTTCGCCCTGATCACGATGTGCGCGGGCGGCGCCCTGGCCACCGGCACGATCATCCAGCGCCTCTAGTGCCCCGGCAGGCAACGTTCGCCCGCCAAGGAGCGGCGTCCGGTGCGTGCTCTCGGTGTGCCGGGTGCAAGTCCTCGTACTGGATGTACGTGGGCTTGTGCCCGGTGCGGCGAGAGTGCGTGCCGGACGCCGCGACGGGGCGAACGTTGCCTGTTGGGGCACTAGCCACCCCACCCCTTCCGGAGGTGGAGCGCCCGAAGGCGGCGGTCCGGGGGGACCGCCGCCTTCGGGGCTGTTCCGGGGTGTGGGCCCGATCAGTACCAGTGGTGGGTCTGCCAGAAGTTCCACGCCTTGGCGGGGCTGCCGTAGCGGGAGTTCATGTAGTCCAGGCCCCACTTGATCTGGGTGGCCGGGTTGTGCTTCCAGTCGGAGCCGGCGGACGCCATCTTCGAGCCGGGCAGCGCCTGGACCAGGCCGTAGGCGCCGGACGACGAGTTGGTGGCGTGGACGTTCCAGCCGCTCTCGTGAGAGACGATCTTGTTGAATGCCTCGTACTGCGCGGCGTCCGGGATCATCTTGTGCGCGATCGCCTGTGCAGAGGAAGCCGAGGTGGTGGCGGCCTGAGCGGGGGCCGAGGTGAGGACCATGCCGGTCGTGGCGGCGGCGATGGCGGCGGCGGCAATGGCCTTCTTCGGGGAGGCGATGCGACGGATGAAGGAGACGGACACGGGGCACCTTTTCGGTCGGGGACGGGGGTGTCGCGGCATGCCGGAACCACGCGAAGGTGGTGGGGGCTTGCCTGGGCGTCGGGCCCGGTGGGCTTGTCGGCGCCTGTCGACGAGATCCAGAGAAGCAGCTGAACGAAACGTCCGCAATGACCCCTTTTACTAGTGGTGGCCGCATTCGCGGTGAGCGCCGCTCGTGTGACGTGGCTCTCATTGCCCAGGTCAGAGGGCAGATTGACGCGGACATGTCATGAACTTGGATCTACGACCCCACCTCGTAGGTGACCCCCGTCACGTGGGGCTCCTCACGGTTTCGGTCACGGATCGCCGTCGAAGCACTGCGCACCGCAGCGAAGCGGTGTGACCCCGGTCGCAGGCGGGCCGGTCACGGTGTGACCCAGGTCTCGGCCCGGCTGTGGCCGGGGTCACGCCATGGACGGGTACGGATGTGACCGGCGCCGCACGCGCGGGAGTTGGGCGGTGGCCGGGGTCACAGGCGGGAGGCGGACAGGTGACCGACGGCACGCGCTACCGCGGTTCGAAGGTGACCGGGCTCTCGAAGGCCGCACGCCGGGTCGCCCGGCGCAGCGCCTTGAGCACGGCGGGGCCGAGGGAGCACGTCAGCACGACCGTGACCACGGCACGGCCCAGGTCCCAGCCCAGCGACGTGGCCGTGCAGTACGCGAGGAAGCGGGCGAGGTTGGCGGCGAGCCCGGCGTGCGGGTCGTAGGCGATGCCCGAGGCGAGCGCGCCCATGAAGGGCCAGCCCGCCAGGTTCATCACCGTGCCGTACACGAACGCGGCCCCGAACCCGTAGCCGGCGAGCATGACCAGCTCGCCCCGCCCCCGCAGCCGGTCGGCACCCGGCAGCAGCCCCGCGCCCAGCGTGAACCAGCCCATGGCCAGCATCTGGAACGGCAGCCACGGACCGACCCCGCCCGTCAGCAGCGCCGACGCGAACATCGTCACGGCGCCGAGCACGAAGCCGAACCCCGGCCCGAGCACCCGCCCGCTCAGCACCATCAGGAAGAACATCGGCTCGATGCCGGCGGTCCCGGCGCCGATCGGCCGCAGGGCCGCGCCCGTCGCGGCCAGCACGCCGAGCATGGCCACGGCCTTCGCGCCGAGTCCCGACTCGGAGATCGTCGCCGCCACGACCGCGACGAGCAGCAGGAGCAGCCCCGCGAACAACCAGGGAGCGTCCTGGGTGTGCGTCCCGAGCTGTGAGGAGGGATCGGCGAACAGCGGCCAGAGGAAACCCGCGGCCCCGACCGCGCTCACCAGGGCCAGGGCGGCGAGGGAACGGGGACCGAGACGGACGGCACGGGCCTGGGCGACGGTGCCCGGACGCGGCCGGGAGCGCTCGGACGGCGGGGCGGCGGGGCGGGGGCGGCGGGACGTCATGACGACAGCGCCTGACGGACCTGGGCCACCGTGAGCCACCGCTGCGGCGCCAGCACCTTCGTCACCTGCGGCGCGAAGGCGGGCGAGCCGACGACCACCTCGGCGGTGGCACCGTCGGCGACGACCTCGCCGTCCGCCAGGATCACCACACGGTGGGCGAGCTCGGCGGCCAGCTCCACGTCGTGGGTGGCCAGCACGATGGCGTGCCCCTCGGCGGCCAGCCCGCGCAGCACGGCCACGAGGCGGGCCTTCGCCGCGTAGTCCAGCCCTCGCGTCGGCTCGTCCAGGAGCAGCAGCGGGGGCCGGGCGGTGAGGACGACGGCGAGCGCGAGGGCCAGCCGCTGCCCCTCCGACAGGTCCCGGGGATGCGCGTCGTCCGCCACGCCCGGCAGCAGCTCGGCCACCAGCGCCCGGCAGCTGCCGGGGGCGGCGGCCGCGTCCTGGTCCGCAGCCGCGCATTCGGCGGCCACCGTGTCCGCGTACAGCAGGTCCCTCGGCTCCTGCGGTACGAGGCCCACGCGCCGCACCAGGTCGCGGGGTGCGGTGCCGTGCGGCGCCGCCCCGCCGACGCGGACGGACCCGCGGGCCGGTTCGACGAGCCCGACGAGTGCGGCGAGCAGCGTGGACTTCCCGGCGCCGTTGCGCCCCATCAGCGCCACGGTCTCGCCCGGCGCGACGGCGAGGTCGACGTGGCGCAGGGCCTCGACGCGGCCGCGGCGGACGGCGAGGGCCGTCACGACCGCGGGAGGACAGGGCGTCGAGGGAGCCGGGGCGGCGCTGCGCCGGCGCAGGAACCGACGGCGGACGGGAGCCCCGGCGCTGCACGAACGCCCGCCCTCGTCCGGCCGGGATCCCGGGTCGCCGGCGGGCGCGGGGCCCGCGGGCGCGGGGGCCGCGGGGGTCGGCTCCTGCGGGTCCGCGGGTGTGGTGTCCGTGGGGCGCGGCTGTCGTCGGTCGTCGGGTGTGGTGCGCGCGGAGCCCGGTTGCTGCGGGTTCGCGGGTGTGGCGTCCGTGGGGCCCGGTTGCCGCCGGTCGTCGGGTGTGGGGCCCGCGGAGCCCGGTTGCTGGGCGTCCGCGGGTGTGGTGTCCGGGGGGCCCGGCTGCCGCCCGCCGGCGGGCGCGGGGCCCGCGGGGGTCGGCTCCTGCGGGTTCGCGGGTGTTTGGTTCGCGGGTCGTGGCCGCTGCGGGTCCGCTGGTGTGGGGTTCGCGAGCCGTTCGCGCAGGGACTGCGCGCGGCGGCGGGCGTCGCGGACGGTCAGGGGCAGCGGCGACCAGCCAGCCAGTCGGCCCAGGTCCACCACCGGCGGGTACACCGGGGAGACGGCCATCACCTCCGCCGGGGTGCCGAGGACGGGACGGGCGCCGGGGGCCGGCAGCAGAACGACCCGGTCGGCGTACTGGACGACCCGTTCCAGCCGGTGCTCGGCCAGCAGGACCGTCGTGCCGAGGTCGTGGACGAGCCGTTGCAGCACGGCCAGGACCTCCTCGGCCGCCGCCGGGTCCAGCGCGGACGTGGGCTCGTCCAGGACGAGGACCTTCGGGTGCGGAGTGAGCACCGAGCCGATCGCGACGCGTTGCTGCTGCCCACCGGACAGATCGGCGATCGGCCGGTCCCGCAGGGCGGCCAGCCCGAGCAGGTCCAGGGTCTCCTCGACCCGCCGCCGCATGACGTCCGGGGCGAGCCCCAGCGACTCCATGCCGTAGGCGAGTTCGTCCTCCACCGTGTCGGTCACGAAGTGCGACAGCGGGTCCTGCCCCACCGTGCCCACCACGTCCGCCAGTTCCCGCGGCTTGTGGGTACGGGTGTCGCGCCCGGCCACCGTGACCCGGCCGCGCAGGGTACCGCCCGTGAAGTGCGGGACCAGCCCGCTCACCGCCCCGAGCACCGTCGACTTGCCGACCCCGGAGGGTCCGACGAGCAGCACCAGTTCGCCTTCCGGGACCGTGAGGTCGACGCCCTGGACCGCGGGTTCGGCCGACCCCTCGTACCGCACGGAGACGTTCTCGAAGCGGATCACGCGGGCTCCTCGGGGGCAGGGGTGACGAACGCGGGCAGCAGACCGAGCAGCACCGCCGCGGCGGGGAGCAGGGGAAGCGCCGGGGCGGTGAGGGGAATGACACCGGGATGCAGGGCGGCCGGGTCGGTGGCCGCGGACACCGCCAGCAGCGCCGCCGCCGCGCCACCCGACCCGGCGACCAGCCACGCCCGTGCGTCCCACACGTCCGGCCGGTAGCGCGTGCGCGGCGACCGGCGGCCCCCGAGCCGCAGCCCGGCGAGCGCGGCGATCAGCCCGGCGAGCAGGACGGGCAGGCCGTAGCCGCCCCCTTCCGCGGTGAGCAGCCCGTACGTGCCCGCGCACACCCCGAGCAGGCCGCCCAGCGTGAGCGCGGTGGTGGTGCGGCGGACACCGGGCGGGACGTCGGCGGTGCGGCCGTAGCCGCGTGCGTCCATCGCGGCGGCGAGCGCGACCGAACGCTCCAACGCGCCCTCCAGCACCGGCAGTCCGACCTGCAGCAGCCCGCGCAGCCCCCGGTCGGGACGGCCGCGCAGCCGGCGGGCCGCACGCAGGCGCCGTACGTCGGCGACGAGATGCGGGGCGAAGGTGAGCGCGACGACGACCGCGACCCCCGCCTCGTACAGGGCGCCCGGAAGGGACTTCAGCAGCCGGGCCGGGTTGGCGAGGGCGTTCGCGGCGCCGACGCAGACGAGCAGGGTCGCGAGCCTGAGACCGTCGTACAGGGCGAAGACGAGGGCCTCGGCGGTGACCCGGCCGCCGATGCGGATGCCCTGCGCCCAGTGCGGCAGGGGGACTTCGGGGAGGGTGAGGACGGTGTGGGTGCCCGGCAGGGGCGAGCCGAGGACCACGGCGAACAGGAGGCGGACGGCCAGGACGGCGAGACCGAGCCGGGCGAAGGCCGCGTAGGAGCGGGACCAGGGGGCGGCGGTGCGGCGCGCCGCGACGACGTAGGCGGACACGGCGACGAGGAGGCCCAGCAGGAGGGGGTTGGTGGTGCGGGTGGCGGCCGTGGCGAGACCGAGCGCCCACAGCCACCAGGCGCCCGCGTGCAGCGTCGGCCGGGCGCGGCGGGGACGGGATGCCATCGTCAGCTCCGGCGGCGGCGGGCCTGCCATATCGCGGCCGCGGCCAGGGCGGCCACGGCGGCGGCGCCCACGAGGACCCCCACGGACGGGCCGTGGCGCGGCGTGCCCGGATCCGTCCGCGGGGACGCCGTCCCCCGCGGCGCCGTCGACCGGGGCGCCGTGTCCCGTACCTGCTCGCCGCACCCCCGGGCCGGGTATCCGGCGATCGCGCACAGCAGGGCGTTGGTGTCGTAGCGGAGCGGCTCGGCCACCGCCGCCAGCGCGTCCGCCGTCGTCGCGTCCTCGGGGACGCGGGCGCAGACCGTGCGCGGGGCCGGCGGGGCCTCGTCCGAAGGGGCGTCCGCCGCGGTGCCGAAGTCGATGACCAGCGCCACCCGCTTGTGGCCGTCCCGCGCGGGCGTCGCCGCGCAGACGGCGGCGAAGTCCGCCCTCCCGCGCGGCTTCTCGGCGTCCTGGGAGTCCTGGCTGACGGCGAACCGGAAGCCCTGGACGTCCCCGTCGGCGGGGCGCGCGGTCGACGGGCCCTGGGTGGCGTACGTCCACGCCTGCCCCTGCCGCTCCCAGAAGGACCAGTACCGGTAGCCGACGGCGTGCGCCGGGCCCCCGGCCAGCAGTACCAGCAGGGCCACGACCGCGGCGGTCGCACCGCGGCGGATCACGGCTGCCGCCGCTTCCTGGTGCGGCCGGACAACAGGAAGCCGACGCCGATGCCGGCGACGAGGCCGACGCCGACGATCCACCAGACGGCGGGCCCCGAGTCCGAGCCGGACCGGGCGTTCCTGCCGGTGCCGTCGCTCCGCTCGGCCGCCTGCGGGGCAGGACCCGTCCCGTTGAGCGCGGTGACCAGGTCCGTGCCGCCGAAGCGGTGGGGGTCGGCGCCCATCGCGTGCGCGGCGAGGATCAGCTGGGCGTACGCGGCCGGTCCGCTCTGCCGCGCCCACTGCGCGGAGTTCTTCTCGAGCCAGGCGTAGGGCTTCTGCGCGGCCTCGGTCCGGCCCTGCGCGGCGAGCGCGACCACCGCGTCCGCCGTGTTGCCGTAGTCGGGCTGGTCACCGGCGCCGGGCAGTGCGGAGGTGAGGTGGCCGGTCGCGGCCGTGGCCCCGGCCAGGTAGGCGGCGCCGTTGGCCGCCACCTCGCGCGAGGTGAGCGGCTTGCCGGAGCCGGCGCAGCCGGACTCCTGCCGCGGTGCCTTCCCGGCCGACGCCACGAATCCCTTGCCGAGGGCGGCCAGCACACCGGCCGCCGTCGCGTCCGCGTTGGGCGCCAGCTTCCCGTGCTTGTCCGGCTGGTAGGCGAGCGCGCCCCCGCCGTGTCCGCCGCACGGTACGGACCACGACGCGAGCAGCTGCTGCGGTGTCGTGCCGTCGCCGCCGTCCGCGTGGACCTGTGCGGGATTCGCGCCCGCGGCCGCGAGCGCACCGATCACGACGGACGTGGAGTTGGCGTCGCTGGCGCCGCCCGGCGTGTATCCCCAGCCGCCGTCCTTGTTCTGCACGGACTTCAGCCAGGCGACGGCCTTGCCGGTCGCCGCGTCGTGTCCGCCGAGCGCGGTGAGGGCCTGGACGGCGGCGGCCGTGCTGTTGGTGTCGACCATGAGCTTGGCGTCGCAGGGCGTGCCCGGGTTCGCGCGGAACGCCGCGAACGCCCCGTTCGCGCACTGCTGTCCGGCCAGCCAGTCCACGGCCCGGGCGGCGGGCCGCACACCCGTCGTGTGCTGTGCGAGCAGGGCGAGGGACTGGCGCCAGACGCCGTCGTACGTCGGGTCGGTGCTGCCGTACAGACCCGACGGGATCACCGGTGACGGCGACGGCGACGGACCGGTGGCGGCGGCGGGCGCGGCGGCGCCGATCACTGCGGTGGCGGCCAGGGCCACGGCGCTGCGGCGGACGTTCATGATCGGCGGGTGCCTCTCCCTGCGGGGAGCCGGGCAGCACGGGACACCCCGGGCGGCTCGGCTCCGTAGACCTCGACGGTGCCGTGCACCGGCGGCTGCCGGTGTGCGTGAGCCAGTCACGATCCCGTGCGAGGTGTTCCGGCTCACCGCCGAAGCGGCTCACGGTTGCGGGTCAGCGCCGGATTCGCACCGGCTTCCCCTCGTACGGGTAGTGAGACGACCCGCTCACTCTAGCGGCCGGTACGGACGACCCCCAGACCGCCCGTCCCCCATGGCGGGACGGGCGTCGGACAGGGGCCGGGCGTGCGGCGGATCCGGGCGGCCGGGCCCGGGTGCTCCCTCAGCCGGTGTGCAGGATCCGGAAGCGACCGGGGCTTGCCGGATCCCGGTCGACGACCTGGACCGGCGCCCAGGCCCATTGCCGCACGCCGACGCCCGGCACCCGGGAGAACCGGATCGGCCCGCGGGTGCCCTCGACGGCGACGCGCGGCCAGGATGCGGCGATGCGCGCCCGGTCCGTGCCGTGGGAACGCAGCACGTCGGCGAGGACGGTGACCGTGTCGTAGCCCTCGAAGGCGACGAAGGAGGGCCCTTCGCCCAGCCGCTCGCGAAGGGTCGTCCCGACTCGCGCACCGAGGGGGGTGAGGCGCTCCGGCAGGTAGCGCAAGAACGGGATCGCCGAGCCGTCCTCGCCCAGCGAGGCCGCCCATCGGGCGAACTCCGGCTGCCCGGCCGGAGCGCCGATCATGATCTCGGCGAGGCGGTGGTCGCCGCGGACGGACCTGACGATCGGCACGGCCGGCTCCGGGTGGCCGACCAGAAGGAGGAGGGCCGTCGCGCGACGGTCGACGAGCGCGTCGCGGACGGCCGCGGGGGCGAGCGCGGCCGCGTCGAGTTCGACGACGGTGCCGCCGTGCGGGGCAAGACACTCCCGCAGAATGCGGGTCCCCGACGCCCAGTAGACGCTCGGCTGAGTCACCACGGCGATGCGGCTGTGGCCCGCCTCGAGGAGGAAGTCCGCGTAGATCCGCCAGCCGTGGGACTGCGCCGGGCAGAGGCGCGCGACCCACTCCGTCGGCTGTTCGGTGAGCGCGTCGAGCACCGCCGACGAGCAGAGGAACGGCAGGCCGAGGGCGTCGGCCCTGGCGGCGGCGGCGCGAGCGACGACGCTGTGGTACTCCCCGGCCAGGGCGGCCACGCCCAGGCGGGCCAGTTCGTCCACCGCTGCCGCGGCCCGCTGCGGATCGGCCGCGGTGTCCCGGACCACCAGCTCCAGCGGTCTTCCGGCGATCCCCCCGGCGCCGTTGACGTCGCGAACGGCCAGCTCGAGTCCGGCAAGCAGGTGCCGGCCCGCCTCGACCCAGCCGGGCCGGGTCAGCGGAACGAGAGCGCCGATCTGCACGGACGGCCCGTCAGCCCGCTCCGCTCCGGATGACGACGGTGAGGTGTTCATACGTGGGCGTCTCCCGCGTGACGATGGGGTGGCAGGTCCGCGTCGCCGAGGGGCGGGCCCGGGGGCACGTGTCCGTCCCGTCCCGCCGTGGCGGGCGGCGCCTGCGTGAGCATGCAGGACATTGCATCCACCGCCGTCCCCGACGGGCAAGCGTTCAGCCGTCCTTGCCCATCGCGCACGGTCACCGCCCCGGATGGAGCAGCGTCGTCCCGCACCTCGCGCGCTGTTCGGACAGGATGGGAGTGGCCTTCCGTTTCCGTCACGCAGTGCGGTCCGCAGGAGTCGCGCCATGAGAGCACATCGGGTCAACGCCGTCACAGCCTCCGCAGCAGCCCTCGCCCTGGGTGTCGCGGCCTGGGCATGGGCCGGCGCGGGAAGCGGCGCGGAGCCGCAGCCGAGCGGCGGCACGGTCACCGAGCCGCTGCGCGCCGAGCATCGCGAGCTGGTCCCGTCGATCGAAGCGCTCGCCGCGGCGGCCGAGGCGGTCGGCACCGCCTCGCCGGACGAGCAGCGCAAGCGGGCCGACTCCTCGTACGCGTTCCTCACGACACGGCTGATCCCGCACGCCGTGGCCGAGGACCGGGTGCTGTACGCGACGGTGGACTCCCTCCTCGCCGGCAGGGGGAAGACGCGCGCGACGGACACCATGCGTCGCGACCACGCCCAGGTCGGCACCCTGACCGCCGAACTCGGCAGGCTCCGCGGCCGGCTGGACCGGGCCGCCCCGGGCCCGGACGTCCGCGAGGACCTGCGCCGCGTTCTGTACTCCCTCCATGCGATCGTCGCGCTGCACTTCGCGAAGGAGGAAGAGGTCTATCTGCCCCTCCTCGACCGCGAACTCCCGCCCGAGCGGGCCCGGGAGATGTTCCAGCGGATGGAAGCGGCCGAGAAGCAGGCGCGCGGCGGCGGCAAGGCCCCGCACTGACCCCTGGCCGCTGGCCCCTGGCCCCTGACCGCGGGAGCGCCACCGCCGCGGCCCCGGTGGCGTGGGCGGCTGGGACCGCGGCTGGGACCGCGGCTGGGACCGTCCCCGGCAGGTGTCGCGCGCCGGTCAAACCGCCACGTACGTCAGGGGATCGCTGCCCGCCACCGCCTCCGCCCGCCCCAGCTTGACCAGCCGGCGCAGATGGGCCTCGGCCTCGGAGACCGCGATGTTCCGCGAGCCGTACGGGATGCGGTCCCAGGGGCGGTTCCACTCCATGCGCTCGGCGACCTGCCAGGGGGTGAGCGGGGTGGTCAGCAGGGCCAGGAGGCCGGTCAGCCGGTCCTCGTGGTGCGCCAGCAGCTCGTTCACGCGGGCCGGCGCGTCGGTGAACGGGTGCTGGTGGGCCGGGAGCACCTCCGCGGGCCGGAGGCGGCCGATGCGTTCCAGGGAGTCGAGGTAGTCGCCCAGAGGATCGGTCACCGTGGTGTCGTCCGGGTCCTCGTACAGGCCGATGTGCGGGGTGATCTCCGGGAGCAGGTGGTCGCCGGAGAACAGGCGGCCGTGGCCCGGGAGCCCGGCGGGATGGTCCTCCTCCAGGTGCAGGCAGACATGACCGGGCGTGTGCCCGGGGGTCCAGACCGCGCGCAGGCGGCGGCCGGGCAGGTCGAGGAGTTCGCCGGGGACGATCTCGCGGTCGGGCAGCGCGGGGGCGAGGCCCGGCAGGCTCGCGCGGCCACGGGCGGCGCGCAGCGGGGCGAGGTGTTCCTCGGGGGCGCCGGCCGTGGCGAGTTTGTCGGCCATGTACGCGAACCAGCGCTCGGGCCGGTTCTCCCGGGTGCGCCGCACCACGGAGATGTCGGCGGCGTGCATGGCGATCCATGCCCCGGACGCCTCGCGGACGGCGCCGGACAGGCCGTGGTGGTCGGGGTGGTGGTGGGTGACGACGACCCCGTGGATCTCCGCGGGTGAGGTGCCGCACTCCGCCAGCCCCTCGCTGAGGGCGTCCCAGGAGCCCGGATCGTCCCAGCCGGTGTCGACCAGCACCGGACCCCGGTCGGTGTCGACGACGTACACCAGGGTGTGCCCGAGGGGGTTGTCCGGAATGGGAACCCTGAGGGACCGCACGCCCCCGCCGTGATCGGCCGTCTGTGCCATGGGCTCCCCAATCGCCGTGTTCCGGTCAACTATAACTAGAACACGTTCCGAAGGTAGCCCCGGTCGACCTTCAACTGGCGCACTCCGCCTCCGTCCCGCCCGTGGACTGTGCCGACTGGAACTGGTATCAGTTTCGGTATCTGATGGATCGTCAGAGAAGTCCCGGGAGGCAGTCGGCCATGACCGAGCTTGTGGAACACGGACAGCTGTTCATCGGCGGGGAGTTGACCGACCCCCTGGGCACGGATGTCATCGAGGTGGTCTCGCCGCACACCGAGGAGGTCATCGGCCGGGTGCCGCACGCCGCCCGGGGTGACGTCGACCGGGCCGTCGCCGCCGCGCGCCGGGCCTTCGACGAGGGGCCCTGGCCGCGGATGACGCTGGACGAGCGGATCGAGGTCGTCACCCGGATCAAGGACGCGATCGCCGTGCGGCACGAGGAGATCGCCCGCGTGATCTCCTCCGAGAACGGCTCCCCGTACTCATGGAGCGTCCTCGCGCAGGCGCTGGGCGCGATGATGGTCTGGGACGCGGCCATCACGGTCGCACGGAACTTCACCTACGAGGAGCGGCGCGACGGCGTCCTCGGGAAGATCCTCGTGCGGCGCGAGCCCGTCGGGGTCGTCGCGGCCGTCGTGCCGTGGAACGTGCCGCAGTTCGTGGCCGCCGCGAAGCTCGCGCCCGCGCTGCTCACCGGCTGCGCGGTCGTCCTCAAGCCGTCGCCCGAGTCGCCCCTGGACGCCTACATCCTCGGCGAGATCGCACGCGAGGCCGGGCTGCCGGAGGGTGTGCTGTCGATCCTGCCCGCGGACCGCGAGGTGAGCGAGTACCTCGTCGGACACCCCGGGGTCGACAAGATCTCCTTCACCGGCTCGGTCGCGGCCGGGAAGCGCGTCATGGAGGTCGCCTCCCGCAATCTGACACGCGTGACGCTGGAGTTGGGCGGCAAGTCGGCGGCCGTGGTGCTGCCGGACGCGGACCTCGCCACCGCCGTGCCCGGGATCGTCCAGGCCGCCTGGATGAACAACGGCCAGGCGTGCGTGGCCCAGACCCGCATCCTGGTGCCGCGCTCGCGCTACGACGAGTTCGCCGACGCCTTCGCCGCCGCGGCGAGCGCGCTGGCGGTCGGCGACCCGCTGGACCCGGCGACCCAGGTCGGCCCGCTGGTGGCCCGGCGCCAGCAGCAGCGCAACCTCGACTACATCCGCATCGGCCAGGAGGAGGGCGCCAAGATCCTCGCCGGCGGCGGGCGTCCGGCGGGCCTGGACCGCGGCTGGTACGTGGAGCCGACCCTCTTCGGCGGCGTCGACAACTCCATGCGGATCGCCCGTGAGGAGATCTTCGGGCCGGTCATCTGCCTGCTTCCGTACGGCGACGAGAGCGAGGCCGTGAAGATCGCGAACGACTCCGACTACGGGCTCAGCGGCAGCGTGTGGACGGCGGACGTGGAGCACGGCGTCGAGGTGGCCCGGCGGGTGCGCACCGGCACGTACTCGGTGAACACCTTCAGCCTCGACATGCTCGGCCCCTTCGGCGGCTACAAGAACTCCGGCCTGGGCCGGGAGTTCGGGCCCGAGGGGTACGGCGAGTACCTGGAGCACAAGATGATCCACCTGCCGGCCGGGTACGGGGAGGCGTAGCGCATGGGCGACCGCTGGCACATCGAGGTGGACCGCTCGGTCTGCATCGGCTCCGCGCAGTGCGTCAACCACGCCCCGGATGCCTTCCGTCTGGACTCCGCGCGCCAGTCCCATCCCCTGGAGCCGGACACCGACGCGGGCGAGCAGGTGCTGGCGGCGGCGGAGAACTGCCCGGTGGAGGCGATCGTGATCACGGTGCTGGGGAGCGGGGAGCCGGTCTTTCCCCCCGAGGAGTAGTCGCGAAAAAAATCATGGTCTGGGGGCTTCCGTCCTGCTTTGGAAGGGATATCCTGGTAAGTGCCTACGGGGCGAGAAAGGCACCTCAACCGGAGTTGCCGACTTTGGCGAGAAGCTTCGGCTTCCGCTGGGGCCGACATCGACGGTCGAGAAGGTCGGAAGGTCGAAAGACCTGAAGATCATCCGATCTCGTCTCGTAGGTCTTTTCGTGTGCGTGGGCGGAGGGCGTAACGGGAGTCGCCATGCCGAGTGACCTCACCGACCTGGACTCGGACGCCGCGCGACGACTGCTGGACCGGACGTTCGTCGACACGATCCGGCGTCTGGGCGCGCAGGGGGGTGGCGTCTACCTCTTTGAGCCGGGCGGCGAAGTCCTGAGCGTGGAGTGCGGTACGGGGATACCGACGCGCTTCGTTCGGCCCCTGTGGCATCTCCGCGTCTCCTCGGAGAGCCCCGATCCGCTGATCGAGGCAGTATGTGAGCGCAAGCTGGTATGGCTGCCGTCGAGCGAGGAGTACGCGCGCCGCTATCCCCAGCGCGCCCTGACCTTTCCGCACCAGTACGCCATGGCGGCCGTCCCGCTGGCCGACGAGGAGGCGACGTGGGGCGGCATGGTGCTGTTCTGGCAGCCCGGAAGACCACCCGATCTCAGTTCTGCGGAAACGCGGACGATCGAGGAGGCCGTCGCGAAGTGCGTCCGCGTCCTCCGGGCAGCCGACCGGGCCGGGCAACGCCTCGTGCCGGCCGCCGAGCCGCGCGAGATCCCGCCCGTGCGTACGGGGGCCGTGGACAGGGGCGAGGCGCTCGCGGCCCTGGACCACCTCGCCCGGGTGCCGGAAGCCGCGGTGTCGCTCGACCTCGACGGGCGACTCACCTTCATGAACCCGGCGGCGGTCGCACTCCTCGGCACCAAGGAGAGCCTGCTCGGCACCCGTCCCTGGGAATCCCTGCCGTGGCTGGACGAGCCCCGGTACGAGCGGCACTACCGCGACGCCATCGTCAGCCGGCGTACGACCTCTTTCACCGCCCGCTGCCGCCCCGAGCTCGACCTGCTCTTCCGGCTCCATCCGGACTCCACCGGCATCAGCGTGCGCATCACTCCCGTCGTCGGCGAACACCGGGCGCGGGGCCCCGACCCGTACGGAGGCGATCAGTTCGGCGGACGCATTCGACCAGGGGCGATCTACCACCTCATGCATCTGTCCGGCGCCCTCAGCCAGGCCGTCGACGTGCGGGAAGTCGCCGATCTGGTGGCCCACCAGCTCGCGCAGGCCTTCGAGGCCCAGGCGTCCGCGCTCCTCGTGGCGGAAGCGGGCCGGCTGCACATCATCCAGCACCACGGCTTCACCCCGGGGTCCGTGAGGGTTCTGGAGCGCACACCGCTCAGCTCGCCCACCACTCCCGGAGTGGTGGGACTCACCGAGGGCAAGCCGTCCTTCTTCTCCTCCAGGCGGGAACTCGCCCGGGCGTATCCCGCCCGCGCACAGGTGGACGACGGCATGGCCGCGTGGGCGTACCTGCCCCTGCTGGCCTCCGGGAGCCCCGTCGGCACCTGCGTCCTGGGGTACGAGCGGCCCCACGTCTTCACCCCGGAGGAACGAACCGCCCTCGTCGCCTTCAGCGGCCTGATCGCGCAGGCGCTGGACAGGGCCCGCCTCCCGACGCGACGCGGCGGCTCGCCCGCGGCCTCCAGGAGAGCCTCCTGCCCCATGCCCTGCCCGACATCCCCGGCCTGGAGACCGCGGTCCGTTACCTGCCCTCCAGCTACGGCATCGACATCGGCGGCGACTTCTACGACATCGTGTGCACCGGCCCCGGCAAGGCAGTCGCCGTCATCGGCGATGTGGAGGGCCACAACGTGCACGCCGCCGCCCTCATGGGGCAGGTCCGCACCGCCATCCACGCCTACGCCGTCGCGCGCAAGACACCCGGCCGGATCCTCGCCCGCACCAACCAACTGCTCACCGACCTCGACGCGGACCTGCTCACCAGCTGTCTGTGCGCGGACATCGACATCGCCCGCCACCGCCTCCGCCTGGCCACCGCCGGCCACTGCCCGCCGCTCGTGCGCCATGTCGACCACCACTGTGAGATCCTCGACCTCCCACCGGGGCCCCTGCTGGGCGTCGAACCCACGGCCGCCTTTCCCGTCACGGACATCGAGCTGCCGCCCGGCGCCGTCCTCGCCCTCTACACCGACGGCCTGGTCGAGTGCCCCGCCAACCGCGACGACCGCGAGCTCGTCCGGCTCAGGGCGGCGTTCTCCGCCGCCGGCCATGCCCTCGAAGAGATCGCCGACGCGCTGATCGACGAGGCCCAGCTCCGCGGCGGCCGGACCGACGACACCGCCATGCTGCTCCTGCGGTTCGCCGACCGCGCCCCGGCGGCCGACGACAACGCCGCAGACGTGCGTGCCGGACCCCGCGGCGGGACAGGGGCCTAGCGCTCGCCGCTCCGGCTCGTGAGGTCGATCAGCCGGCACACCGTCTCGATGTCGATCTTGACCTGGGCGATGGAGGCCCGGCCCGAGAGCCAGGTGATCAGGGCCGAGTGCCAGGTGTGCTCGATCACGCGGACCGCGGACAGCTGGTCCGCAGTCGGGTCGTCCTGGCCCATCGCGTCCAGGATGATCGCCGTCGTCTGGCGGGAGACCTGGTCCACCTCGGGGGACACGCTGCGGTCGGCGAAGGTCAGGGCGCGGACCATGGCGTCCGCCAGGTGCGGCTCCCGCTGCAGGGCGCGGAAGGCGCGCATCAGGGTCTCCGCCACCCGCTCGGCCGCCGTCTCCCCGGCGGGCGGCTTCTTCCTGAGGGTGCCGTGCATGTGTTCCAGCTGGTCCTGCATGGTCGCGACCAGCAGGTGCACCTTCGAGGGGAAATAGCGGTACAGCGTGCCCAGCGCCACCTGGGAGGACTCCGCGACCTCGCGCATCTGGACCGCGTCGAAACCGCCCCGGCTGGCCAGCTGCGCGCTCGCGTGCAGGATCCGTCGGCGCCGCGCCTCCTGCCGCTCGGTGAGCGGGGAAGTGGCCGGCTGCGTCGCCGGTCGCGCGGTACTGGCTGGCACCTTGGCTTCCGCAGGCATGGGTCCCGTCCGTGGCAGTCGGTGAGGCCGGGTGATCGGACAGCATGGTAGGGCGACATCCGTGGCGTGAATCACCTGATCCACCGCTTACAGTAGGGCTACCAGCCGGTAGATTCGGAGCCTCTTGAACGATCAAGTCTGAAACTTGTTCTAGATTACCGTCCCAGCGTAGTCTCGCCGGAAATGGCAGGGAGAAGGGGCCGAGAGTGACCGCTGAGGCCAAGGAGGCGGGTCCCCAGGAGGACTCGGCCGCTGACGGCGACCGCCCGTTGCGCATCGCGCTCCTCACCTACAAGGGAAACCCGTTCTGCGGCGGCCAGGGTGTGTACGTACGACACCTCTCGCGCGAACTGGTCCGGCTCGGCCACCACGTCGAGGTCATCGGGGCGCAGCCCTACCCCGTGCTCGACGAGGGGGAGGGACTGGAGGGGCTGTCCCTGACCGAACTGCCCAGCCTCGACCTGTACCGCCAGCCCGACCCCTTCCGCACCCCGGGGCGCGAGGAGTACCGGGACTGGATCGACGCCCTCGAGGTCGCCACGATGTGGACCGGCGGCTTTCCCGAGCCGCTGACGTTCTCGCTGCGCGCCCGCCGCCATCTGCGCTCGCGACGCGGCGACTTCGACGTCGTGCACGACAACCAGACGCTCGGCTACGGCCTGTTGGGCGAGCTGGGCGCGCCTCTGGTGACCACCATCCACCACCCCATCACCGTGGACCGGCAGTTGGAGCTGGACGCGGCGAAGGGCTGGCAGCGGCGGGCGTCGGTACGCCGCTGGTACGCGTTCACGCGCATGCAGAAGCGGGTGGCGCGCCGGATGCCGTCCGTGCTCACCGTCTCCGGCACCTCCCGCCAGGAGATCGTGGACCACCTGGGCGTCGCCCGGGACCGTGTGCACGTGGTGCACATCGGCGCCGACACCGACCTCTTCTCGCCCGATCCCTCGGTGCCGCAGGTGCCGGGCCGGATCGTCACCACCTCCAGCGCGGACGTGCCGCTCAAGGGCCTCGTCTTCCTGATCGAGGCGCTCGCCAAGGTGCGGACCGAGCACCCCGGGGCGCATCTCGTCGTCGTCGGCAAGCGCGCCGAGGACGGGCCCGTCGCGCAGGCGATCGAGCGGTACGGGCTCGACGGCGCCGTCGAGTTCGTGAAGGGCATCTCCGACGCGGAACTGGTCGACCTGGTCCGCTCCGCCGAGGTGGCGTGCGTGCCGTCGCTGTACGAGGGCTTCTCGCTGCCGGCGGCCGAAGCCATGGCGACCGGCACGCCGCTGGTGGCGACGACCGGCGGGGCGATACCGGAGGTCGCGGGGCCGGACGGCGAGACGTGCCTGGCGGTACCGCCGGGCGACGCGGGCGCCCTGGCCGCGGGACTGAGCCGGCTGCTGGGGGACCGGGAGCTCCGGGCGCGGCTGGGCGCGGCCGGACGGCAGCGGGTGCTGAGCCGGTTCACCTGGGCCAGAGCGGCCGAGGGCACGGCGGCGCGGTACCGCGAGGCCATCGCCGCCTCCGCCGGCACGGCTCCCCGCCGCCTCGCGGTGCGGGACACCGATCTCTCCGAGACGACGCGCACCGCCCGCTCGGCGCCCCGGACGCCGGGCCGCTCCGCGACCGCCTCGGGCACCGGCCCGGCGGCGACCGGCCCGGCGGCGACCGGCCCGGCGGGGGCCCGCACCGCACCAGTGACCGACGTCGATTCCAACCGAGAAAGCAGGGCCACGTGCTGACCGTCGACTTCTCCCGGTTCCCGCTCGCCCCCGGCGACCGCGTCCTGGACCTCGGCTGCGGCGCCGGACGGCACGCGTTCGAGTGCTACCGGCGCGGTGCCCGGGTCGTGGCCCTCGACCGGAACGGCGAGGAGATCCGCGAGGTCGCCACCTGGTTCGCGGCGATGAAGGAGGCGGGGGAGGCCCCCGCCTCGGCCACCGCGACCGCGATGGAGGGCGACGCCCTCGCGCTGCCCTTCCCGGACGAGTCCTTCGACGTCGTGATCATCTCCGAGGTGATGGAGCACATCCCGGACGACAAGGGCGTCCTCGCCGAGATGGTCCGGGTGCTCAAACCGGGCGGACGCATCGCCATCACCGTCCCGCGCCACGGACCCGAGAAGATCTGCTGGGCGCTGTCCGACGCCTACCACGAGGTCGAGGGCGGCCACATCCGCATCTACAAGGCGGACGAACTCCTCGCGAAGATGCGGGGCGCGGGCCTCGAGCCGTACGGCACGCACCACGCGCACGCACTGCACTCCCCGTACTGGTGGCTGAAGTGCGCGTTCGGCGTCGACAACGACAAGGCGCTGCCGGTGCGCGCGTACCACAAGCTCCTCGTCTGGGACATCATGAAGAAGCCGCTCGCCACCCGGGTCGCCGAACGGGCGCTGAACCCGCTGGTCGGCAAGAGCTTCGTGGCCTACGCGACCAAACCCCATCTGCCCCGCCTCACCTCCGAGGCGGCCGTCAAGTGACCACCCCCCGGACAGAACACCTCGTCCTGCCCGGGGTCCTCACCGCGGAGCAGGCCGCCGCGACCGTCGGCGGGATACTCGCCGTGCAGCGGGAGGACGGCGCCATACCGTGGTTCCGAGGGCACCATCTCGACCCGTGGGACCACGTCGAGGCGGCCATGGCCCTCGACGCGGCCGGGGAGCGCGCGGCGGCCGAGCGGGCCTACGACTGGCTGGCCCGGCACCAGAACGAGGACGGCTCCTGGTACGCGGCGTACGCCGACGGGGACCCGCGGGACGTCACCGACCGCGGCCGGGAGACGAACTTCGTCGCCTACGTGGCCGTCGGCGTCTGGCACCACTACCTGGCCACCGGCGACGACACCTTCCTCGACCGGATGTGGCCGACGGTGCACGCGGCCGTCGAGTTCGTGCTGGGCCTGCAGCAGCCCGGCGGGCAGATCGGCTGGAAACGTGAGGACGACGGCACGGACACCGCGGACGCGCTGCTGACCGGCTGCTCCTCGATCCACCACGCGTTGCGCTGTGCCCTCGCCATCGCCGAGCAGCGTGAAGAGCCGCAGCCCGACTGGGAGTTGGCGGCGGGCGCGCTGCGGCACGCCATACGCAGGCACCCCGAGCGGTTCCTGGACAAGGGCCGCTACTCGATGGACTGGTACTACCCCGTCCTCGGCGGCGCCCTGACGGGAGCGGAGGCGAAGCAGCGCATCGAGGAGGACTGGGACCGCTTCGTGGTACCCGGCCTCGGTGTGCGCTGCGTCGTGCCCAACCCCTGGGTGACCGGCGGCGAGTCGGCCGAACTCGCCCTGGCACTGTGGGCGATGGGCGAGTCCGACCGCGCACTGGAGATCCTCCAGGCGATCCAGCACCTGCGGGACGCGGAATCGGGCCTGTACTGGACCGGGTACGTCTTCGAGGACCGGGCGATCTGGCCGGAGGAACTCACCACCTGGACGGCGGGTTCGCTGCTGCTCGCCGTGGCCGCGCTCGGCGGCGACGAGCCGACGTGCGCCGTCTTCGGAGGCGAACGCCTGCCGCTGGGCCTGGACCCGGACTGCTGCGCCTGAGCGTTCCGTGCGGGGTCCGGCGCGCCACCGACGGGTCCGTCGTGGCCGGTGGTACCGGACCTCGCCGGACCCGATCGGCGGCCCGCTGCCGTCCGGCGGCTCAGTGCCGGTGCATCCGGTGGGCGATGGCGTGGCCGACGAAGAGGTAGACGACCGCGGCCAGACCGTAGCCGGCGACCACGCGCGCCCAGGCGTCGTCGAACGTGAACAGGTCGTGCGACCAGCCCGCGAGCCAGGCGGCCGCGCCGTGCACCACCCGTACCAGATCGTTGGCGCGGTTCGCCTGCAGCAGGTACATCAGGATCCACAGGCCCAGGATGACGGCCATGACGTCGGCGACGACCGCGATGACCGTTCCGGCCTGATCGGTGCCGTTGCGATATCGAGGGGACATGCCCTCCGGGTTGCCCGGCGCGCCCGTCTGAAACCCCCTCAGGAGAACGGCGCGGCCCGTGCGGGACAAGGGATCCGGCCCCGGATGTCACCCGAACGGCCCCGCCCGGGACGACGGGGCCGGGAGGGACGGGTCAGGCTGCCGGAGAGGGTGTTCTCCCCGGCCGGGGAGAACGAAACCTTCCGATCCTTCCCGGAGACCGGAGGACGTCGTGCCCGCACCGATACGCCCCCTCGCCGTGGCGCTCGCTGTCTGCGGCACGCTGTTCGCGGGCGCCGCCGCCTGCGGGGACGGCGGTGTCGCGCAGAAGGCCGCCGCCTACCTGGCGGTCGCCACCCCCTCGCCGTCCACCCCGGCGGAGCGGCGGACGTTCGCCAGGGACCGCTTCGCGACGAACGCGGGGCTCGCGGCCGGGGCGACGTACCGGTGGATCGTGAAGCCGTGGAAGGCCGGCACGTTCAAGAAGGGTGCCGAGGGGCGGAGGGCCGCACTCGCCGAGGCGGGCCTCGCGGGCACCTTCGCACGGCACCGGCTGGAGGCCGCCGTGCGCAACGCCCGGGGCGACCCCGCGCTCGCCCGGGCCGTCGCCCCGCTCGCCTCGGGCATCGACGCGCTCGAGGCCCTGACGCCCGGGCTGCGCAAGGGCGACGCCTCGGCCGTCCGCTCCTTCCAGGACGTCGTCGAACAGGTCAAGCGGGCGGGGAAGAGCGCCGGCGCACCCGTCACGAACCAGGTCCCGTCGCCGGTGCGGCTCACCTCGGGCTGACGCGGGCCGACGCGACCGGGACGGGCACCGCCGCACGGCGGTGCCCTACGCGTTCAGCTCGGCCAGCACGCGCAGCGTGTGCGGGTCCGGGGAGAGCGCCAGCAGGTCCGTCACCGGGCCCTTGCGCCACAACTCCAGCCGCTCCGCAATCCGTTCCCGCGGACCGACCAGCGAGATCTCGTCGGCGAAGGCGTCGGGCACCGCCATCACCGCCTCCTCCCGCCGGCCCTCCAGGAACAGCCGCTGGATGCGGCGCGCCTCCTCTTCGTACCCCATGCGGGCCATGAGATCGGCATGGAAGTTGCGTGCGGCGTGCCCCATCCCGCCGATGTAGAAGCCGAGCATCGCCTTCACCGGCAGCAGCCCCTCGGCCAGGTCGTCGCAGACCTTCACCCGGGCCATCGGCGCGATCAGGAAGCCCTCCCGCAGCCCGGCCAGCGACGCCTCGTACACCTCGGGGCGGCTCGGCGACCAGTACAGCGGCAGCCAGCCGTCCGCGATCCGCACGGTCTGCGCGATGTTCTTCGGACCCTCCGCCCCCAGCAGGAGGGGGAGTTCGGCGCGCAGCGGGTGGGTGATCGGCTTGAGCGGTTTGCCGAGTCCGGTGCCGTCCGCGCCCCGGTACGGGTGCTGGTGGAAGCGCCCCTCCAGCGTCACCGGCGCCTCGCGCCGCAGGACCTGGCGCACCACGTCGACGTACTCCCGGGTCGCGGTCAGCGGCGAGGAGGGGAACGGCCGCCCGTACCAGCCCTCGACGACCTGCGGGCCCGACAGCCCGAGGCCGAGCATCATGCGGCCGCCGGAGAGGTGGTCGAGGGTGAGCGCGTGCATCGCCGTGGTGGTGGGGGAGCGGGCGGCCATCTGGGCCACCGCCGTGCCCAGTTTGATCCGCGACGTCCGGGAGGCGATCCAGGTCAGCGGGGTGAAGGCGTCCGACCCCCAGGACTCGGCGGTCCACACGGAGTCGTAGCCGAGCCGCTCGGCCTCCTGTGCCAGCGTGACGTGCCCGGCCTCGGGGCCACGGCCCCAGTAGCCGAGCGCGAGCCCGAGCCGCATGCCGGTCTCCTTTTCTGACGCTCCGTCAGGTCCCTTGGGTGCTGCGACTGTACGGCAACGGCCCCCCGCCCGGAAGGGCGAGGGGCCGTGCGCGCACGGGGAACTCAGCCGCGCTGGATCCCGCTCGTGTCCTGCAGCACGCCACGGCGGCCGTCCTGCGTCTGCGCCACCAGGCCCGGGCCGCGCTGCTCCACGGCCAGGTACCAGGTGCCCGGCGCCAGTTCGGCGATCGGCGTGGGCGAGCCGTCCTCCGCGTACAGCGGACGCGCCACCGGCACGGCGAACCAGAACGGCGAGAAGTCCCCGGCGGGGGCCTGCGCCTGCTGCGGCTGCCCGCCGAACGCCTGGCCCTGCTGGCCCGGCTGCGGCTGCCCGCCGTAGGGCTGCTGCTGGCCGGCCGGGTAGCCGTAACCACCCTGCGGCTGCGCGCCGTAGGGCTGGGGGGCGGCCGGCGTGGGGGCGCCCATGAGGGCGGCGCCCAGCGCCGGGACCAGGGGAGTGGCTATGGCCGCGCCGGCCAGGACCAGGGCGGCGATGAAGCCGAGGATGAGGCCGGCGCCCGCGTCACCGGCGTCGATGAGCGTCCACAGCAGCACCCAGGCGGACGCCACGGTCAGCGTGGTACCGAACGCCCCCAGGTCCACACCCGCGACCTTGCGCGGCGCCGGGAGCAGCCGGGAGACCACGACGAGCGCGCCACCGACCACGCCGGCCATGTACGTGCCGAGCCCGAGTCCCAGGCTGTCCCACGAGTTGGGGAGATCGATCTGGCTGCAGTAGGCGCCGGCGCCGCCGCAGCCGGCGAGATCGAGGAACGACGCGATGAACAGCAATACCGCTGCTCCGATCACCACGCCGTCGCCTCTAGTGAGGGAGCGGATATTCACTTCGGGTCCTTCGTCTGTCGTCTCGTCGTCGGTGGAGGCGTCGCTGTCACCATGTCGCCCTCGGGCCGCGGTGTGAAGCGCGGGGGTGGCCCCTCATCGTAGGGACGAGAGTATCGCCCGCCCGGGCGGGGTGTCCGCCGGGTGCGGGCCCGTGATCGCTACCCGCGCAGGAAACTCACGATTCCCTCAGAGATTCCCCGCGCCGCCCGCTGCCGCCACGCACCGCTGGTCAGCAGTGCCGCGTCCTTGGTATCGCGCATGTTGCCGCACTCGATGAACACCTTGGGAACTGTTGACAGATTGAGACCGCCGAGATCGTTCCGTACCACAAGGCCGGTGCCGCCGCCCACGTAGTCGGCGGGCGCGCTGCCCGTCACGCGGACGAAGTTGCCCGCGACGCGCTCGCCGAGGTCGCGGGAGGGGGCGACGACGGGGCGGGTGTCCGCGGCACCCGCGTGCACCGACGCCGGGAGGATGACGTGGAAGCCGCGGTCCCCGGCCGACGCGCCGTCCGCGTGGATGGAGATCGCGGCGTCCGCGTGCGCCTCGTTGCCGATGCGCGCCCGCTCGTCCACGCACGGGCCCCAGGGGCGGTCGCCGTCCTGGGTGAACTTCACGGTGGCGCCCTGTGCCTGGAGGAGCGCGCGCAGTCGGCGCGCCACGTCCAGCGTGAACCGGGCCTCCGTATAACCGTCGTTGGTGGAGGTGCCGGTGGTGTCGCACTCCTTCCGGTTCGTTCCGATGTCGACCTTGCGGCTGATCTCGGTGGTGTGCCGGAAGTTGCCGGGGTTGTGGCCCGGGTCGATGACGACGACCTTGCCCTTCAGAGGCCCCGAAGCGGCCGGGGCCGTCGGGGTCTTCGGGGCCGGCCTGGGCGCGGGGGACGCGACCGGCCGTCCGCCGTCCTCGGTCGGGGAGGCCGCGCTCGACGAGTGCGCAGGAGAGGGGGTGGCGGGTGCCGCTCCCGCCGGTCCGCCGCCGGTGTCGGCCACCGCCTCGTAGACCAGCCAGCCGGCGAGCGCGGCCGGCACCAGCGCGGCGACCGCGACGGTCAGCGTCCGGCGCCGCGGGCGGCGCGGCTGGAAGGGATCGAACTCGGGGCCTGCGTACGACATGCCTGTGACCCTAACGGCGAGGTCCGCTCCCCGCCCGCGTTCGCCTCAGGACACGCAGTGAGTCGGTCGCCGAGACCTCCGTGAACCCGCCCGAGGCGAGTGCCCTCAGGTAGACGCGGTACGGGGCCTGGCCGGTGAACTCGTCCTCCGGTTCGGGGAACACGTCGTGGATGAGGAGCAGGCCGCCGACGGCCACATGGGGGGCCCAGCCCTCGTAGTCGGCCGTGGCGTGCTCGTCGGTGTGGCCGCCGTCGATGAAGACGAGGCCGAGCGGGGTGTTCCACACCCCGGCCACCTGCGGGGAGCGACCGACGACGGCGATCACGTGGTCCTCGAGACCGGCCCGGTGCAGGGTGCGCCGGAAGGTGGGCAGGGTGTCCATCAGCCCGATCTCGGCGTCGACCGTCTCCGGGTCGTGGTACTCCCAGCCCGGCTGCTGCTCCTCGCTGCCGCGGTGGTGGTCCACCGTGAGGGCCATGACCCCGGCGGCGCGGGCGGCGTCCGCGAGCAGGATCGTGGAGCGCCCGCAGTAGGTGCCCACCTCCAGCAGGGGCAGTCCCAGCCGTCCGGCCTCCACGGCGGCCTCGTACAGCGCGAGCCCCTCGCGCAGCGGCATGAACCCCTTCGCGGCCTCGAACGCGGCCAGGATGTCGGGCTTGGGCGCCGCGGGCATGGGGGGTCCTCTCGGTCGTACGCGGGTCCGGGCGCCCCATGCTGCCGCACCCTGCGCCGCGCGGGCGACGCGGGGGTGCGGATCAGCGCCCCCGGGGGGCGGGATCAGGCGGAGACCGTCTCGCCCGGCAGGGAGAGGTCCAGCTCCACCGGGCGGTCGTCGCCCGTGTGCGTCGCCGACGCGGAGTGCGGTCCGTGGCCGTCGGCCCGGGCGGCCAGCACGTAGGGGCCTCCGGCCGGCACGGCCAGCGCATAGCTGCCGTCCTCCGCGGACAGCGCGCCGCCCGCCCGGCGGCCACGGCGGTCGAGCAGCGTGATCCTGGCGCGGGCGACCGGGGTGCCGTCGGCGTCCAGGACCCGGCCGCGGAAGCCGCGCAGCACCTCCGTCGCGCGCTCCAGGCCGGCGTCCTCCGCACTGCTCGCGCGCAGCAGCAGCCCGGCCGACGGACGCCGCGAGGGCAGGAAGAGGGCGAGCAGCAGGCCGAGCGCCACCGCGGCCGTCGCGATCAGGAAGGAGACGCGGAAGCCGTGCATGCTCGGGATCGCGACACCGTTCACCTGGTGCGCCGTGTCGGCGAGCACCATGCCGATCACGGCGCTGGAGACGGACGTGCCGATCGAACGCATCAGGGTGTTGAGGCCGTTGGCCGCTCCCGTCTCGGAGGCGGGGACCGCGCCGACGATCAGCGCGGGCAGCGAGGAGTAGGCGAGACCGATGCCCGCGCCGAGGACCACCGAGGTGACCACGGTCTGCCAGGGGGCGTCCATCAGTCCGAGCCCGCCGCCGTATCCGACGGCGATGACCAGCAGCCCGGTGATGAGGGTCACCTTCGGGCCGTACCGGGTGGACAGCCGGGCGTAGAGCGGTGCGGTGAACATCATCGTCAGGCCCAGCGGCGCCACGCACAGGCCCGCGACGACCATGGACCGGCCGAGTCCGTAGCCGGTGGCCGCGGGCAGCTGGAGCAGCTGGGGCAGGACGAGCGAGACGACGTAGAACGAGACGCCGACCATGATGGACGCGAGGTTGGTGAGCAGCACCTCGCGGCGGGCCGTGGTGCGCAGGTCCACGAGCGGGGCGGCGACGCGCAGCTCCAGCACACCCCACAGGAGCAGGACCACGGCGGACGCGCCGAACATGCCGAGGGTGAGGGGGGACGTCCAGCCCCAGTCGCTGCCCTTGGTGACGGGGAGCAGGAGCAGGACCAGACCCGTGGACAGGCCGAGCGTGCCCGGCAGGTCGAAGGAGCCCTCGGCGCGGGTCGCGGACTCCGGCACGACGAGGAGCGTGAGGGCGATGGAGAGGACGCCGAGTCCCGCGGCGCCGAAGAACAGGGAGTGCCAGTCGGTGTGCTGGGCGACCAGGGCGGCGGCGGGCAGCGCCAGTCCGCCGCCGACGCCGATCGAGGAGCTCATCAGGGCCATCGCCGAGCCGAGCCGCTCGGGGGGCAGCACGTCGCGCATCAGGCCGATGCCGAGCGGGATCGCGCCCATCGCGAAGCCCTGGAGCGTGCGTCCGGCGATCATCGGGGTCAGGCCGCTGGTGAGGCCGCTGACCAGTGCGCCGATCACCATGACGGCCAGGCTGGTGAGCAGCATCCGCCGCTTGCCGTAGAGGTCGCCGAGGCGGCCCATGATGGGGGTGGCCACGGCGCCCGAGAGCAGGGTCGAGGTCAGCACCCAGGTGGCGTTGCTGGGCGAGGTGCCCAGCAGTTGGGGCAGATCCTTGATGACCGGGACGAGCAGGGTCTGCATCACCGCCACCACGATGCCCGCGAAGGCGAGCACCGGCACGATCGCGCCGGACGGCCTCCGGGCGGGGTGGTCGGTCGTCGTGTGCGTCATGGCGTGGGGCCTCCGGGCCGGGCGTCGGGCGGTGCGGGCGGGTCGGTGCGTCCGGTCCGTGCGGGATGGCGAGCGCGACGGTGAGCAGGACGATCGTCAGGACGGGTGTCGGGACGGTCAGCGGGACGGGTGTCGGGACGGGTGTCGGGACGGTCAGCGGGACGGGCGGGCGGTCTGGTGACGGGTCAACCCCGTAGCCCGGGGCACCTATTCCGGTGCTTCGAGTGCCTAACGAATTCTTGACCTTCCCGTGGAGATCTGACGTGACGTCAGGGCTGTCCTTGGAGTGGAACGTGTTCTACTCTGGCGCCCCATGAGGGCCTATGTAGCCGGGGTCGGGATGACGAAGTTCGAGAAGCCCGAGACCCGTGACTGGCAGTACTGGGACATGGTGCGGGAGGCCGGCGTCGCCGCTCTCGACGACGCCGGGATCACCTACGCGGAGGTGGAACAGGTTCCCGTCGGCTACTGCTTCCAGCCGTCCACGGCCGGGCAGCGCGCCGCCTACGAACTCGGCCTGACCGGCGTGCCCGTCTACAACGTCAACAACAACTGCGCCACCGGCTCGACCGCCCTGATGCTGGCCCGGCAGCTTGTCGAGGGCGGGGCCTGCGACTGCGTGCTGGCGCTGGGATTCGAGAGGATGAAGAAGGGCGCCCTGGGCCAGGGAGCCGACGGAGGCGACTTCTCCACCTCCCCCGTGGCCCGGCACTACGGGATCATGGCCGCCCGGCACGGCTTCGAGATGACCCCGCCCACCGCCCAGATCTTCGGCGACGCCGCCCGCGAGCACATGGAGCGCCACGGCACCACCGAGGCGCAACTGGCCGCCGTGGCCGCCAAGAACCACCGGCACTCGGCGCACAATCCGTACGCGCAGTTCCAGGACGTGTACGAGGTCGACGACATCCTGGCGGCACGCACGGTGCACCGGCCGCTGACCCGGCTGCAGTGCTCGCCCACGTCCGACGGCGCCGCCGCCGCGGTCGTCGTCTCCGAACGCTTCGTGGAACGGCACGGCATGGAGGAGCGGGCCGTCGAGATCGTGGCCCAGGACATGGCCACCGACACGGAGGAGTCCTTCGCGTCGGGCTCGTGCATCGACGTCGTCGGACAGCCGATGTCGCGTGCGGCGGCACGGCGGGTCTACGAGCGGGCCGGGCTCGGCATCGAGGACGTGGACGTCGTGGAACTGCACGACTGCTTCTCCGTCAACGAACTGCTGACCTACGAGGCGCTCGGCATGTGCGGGCCCGGCGAGTCCGGTCCGCTGGTCGAGTCCGGGGCCACGACGTACGGCGGGCGATGGGTGGTGAACCCCTCCGGCGGACTGATCTCCAAGGGGCATCCGCTGGGCGCCACCGGCATCGCCCAGATCGCCGAACTGGTGTGGCAGCTGCGCGGAGAGGCGGGCGGGCGCCAGGTCGAGGGCGCCCGGGTCGGGCTCGCGCACAACATCGGGCTCGGCGGCGCGGCGGTCGTGACACTGCTGCGGGCCGGCTAGCCGCGGGCGGGCGGGCCGCGCGGTCCCCGGGGTGGGCGGTCCCCGGGGCGGGCGGTCCGTCCGGACGCAGGCCGCAGGACCGAGGCCCCGATAGGGCGAAATGCCGATGCGGAGCGGTATCCCGGTTGGGAGCATGGCACTCATGCTCCGAGCCGCCGAAAACACCGCACTCGTCCCCCGTACCGCACCGCCCACCTGGGTGGTGATCGCGCTCGCGTGCGCCGGGCAGTTCCTCGTCGTGCTGGACGTGTCCGTCGTCAATGTGGCGCTGCCGTCGATGCGGGCCGACCTCGGGCTGAGCGCGCCGGGGCTGCAGTGGGTGGTGAACGCCTACGCGATCGCCTTCGCCGGATTCATGCTGCTCGGCGGGCGGGCCGGGGACCTGTACGGGCGCAAGCGGATGTTCCTCGTCGGGCTCGCCCTGTTCACGGTGGCCTCCCTCGGCGGCGGGCTGGCCCGGGAGGGCTGGCAGCTGCTGGCCGCGCGGGGCGCGCAGGGGCTGGGCGCGGCCGTCCTCGCCCCCTCGACGCTGACGCTGCTCACCGCCGCCGTCCCGGAGGGCGCGGCGCGCGCACGGGCCATCGCGACCTGGACCGCGGTGGGCGCCGGCGGCGGCGCGGCGGGCGGTCTCGTCGGCGGACTGCTGGTGGACGGGCTGTCGTGGCGGTGGGTGCTGCTGATCAACGTACCGGTCGGAGCCGTCGTCCTGGCCGGGTCGGCGCGCCGGCTGACGGAGAGCCGCGCCGGGGACGGGCGGCGCCTCGACCTGCCCGGCGCGCTTCTGGTCACCGCGGGCCTCGCCACGCTCGCGTACGGGATCGTGCAGACCGAGGCGGAGGGGTGGACGGCGGCCGCGACGCTGCTGCCGCTGTGCGCGGGACCCACCCTGCTCGGGCTCTTCCTCGCCGTGGAGGCGCGCACGAAGGCCCCGCTGATGCCGCTGAAGCTGCTCGGGCTGAGGGCGGTGTCCTCGGCGAACGCGGCCATGTTCGTCTCCGGCTCCGCGATGTTCTGCATGTGGTACTTCATGACGCTGTACGCGCAGAACGTCCTCGGTTACACGCCCCTGGACGCCGGTCTCGCCCTGGTGCCCAGCTCGCTGGCGGTGGTGCTCGGCTCGAAGCTCGCCCCTCGGGTCATGCGGGCCGTCGGAGCGCGGAACGTGGCGGTGCTCGGCACGCTGGTCGCGGCCGCCGGGTTCGGCTGGCAGTCGACGATGACCGCGGACGGCGGGTATCTGACGGCGATCATGTTCCCGGGGATCCTGATGATGCTGGGCGCCGGCCTGGCGGCGACCCCGCTCGCCGCGCTCGCGACGTCGGGCGCGGAGCCGAGGGACGCCGGACTGGTCTCGGGCCTGATCAACACCTCGCGCACCATGGGTGGTTCGCTGGGGCTCGCCGTGATGTCGACGATCGCGGCGACCCGGACGGGGGGAGGCCGGTCGGCGCAGGCCCTGACGGAGGGGTACGCCGAGGCGTTCCGGACGAGCGGGGTCCTGCTGCTGGTGGGGGTCGTGCTGATGCTGGTGTGGCTGCCTCGCAAGGGCGCCGCCCGGTGAGGCGACGGCCCGCCGGCGGACCTCGCGGCGGGCCCTGGTGCTCTCAGAGCCACCCCTGCTGCCGGGCCTCCCGCACCGCCTCCATGCGGTTGCGGGTGCCCGTCTTGCCGATGGCGGCGGAGAGGTAGTTGCGGACCGTGGACTCGGAGAGATGGAGCCTGGCCGCGATGTCGGCGACCGTCGCCCCGTCCACGGACGCCTTCAACACGTCGCGCTCGCGTGCGGTCAGCGGGTCGGGGCCCGCGCTCAGCGCCGCCGCGGCCAGCGCCGGGTCGACCACCGTCTCGCCGCCGAGCACCCGCCGGACGGCGGCGGCGAGTTCCTCCACCGGGCCGTCCTTGACCAGGAAGCCGGCGGCGCCCGCCTCCATGGCCCGGCGCAGATAACCGGGACGGCCGAAGGTGGTGAGGATCAGCACCCGGCAGCCGGGGGCCCGTTCGCGCAGTTCGGCCGCCGCTTCCAGGCCGCTCATGCCCGGGAGTTCGATGTCCAGCAGGGCCACGTCCGGGCGGTGGGCCAGCGCGGCATCCACGATCGCGTCGCCCGTGGCGAGCTGTGCGACGACCTCGATGTCGTCCTCCATGCCGAGCAGCAGGGCCAGGGCGCCGCGCATCATGCCCTGGTCCTCGGCGAGCAGGACCCTGATGACCTCCGCGGGTCGCTCACGTCGGGGCGTCTCGTCCACGGGGCCAAGCGTACGGTGCGGGTGCGGGTGCGGGTGCGGGTGCGGGTGCGGGTGCGGGTGCGGGTGCGATGCCGATGGCGGGCCGTCGCCGTGGCTGTGGCCGTCGCCGTGGCTGTGGCCGCCGTCGTGGCCGGGCATCGTCACTCGGCGCCGGGTGCCGTGGCCGCCGCGACGGTCGGCGGCACGGAGGCCGGCTCCGCGGGGAGTTCGGCCTCCACCGGGAGGTCCGCGGTGACCGTGAAGCCGCCGCGCGGTGAGGGGCCCGCCCGCAACGACCCGCCCGCCGCCGCGAGGCGTTCGGTCAGGCCCTTGAGGCCGGTCCCGCCGACGCCGCCCGGAGCGGGCGCGGGGGAGGTGCCCGTACCGTCGTCGGCCACCGTCAGCCGGACCCGCTCCGACGTGCCGTCGACGGTGATCTCGCAGCGGGCCGCGCCGCTGTGCCGTACGGCATTGGTGACGGCCTCGCGGACCACCCAGCCGAGCAGGGCCTCGGTCCGGGGGCCCAGGGGCGGGCCCGACCGGTGGACGACGGGTTCCACGCCGGCCGCGGTCAGGGCCGAGCGGGCACGCTCCAGTTCCGTGGCGAGGCTGCCCTCGCGGTAGCCGGTGACCGCCTCACGGATCTCGGTGAGCGCCTGGCGGCCCACGGACTCGATGTCCGTCACCTGCATCAGTGCCGCCTCCAGATCGCGGTGGGCCAGACGGCGGGCCGCCTCCGACTTCACGACGATCACCGACAGGGTGTGGCCGAGCAGGTCGTGCAGGTCGCGGGAGAAGCGAAGGCGTTCCTTCTCCACCGCGCGACGGGCCAGTTCCTCTCGGGCGGCACGCAGTTCGCGCACGGCCTCGGACAGGGACAGGAGCGCGGCCGTCACCATCGTCGACAGGAAGGTTCCGTAGGCGATGCCGATCCCCTCCCAGCCCTCCCGCACCCCGGCGACCGCACCGGCCGGCGCGCTCAGCGCGAGGCCGGCCTTCCCCAACCAGCGCCCCCGCAGGATCGCGCCCGTCGCCAGCCCCAGCAGCGGGAAGAACAGCAGCCAGCTGCCGCCGTACCCGAGGGCGAGCGCACAGGTCACCACCCCCATCACGAGCAGCGCCGTCCGCGTGGACCGCGCCTCGCGCCTGGGCTTGTCGAAGGCGCGGAACGCCACGTAGACATAGCAGGAGTTGAACGTGAGCAGACCGAGTGCGCCGATCCACGGATTGGGGGTCTCGGCTTGGAAGACGTTGGAGAGCGCGCCCGTCCCCATCAACAGCCAGGGCAGCAGGGTGAAGCCGCTGGGCGGGGGCCCCGCCTCGTCCAGCGGCGCGAGACCCCGGCCGCCGCGGCGGGAGCCCGCCCCGCCGGCCTTCCTTCCCTTCGTCCCCGTCGTCGTCATCGCTTCCGTCCCCGTCGTCCGCTCCATGTCCAATGACGCTACGGGTGCCGGAGCCGGAGCGGCAGCACCGCTTGTACGCGGTCGGCCGGGACAAATGTCACGGGTGCCGTCGGCCGAGGGGGTGCGGACCTGGATCTGACATGGCGTCAGGAGTCTTCCCAACTGCGGAGTGCTGGGCTATACAGGACGTCGCCGTACTGGAACGCGTTCTAGAACGGGCGGGTTCCACGGCCCCGTCACGACCCCGGTGCGGCCGACGGTGCGGACGGCCGCGCCGGGGTCTTTCCCTCGCCAGCGTCAGGAGCCCCATGCCCATCGACGAAGCCGCGGCCCTCGCCGCCGAACCCCGCTCCGGCGAGATCGCCTGGGACCACAAGGATGTCCAGCTCTACCACCTCGGCATCGGCGCCGGCATCCCCGCGACCGACCCCGACGAACTGCGCTACACCCTGGAGTCCCGGCTGCACGTCCTGCCGAGCTTCGCCACCGTCGCGGGCGCGGGCGCCCCGGGCGTGATCAGCGGCCTGTCCATGCCGGGCGTGGAGGTCGACCTGGCCCGCGTGCTGCACGGCGGTCAGACGCTGCGGATCAACCGCCCGCTCCCGGTCGAGGGAAGGGCCACCGCCACCTCCCGCATCGCCGCCGTGTACGACAAGGGCACGGCCGCCATCCTCGTCCTGCGCACCGAGGTCGCCGACGCCGAGGGCCCGCTGTGGACCAACGACGCGCAGATCTTCCTCCGCGGTGAGGGCGGCTGGGGCGGCGACCGCGGCCCGTCCACCCGCCTGGCACCGCCCACCGGCGAGCCGGACCAGGTGGTCGAGCGGGCGATCCGGGAGGACCAGGCCCTCCTCTACCGCCTCTGCGGCGACTGGAACCCGCTGCACGCCGACCCCGACTTCGCAAAGGTCGCCGGGTTCGACCGGCCCATCCTGCACGGTCTGTGCACCTACGGGATGACGCTCAAGGCGGTCGTGGACACCCAGCTCGACGGGGATGTGACCCGCGTCCGGTCCTGCTCCACACGCTTCGCCGGGGTCGTCTTCCCGGGCGAGACGCTCCGCATCCGCATGTGGCGGCAGGACGACGCGGTCCGGGTCGCCGTCAGCGCGGTCGAACGCGACGACGCCCCGGTCCTCGCCGACACGATCGTCGAACACTCCTGAGCCACCGGGCCGTCGATTCCGTCGGGCCCCCGATTCCGCCGGGCCATCGATTCCGTCGGGCCCCGATTCCACCGGGCCATCGATTCCGCCGAGCCGCCGAGCCACCGAGACTTCGAAGGGGAGCCGCACCATGCGCGCAGCCGTGCTGCACGAGATCGGCCAGGACAAACTGGAGGTCCTCGACGACGTCGAGGCGACGGGGTTCGGCCCCGGCAGGGTCAGGATCCGGGTACGCGCCACCGGGCTGTGCCACTCGGACCTGTCCGCGATGAGCGGCGTGCTGCCGCAGCCCGCCCCGTTCGTGCCCGGTCACGAGGGCGCGGGCGAGGTCCTCGAGGTCGGCGAGGGAGTGAGCAACGTCAAACCGGGCGACCGGGTGGTCGTGTGCTGGCTGCCCGCCTGCGGCGTCTGCCCCGCCTGCAAGCGCGGGCAGACCGAGCTGTGCCTGGCCGGGTTCATGAACGCCGGCACCCCCAACTTCAGGCGCGCCGGCGGTGACGTCTTCGGCTTCGCCGGGACCGGCACCTTCACCGAGGAGGTCGTCGTCGACGCGGGCTGCGCGGTGCCGATCCCGGACGACGTGCCCTACGACATCGCCGCCCTCATCGGCTGCGGGGTGACCACGGGCCTGGGCGCGGCGCTCAACACGGCGGACGTGGAGGCCGGTTCGTCCGTCGCCGTCATCGGGTGCGGCGGCGTCGGGATCTCCGCGATCCAGGGGGCGCGGCTCAAGGGGGCCGCCGAGATCGTCGCCGTCGACCCGGTCGTCTCCCGCCGCGAGGCCGCGCTGAGGTTCGGCGCCACGAGGGCGGTCTCGCCCGAGGAACTGCCCGGCGCCAAGCAGCAGGTCACCGGCGGCGAGGGCTTCGACTACGTCTTCGAGGTCGTCGGCAGGTCGGCCACGGCCCGCACGGCGTACGAGAACACCCGGCGCGGCGGCACGCTCGTCGTGGTCGGCGCGGGTGCGATGGACGACTTCCTCCAGCTCAACATGTTCGAGCTGTTCTTCGACGAGAAGCGGATCCTGCCGTCCCTGTACGGCGGCGGGGACGTCCTGCGCTCGTACGAGCGGACCATCGCGCTCTGGCGCGCCGGACGCATCGACCTGGCGGGACTGATCACGCACCGGGTGCCGCTCGCCGGGATCAACGAGGCGCTGGAGCAGATGCGGACGGGCGCCGCGCTGCGCACCTGCATCGAGGTCTGACCTCCCGCGCCGCGCCGACCGTCCGACCGACCGTGTCGACCGTGTCGACACCGTTCCGACACCGTTGCGAGAGGACCTTGATGTCGCTGCCACTGGAAGGGCTGTCCGCGATCGTCACCGGCGCGGGCCGGGGCCTGGGCCGGGCCGAGGCGCTGGAGCTCGCCCGGCTCGGCGCGTCCGTCGTCGTCAACGACTACGGACAGCCGGGCCGATGGGGGTCCCCCCTGCTCGAGCGAAGCCGAGAGCTTGGGGGAGGTTCCGGTGAGGCGTCCACGACGCCCGCCGAGGAGGTCGCCGCCGAGATCCGGGCGGCGGGCGGCCGGGCCGTCGCCCACACCGGGGACGTCGCCGACTTCGCACAGGCCCGGGAACTCGTCGAACTGGCGGTCGCCGAGTTCGGGAAGCTGGACGTCCTGGTCAACAACGCGGGCATCCTGCGCGACCGCATGGTCTTCTCGATGTCCGAGGACGAATGGGACTCGGTGATCCGGGTCCACCTCAAGGGCCACTTCAACACGACCCGCTTCGCCGCCGCGCACTGGCGGGCGCGCTCCAAGGCGGCGGACCGCCCGGTGTACGGGCGGATCGTGAACACCTCGTCGGAGGCGTTCCTGGCGGGTTCGGCCGGACAGCCCAACTACGCGGCGGCGAAGGGCGGAATCGTCGGCCTCACGACGTCCACCGCGCTCGCGCTCGCCAAGTACGGGGTGACGGCCAATGTGATCTGCCCGCGCGCCCGCACCCGGATGACGCAGGACGTCTTCGCCGGCCTCGCACAGCCGGAGGAGGGCCTCGACCCGCTCGCCCCCGAGCATGTCGGGCCGCTCGTCGGCTATCTGGCGTCACCCGCCGCGGCGCAGGTCAACGGTCAGCTCCTGGTCGTCCACGGCGGTCTGGTCGCGATCGTCGACCGGCCGCGCGTGCGGGCGACGTTCGACACCAAGCAGGACGCCTTCACGTACGACGAACTCGACGCGCTGCTCACCCCGCACTACGCGCAGCGGCCGGAGGGCGAGACGTTCGCGGCCGTGGAGGTGCTCGGACTCCGGCACGACCGGGCCTCGGCGGACCGCTGAGGGGCGGCGGCCGGGCCGCCGAGCAGCGGGCCCGGGGAGCGGGTGCGCGACGGCCCCGCCCGTCGTGGGACGGGCGGGGCCGTGTGCTGCGGCAACGGGTCGGCGTCCGCCGTCGGCTGACGTCCCGTCAGCGCGCGTGTGATTCCCCGTGGCCCGTCGTCAGGCCGCCGAGCCACGCCTGTTCGGGCGCCTGCTCGGACGGCTTGCGGTGCCGGCCGTGCGGAGCCGCCTCGGACTCCTGGGCGGAGACCGGGCCGCGATGCCGGCCATGGCCCGAGAACTGGTGGGCCTCGGCGGACAGTGGCGTTGTCGTACTGATGTCGCTCATCGAGAATGGTCACCCCGTCAACATGTTCCTTCGTACAGCCGGGCGAGTCTAACGGGCGGCACTGACAGTGGTGTCGACGACCGGAGCCGTCGGGCCGTGGCCGCCGCCGTGTCCCTCGCCGTCGACGGGCGGCTCGGCGCGCATCCCCAACGGGCGCCGAGCCGCGAAGAACCTGGCGAGGGGCGCCACCTCCCGTGTCGTGGGCCCCCGCAACGGCGCCTCCCGCAGCGGCACCGGCCGCGCCGCTCCCTGCTCCGCGACCCCGGGGACCGGTCCCGCGTCCGCCTCCCGTACCGCCTCCCGCACCGCGGGCAGGGCCGCGGGCAGGGCCGCCGGCCGACCGGCCGGCTCCAGCCGCGCCACCCCGCACCGCACGACGCCCGTCGTGTACGGCAGCCGCAGCACCCCCTCCCGCGTCCACAGCCCCGCTCCGGTCAACCAGCCCGCGGGCGGCGCGAGATGGTGCACCCGGCGGTCCATGGGCCGCCACACCGCGACCCAGGTGCCCGCGGGTCCGTCGATCCGCAGCGCCACCGCGCAGCTCTCCGGCATGAGCACGTTCCCCGGCTGGATCGCGAACGGCGTCACCGGGCAGTCCAGCAGCAGGCACTCGGGGAAACGCACCGGCAGCCTGCTGCCCATCACCCCCCAGCCCAGCCGGGGGCGGCCCGGTGACGGCGCGTCGGACCGGATCAGCAGCAGCCCGCTGTCCGGGTCCGCGAGCACCAGGCGGTCGTCGCTCCCGTCCGCGATCTGCAGCAGCGGTGACATCTCACCGCCCCGTGCCAGATCCACCACCACCGTCTTGGTGGCACCCCCGTCCGGTGCGAGGTCCAGGGCCAGCAGCCGGCCGGCCCGGTCCAGCCACACCCCGCCCGAGCACCGCCCGGGCACCTCAGCCAGGCGCTCGGGCCCGAAGGCCCCGCCGGCGACCAGCCACACCGTCGCCGAGTCCCGGCCCACCGCGAGCGCGAACGCGCGGTCCCCGGTCGGCGCGGGCGGCAGCAGCCACAGCGTCTCCTCCTCGGGGCACTCCACCGCGCCCAGCGGCAGTTCGCCCGTCCCCGGTCCCGCCGGGTACAGCAGCGAGAACGTGTGCAGCCCGTCCACGACGCGGTGGATCAGCACCCGTCCGTCGGCCATCGGCTGCACTTCGGTGCCGGGTTCCTCCGGCTGGTTGCCCGGCAGCGGCACGGCGTACGGTTCCGGGCCGTCCAGGGTCCAGCGCTCGGGGTACCAGGAGTCGCCGTCCAGGGCGAGGCGCGCCGCGTAGGTACCGTCCGCGGTGATCACGCATCCGGGTCGGGCCGCCCAGTCGTTCCCGTTCTCTGTGGCGGTCATGAAGGCACAGGCCGTCATCGTTCGGTCACCTCCCGCAACGAAAGCTAGTTTTCGTACGCACGGGCGTGGCATCGGCGAGCCGCTGCTTCACACAAAGGGGTGTTCGTCCCACGGTTCGTCCGAGAAAACGGGGGCGGATGTGCTGCAGCAGGGGGCGCACGGCCCGTCGCCGCGCACCCCCGTACCGTCCGTCCCGTCCCGGCCTGGGCGAACGACCCGTGACCGGCGGGACGCGGACCGGGGCAGGTAGCCTTTTCCCCGTGCCCAGTCTGTCTGAAGTCATCGCCGCGCTGGAGAGCCTGTGGCCCGCCGAGCGGGCCGAGTCCTGGGACGCGGTCGGCACGGTCGTGGGCGACCCCGACCAGGAGGTCTCCCGGGTCCTCTTCGCCGTCGACCCCGTCCGGGAGATCGTCGACGAGGCGGTCGCGCTGGGCGCGGACCTGCTGGTCACCCACCATCCGCTCTACCTGCGCGGTACGACGACGGTGGCGGCCTCCACCTTCAAGGGCCGTGTCGTGCACACCCTCATCAAGAACGACATCGCGCTGCACGTCGCACACACCAACGCCGACCGCGCCGACCCCGGCGTCAGCGACGCCCTGGCCGGCGCGCTCGACCTCAGAGTCGTCCGCCCCCTCGTACCGGACCCGACCGACCCGGACGGCCGCCGGGGCCTCGGCCGGGTCTGCGAGCTCGACCACCCGCTGACCGTCCGCGAGCTGGCCGCCCGCGCCGCCGAACGGCTGCCCGCCACCGCGCAGGGCATCCGCGTCGCCGGCGACCCCGACGCGCCCGTCCGCACGGTCGCCGTCAGCGGCGGCTCCGGCGACAGCCTCTTCGACGACGTCCGCGCGGCCGGCGTCGACGCCTTCCTCACCGCGGACCTGCGCCACCACCCGGCGTCCGAGTTCATGGCGGCTCGCGCCCCCGGACCTCTCGCGCTGCTCGACGCGGCGCACTGGGCCACCGAGTGGCCCTGGTGCGAGCTGGCCGCGACCCAGCTCGACGAGATCTCCGACCGGAACGGATGGGACCTTCGCGTCCACGTCTCGACCACGGTCACCGACCCCTGGACCGCCCACGCGGCGTCCTCCCGCCCGTCACCCACCACCGCCCCCGCAGAGAGCGCATCGCGCGCCCCCTCCGATCCTCCTGGAGCCCCCAACTGAACGCCGCGCCCGCCGACCAGATCAGACTCCTCGACGTCCAGGCCCTGGACGTACGCCTCCAGCAGCTCGCGCATCGGCGGAGGTCCCTGCCCGAGCACGCCGAGATCGAGTCGCTGACCAAGGACCTCACGCAGCTGCGCGATCTGCTGGTGGCGGCGCGGACCGAGGAGAGCGACTGCGCCCGCGAGCAGACCAAGGCGGAGCAGGACGTGGACCAGGTGCGCCAGCGCGCCGCCCGCGACCAGCAGCGCCTCGACTCCGGCGCGGTCACCTCCCCGAAGGACCTGGAGAACCTCCAGCACGAGATCGCCTCGCTCGCCAAGCGGCAGGGCGACCTGGAGGACATCGTCCTGGAGGTGATGGAGCGCCGCGAGTCCGCGCAGGAGCGGGTCGGCGAGCTGACCGGGCGTGTCGCGTCGGTGCAGTCGAAGATCGACGACGCCACGGCGCGCCGGGACGCGGCCTTCGAGGAGATCGACGGCGAGGTCGCCTCGGTGACCAAGGAGCGCGAGGTCATCGCGGGTTCGGTGCCCGCGGACCTGCTCAAGCTCTACGACCGGCTGCGCGAGCAGCAGGGCGGCATCGGCGCGGCCAAGCTCTACCAGCGCACCTGTCAGGGCTGCCGCCAGGAACTGGCGATCACCGAGCTGAACGAGATCCGCACGGCGGCGCCCGACACGGTCGTCCGCTGCGAGAACTGCCGTCGCATCCTGGTGCGTACCAACGAGTCCGGGCTGTAAGAGGCTTACGGCGTGCGGGAGTTCATCGTCGAGGCCGACGGCGGGTCCCGGGGCAACCCGGGGCCCGCGGGCTACGGTTGTGTGGTGCGGGACGCGGCGACGGGCGAACCGCTGGTGGAACGCGCCGAGTTCATCGGCGTCGCGACCAACAACGTCGCCGAGTACCGCGGACTGCTGGCCGGGCTGAGCGCGGCCCACGAGCTGGACCCCACCGGACGGGTGCACGTCCGCATGGACTCCAAGCTGGTCGTGGAGCAGATGTCGGGCCGCTGGAAGATCAGGCACCCGGACATGAAGCCGCTGGCGATGCGGGCCGCCGCCGTCTTCCCCGCCGCGCGGGTCACCTACGAGTGGATTCCGCGCGAGCGCAACAAGCACGCGGACCGGCTGGCCAACGAGGCGATGGACGCGGGGAGCCGGGGCGAGCTCTGGACCGCCTCCCGGCCCGCCGGGGAGCCAAAACCCCCGGCCGGGGCGGTGCCCGGACCGTCCGCACCGCCGGGCGACGCGCGTGCCGGGGCGGCCCGTGCGCGGGCGGCCCTCGCGGGGAGTCCGGCGACGGTGTCCGGACCGACGGGCGACGCGCGTGGCGGGGAGCGGGCGGCCCTCGCGGGGGCCGGCGCTGCCGCGTCCGTTCCGCGAGGCGCGGCGGCCCCCGCGGAGGGTGCCCGTGCCGACGTGCGGGCCGCCCGTCATGTCGCCTCCGTGGCGCCCGACCTCGGTGCCCCGACCACCTTCGTGCTGCTGCGGCACGGCGAGACCCCCCTCACCCCGCTCAAGCGGTTCTCCGGCAGTGACGGCAGCGACCCGGCCCTGTCCGACACCGGCCGGCGCCAGGCCGAACTCGTCGCCGCCGCGCTCGCCGCACGCGGCACCGTGCAGGCCGTCGTCTCCTCGCCCCTCGCCCGCTGCCGCGAGACCGCCGGGGTCGTCGCCGCCCGCCTCGGGCTGGAGGTGGGCGTCGAGGACGGGCTGCGCGAGACCGGCTTCGGAGCCTGGGAGGGCCTCACGTTCGCCGAGGTCCGCGAGCGCTACCCGGACGACATGGACGCCTGGCTGGCCGACCCGGAGGCCGCGCCCACCGGCGGCGAGAGTTTCGCGGCCGTCGCCCGGCGGGTCTCCGCCGCGCGGGACGACCTCATCGCCTCCCACGCGGGCCGCACCGTCCTGCTCGTCTCCCACGTGACGCCCATCAAGACGCTCGTCCGCCTGGCCCTCGGCGCACCCCAGGAGGCCCTGTTCCGCATGGAACTGTCCGCGGCGTCCCTGACCGCGGTGGCGTACTACGCGGACGGCAACGCCAGCCTCCGCCTCCTCAACGACACGTCCCACCTGCGCTGAGTCAGCGACACGTCCCACCTGCGCCGAGTCAGCGACGCGTCCCACCTGCGCCGAGTCAGCGGCGCGTCCCACCTGCGCCGAGTCAGCGGCGCAGGGCCGCCGCCTCCCGGGCCAGCCCCTCGATCCGGGCCCAGTCCCCCGCCGCGATCGCGTCCTGCGGGACCATCCAGATCCCGCCCACGCAGCCGACGTCGGGCAGCGCCAGGTACTCCGGAGCGTTCGCCGGGCCGATCCCGCCCGTCGGGAAGAAGCGGGCCTGGGGGAGCGGTCCGGCCGGCGACCTCAGACGGGCCGTACCGCCTGACGCCTGTGCCGGGAAGAACAGCGCGGCCGGGGTGCGCAGCGTCACCTCGATCGCTGGCAGCCCGCCCCCCACCAGCGCCCGCGCGAGGGGCACGGCGTCGGCGACGTCCGCCACGACGACCACGGGGACGACGGGCGCGAGGTCGAGGACCCCGACGGCGGCCGGGGAAGGGGAGGCGGGCAGCGGTGAGGGCATGGCCTCATGCTGCCCAGCGGGAGCAGTACCCGCAAAGGCCGTTGCATCATCTGCAACGACAGACGGCCGGGCGGGGCGGCTCAGTGGATCTCCGACACCACCACGTCCAGCGACCACGCCCTCCCCGCCCCGGCCGGCGCCTCCGCCTCCACCGTGTGACCCAGGTCCCGCAGCGCCACCACGAGCTCCGCCGGGTCCTTCGGCGTGGCCCCCGAGGACAGCAGGCTGCGTACGATCCGCCCCTTCGTCGCCTTGTTGAAGTGGCTGACCACCGACCGCTTCTCCACCCCGTCCACGATCCGGGAGTGCAGCACGCGCACGGTGGCCGTCCGCCCCGCCGTCTCGCCCTTCGGCCTCCACGCGGCCGCGTAGGCGGAGGAACGCAGGTCCAGCACCAGCCCGTCACCGGCCGCCTCCGGCAGGGCGGTGGCCATCGGCGCCCGCCAGTACGCGCCCAGCGCCCCCCAGACCGGGCAGCCTCACGCCCATCGAGCAGCGGTAGGAGGGGATACGGTCCGTCACGCGGACCGCGCCCCACAGCCCCGAGAACACCAGCAGGGAACCGGCCGCGCGCCGCTCGGCCGCCGTGTCCAGCGAGGCCAGGCCCAGGGCGTCGTACAGCACACCGGTGTAGATCTCCCCGGCGGGCCGCGCCCCCGCCGTCCGCAACCCCGCGTTCTTGGCCACCTCGCCGCGCAGGCCCTCGCTGAGCCCCAGCACCTCCCGCGCCTTCTCCTCGTCGCCGGCGCACAGGGCGACCAGTTCGTCGAGGACGGCCTCCCGCGCGGCGGTCAGCCCCGGCAACGACAGCGACTCCAGCCTCAGCGGGGCACCCCGTCCGGAGGGCGCCTTGCCTTCGGAGGGCGGCAGCAGGACAAGCACACGTACTCCTTCAGTAGAGCTCCGCGCCAGCGTACGGCCCGGTGGGCGTGCGGATGCCGCCCCACCGGCCCCGCCCTAGGCTCGGACCATGCCCCGCCGCCCCATCCGCGTCGTCGGCGCCCCCGAGGGCCCGCTGAGGGCCGCGCTGCGCGGGCTGCGCGGCGGACCCGGGGTGCCCGGGGACTTCCCCACCGAGGTGCTCGCCGAGGCCGAGCGGGTCACCGGGGTGCCGCGCCTGCCCGCCCTCGACGCCACCGACATCCCCTTCTTCACGCTCGGCCGGTCCGCTTCCGCCGGCCCCGGGCACGCCCTGCACCTCGCGCGGCGCCCCGGCGGCTTCCGCGTCCGGTACGCGGTCGCCGACGTCGCCGCCTTCGTGCCGCCCGGCGGCGCCCTGGACACCGAGGCCCACCGCCGGATCACCACCCTCTGCTTCCCGGACGGCACCGTCCCGCTGCACCCGGCCCCGGTCGCCGAGCGCGCCGCGAGCCTGCTGCCGGGCGCGGTACGCCCCGCCGTGCTGTGGACCCTCGACCTCGACGCGGACGGCCGCAGCGTCGCCACCGACGTCCGCCGCGCGCTCGTCCGCAGCCGTGCCCGACTGGGCCACCAGGAGGCGCAGAAAGAGATCGAGACCGGCACCGCCGAGGAGCCCGTCGCCCTCCTGAAGGACATCGGCCGACTGCGCCGGGCACTGGAGGCGGAGCGCGGCGGCGTCTCCCTCACCGTGCCCGAACTGGACGTCCTGGAGCACGACCACACGTACCGACTCGCCTACCGCGCCCCGCTCCCGGTCCAGGGGTGGAGCGAACAGATCTCCCTCCTGACCGGCACGGCGGCGGCGGCGCTCATGCTCGCCCACGGCACCGGAGCGCTGTGGACGCTCCCGGCCGCGCCGCACGGTGCGATCGGCCGGCTGCGCCGCGGCGCGTACGCCCTGCGCATCGACTGGCCCCGCCACGCCTCCTACGCCCGCCTCATCCGCTCCCTGGACCCCCACCTGCCCCATCACGCGGCGTTCCTCCAGGAGTGCACGACCCTGCTGCGCGGCGCCGGCTGCACGGTCTTCCGCGACGGCGTGCTGCCGCCCCTGACCACCCATGCCGCCGTCGCCGCGCCCTACGCCCACTGCACCCGGCCGCTGCACCGCCTCGCCGACCGGTACGCCTCGGAGATCTGCCTCGCGGCCGTCGCGAACCGGGCCCCGCCCGACTGGGTCCTCGAGGCGCTCGACGCGCTCCCCGGGGAGACGGCGGAGGGCGGCCGTCGGGCCGACGCCGTCGAGCACGCGTGCCTGGACACCGTCGCGGCCGCCCTGCTCCAGGGCCGCGTCGGCGAGGTCTTCGAGGGCTGCGTGGTGGACGTGCAGGAGGACGAACCCACCCTCGGCACCGTCCAGGTGGAGTGGCCGCCGGTGACCGCCCCCGTCGAGAGCGCCACGACCCCGCTGCCGCTGGGGGAGCGACTACGGGTCCGGCTCACCCGGGCCGCTCCGGCAGCGGCGGCGGTACGGTTCACGCCCGCCTGATCGCCTGATCGCCGCGTACGAGACGGTCGGCGTCGCCGACGCGGCAGCGGAGCGGCCGGGCCGTGTGGGGCGCCGGGCACGACCGCGGAGAGCGACCGGCTCGCCGCGCGCATCCCTGACGGCGGGCGTGACCGTGTGCCACGATCGAGGGAACGGTTCCCGATCTCACGGACAGGTGATCTTCCGATGTCCCAGTCTGGCGGGCGACAGAAGGAGGGGCGTGACATGACTGCCATGGCCCACGAGCCGCTCACGCAGGAGCAGGTCCTGCTGGAGGGCTTTCTCGCCCTGGACACCCCGGAGGGTTTCCGGGCGGAGCTGATCGAGGGGGAGATCGTTGTGACACCGCCGCCGGACGGGGACCACGAGGACTACATCGGCCTGATCGTGAGCCAAGTGATCAGGCGGGCCCGGACCGACATGCAGTTCTCCGGGAACAAGGGCCTGAAGCTGCAGAGCGGGGGCGCCTGCCCGAAGAACCACGTGATCCCCGACGGCACCTTCGCCCCAGCGGAACTGCGGCTCTACCGGGGCGCCGACCCCTGGATGCCCTGCGACGGCGTCGCCATGGTCCTGGAGGTGACGTCCACCAGGCCCGGCGCCGACCGCGAGGCCAAACGCCGCTGCTACGCCGGTGGAGGCATCCCCCTGTACCTGCTCGTCGACCGCGACGACTCCTCGGTCACGCTGTTCAGCACTCCCGAACGCGACGACTACCGCCAGCACTGCACACTCCCCTTCGGTAAGCCGCTCCCCCTCCCGGAGCCCTTCGCCTTCGAACTGGACACGGCGGACTTCCTCTGACGTAGGTGGCCGGCGTGGCCCGGCCGGGGCTCGACCTGCTCACCGGGGCGCACCCTGAGCCCGGTACCATGGTCGGCACGGCAGACGAGCCGGGCGGGCGGCCGCGTGGAGGTCCTGGTGGACCTTCCCGAGGAACGTCCGGGCTCCACAGGGCAGGGTGGTGGCTAACGGCCACCCGGGGTGACCCGCGGGACAGTGCCACAGAAAACAGACCGCCGGGGACCTCGGTCCTCGGTAAGGGTGAAACGGTGGTGTAAGAGACCACCAGTGCCCAGGGTGACCTGGGCAGCTAGGTAAACCCCACCCGGAGCAAGGTCAAAAGGGAGTTCCTTTTCGGGGATATGGAAAGGGCTCCTGCGCGGACGTTCGAGGGCTGCCCGCCCGAGTCCGCGGGTAGACCGCATGAGGCCGGCGGCAACGCCGGTCCTAGATGGATGGCCGTCGCCGGAGGGCTCGCGAGAACCCTCCGGAACAGAACCCGGCGTACAGCCCGACTCGTCTGCCGCCATCTGCGGCTTTGCCTGGGAAAGGGGCCTCTGATCTGCGATGGAGGCCCTTTCCCTCCCGATCGACAGCATGCTGGGCCGCAGACACCTTCACCGTCCTGATGGGGCAGTCCTGAACGCCCGTCGTACGGATTCACGGTTGCGGCTACCGTCGATGCTGTCCCTGCTGCCCGCCGCGATGTGCAGAGGGCGGTGGCGTCGAGCACGGCCCATGTCGCGTGGGTGTACCTCAAGGCGATCACGCAGGCCGCAGTCGAGGACAAACGTCCCGGTACCGGATCACGGTCGACCTCGGGGTCGGGTGCGGACTCCGGCAGGGTGAGGTGTTCGGATTCAGCCCAGACGACATCCACGACGGCTTCGTGCACGTGGAGCGGCAGATCCTCATGCACAAGTCGCAGCTGTACTTCGGTCCGCCCAAGGGCGGCAAGGAACGCGACGCGCCTCTGCCCCAGGCGCTCGCGAAGCGGATCCTCACGCATCAGGAGCATTTCGAACCGATCGAAGTGACGCTGCTGTGGCTGGATCCCGAGGAGCCCGACCTCGCGCGCGAGGACCGGCGCAAGGTGACGGTCCGGCTGCTCGTCCACACGGGCCGGCGTGGCCCGATCAACCGCACGACGTGGAACACCAAGGCATGGAAGCCCGCGCTCGCCGAAGTGGGAGTCATTCCGCCGCTCCCCGAACGGCAACCGGGCGAGAAGCCGTCACGTGTATGGGAGCCGAGCCGTGAGCACGGCTTCCATGTCTTGCGCCACGCGTACGCCTCGGTGATGCTCGAGGCCGGTGAGTCGATCGTGTCGCTCGCGAAGTGGCTGGGGCACTCCGACCCGGCGTTCACGCTCCGGACGTACACGCACTTCATGCCGCAGGCCGGCGCGCGGGGACTGTCCGCGATCGAAGCGTGGCTCACGGACCTCGGCTGAAAGTCCCTGAGAAGTCCCAGAGGGCTGGAGCAGCCGCCGCAAGCCTGTTGGGGCACTAGCGGTGTCGTACTGGCTGGGCCGGGAGCCGGCCGGGGACGTGGTGGTTCACGGCAGAACCGTCCTTCATGGTGCGGAGGGCTGGTCGGTCAGCGGCGGGTTGTCGGGGGCGGCGGTGACGGAGCCGGCCCGAAGTGGCAGCAGCCGGCCGGCCACGAACTGCTCGGGGGTGAAGTGGACCCGCCGTCCGGTGCTGTCGTCGTCGCCGGGGATGCCGGTCTCGGTCCATTCCAGGGTGGCCCGGCCGGACAGGTGCAGGGTGTGGCCGGTGGCGAAGTCGCAGAAGAGCAGTGCGGCGGTGGGGTCGGTCTGGAGGTTGCCGAGCGTGTTGAACATGTTGTTGCCCCAGTAGTCGGGCCACCACAGCTCGCCGTTCTCGACCCGGACGAACCCCGGCGGCCCGCCGCGGTGCGAGGCGTCGGTGCCGCGGGTGGGATGAGTGGTGCCGATCAGGAAGGTGTCGGCCCGGCGGACCAGGCCGATGTCGTCCTGCGTCAGGGCGTGTCCGCTGCGTACCGGCCCCGTGGTGCGGTCTGCGGCGGGTGCGCTGTGAAGATGCCGGTTCTGGATGTACTGGGGGCAGTTGCCGTACGCCTGCTCCACGTCGATGCGCAGCCCGTCGCTGCCGGTGTGGGACAGGGTGCCGTTGATCCGCAAGCGTCGGCGGGTGGCGAACTCGACGATGATCAGCCCGACCGGCTGGTGCTCCGGCAGGCGCTGGAGTGGGTCGCCTGCGGCGGGCAGGGCCCGCACATCGAGGGCCGTCGGCGAGGCGACGTGGAGGAATCCTGGCGGGCCGGCGAGCGGGGATGTCCACAGGGTGCCGTCGGCGTCGCGTGCAGTGATGGCCGCGAAGGTCCGCTCCGCCAGGAACCGGGTCGCTCCGCCGCGCAGCCGGGCCGGGGCCAGCATGCCCGTGAGCCGGGCTGCGTCCTGGGTCACGCCCGCCTTGCGCTGCACGGCCAGCTCGCCCTCGTGGAAGCCGGTGGTGATGGTGCGTGCCGGGTTCGTCATCGTTTTTCCTTCCACGCGCTACCGGCCATGCCGTCGGCGAGGTCGGCGAGGTCGGCGAGGGGTGTGGCCGCCGGCCTGGCCCCGGTCGGGGGCGGTGGGCCGGGTCGGCGGGCCTGGGGCCGGGTCAGGCCGCGACGCGTGGGGTGACCACGGGCCAGTCGTTGTCGACCTTGGCGAGGATGTTGAAGTAATTGGTCAGGACGTTCAGGGCCAGATGCCCGACGACCTCACCGATCTCGTCGTCGGTGGCGCCTGCGTCCCGGGCGGCCTGCACGGCGGCGTCGTCGACCTGGCCGTGGCCGCGGGCGATCGTGTCGGACAGGCTCAGCAGGGCCTGGGTGTGCGGGTCGGACGCCTTGGCGTCGCGTGCCGCCTCCAGCTCACCAGCCTCGATCTTGGCGAGGTTCGCACCGATGTAGGTGTGGGCCGAGAGGCAGTACTCGCACCCGTTGTACTCGGCGGTGGCCAGCGCGAGACGCTCGCGGACCGGGGCGGGCAGGACGCCGGCGGCCAGCGCGCCGTTCAGGGCCAGGTAGCCCTTGAGCAGCGCCGGGCTGTTCGCCATCACCTTGGTCATGTTCGGCGTCAGGCCGAGGGTCTTCTGCACGTCGGCCAGCAGCTCGGCGGCCTTGCCGGTCGCGGTGGCGGGCTCGACGGGTGCGAAACCGGTCATGAGAACAGGGCTCCTTCGATCACTTCGGTTCTAACGTTTGGATGCGCCAGTAACCGTTGGAAAAACCATGGCACGGGCCACCCGTCCTGTCAAACGGTTGGAGCGAGTGACAACCGTTAGGAGCGCGGTAGCCTCGACGCCGTGGAAACGAACGCACCGCTGCTGGGCGAGCCGCTGCCCGTGGAGCTGATGAACACCATCTGGGCGGACCGGGACGGCGTGCACGATGCGCTGCGCGATCCCGACGGCACCCGGGCCTGGCTGCATGCCGTCGCTTCCCGGGTTGATCTGATGGCCCCGGGTGATCTTGACGCTCTGACCGCGTCTGATCTCGGCACACTTGGCGACCGGCTGATTGGCCTGCGCGACGCTCTGCGTCGGCTGGCCGCCGAGGCAACCCGAGATCCGCGTTCGGCGGCCGTGTCCGACACTCGCGAGCTGCATGCGGCCGTCGCCGTGCTCAACCGGGCCGCCGGCGACACTCCCCACTGGTCGGCTCTGTCATGGACGCCCGGCGAGGAACCCTCACGGCACACCCGAACCAGCGGGCAAGCGGCCTCCGCCGCCGTCTCGGCCATCGCCGAGGAGGCCATCACGCTCTTCAGCCAGGACGCCCGCCACCAGCTGCGGGCCTGCCTGGCGCCGGGGTGCGTCCTGTACTTCCTCAAGAACCACTCCCGCAGGGAGTGGTGTTCTGCAGGCTGCGGCAACCGTGCCCGCTCCGCCCGCCACTACCAGCGTCACCGCCAGAGCATTGCCTGACCGCCACGCACCGGCTTCGACCGGCCGGCGGCCAGGACCGGCATCGACTACGCCCTCCACCAGGACACGGAAGCGCGAAACGGGCAGCACGTCACTTGCCGCCCTCTGAGAGCGGACTCGGCGGTCGCGGAGAGGCCGGCTTCGAGGTCGGTGGCCGAGGGTGACGTGGACGGTCGGACAGCGCCTCTCTTTTTGCCGGCAGGCATTGTCGTACCGCGCTTGAGTCGCGGTTGAGCCGCCTCGGCCGACCCCGTGCCAGACTCGGCGCATGCTCCACGGGCGTGCTGACAAATCTCTGATCGAACGGGTAAAGCAGATTCGCAGGGGCCTCACGGGAACCCCGTTGATTTCCCTGGCGGACGAGCAGTGCGACATCGTCGTGAAGCTGGAATTCTGCAATCCCACTGGAAGTAGCAAGGACCGTTCGGCACTGTGGATCCTGGAACAGGCAATCGGTCGCGGGGAGATAGCGCACGGCACCACGGTGGTCGAGTCGTCGTCCGGAAATTTCGCGCTGGCCCTGGCCTATTACTGCCGTATGCTCGGCATTTCGTTCGTCCCGGTCATCGATCCGAACTGCAACGAGGCCACCGAGGCCCAACTCCGGCTGCTGTGCGAGCGGGTGGAGAAGGTCGCCATCCGTGATGTGACGGGCAGCTACCTGAAGAGTCGGCTGTCCCGGGTGCAGGAGCTGCTGGTCGAACTCGACTCGGCCTATTGGCCCAACCAGTACGCCAACCCGGATGCCCGCGACGCGCATTACCGCTTCACCGCGGGCGAGTTGATCGCGCAAGCGGGCCCGCTCGACTATCTCTTCGTCGGCGTGGGCACGGGCGGCACGATCGCCGGGCTCTCCCACCGGATCAAGGAGACGTATCCGGGCTGCGTGGTCGTCGCTGTCGACGCCGAAGGCTCGGTGATCTTCGGCGGTCCGCCGAAGAAGCGGCGGATACCCGGCATCGGCTCCAGCATCGTGCCGCCGCTGTGCGATCAGGCGCTGATCGACCAGGTCGAGATCGTCTCCGAGGTGCGCGCCGTCGAGGCCTGCGGCACCCTGGCCACCGCGTACGGGTTGTACGCGGGCGGTTCGACCGGCAGCACCTATGCCGCCGTCCAGGACCACTTCGCTCGGCACCGTCCCGGCGCACACCGCCCGGGCGCACACCGTCCCGGCGCGCACCGCCCCCGGGTCGCCTTCGTCGCCGCCGACCGCGGCCATGCCTACGCCCAGACCGTCTACGACCCTACGTGGGTGCAGCAACTGCGCGCGGAAGCGGCGCAGCCCGCCCGCGTCGAAACCCTGGCCGTCAACTGAAGGAGCCCCACCCCGTGTCCACCCTGGCCCCGCCGCCCATGACCGTGATCGGTGCGGGCGACATCGCCGCCGAGACGGACCGTCACCGTCCGGAGCTCATCGAGGTCGTCCGTGCCGCCTACCTCGCGCACGACGCCGGTCAGAGCTCGAACCCGCACAGCTCGTTCCTGCGTCTCCCGCACCGGGACCGGTCGCGCATCATCTCCCTGCCGGCCTATCTGGGTGGCGAGTTCGAGGTCGCCGGCAACAAGTGGATCGCCAGCTTCCCGGACAACACGCGGCACGGAATCCCCCGGGCCTCGGCCACGCTGATCCTCAACGACTGCGTCACCGGCTACCCGTTCGCCTGCATGGAGTCCTCGATCGTCTCGGCGACGCGGACCGCGGCCTCCGCGGTGCTCGGCGCGCAGACGCTGCTCGGCGCGCGCCGTGCCCGCCGGGTCGGCATCGTGGGCACGGGGCTGATCGCCGAGCACGTACGGCGGTTCCTGCGTGATCTCGACTGGGAGATCGACGGCTTCCGGCTCTTCGACCTCGACCCGGCGGCGGCGGGCCGCTTCGGCGCCGTCGTGGCCGAGCACACGGAGGCCGAGATCGTGGTCGCCGACAAGGTGGAGGACGCGTTCACCGACTGCGACCTGGTGGTGCTGACCACCGTGGCCGGCGAACCGCACCTGCACGACCCCCGGCTGCTGGCCCACAACCCGGTGGTCCTGCACCTGTCGCTGCGCGACCTGGCCCCCGAGATGATCCTCGCCGCCCAGAACTTCACCGACGACATCGACCACGCCGTACGCGAGCGCACCTCGCTGCACCTGACGGAACAGCGCACCGGCAACCGTGACTTCATCGACGGCACCCTCGCCGACCTGCTGCGCGGGCGGCTGCGCCGGAACCACGAACGCCCCGCGGTCTTCTCGCCGTTCGGCCTCGGCGTGCTCGACCTCGCCGTCGGCAAGTGGGTGCACGACCGGGTCGTCGCCGCGGGCGGGGGCCGTCGCGAGAGCGACTTCTTCACCGGAGTGGGGGCCTGACGCGTGAGTGCCTCACCCGCCCCGCGCCCCGCCGAGGACCGGTACGTCGTCGTGGTGAACCACGAGGAGCAGTACTCGGTCTGGTTCGCCGACCGTGAGCTGCCCGCGGGCTGGACCGCCACCGGCGCGCAAGGCACCCGCCAGGAGTGCCTGGACCACATCGAGCAGGTGTGGACCGACATGACCCCGTGCTCCGTGCGAGCGTCACGATGACGGCCACCGCCCTCGCGATGGCCTGGCTGCGCGGTCTTGGCAGCCGTGAACCGACCGCGCAGCGACGCCTGTTCGTCTTCCCGCACGCGGGAGCAGGCGCCTCCGCCTACCGGCTGGCGGCGTACCTGCCGGACAGCGTCGAAGTCTGCACGGTCCAGTTGCCCGGCCGGGAGAACCGGTTCGCCGAACCGGCCCTGACGTCCCTGGACGACGCCGTGGCCGCGCTCGCGCCGCTCGTCGCGGACCACACGGACCTTCCGTACGCCTTCTTCGGGCACAGCATGGGCTCCCTGATCGCCTTCGAGACGGCCCGGCGGCTCCGTGCGCTCGGCAGGCCCCTGCCCGACCGTCTGTTCCTGTCGAGCATGCGCGCCCCCGGCCTGCCGGACCGCGACCCGCGGCACACGCTGCCGGACGACGAGCTGCTCGCCACGGCCGAGTTCGACGGCGTGGACGCCGAGTTGCACGAGCTGCTGCTGCCGCTGCTGCGTGCGGACCTGACGCTGTGCGAGACGTACACGCACCGGGCCGAGGCACCCCTGCCCTGCCCCCTGACCGTGCTGGCCGGCTCGGACGACGACAGCGTCGACGAGACGGAGCTCGCCGCCTGGCGCGAGCACACCTCGGCCGGCTTCGAACTGCACCTGTTCCCGGGCGCCCCCCACCTGTATGTGCGCGGCGCCGAACGACAGCTGGCGGAGACGATCACGCGCACCTTCCCCGCACGGGGCTGAGAAAGGATCCGTTCATGGCGCCGACGACCCTGGTCGCACTGTGGGAGCAGCAGTCAGCCGCGACACCGGACGCGGTCGCCGTCGTCGCGGGGGCACACCGCGCCACCTACGCGGACGTGGACCGCCGGGCCACGGCACTCGCCGCCGAGTTGCAGGCACGCGGCATCGGACCGGAGAACCTGGTCGGCGTCTGTCTCGGCCGCTCGGTCGAGATGGTGGTGGCCCTGCTCGGCGTCCTGAAGTCGGGCGCCGCCTACCTGCCCCTCGACCCGAGCTACCCGGCCGACCGGCTGCGCCACATGACCACCGACTCGGGGGCCGGGCTGTGGCTGTGCGACGCGGACCACCGCGCACAGGCCCTGGCGGCCGGCGCCCCCGACGTCCTGCTGGTCGAGGACCTCCCCGCGGAACCTGCCGCACCGGTGGCCCCGGTGGTACGTCCGCACCACCTGGCTTACGTCATCTACACCTCCGGTTCGACCGGCCTGCCCAAGGGCGTGGCCGTCGACCACGCGGCGATCGCCTCGTTCCTGCGGAGTGCGGCCGAACGCCCCGGCCTCGGGGCGGACGACCGGGTCCTCGCGCTGACTCCGCTGTCGTTCGACATCTCGGCACTGGAACTGTTCCTGCCGCTGACCCGGGGAGCGACGGTGGTGATGGCCCCACCCGCCGCCAACACCGACCCTGAGCTGCTGGCCGCCACCATCGCCGAGGCGGCTGTGAGCGTCGTCCAGGCGACCCCCACCACCTGGCGGATCCTGCTGGCGTCCGGCTGGACGGACGGGCACGGCCGGGTCCTGCTGTCGGGCGGTGAGCCGCTCGATCCGCAGCTGGCCCGCGACCTGCTCGCCACCGGCGGCACCCTGTGGAACCTGTACGGGCCGACCGAGGCGACGGTGTGGGCCACCGCGGCCCGCATCGACGCCGTGGCCGACCGGGTCACGGTCGGGACGGCCCTGTCCGACACCCGGCTGCACGTCGTCGACGAGGGCGGGCGGGAGACCGGCCCAGGAGTCACCGGCGAGCTGTGGATCGGCGGCGCGGGTGTGGCGCGCGGCTACCTCAACCGGCCCGCGCTGACCGCCGACCGGTTCGTGCCCGACCCGTTCGGGGACGCCTCCGGGCGCCTGTACCGGACCGGCGACCTCGCCCGGTGGTCCGCCGACGGCATCCTGGAGGTGCTGGGACGCAACGACCACCAGGTCAAGGTGCGCGGCTTCCGCATCGAGCTCGGCGAGGTCGAGTCCTGTGCGCGCAGCCACCCCCTCGTCACGGACGCGGTGGTGGTCGTCGACCGCGAGGCGGCCGGCGGCGACCGGCTGGTGGCGTACCTCGTGCCCGCGCACGACGCGCCGGACCTGCCCGAGGACCTGCCTCGCCAGGTCCGTGACCACCTCGCGCAGCGGCTGCCCGCCCACATGGTGGCCCAGGGCTACGCCGTGCTGGACGCCCTGCCCCGCACCCCCGCGGGCAAGGCCGACCGCGGCGCCGTGCGGCGGATCCCCCACAGCCCGGTCCGGGCGAGTGGTCCGATGACCGACGACGCCCGGCTGCCGCCGCACACGGCGACGGTGCGCCGCGTATGGGCCGAGGTGCTCGGGCTCGACGACGTGTCCCCGTACGACGACTTCTTCGGCCTGGGCGGCCAGTCGCTCACCGCGGTACGGGCCGTGGCCCGGCTGCGTGCGGAGCTCGGTGTGCCGGTCGACGCCCAGTCGGTCTTCGCGTGTCCGACACCCGCCGCGCTCGCCGCCGCCCTGGACGGCGTGACGCCCTCCGACGACGAGCCGATCCCCACGGCCGCGACCGCCGAACTCTCCTTCGGCCAGGAGCGGATCTGGTTCTTCGAGCAGCTGAACGACGCGGTGCCCGCCTACCACCTGCCGGTCGCCCTGGGCCTGCCCGGCGGGCGCGTCGACCTGACGCTGCTGCAGGAGTGCCTTTCCGCGCTGGTGCAGCGGCACCCGGCGCTGCGCACGGCCCTCGTCGGCGTCGGCGGCCGGGCCCGCCCCGAGCTGCGCGAGCCGGGACCGGTGCCGCTGCGCCGCACCGACGTCGCCGAGGAGGACCTGGACGCCCTGGTGACCGAGCGGATCCGCGCCCCCTTCGCCCTCGACCGTTCGCCGCTGCTGCGCGCGGACGTGCTGCGCACCCCGAGCCGTGACCTCACCTTGCTGACGATCCACCACATAGCCTGTGACGGCGCGTCGGTGGACCTGCTGGTGCGGGAACTGGGCGAGTTCTACACCGAGCTCGCGGCCGGCCGCCGCCCCGCCCCGGCACCGCTGCCCGTGACGTACGCCGACTACGCGGCCTGGCAGCGCGAGCGACTCACCGGCGCCGAGCTGGAGCGGCTGCTCGACCACTGGCGCACCCGGCTGTCCGGCCTGCCCGTCCTGGAGCTGCCGACCAGCCGGCCCCGGCCGGCCGTCGCGAGCCACCGTGGCCGACGCGAACTGCTGCGCGTCCCGGTCGACTTGGCGCACCGGCTGCGCATGCTGTGCCGGGCCGAGGGCGTCACCGTGTTCATGGGCCTGCTGGCCCCGTTGCAGGTGCTGCTCGGCCGGTACGCCGACGAGAGCGACATCGCCGTCGGCACCCTGACGGGCGGTCGGCCGCGCCCCGAACTGGACGCTGTGGTCGGCTACTTCGTGAACACCGTCGTCCTGCGCACCGACCTGTCCGGCGACCCGACCTGGCGCGAGCTGCTGGGCCGGGTCCGGGAGGTCGCGCGGCAGGCGTACGCGCACCAGGAACTGCCCTTCGAGAAGCTGGTGGCGCAGCTGAGCCCCGAGCGCGACCTGAGCCGTAACCCGCTCTTCCAGGTGTTGTTCGCCCTGCACGAGGAGCCGAGGGCCGGTCAGGCCACCGAGCTGTACGACCGCAAGGAGCTGGAGGGGCGGCTCGGCACCGCCCGCTTCGACCTCGCCTTCGACGTGACGGACCACGCCGCCGGGGCCGGTGACCTCAGCCTCTCCATCGAGTACGCCACCGACCTGTTCGACGCGGACTTCGTCCAGGGTCTCGGCCGGCACTTCCTGCGGGTGATCGAGCAGATGGTGTCCGGTGTCACGGCCCGGCCGTCCGAGCTGGAGATCGTCTCGGCCGACGAGTTGCGCGCCCTGTCCGTCGGCGACCGGACCGAGCCGCTGCCCGAGCCGACCACCCTGGTCCGCCTGTGGGACCGCCAGGTGCGCACCACGCCGGACGCGATCTGCGTCGTGGGCGACGGCCGGTCGCTGACGTTCGCCGAGACCGACGCCCGGGCCTCGGCCCTGGCCAGGGAGCTGCGGGCCCGGGGCGTGCGCCCCGAAAGCCTGGTCGGCGTCTGCCTGGAACGCTCGGTGGAACTGGTGGTCGCCCTGCTGGGTGTGCTGAAGGCGGGCGGTGCCTACGTCCCGCTCGACCCCGGCCACCCCGCGGACCGGCTGCGGTACCTGCTGGCCGACTCGGGCGTACGCCTGGTCGTCGCGGACCCGGGGCACCCCGCCTCGGCCCTGTTCGGCGACGGTGTACGGCTCGTGGCGGTGGACCAGGATCCCGGGGCGGAGGCCGGGCCGGCCGACGAGGCACAGCCGCACCACCTCGCCTACGTGATCTACACGTCCGGCTCGACCGGCAACCCCAAGGGCGTCGCGATCACCCACGCCAACATCACCGGGTTCCTGGAGTGGAACCAGCGGCTGTGCCGGCTCACCGGGCGGGACCGGGCCCTGCTCAACCACTCGGTGGCGTTCGACAACTCGGTCTGGGAGATCTTCCAGTGCCTGGGGTCCGGTGCCCAACTGCACCTGGCGAGCCCCACCGCCGCCTACGACCCCGAGGAGTTCCTGCGCGAGGTCGCCGAGCGCGGTGTCACCACGCTCAACGCGACACCCTCGCAGATGCGCATCCTGCTGGAATCCGGTACGGATGCCGCTTCCCGACTCGGCTCCGTACGCCTGGTGTTCACCGGTGCCGAGGCCGTGCCGCACGATGTGGCCCGCCGCATCCTGGCCGCCACCGCGCCGGGATGCCAGGTCTTCAACGAGTACGGGCCCACCGAGGCGACCGTGACCTCGGCGTTCTGCCCGATCACCGAGGAACTGCTCGACCGGCACAGCCATCGCCCGAGCGTCCCGTTCGGCCGGGCGACCGACAACGCGCGCCTCTACGTGCTGGACCCGCGGCTGCGCCCGGTCGCCCCGGGCTGTCGCGGCGAGCTGTACGTCGGCGGCAGCGCGGTCGGCCGCGGCTATCTCGGCAGGCCGGCCCGCACGGCAGGGGCGTACCTGCCCGACCCGTACGCCGCGGAGCCCGGCGCCCGCATGTACGCCACGGGCGACGTGGTCCGGCTGCTGCCCGACGGAAACCTGGTCTTCCTCGGCCGCAACGACCACCAGGTCAAGGTGCGCGGCTTCCGCATCGAGCTCGGCGAGATCGAGTCCGCGCTCCGGAGCCACCCGGCCTGCGCCGACTGCGTGGTGGCCGTGCGGCGCACCAGCACAGGTGTGGACCGCCTGGCGGCCTACCTGGTCCTCGAGCACCCCGACCGGCCCTCCCCGGACCCGGCGGAACTGCGCGCCCACCTGGCGGAGCGACTGCCGCCGTACATGCTGCCGCAGAGCTGCACGGTGATCGACGAGATCCCCCTCACCCCGAACGGCAAGGTCGACCGCGACGCACTCCCCGACCCACGTCCGGTGCCCGCCCCGGCCCCCGCCGCCCGCCGGGCGGTCACCAAGCAGCAGCTCCTCGTCGCCGACGTGTGGCGGGAGTGCCTGGGCGTCGAGGAGGACTTCGGGCCACAGGACGACTTCTTCGACGTCGGCGGCACCTCGTTGACCATCACCACGGTCGCGGGCCGGCTCGGCGAGCGACTCGGACGCCGGGTCTCGCCGGTCCTGGTCTTCAGGAACCCCACGGTCGCGGGCCTCGCCGAGGCCCTGGAGGAGGACGCACGTCCCGCGGACCCGGGCTCCACGACCGGTACCGAACCGACCGACTGAACACGCAGATCAACGCCGCCCACGGCAGAACCCTGGAGAACCGTCATGCCACAGCGCCCGAAACTCGTCCTCGTCGGTCAGTTGTCCACGCTCCCCTGGCTGTTCGATGCCGCCGAGCGTGCCGGTGTCGACCTGATCCTCGTCCCCAGGGGGGACGACTCGGCGGAGTCCGCGCTGCGGCCCGACGCGGTGGTCGAATTGCTGCCGCTGGACATCTACGGAGATCCGGAAGGTGCGCTGTCCATGCTCGCCGACCGCTACCGGCGGGAGCCCTTCGACGGAATCATGGCGGGCAACGAGCAGGTCGTGCCGTTCGTGGCGCGCGCCGCTCAGGAGCTGGGCCTCACCGGCCTGACCGAGGAGGCCGCGAACGTGGTGCGCGACAAGCGCAGCATGCGCCGTCGCCTGCTGGAGGCGGGTCTGGGCGTGCCCGGCTTCGTGGTCATCGAGGATCCGGACGGCTGGACCGACGCGCTGACCTTGCGGTTCCCCGTCGTGGTCAAGCCGGCGAACGGCCACTCCAGCTTCGGTGTGATCCGTGTGGACGACAAGGACAGCCTCGAGCAGGCCGTGGCCCGCACCTGGAAGATCGTCGAAGGCCACCAGGGCGCCGCCGTGGGATCGGCCTCAGCCGTCGGCGTGTTGGTCGAGGAGTACCTGGACGGGCCCGAGATCTCCGCCGAGTCCCTCGTGCACCACGGGAAGGTACGGGTCTGCGCCGTCAGCTGGAAGGGCGAGATGACGGGGCCCTACTTCGAGGAGACCACGCTGCGGGCCCCCGCCCAACTGCCCGCCGAGATACTCGCCGCGATCGAGGCGGAGGTGATCGGCGCCCACCGCGCCTTCGGCGTCACGGAGGGCACCACGCACACCGAACTGCGGCTGGTCGGCGGGGTGCGGCCGGTGCTGCTGGAGATGGGCGCGCGCATCGGCGGCGGGGGCTTCATGCACCACCTCGTCCAGGGCAGCAGCGGGATCGACCTGGCCGCCGACGCGCTGCGCATCCACCTCGGCCGGGAACCGCTCTGCTGGCGTGAGGAGCCGGCGCCGGCCGGCCATGCGGCGGCCTACCTGGTGCCGGTCGGCAGCGGCGGACGCATCAGCCGGGTACGCGGCCTGGACGCGGTGCGCACCGACCCGCAGGTGGACCACGTGGTGCAGACGGTGGGCCCCGGCGCACTGCTGCAGCCCTACCCGGACTGGTCCGGATACCCGGCGATCGTGCTCTCCCACCACGAGTCGGATGCCGCGGCCGAGGCGTTCCGCGACCATCTCGCCCGGACGCTGCACGTCGAGTACGAAGAGCAGGGGTGAGCACGCGCCACGGGCTGCCGCGCCTTGGCACCGCACCGGCCACGACCGGCTGACCGGGGGAGGCCGGCCACCGGACACCCGCGGGTACCGCGTCGTCCCGCGGGCCTGACGAGCGACACGGACAAGGGGAAGCGGACGGTGCCCGGGGCACCGTCCGCTTCCCCTTGTTCCGTGAAAAGCCGTCGCCGGGACGACGCCCCCACCGTCCTGGTCGATGGTCTGGCCGAATGTGCCACGGAAGTGCCCTCGGAAGCACGGCGCGCCCGTCCGCCGAGCGGCCGCGCGAGGTCGCGTGACCAGCCAGGCAACCTTTCGGGTCAGGTATGCATGTACCTGGCTGGGGCAGCAACCGCGTTGGCCCATGGTTGCGGAAGAGCAGCCAGGCAGGCGTGAGTTCCCCTGCCGCGACGGCGCGAGCCGGACCGGGCCTGGTGGAAACCACAGAAACAGGGTGTGCATGGCAGCTTCGGCAGACTATGAAGGCAGCGGCGCGACGGCGGCTCCCTTCCGGGTGCTCGGGCCACTCGAGGTGAGCGGCGAGCTGGGGGCCGTGTACGTGGCACCGGGCCGGCAGGAGATCGTCCTCGGGGCTCTGGTGCTCGAACTGAACCGGGTGGTGGAGACCGCCCATCTGGTGGATGTCATCTGGGCTCACGACCCGCCGAAGACCGCACGCACCCAGGTGCAGATCTGCGTCTCCCGGCTCCGCAAGGCGCTGTCGGACGGGGGAGTCGACGCCACCATCGAGACCCGCGCTCGCGGGTACGTCCTGAGGGCGCCGGACGATGCGACCGACGTCGGCAGATTCCGTCGCCTGGTGACCGAGGCGCATGCCCTGGCCCGTGAGGGTCTGAAGGTGCCCGCGGTGGACGCGCTCCGTCAGGCGACCGCCCTGTGGCGGGGCCGGTGCCTGGCCGGCGTACCCAGCGAAGTCCTGGCCGGCACGGCAGCGCAGCTGGACGAGAGCCGCCTGGAAGCGGTGGAGACCTGCATGCGGCTGGAGCTGGAGCTGGGCCGTCACGAGCACCTGGTCGGCGAACTGCAGCGGCTTGTCGCCGGCCATCCGCTGCGTGAGCGGCTGCGAGGGCACCTCATGGTGGCGTTGCACCGCTCGGGCCGGCAGGCGGAGGCGCTGGACGTCTACCACCAGGGCCGTGCGATGCTCACCGAGGAACTGGGCCTGGACCCGGGAAGGGAACTGCGCGACCTGGCGCAGGCGATCCTGACCGACGACGCGGATCTGGCACCGGCCGGACCGGCCGAACCCTGTTCTCCCGCGGCGACACCGCTCTCCGAGACGGTGCCGGAGCGCGGCGCCGATCCCGACACGGTCGTGACCCCGAGGCAACTCCCCGCGGACATCGGCGACTTCGTGGCCGACGACACGATCGTTTCGGCGGTCTGCGACGCCGTCACCGAGGGACAGGAAAAGGGGCAACTGAATGTGGTCCTGGTGCTCGGCCGACCCGGTGTCGGCAAGAGCACGGTGGCCAGGCACGTGGCGCACCGACTCGCGACCGAGTACTTCCCGGACGGGCAGCTCTACTGCGACCTCCGCGGGCCGGGCGGACAACCGGTGGCCCCCGCCGAGGCGTTGGGGCGGTTCCTGCGAGCGCTGGGCGTACCGGGCCAGGCCCTGCCCGACGCGCTCGACGAGCGCGCGGAGATGTACCGCAGTCTGCTGGCCGATCGCCGGATCCTGGTGTTGCTGGACGACGCGGTGAGCGAGTCGCAGCTGATGCCCCTGCTGCCCGGAACCGGCAGCAGCGGCGTGCTGGTCACCAGCCGCGGCCAGCTCACGGCGCTGCCGGGCACCCGCCGGTTCGACCTGGAGCCGCTGAGCACCGAGCAGGCCGTCCAACTCCTGGGGCGGATCATCGGAGAGCATCGTCTGGAGAGCGAGCGGGAGGCGGCACGGGCCCTCGTACGCCTGGTGGGCGGGCTGCCCCTCGCGCTGCGCATCATCGGCGCGCGACTGGCCGCGCGCCCGCACTGGTCACTGACCTCCATGTGGAACCGGCTGGAGAACGAGCACCGCCGGTTGGACGAGCTGGCCTACGGCGACCTGTCGATCCGGGCGAGTCTTTCCCTCAGCTACGACGGCCTGACGGCGGCCGACCGTCGCCTGCTGTGCCTGATCAGCCTGGCCGAGGGGACGGAGATTCCCAGCTGGCTGGGGGCCGCCCTCGTCGACGACCGCACGCCGCGTCCCGCTGATCTGCTGGAACCGCTCATCGATATGCGGTTCCTCGACATCACCGCCATGGACCAGGACGGGGAGTTCCGATGCGGACTGTCGCAGATCGTACGGACGTTCGCGTACGAGCGGCTGCCCGAGGAGATTCCCGAGGCGGAACGCGCCGGAGCGGTGCGGCGTATGGTCGGTGGCTGGATGGCCCTCGCGGAGAGGGCGCACAAGGAGATCTACGGTGGTGCGTACACCATCGTGGCGGGCCGGGCCGAACGATGGTATCCGCCGGAGGACCACGTCCGGCGGTGCCTCCGCGACCCGCTCGGGTGGCTGGAGAGCGAGCAGACCAACCTGTTGAACGCGGTCGAGTCGGCGGCCCGGGCCGGGCTGGACGAGTTGTGCTGGGAGCTGGCCACGACTCTGGTGACGCTCTTCGAGGCCCGTGGCTATCCCGAGCTGTGGGAGCGCACCCACCGGATAGCGCTGACCGCGGTACAGGAGGCCGGCAACGAACGGGGACAGGCGGCGGTTCTCGGCTCGTTGGGGACCCTGCACCTGCACCGGGGCGAGCATGAGGCAGCGGGCCCCTACCTCAGCACCGCCCTTGAGATCTTCGAGCGGATCGGGGAGCTGAGTGGTCAGGCGCTGTGCCTGCGCGACCTGGGGCGCATCGAGCGGCACCATGGCGACGACGATCGGGCGCTGGCCCTGTACGAGAGCGCCGAGCGCAACTTCGTGCGGGCGCAGGACGTCATCGGCCGGGCGTACGTGCTGTGCGAGATGGCACACATCACGATGCGGCGACGGGACTTCGCGCGAACCCGCTCGTATCTCGACGAGGCCCTCGGGATCTGCCGGTCGGTCGGCTTCAACCGGGGCCAGGCCCTCGCACTGCGGCGGCTGGGCCAGATGCTGATGTACCAGCACCGGTACGAGGCGGCGGAACGGACGCTGCTCGAGGTCCTGGCCATGGTCGGGGCGAGCGGCGACCTGGTCGGAGAAGGGTACGTGCTGCACGACCTCGGCCGGGTCAACGCCCACCTGCGTCGCGTGGAACGGGCCGTCCACTACTACTCGCAGTCGGCCAGGATCCGGGAGCGGATCCTGGACCACAGCGGCGCCGCCGCTGCCCGGGCTGACATCGTTGCCATCCTGGGCGGCCCGATGACGTCGGTCGGCTGACACCAGCAGGCATGCGGTTCGTCACGTCCACGGCGTGTTGTCGGCCGGCGCCACGGCGACCGGACCCTGCTCCACGCCGTGCTGAATTCCTGCAGCGCCCAGGACCAGCACGACGGCGGCCCCCGCGGCAGCCAGGAACTTCTTGATGACCATCCGAATTCCCCTCCCTTCGCAACCCGTCTCGCAATCCGTCCGGGCGTTGCTGAGACCAGAGTGAACCGAGTGCCCATCGTGGCCGCATGCTCGCGCTATCACCGCCCTATCCCGGCCCGTCCCTGCCGTGGATGTGCCGTGATGCCGGGCCGATAGGGCGACACCGGAGATTGGTCCTGCCGACCTCGGCGCCCCTTCGGGGGGACGGCCCTCAAGGAGGTCCGAATGACCCTAGTGACCCGGGAAGCGGTGACGCCCGCCGCGTTCGGCGTCCCGGAAACCGAATCACAGCGCAGCACGAAGGCCCCCGCGACAGCAGCGGTAGACCTTGTCAGGGAGTTCCCGCGGCAGAGGAAGGAACTGGTGCGCGCGCACCGGGGCCTCTCCTCGACCGTGGGTCAGGGGAGGGTGCACGGCCGATGACGATGGATGCGGAGTTCTACTCCCGGGTGGCCGAGCGGTTCGGCGGCTACTTCAGCGACGCGCGGAGCACCGACGTGTTCCCGGACGGCCGCCCGGACGCCGTCTTCGACGAACTGGTGACCGCACTGGGAGCGTCGCACGCCCGACTGCTGGATGTCGGCTGCGCCGACGGGCGCAGGGTGCTGCGCACCGCTCCTGCGTACGGCGCCGTGACCGGGATGGATCTGTCGCCGTCGATGCTGGAATGCGCCGAGCGGTATCGAGCGGAAGCAGGTCTGTCGCACGTCGCGTTCGAACTGCGCGACGCCGCCCGCACGGGGCTGCCCGACGGGTACGTCGACGTGGTCACCTCCCGCCGCGGTCCGCTGTTCGCCCGTGAGTTCGCGCGGGTGCTCCGCCCCGGTGGGGCGGTGGTGTACATGGGCATCGGGGAGCAGGACGCGCGCGAGCTGAAGGAGACGTTCGGTCGCGGCCAGGACTTCGGCAGCTGGAACGGCAGGCCCTTGTCGGAGGAGGTTGCCCAGGAACTGTCCGACGCGGGCCTGGCGGTGACGGGAAGCCAGGAGTTCCGGTTCGAGGAGTTCTACCACTCGGCGGGCGATCTGGACACGTTTCTGCAGCAGGTGCCGATTCTCGACGACTACGACCCGGCGGCGGACAAGGAAGCGTTCGATCGATATGCCGCCGCGGTGACCGTCGAACAGGGCGTCCGGCTGAGTCGTCATTGGTTCATCGTGCAGGCGCAGAAGCCGGCGGCCGTCGAGCCGTCCCACGCATAGGAGACGGTGCGCCATGGAGCAGGATCTCGTGGTCAACGAAATCTTCGGTCCGACCGTCCAGGGCGAGGGTCGGTCCATGGGGCGCAGGTGTGCGTTCCTGCGACTCGGCGGGTGCAACCTGTCGTGCTCGTGGTGCGATACGCCCTACACGTGGGACTGGACCGGAGCCGGCGAGAGCGGGATCGCCCACGATCCGCGCAAGGAACTGCACCGCCGCCCGGTCGAGGATGTCGTCGCGGAGTTGCTCGCCTTCGACACCGAGCTGATCGTGATCTCCGGCGGTGAGCCCCTGGGCCAGCAGGAGCGACTGGTTCCCCTGGTGGTGGAACTGACCGGACGCGGTAAAGAGATCGAGATCGAGACCAACGGGACGCACGCCGCGCACCCCGCACTCGTCGCCGCCGGCGTCAGGTTCAACGTCTCGCCGAAGCTGGCGCACTCGGGCGACGCCCTGCAGCGCAGGATCGTCCCCGCCGCACTCACCAGTCTCTCGGCACTGCCGGGCAGCACGTTCAAGTTCGTCTGCCGGAACACCCGCGATCTCGACGAGGTGGCCGAGCTGGTCGCCGCCTTCCACCTGGCCTCGGTGTGGATCATGCCGATCGGGCGTACCGCCGACGATGTCACCAAACACATGAGCGAGTTGGCCGACGCGGTGGTACAGCGCGGCTGGAATCTGACGACCAGACTGCACACCTTGTTGTGGGACGACAAACGCGGCGTGTGAGCAGCGGCATACGCACAGAGGAACGGAACTCGGATCGATGGCATTTCGCATCACGAAGAAATTTGAATTCTCGGCCAGTCATCGGCTTTCCGGCCTTGCTCCCGAGCACCAGTGTGCCCGACTGCACGGGCACAACTACGTGATCGAGTTGGAGCTCGGAGCCGATGACACGGAGCTGTCGCCCGTGGGCTTCGTCCGAGACTACGGAGAACTGTCCGCATTCAAGGTGTGGCTCGACAATCATCTTGATCACCGGCATCTGAACGATGTCATGGACGAGAATCCGACCGCTGAGAACATGGCGGCCTGGGTCTACAGGACCTGGTCGGTGGAGTTCCCCGAGTTGACCTGCGTTCGTGTCTCAGAAACTCCCAAGACTTGGGCCGAGTACCGGCCGTGAGGTCGGTGACTTCGAAGCCCGGACGAAAGGTGGCCGCATGCCGGTGACGAAATTGGACGTCGATGGTGCCCCGTCGGCGTCGAGCACGACCGAGGACCCGCTGGTCGAGCTCGCCCGCCAACTGTTGAAGGAGATCGGCGAGGACCCGAGCCGTGACGGACTGCGCGACACACCTGCGCGGTTCGCCCGCTGGTGGCGAGAGTTCATCGACTACGACCCCGGTTCGCTGGGCACGCTGTTCGAGTCCATCGGCACGAGCCAGCTCGTGGTCGTCTCGGACATTCAGGTCTGGTCGCTGTGCGAGCACCACCTCCTGCCGTTCAACTGCTCCGTGACCATCGCCTACCGTCCCACGGGGCAACTGCTCGGCTTGTCGAAGTTCGCCAGGGTCGCCCATCAGTACGCGCACAGACTGCAGGTCCAGGAGCGTCTCGTGGACCAGATCGCGCTCGAGATCAGCACCCTGAGCGGCACCCCGGACGTCGCGGTCATCGCGAAGGGCGAGCACCTGTGCATGTCGATGCGCGGCATCAAGGCGGCCGCGCAGATGACGTCGACCGCATATCGCGGGGAGTTCGGCACCGACTCCGCGCTCCGGGGCGAGCTGTTCGACCTGATCCGGGCATGACGGGCCGTCAGCTCTGCTCGACCACCTGTGGATCCGGTCCGGTCGACATGAAAGGACAACGATGAACGCAAACGGCTCTTCGACGCCTGCGGAAGCGGCTCTCCTGCTTCCCGAACTGGACGCCGACCGGCTGGTGGCCGACCTCATGACCGCGCGCAACCACCTGTGGGACCAGCAGCGCGTGTACCGGGACGGGGTCGTGGTCAGGCAGGCCGAAGAGGACTGGCGCTGCCTCGCGGTGCGCAGCCCCGGTGGTGACAAGACGCGTACCGACCCGGGCGGCCCTGGTGGTGCGGAGTTCGCCGACACCGAGTGGCTGGCCCACATGCCGTACGTGCGGGAGGTACTGCGTTCGATTCCCGGCCCCCTCTTCGCCGCCCGGTTCATGGATCTCGGGCCCGACACCGTCGGATACCCCCACTGCGACTCCAAGTTCGCCCCGGACTGGGGTATGGCCCGGCTGCACATCCCGGTCATCACCCACGAGAAGGCGTCGCTCGTGCTCGACGGAGTGACCTACCACTGGCAGCCCGGTGAGTTCTGGTTCGGTGACTTCAGCCGCATGCACCAGATCCAGAACCTCGGATCCGAGCACCGGGTGCACCTCGTCGTGGACGTGCTCGTCACACCGGAGCTCGCGCAGCTGTTCCCGGCCGACTGGGCCGACTACTTCAACGGCCCGGACGTGCTCCACAACCGGCCGGCCGTGGCCGTGACCGACGGAGAGCGGGAAGCCGCCCGGTGTTCCTTCGACGCGCCGGCGCACCTGCTGGAGGTGGAGGAGTTCGGGTCGCTCACCGGCCCGCAGCCGCAGGCCGGCTTCAGCATCGTCGACACCGGCACGGGCCTTGCCGTCCGATCTCCCCGGGACCACCTGTTCGAGCTGGTGCCCCTCGGTGGACACGAGTACCGCCTGGTCGGGTGGAGCGAGGAGCGGACCGTGACGACGCGGCTGGAGGATCCGCAGCCCAAGGTCGAGCTGGCCTACCGCAAAGGCCGGCGGACGAGCCGGCTTCCCGTCCCGGCCACGCCGGCGGCATGACCGGCACCGCGCAGCGACGGCCGGCCGCCACGGCCCACCCGGCGACGGACAAGAGTCTCCTCCGGTGTCGACCGAACGGGCGGAACGGACACCCGCACCGACCCGCTGCGAACCCCAGGTACTGAACCCGTCCATTTCCATCCGCCGGAAGGCGACGCATGCCCAGAACTGTCGCAATCGTGTCCGGCGGCCTGGATTCGGTCACCATGGCCTACCACCTCCAGGCACAAGGACACACACTCCGACTGCTGTCCGTGAACTACGGGCAACGCCACCTCGTCGAGCACGAGTTCGCCGCGAAGGCGGCTCGAACGCTCGGGGTGCCGCACGACATCGCCGACCTCAGCCCGATCGGCAGGCTCATGCACGGCTCCTCGCTCACCGACCCGGCCGTCGACGTGCCGGACCAGAAGGGGGAGTCGCTCGGCGAGAGCCCGAACGTCGTGCCCAACCGCAATGCCCTGCTGCTGTCCGTCGCCTTCGCGGTCGCCGTCGCCGAGAAGGCGGAAGCGGTGGCCATCGGGGTGATCGACGACCCGCAGGCCGCGCCCGACAGCAACACCGCATTTCTCGACTCCTTCCTCGCCATGGAGAAGATCGCGACCCGCGGATACGCGCACCCCGAACTGACCTTGACGGCGCCCCTGGCCGAGCTGCGCAAGAGCGGCGTGGTGTCGCTCGGAGAGCAGCTCGGCGTCCCCTGGACCGAGACGTGGACCTGCATGCGGGGCGGCACGCTGCACTGCGGACGGTGCGCTTCCTGCTGGGACCGGCAGGAGGCGTTCCAGGACGCCGGCGTGACCGATCCGACGACCTACCAGACCAGCCATGCGAAGGAGCTGCCATGACCGACACGTTTCCGGTGCTCGACCTCAGTGACGCCGCCGGTTCGGAAGAAGACCGGGCAAGGTTCCTGCGGCGGTTGCGCGTGGCCGTCCACGAGGTCGGCTTCTTCCAGCTCGTCGGGCACGGCATCGAGGACGCCGACGACATGCTCGACCTGACCCGCCGGTTCTTCGCCCTGCCCGAGGCCGATCGGCTCGCGATGAACATCCTCGACTCGCCGCTGTTCCGGGGCTACTCGGAACTCGGCCGCGAACACACCAAGGGCGTCCCCGACCAACGCCGGCAGCTGGACATCGGGCCGGAGCAGCCCGCGAGGCCGCTCGCGCCCGGCGATCCCGCCTACCGGTGCCTGATCGGCTCGAACCGGTGGCCCGAGACGATGCCCGAGCTGCGCCCGGCCGTCGAGTCCTGGATCGCCCGGCTGACCGATCTGTCGCATCGGCTGCTACGGCTGCTGCTCGAGTCGCTGGAAGCCCCCGCCGGGTTCCTGGACGACGTGGTCGAACCGGATCCGCAGATCCACCTCAAGCTCCTGCACTACCCCGGCCCCGCGCAGACGGACGGGGACGCGGGCGACGGCCAGGGGACCGGCATTCACAACGACCTCGGGCTGCTCACCCTGCTCGTCCAGGACGACAAGGGCGGTCTCCAGGTCGCGGTCGGGGACGATCGTTTCGCCGAGGTTCCGGTGATACCGGGGGCGTTCGTGGTCAACCTGGGAGAGCTGCTGGAGGTGGCGACGCGGGGTTACGTGCGTGCCACCAAGCACCGGGTGATCCGGCCCGCCCCGGGCGTCGACCGTTACTCCATTCCGTTCTTCTACAACCCTCGGCTGGACGCCACGATGCAGCCACTGCCGAGCCCCTATGTCGCGGGCTCCGACGGAGTCGTCGCCGAGGCCGACAACCCGCTGTTCGCGCTGTACGGCGACAACGTCATGAAGGGGCTGATCCGCTCCTTCCCCGAGATCGTGGCCCGCCACCACCCGACCCTGGCCGCGGCAGCCCGGTCCACGAGTGCCTGACCGGGAGCCGCACGCCCGAGCGGGTCGCCGGGCCGGCCGGCCGGCTCATCGCCGAGCACGGACGGCCCGGTGACCCAGGGCGTGTTTCGAAAGTCCCGTCTGCCCCGCGACGCCTGGCACGGCTCCCCCACGCTCGGCTGCGCTCGCGCGGGAGGGGCTCCCACCGCCGCGTTGTCGGGATCGCCCGCGTACGCCCAGTACGCGGACGACCCTCCGCCTTGCGATGCTCCCCCGCAGCCCGAAGGGCGCGGGAGGTGCCCCCAGCACCAGACGCCGCGGGCCCCGCCCTTCGGGCGGACGACGCCACTTTCGAAACACGCCCTGGGCCGGTCCGGATCACCACCGGCGAGGTCACGCCGAAGGGGGATCGTCCGCCGGTGCTGTGGCCGGACCACTCACCCGGAAGGGGCGCCCACGAAGCGCCCCGATCGGTCGGATCCGAGGCACGCGCCACCCGCGCGGCCACGGACGACGCGCGTCGGCAGCGTTCCACAAGGACGCGGGCCGGCCGCCGCACTGCGAGGACTCGGTGGTCCGGTCGGCCCAGGAGTACGCGAGGAGCAGGCGGTCGCCGGCCGAGGAACTCCTCCGGGGACCGAACGAACATGAGGGAGGGCGAATTTCATGAGAATCAACCTTCTCGGGCCGCTCCAGGCCTACGGGGACGATCAGCGTGTCGACCTGGCACCGGCCGCCCAGAAATTACGTCAGACGCTGGCACTGCTCGTGCTGAACGCCGGCCGGGTGGTGCGCTTCGAGCACCTCATGGACGAGCTGTGGGACGCCGACCCGCCGGCCAGCGCGCACACCGCCATGCAGACGTACGTGTACCAGCTCAGGAAGCGGTTCTCCCTCGGCAACCCGAGGAGCGGCGGCGCCGTACGGGCGGCCGGCCCGCTGCTCGCCACGGTCGACGGCGGCTACCAGCTGTCGCTGCCCGCCGACCACGTGGACGTCTTCCGGTGCGAGCCGCTGCTCGCCCGTGCCCGTGAGGAGTTCCGCGACGAGGACTTCGCCCGAGCCCGTGACACGGCCGCCGCCGCGCTGCAGCTGTGGCGGGACGATGCCCTGGTGGACGTGCGCAAGGGGCCCACGCTGCGGGCCGAGGCGGACCGCCTGAAGGAGTTGCGTGCCGGCGCGCACCACCTGCGGATCGAATCCGACCTGAACCTCGGCCGGCACCACGAGGTGCTCGGTGAACTCACCTCGATGGCCGGGCGGCAACCCACGAACGAGCGGGCCCAGCGCAACCTGATGACGGCTCTCTACCGGATGGACCGGCGGGCGGAGGCCCTCCAGGTCTACCAGCGGGCACGCGAGCGGATCGCCGCCGAGCTGGGTCTCGATCCTTCCCCCGAACTCCAGGCCCTGCACACGGCCGTGCTCACGTCGGACGAGGCGCTGCTGCGTCCCGCCGGGCGGGTGACGGCCGTGACCGCCGTCACCCGGGCGCCCTGCCATCTGCCCGCCCCGCGCGAGCCTCTGACCGGCCGCGCCGCCCAACTGGCACGCATCACCGCGGTGCTGGCCGGCCGGGCGCGCACGGACCGGCCGCTCGCGATCGTGGGCGGCGCCCCCGGCACGGGGAAGAGCGAGCTGTGCCTGCACGCCGCGCATCAGGTGAGCGGTCACTACCCGGACGGACGGCTCTACGCGCGTCTCCGCGACGGCGCCGGCCGGCGGGTGCCGCCCGCCGAGATCCTGCGTTCGTTCCTGCGCGGACTCGGCGCCACGGAGGGGCAGTTGCGACTGGGCACGACCGACCTGAGCCTGCTGTTCCGTACCTGGACCGCCGACCTGCGGGTCCTGGTGGTGCTCGACGACGTGTGCGACGTACGGGACTTGACGCCGCTGCTGCCGTCCGGCGCCGGCTGCGGCGTGGTGATCGGCAGCCGACGCCGGCTGTTCGTGTCCTCGTCGGCGGTCCACGTCGAACTGGCCGGACTGCCCTTCGACGACTGTCTGCATCTGCTGGCGTCCTCCGTGCCGAGCCACCGGGCCACCATGGACCCGGAGGGGCTGCGACGGCTGGCGGCGCTGTGCCGGGGGCTGCCGGGTGTGCTCTTCGCGGTCGCTTCGCAGTTGCGCCGCCGCCCGCACTGGACGGCCCGGCAGGCCACTGCCTGGGTCCTCGCGTCCGGGGGCGCCGACAGCGACCCGCTGGGGGTGCGGGCCGGAATCGACCGGACCCTCGCGACGCTGCCCGCCGAGTCGCGGTCCCTGGCGTACGCGCTGTTGTCTCCCGGCGTCCCCGATCGGCTCACGCCGGCGCTTGCCGCCGCGGCCCTGGGGACCAGCGACCAGCGGGCCGAGGACCTGCTGGAGGAACTGTCGGAGAGCTACCTGCTGCGCGCCCGGCACCCCTGTGTGAACGGCCGGTTCTCCTACGAGTGGGAGCCCGGGGTACGCCCGTTCGCGGCACGGCGGAGCAGCGCGCGGGTCATGTGCTCCGCCTGAGTGAGGACGCCGCGGACCGCGAGGGCGGGCGCGGCGCGTTCCAGGGTGCGGATCGGGTTGCGCCGCCACGTCCAGGCACCGCCCGACGAGGTCGGCGACCTCCTCCGCGAACGCCGGGTCCTTCGGCGGTCTGATGGGCGGCCGGCGTGCGCGTCGAGGACACGAACCAGATCACGAGACACCAGTGAGGGACGTGACAAGATGACCCCCAGCGAAGAGGAATTGGGAAAGAGAGTGGTTTCCAGGAGTCCCGCACCCGTTTCTGGCTATGACCGTGTGCGACACGGCGTCCACAACCTTCAGCGCGCTGACGTCATTGCCGATCCGCAAATCTACTGGAACGCGATTGCGGAACTCCCGCCGATCTTCTACGACGAAGTAGGAGGCGTCTGGGTCTGCTCCGGCTATGCCGAAGCGGCCGAGATCCTTTCCAACGGCCGAGTCTTCTCCTCCGCCCGTCATCACGCCCCCGGAACGCTGCAGCAGCGCGGCATGGAGCATTTCCTGCCGACCGCAGAGATGCTTTCGGCGCAGTTCCTGTTCAGCGATCCGCCCGAGCACACCAGAATCCGGGACGCGCTGCGCGGGCAGTTCACCAGGGCGAGCGTGCGGCGGCACGATCCCGCGATGCGGGACATGGTCGCCGAGTTGCTGCGCTCGCTGCCCGACCGCGGAACCGTCGATGTCGTAGCGGACTTCGCAGAGCGGTTGCCGACGCTCCTGATGACGTATCTGCTGGGCATGGAGGGCCGGGCCGAGGAGCTGACCCGCTGGGCGGACGCCTACGAGCGGCTGCTGAGCAGCGTGTCCACCTTTCCCAGCCGGGCGGACGTCGAGATCATTCCGGTGATCGACGAGGCACTCGCCGGGTTCCGCCGGTTGACGGCCGAGCGGCTGGCCACGCCTGGTGACGACCTCCTCTCCGCGCTCGCGACCGGCCTGCAGGGCGACTTCAGCCCTCCCTCGGGTTCCTCCGGCCAACCCCCCGCGGAACTACTGCAGTTGGTCGCGGCCAACGCCATGGTCCTGGTCGCCGGCGGCTATCAGACCCTCACTCACCTGGTATCCACCGGCCTGCTGCTGCTCGCCGGGCAACCCGAGCAGCTCCGGCGACTGCGCGCCGAGCCGTCTCTCATCGACTCCGCGGTGGACGAGGTGATGCGCATCGACGGATCCAGTCAGTACGTGGGACGCCATGTGGTGCGCGATGTCGAGGTCGGGGGAGCGCGGCTCGAGGCCGGAGCCGGTGTCATCGTGCTTCTCGGCGCCGCCAACCGCGACCCGCGGAAGTTCACGGACCCGCTCGTCTTCGACATAGGCCGCAGCGAGGGGCGTCACCTGGGCTTCGGAGCGGGACCGCACTACTGCCTCGGCGCGCCCTTCGCGGAACGACTGGCCGGGTGGGCGATTCAGGGCTTCATCGAGCAGTACCAGGAGTTCACGCCGTTCGACGGCCCGCCGGGTTCCGTCCGGTGGGGGCCGCACGGCAACACACGGAGCCGGGCCCACGCCGGGATGAGCGTCGAGTGCGGCCCCGGGGAGGACGCGGCCGGTGTCGTGCCGTCGGACGGGGCGCAGGATGTCCTCCCGGAGCCGAAGACGCTCACCGAACTCGAACGGCACCAGCTGGTCACGGAATGGAACGAGACCAGCGCTCCGGGGGGCACCGCCGCCTTGGTCTGCTGGCATGTGCTGTTCGAGGAACGCGCCCGTCTGACACCGGACGCCATAGCGGTCGAGGACCAGGGTGTGCCCTACTCGTACGCCGGGATCGACGCGCTCGCGAACGGCAATGCGCACCGCCTGCGCGCGCTCGGCGTCGAACCCGAGTCCGTCGTCGCCGTCACCATGGGGCGATCCGTGGACCTCGTCGTGGCGCTCCTGGCCGTCGCCAAGGCGGGTGGCGCCTTCCTGCTGGCGGACGCCGCGTGCCCCGCCGAACGCCTGAAGACGATGCTCGAACAGGCGCACGTGCGGGTGGTCCTCACCGACGACATGACCGCCGGCCGGATCGAAGGGCTCGATGTCTCCGCGGCCGTCACCCTGTTGGACAGGGCCGCTCCGGCAGCCGAACCGCCGATCACCGGGGTGATGCCGGGCAACACCGCGTACGTCGTGTTCACCAGCGGTACCACGGGGCAGCCGAAGGCCATCATCAACAGCCATGAGGCGCTGGCGAACCTGCACATCGCCCAGCGACGTGTGTTCCGGGTGCACCCCCAGGACAGGGTGTTGCAGTTCCTGTCCCTGAACTTCGACGGCTGCATATCCGAGATCGTGCTGGCACTGCTGTGCGGAGCGACCCTCGTCATGGCGAGCACCGCGGAGCTCATGCCGGGCCCGTCCCTGGCACGCCTGTTGCGCGAACGGCGGGTGACCATCGCCATCATGACCCCCTCGGTGTGGGCCGTGATTCCCCCTCCGGAGCTGCCCGACCTGCGGATCGCCGCGTTCGCCGGCGAGCGGTTGCGCGGCGGGCTGGTGCGCCGGTGGCGGGCGCGGGGACGCCGGCTGCTCAACCTCTACGGGCCCGCGGAGGCCGCGATCTGGTCCACCTGGCACGAGTGCGCGGACGACGACTCCCCGCCGATCGGGCGCCCGGTTCACGGGAAACGCGTCTATGTGCTCGACGACGACCGGCGGCTGCTGCCCGTCGGCTGCCCGGGCGAGCTGTACATCGGAGGGGTGGGCGTCGGCAGATACCTCGGCCGCCCGGACCGTATGGCCGACTCCTTCGTGCCGGACACGTTCGCCGACGAGCCGGGACGACTGCTCTACCGGACCGGCGATGTGTGCGTGTGGCGCGCGGACGGGGTCCTGGAGTACGTGGGCCGCCGCGACCGGCAGGTCAAGATCCGGGGACAGCGGGTGGAGTTGGACGAAGTGGAGCGCGTCCTGGAAAGGGCGCCCGGCGTGAGCACGTGCCTCGTCACGGAACGCGACGGCCGGCTGACAGCCGTCGTCGTGCCCTCATCGCCCGGTTCCTGGCGAGAGGCCGAGGTGCGTGCGTACCTCGCGGCACACCTGCACACCGGGATGATCCCCGCGGCGTTCACGCTCGCCGACCGACTGCCGATCACCCGCAACGGCAAGGCCGGGCACGACGCGTCGGAGGGGGCCCACGCCCAGACGGCCGAACCGGGCGGCGGCGCGCCGGCCGCGGCGCCCCCCGCCGGAGTCTCCCGGTCCGCCGAAGACCGTGCTCCAGGCTCCGAAGGGCCGTCGCACATCACCTGGGAGCTGGCCCGTCTCTTCTCGTCCTGCCTGGGCCTGCCGCAGGCGGCCGTCAAGTTGGACACCGACTTCTTCTCCGCGGGCGGTGACTCGCTGGGCATGGCCGAGTTCCTGGTGACCGCCGAAGAGCGGTACGACGTGGTGATCGGGGTGGAGGAACTGCTCGGGAACCCCACGCTGGCCGGTGTGGTGCGGCTGGTGGACCGGCGGGAGGAGGCGCGGTGAGCGGGTTCTCGGCCGCGGAACCGGGTGGGCCGGGTGTCAGGCCCACCGTCAGCAGGGTTCGCGGCGCAGTCCCCGCGACGGGTGGTCCGGTGGTGTTCGTGCATGGGTCCATGGACCGCAGCATCAGCTTCCGGCGGGTCGCGGACCACCTCCCGGGGCGTCCGGTTGTCGGCTACGACCGGCGCGGGTGGGGCCGTTCACGGTCGATGGGCGGTCCGCACGTGTCCTTGGAGACGCATGTCGACGACCTCTGTGCGGTCCTGGCGGAGCTGGATTCGCCCTCCGTGGTGGTAGGTCACAGCTACGGCGCGCTGGCGGCGATGGCCGCCGCCGCCCGCGAGCCGGAGTCGACCGCGGGCGTCGTCGCGTTCGAACCTCCGGTGCGATGGCTGCCGTGGTGGCCCGCCGCCGATCCCTGGGAGGAAACGGTCAGCCGCAGCTCGGCCGAGGGGGGACCCGAGCAGGCGGCTCGCGCGATGCTCGCCGAGACCCTCGGCGGGGCGGGCCGCCTGCTGCTCGCCCGTGCGCAGCCCGCGGATCTCGCGGCCGACGGGGCCTCGTTGCTGGCCGAGATGGCGGATCCGACCGTCGATGTGCCGTTCTTCGACCCGCTGGACTTCCGCACGCCCACCGTCGTCGCCGCCGGCTCCCTGTCCGTCCCCCATCACCGCGAGGTCGCTCGACGACTCGCCGACCTGCTGCCGCACGGGCAGTTCGTGGAGATCCAGGACGCACGACATGCCGCCCATGTCAGTCATCCCCAGGAGTTCGCCCACCTGATCGACAGGCTCGAACGACTCGATGCCCGGCCGGACGGGGCGTACTGAGCCGATCCCCCACGGCACGCGCCGACCGCCGACCGGCTTGTTGCGGGTCGGCGGTCGGCGGTCGGCGTCGCGCGGTGGGCGGTGGGCGGTCGGCGTCGCGCGGTGGGCGCGGTGCGCGTGGTGGGCGTGGTGGGCGTGGTGTGTGCTCGACAGGCGCCGGCAGGCTCAGCCGATGGGGTCGCCGTCGAACCGCGCCACGGGAGCGGCGCCCCCGGCCGGTGCGGCCTCGCTCGTGGCCGCGGGCCGCCGGTCGAGCCCGAGCACGAGCGGTACGGCCAGCAGGCTGATCGCGGTGAGGAACACCCAGGGCAGCGCCGCGCCGCCCTCCGACAGCGCGGTGAGCAGCGCCGGGGCGACGGCCCCGCCGACCGACCAGGACAGCTGGTAGACGCCCAGATAGCGGCCCCGCAGATGCTCGGGCGCCATCACCACGCTCAGTTCGCTGGTCGGGGGCGAGCCGAGGATCTCGGCCACCGTGTAGAGCACCATCGCGATCAGCAGCCCGGCGATCACCGCCCAGCCGGGCAGCACGAGCAGGGTGCCGAAGACGACGAACGCCGCCGCGTTGAACAGCAGGGCCAGCGTCAGCACCGTCACCGGGCTGCGGGCCTCGGTCCACCGGCTGGCGAGCGTCTGGAACAGCGCGACCACGGCCGTGTTCAGCACGACGAGCACGCCGACGATCCAGGAGCCGACACGGAGGTCGTCCGCCGCGTAGACGGCGAGCAGCACCGTGATCACCGCGGAGGCGAAGGCGAAGGCGATGTTCGTCGCGACCAGCCGCAGATACCGGGTGTCCTTCAGCACGGTGCGATAGCCGTCCGAGGGTGGTCCGGCGCTCTCACCCGCCGCCTGCTCCGGCTCGGCGGGCCCAGGTTCGGCGGGCGCAGGTTCAGGCTCGGGCTTCGGCTCCGCGGGCCCGGCGTCGGCCGCCTCGCCGGTGTCCGCACCCCGGAAGGTGATCAAGAGCCAGCCCGCGACGGCGAAGGTGACCACGTTGATCACCATGACCGCCCGCAGTCCGGCGACGGTTCCGATGCTCAGGGCCACCGCGGACGCGGCGCCGCCGAAACCGATGCCGACATTGCGCAGGGCGCGGACGAAGCCGAACCAGCGGGCCCGCTCGACGCCCCGGGCGACCTGCACGATGAGCGGGCTGCTGCCCATCCAGAAGGCGGTGGAACCCAGTTGCACCACGAACTGCCACAGCACGATCTGCCAGGCCGCCTGAGCGAACAGGAAACCGATGAATCCGGCCACCGAGATCCAGTTGCCCGCGGCGACCACGGTGCGCGGACCGAATGTGTCCAACAGCGGCCCGATGAAGGGCGGAACGGGCAGGGCGAGCAGCTGGCCGACGGTCAGCGCGGCGCCGACGGCGACCAGCGACAGCGACGTCGTCCTCACGAAGAAGACGACGGTGAACGCCATCACCAGCCCGTTTCCCAGGCTGTCGATCAGATTGGCCGTGACGAACCGGCCCTTTCCCGCGAGGTCCGGCAGACCCCAGGCCGTCCGGACCCGCCGCCACGCCGAAGTCGCGGGGGAATGCTGCGGCATCATGACGTCTCTCTACTTCGCCGCATCGGCGGGCAGCTCGCTCTGCTGGAAGACAGCCGCCCCGCGCGCCTTGGCGTGCGACATGCCGGAGATGACGCCGCCCGAGCCGGCCGGCACCACCCGGCCGTCTGCGCCTGCACAACCCTGCGGGGTGTAGAACATGCCATAGACCGCGTGCCATTCCTCGGTCTTCCCGGACACCGGGTCCACCACGAGCTCGGGCCGGGGGATCACCCGCTGCTGTACGACACATCCTTCGACGGCGGAGTCCTCCAGAGCCCGCCGCCAAGCGTCCTCGTCCGTTTCCCAGCCCGCCACGGCGCCGGCTCCGCCGCCGCGCGCGTTGACCTTCAGAATCAACTGCTCGCGCCGCTCGATGCATTCGTCGACGAGGTCGGTGTCGGTCTTGAGCGCGTCAGGGTCGATCAGCCGGGTCCAGGGCAGCACCCGGTCGATGAGCCGGCATTCGTCCTCGCTGAGGTTGCGCCGCCGCGCCGGGTCCGAAAGCAGTGCCATACAGGCCTTGTTGGCGAACACGGTGCTGGAGAGCGGGGTCCACAGCAGGGTTCCGCCCGCCCGGTGCGCACGCAGCAGGGGAGCGGCCAGGTCCCAGCCGCCGGGCTCCTCGGCGATCTGGTCCGGGACGAAGGAGCGGTAGACCACGTCGATCTTCGTGTCCCCGAGATAGAGCGCCCCGCCGCGTTCGTGCACGTCGGAGACCTCGGCCACCAGGATGTCGAGGCCCGCCCGGCGCAGTGCGGACTGGAAGCTGACCCAGAGCTCGCCGTAGTCCCTCAGACCGCCGCGCCATTCCAGCAGGGCCACCACCGGCTCGCGCCCGGGTGCCACCCGGGCGCCGAAGCGGCGCAGCGCCTCCACCAGGGCGCGCACGGGATCCACGTAACCGAGCCGGTTCCGGCGCGCGAAGTCGGCGAAGGCATCGACCTCCATCGCCGCCTGGGACATTTCACTCGTGAGGCCCCAGCCGCCGGACTCGCTCCCCAGATTGGTCTCGAGGAGTTTGAACGAGGTGCCGTCGTGATACATGTCGGCCCGGCCGAAACGGGGTGGCACCAGGTCACCGAACCGCCGGACCACTTCCCAGCGTCCGTCGCTGATGCCGAGCACCGACCGGAATGCGTCCGGATCTCCGCCGAACATCCGGTCCGGCAGGGAAAAGAGTAGGTCGACGAGCTGCCGCAGGTCATCGGCGAACTCGCGAATCTCACGCTCGGCGACGAAGAGGGGTCTGGCCAGATACTCGCCGTGCCAGGATGCGAGCGTCGGGAAGTCCTTGATGCGCTGGGCGACCGTACGCAAGTCACTGCCCGGTGTGCGGAACTCCTCGTTGTACCGGGCTGTTACCCGCTCCGCCGACATGAAGTCTCCCTGCTCGATGGCGACTGGGCCCCACGGCCCGCAGGGGTCACTGTTCCATCCCGGCCTCCGGAGCGACTCAATTGCGGCTCAATTCTCGCTCGACGGCGCCCGCGGGAAAGGGAAATCTGTGTTATTGCTAGAACACTTGAACACCCGAAAGGAATGGTTCTGCAACCGTGGGGGAACGTTGATTCCGGTCGTGGAAAGTCCTTCAGGAACCGAAAGCGGTGAACTCGCGTGCACGGTCGGGCAGAGAATGCGGGAGGCGCCATGACCGCCAGGACGGACACTTTCGCCGACGCCGTCGGCGGGCTCGGGGACGCCGAGTGGGACCGGCTCGCCGACGGCAGGTTCTACTCGTCGGCGCTGTGGCTGAGGCTGTGCGCCCTCCTGGAGCCCGGGTCCGTCTCCGGCGGACTGCACGTGGAGACCCCGGGCGGCGGCCGGGCCGCGATCCCCGTGGCGGCGGTGACCGACGAGCCCAACCCGCACCTGCGGTGGCACGACCTGCTTGCCGCCCGCGGCCTGCCGGCGCCCGAGCCGGGCGGCCTGCTCATCGGCCAGCGCCGGGGCTACCTGGCGCACCTGCTGACCGGCGAGGGGACCGATCGGACCGAGGCCGCCGCGGCGGTGCTCGACGCGGTCCGCGCGCTGCGCTCACCCCTGCACGAGGAGTCGAAGATCGCCCGCGTGGCGATGTACCTGACCACCGAGGACGTGCGGGCGCTGCGCGCGGCGGGGGTGCGGACCGCCCCGGTCGCGCTGACCACCGACGCCTGGATCGAGATCCCGCCCGGCGGCCATGACGCCTGGCTGGACTCGCTGTCGGCGCACCGGGCCCGCCGTATCCGCAGCGAGATACGGAAGTTCGAGAAGGCCGGGTACGAGGTGGAGCACCGGACGCTCGCCGAGTCCTGGCAGGACGTGGCCCGGCTGGTGGCCCGCTCGTTGCTGCGCTACGGCAGGACCGTCGACGTGGCCCCGATGGCGGAGTCCTTTCGCGAGCAGGCCGAACTCGCCGGTTCGCGGGCCGAAGTGGTGCTGTGCTCGCGGCCCGGCGAACCGCCCGTCGGCTTCTGCCTGTACTACCGCTGGGGCGACACCGTGCACCTGCGGGCGCTCGGCTTCGACCACGACCGACTGGCCTCGGCAGCCGAGTACTTCAACCTCACCTACTACATACCGGCGCGGCTCCCGGGAGTGCGCCGGCTGCACGCGGGCACCGAGACCGCGGAGGGAAAGGCGCTGCGCGGTGCCGCGCTCCGGCCGCTGTGGCTGCTGGACCTGTCCGAGGACAGCCCGCTGGCCGGGTACGACGAGGAGATCCGCGACCACAACCGCGCCCTGCTCGGCCGCCTGCGCGACTCCTCGCCCGCGATTTCCGCCGCCCTGGAGTACGACCTGTGGGAGCCGTACTGCTGAGGTCGCTCGCCGCCGCACCGGTGGCACGCACCGGGCGAGCGCCGGCTTCCGGGCTGCGCGGTCGGCCCCCCTGGTGGGGGGTCAGGGGCGTGGGGTGCGGGCCTCGGGGTGGCGCAGCCCGTTCAGCAGGACCCGGGTCAGTGCCTCGGCCCGCTCGGCCGCCACGGCGGTCTGGCCGGTGAGGAGCAGGTAGAGAGTCGATCCGATCAGGGCGTCCACGACCGCGTCGATGTCGGCGTCGGACCGGAACTCGCCGTGCTCCACGCCCGCGCGCAGCAGATCGGCGATGGCCGTGTGCTGGTGGCGGGTGTGGTGCAGGTACAGCGACTCCGCGTCCTGCGGGTTCTCCGCGGCCGCCGCGGTGAGGGCCAGCACCAGGGCGGACACGCGCGGATCGGTGGAGGCGTCCGCATGCGACCGGAACCAGTCGGTGATGGCCTGCGCCACCGATCCCGGGCCGGGGGCGGGCACCTCGCCGTCCGGGACGACCGCGAGATAACCACGCCGGGCGACGTCGCCGACCAGGGCCGCCTTGGAGGGCCAGCGGCGGTACACGGTGGGTTTCCCGACGCCGGCCTCCGCGGCGACCTTCTCCATGGACAGCCCGGCGTAGCCCTCCCGGAGCAGCACCTCGCGTGCGGCGTCCAGGATCGCCTGGTCCGTGTCCGCGCTCCGGGGTCTGCCGCGACGCCGCACCTGTGTCATGGGGGCATTCTACGGGCCGCTATCATATTTACGTAACGACACGTAACGTAATGTGGAGGGATCATGAGCACCGACGTGGTCGTCGTCATCGGTGTCGGAGGCATGGGGGAGGCCATCGCCCGCCGTCAGGGGCCGGGCAACTCCCTGCTGCTGGCCGACTTCGACGAGAAGGTCCTCCAGACCGTCGCGGACAAGCTCCGGGAGCACGGCCACTCGGTGACCACCCGCGTCGTGGACGTCTCCTCCCGCGACTCGGTGGCCGCCCTCGCGCGGGCCGCCGCGGAACTCGGCCCGGTCACGCAGGTCGTGCACACGGCCGGGCTCTCCCCGGCGCAGGCGCCCGCCGCCGCGATCCTCCGGGTGGACCTGCTCGGCACCGCACTCGTCCTGGAGGAGTTCGGCAGGGTGATCGCTGCCCGGGGCGCGGGCGTGGTGATCGCCAGCATGGCCGGACACATGCTGCCGTCCGGCGCGCTGAGCGCCGAGCAGGAACAGGCCCTGGCGCACACCCCCGCCGACGATCTGCTCGGCCTGCCCTTCGTCGACGCCGACGCGCTGGGCCCGCAGGGCGCCTATCCGCTCGCCAAGTACGCCAACCGGCTGCGGGTGCAGGCCGCCAGCACGCACTGGGGAGAGCGCGGGGCGCGCGTCAACTCCATCAGCCCCGGTGTGATCTCCACCCCCATGGGACGACAGGAACTCGACGGCGAGAGCGGCGGCATGATGCGGGCCATGATCGAGGCCTCCGGCACCGGCCGGCTGGGGACCGCCGACGACATCGCAGCCGCCGCCGCCTTTCTGCTGGGGCCGGACGCCACCTTCGTCACCGGCAACGACCTGCTGGTCGACGGCGGAGTGATCGCAGCGCTGCGATGCGGCCGCCTCGGACAGGAGAGGTGACGGCGGACCGGGCCGCGCCGGGCAGCCCGCCCGGGGCGGCCGCGACCACCGCTGCCAGGGCCGCGAGCGCGACCCGGCCGCCCTCACGGGACCGGGCAGGCGCACGGCGACGACCTTCTCGCCGAGACGGGCGCGAGGCGTCCCGGAACGCCGGCGAGGCGTCCCGGACGGCCGGCGACCCGACAGGAGGGCGCGGCCCGCGAGGGCGGGGACGGGAACGGGGCCGATCCCGCCCTCGCGGCCTGTGCACGGGCCGGGAGGCCCGCCGAGACACCGGCCGCTACCGGTAGCCGACGGTCACCGCGTCCCGGATGCCGTGCGAAGGGACGCCGATCCGCAGGACGTGGCGGTCGGTGTCCCGGACCCTGCGTGTCGTGGGGCACGTCGTCGGTCCGTGCGACGACGATGCCGCCCGCGCGGACGAAGACCGGCATGGTGTCCAGCGACGTCGTGACGTCGTGCGTGGCGCCGCCGGCGGGCGCGGTGCAGGTCCGTCCGGTGAAGCAGCCCGTCCACCGGCCCGGGGGGAACCACACCGGCCTGGACGGATGCAACGATGTAAAGGCGTCTCACAGGACCCTGCGCCTGCGGCCCAGCCAGGTCTGGGCGACGACGACCACGGCCAGGAAGGCGCCGCTGACGACCTGTTGGTAGGCGGAGTCGAGCGAGCCGATCTGGTTGATCACGTTCTGGATGACCTTCAGCAGCAGCACCCCGACGAGCGAGCCGCTGATGAAGCCGAAGCCGCCGCTGAGCAGGGTTCCGCCGATGACCACGGCCGAGATCGCCTCCAGCTCCATGCCGGTGCCGAGAATGGTCACGCCCGACACCAGCCAGGCCGCGTTGAGCGCGCCGGCGAGCCCGGCGCACAACCCCGACAGCGTGTAGACGGAGATCTTCGTGCGGGCCACCGGCGCGCCCATCAGGGCCCCCGCGTCCTCGTTGCCGCCGACCGCGTACACGTACTGTCCGAACCTGGTCCGGCGCAGCACGACGGCACCGGTCGCGAACAGCGCCACCGTGATCCACACGGGCACCCCGACGCCGAGCAGCGAGCCCTGCCCGAGTGTCGCGAAGAAGGAGTCCTTGTCGACGAGATACGTCGTCGAGCCCTCGTCGGTGATCGCCAGCAGGATGCCTCGCGCACCCAGCATCGCGGCCAGCGTGACGATGAACGGTGCCAGCCGGACGCGGGCGATGAGCAGCCCGTTCACCAGCCCGATCAGTCCGCACACGGCAAGCGGCAACAGCAGCGCGACCGCGGTGCCGTACTGCGAACCCCAGGCGGCGAGCACGCCGCCGAGGGCGAACAGCGAGCCGACCGACAGGTCGATGCCACCGGTGACGATCACGAACGTCGTCCCGAGCGCGACCACGGCCAGGAAGGCCGAGGACAGCGCCATGTTCTCCAGGTTGTCGCCGGTCAGGAAGGTGTCGAAGCTCAGCGACGCCACCGTCATGGCGATCACCAGGGTGACCAGTGCGCCGTGCTGCTGGGCGAGCGCGCTCAGCCGCTCGGAGCGGTTCGCCCGCGCGGGGCCGTCGTCCTTCCGGCTCACGGTGCCGGCCGGCACGCCGGCCTCTTCGGTGTGCGTGGTCATCGCCTGCCTCGTTCCCGGGCCGCGTAGACGGCGAGGACGATCACCGCGGCCTGGGCGATCTGGGTCCACGACGGCGGCAGATCGTGCTTGATGAGCGTGGTCGTGAGCAACTGGATGAGCACGGCGCCCGCGACGGTGCCGCCGATGCGTACCCGGCCGCCGCTGAGCGGGGTGCCGCCGACGACCACGGCGGTGATCGCGGACAGCTCCATCAGGGTGCCGAGGGAGGTGGGGTCGCTCGCGGTGAGGCGGGCGGTGGCGAGCACGCCCGCGATCGCGGCGAGGGCGCCGGAGCAGACGTAGACCACGACCAGCACGCGGCGCACCGGAAGTCCGGCGAGCCGCGCCGCGGCGCGGCTGTCGCCGATGGCCAGGACCTGCCGCCCCAGAGTGGTGCGGCGCACCACGAAGGCCATCAGCAGCGCGAGCGCCGCGGCGATCAGGACCAGGTACGGCACGCCCAGGAGGTCGCCGGAGCCGAGTGCCGCCATACCGGGGTCGCGCACGTCCTTGAGCTGCGGCAGCAGCACCAGGGCCAGTCCGCGTCCGGCGACCATCAGGGCGAGCGTGGCGACGATGGGCTGGACGCCCACGAAGGCGATCAGCGCGCCGTTGGCGACACCGACCACGATGCCTCCGACCACCGCGGTCAGCGCGGCGAGCCATGGCCCGTATCCGAGGTAGAGCGACAGCAGGGAGGTGGACAGCGCCATCACGGAGCCCACCGACAGGTCGACGCCCTCGGTGCCGATCGCCAGCGCCATGCCCAGCGCGACGATGAGGACCGGGGCCACCTGGACGGCCTGGGTGCGGAAGTTCTCCGCGGACACGAAGTGCGGGGTGAAGACGAAGTTGAACAGCAGCAGCACCGCGACGCCCCCGTACACGCCGTAGTCCTGGAGCAGGCGCAGCACACGGTCGCGGTCCGGTGCGCCGCGCGCCAGGGCGAGTTCAGTCATCGCCGCCTCCAGCGGGTACGGCCGCGATGGCGCGCATCAGCCCGTCCTCGGTGACGGCGTCGCAGGTCAGCTCACGGACCACGACGCCGTCCTTGAGGACCACCACGCGGTCGCTGCCCTCGATCAGCTCCTCGGTGTCGGAGGAGATCAGCAGCACGGCGAGCCCGTCGCCGGCGAGTTCGTCGACGAGTGCCTGCACCTCCGCCTTGGCGCCGACGTCGATGCCGCGTGTCGGCTCGTCGAGCAGCAGCACCTTGGGGTGCAGGGCGAGCCAGCGGGCGAGCAGCACCTTCTGCTGGTTGCCGCCGGAGAGTTCGCCGACCTTCTGGTGCGGGCCCGCGGCCTTGATGCGCAGCCTCTTCATGAACGTCTCTACGATCCGGTCGATGCGGGCGTCGTCGACGAGGCCGAAGCGGGAGAGCGCGGGCAGCGCGGCGAGCGCGATGTTCTCGCGCACCGACAGCCCCGGCACGATGCCCTCGGCCTTGCGGTCCTCCGGCAGCAGGCTGATGCCCGCGCGGATCGCGGCGGCGGTCGAGCCCGCCCGCACCGCGACTCCGGCGACGACGACCCGGCCCGCGTCGGTGGGCAGTGCCCCGGCGATGGCCTTCGCCGTCTCGCTGCGGCCGGAGCCGAGCAGCCCGCCGAGGCCCACGACCTCGCCGGGCCGTACCGTCAGCGACACGTCCCGCAAGCGGTGCCGGACCGTCAGTCCCTCGGCGCGCAGCACGGGTTCGGCCGCGGTGTCGTGCGAGCCGGAGAACTTGGTCATGCCTTCCGCGCGCACTTCGCCGATCTCCCGCCCGAGCATCATGGCCACCAGGCGCAGCCGGTCGAGGCCGGCGAGCGGGCCGGTGTGCACCACACGTCCGTCGCGCAGGACGGTGACCGTGTCGCAGATCTCGTACAGCTCGTCCATGCGGTGGCTGACGTAGATCACCGCCACCCCGCGCTCGCGCAGCATGCGGATCACCCCGAACAGGGTGTGCACCTCGCGTGGTTCGAGCGAGGAGGTCGGCTCGTCCATGATCACGACTCGGGCGTCGACGGCCACGGCGCGGGCCAGCGCCACCATCTGCTGTGCGCCGACGCCGAGTTCGCGCAGCGGTCGGCGCACGTCGACCCGGATGCCGAGGGCGCGCAGGGCCTCGTCGGCCTCGCGGTGCATGCGCCGGAAGTCGATCAGGCCGAGCCGGCCGAGCGGTTCGCGGCCGAGGAAGAGGTTGCGGGCCACGCTCATCAGCGGGACGAGGTTGACCTCCTGGTAGATGGTGGAGATGCCCGCCTGCTGGGCCTGGAGCGGGGTGGCGAAGCGGACCGGCCCGCCGTCGTACGTCACCTCGCCGGCGTCGGGCCGGTAGACACCGGTGAGCACCTTGATGAGCGTCGACTTGCCGGCGCCGTTCTCTCCGACGAGCGCGTGCACCTCCCCGGCGCGCGCGGTGAAGTCCACGTCGGACAGCGCGCGCACGCCGGGGAAGGACTTGGACAGATGGCTGACCGAGAGCACGTCAGTAGGCCTTGCCGAGGTCCGAGCGGGCGTTGCTCCTGGCGTAGGAGCTGTCCTTGATAACGATGTCCTGGCCCACCTTCCGGCCCTGGGTGAAGGCGTCGAGGGTCTGGAAGGCGAGCGGTCCGAACCGCGGGTTGGACTCGATCACGCCGTAGATCCAGCCGTCGACGATGCCCTGCACGGCGTTGCGGGTGCCGTCGATGGTCACGATCTTCACGTCTCCGGGCTTCTTGCCCGCGCCCTTCAGGGCGTTGACGGCGCCGAGGCCCATCTCGTCGTTCTCGGCGTAGATCCCCGTGATGCCGGGCTTGGACTGGATGAGGTTCTCGGTGACCGACTGACCCTTCTCGCGGGCGAAGTCGCCCGTCTGCCGGAACACGATCTTCAGACCGGGTGCCTTCTCCTTGACGCGGTCCTCGAAGCCCTTGGTGCGCTCGGTGGTGACGTTGTTGCCGGCCGCGCCGAGCAGAATGGCGACCTCGCCCTTGCCGCCGGTCGCCTCGATCATCCGGTCGGCGGCCCGCCTGCCCTGCTCGGTGAAGTCGGAGCCGATGAAGCTCACGTAGTCCTTGCAGGCGGTGGCGTTGATCTTGCGGTCGATGGTCACGATCGGGATGTGCTTGGCGCCGGCGGTGCGCAGTACCGGTTCCCAGCCGTCGGAGTTGAGCGGCGCGATCACCAGGAGGTCCGCCCCCTTGGCGATGAGGTCCTGGACGTCGCTGATCTGCTTGGAGAACTGCGACTGGGCGTTGGCGGTGAGCAGTTCGACGCCTCGCTTCTGGGCCTCGGCCTTGATGGAGGCGGTCTCCGCGATCCGGAAGGGGTTGGCCTCCTTCTCGGACTGGGAGAAGCCGACGGTGGCGCCCTTCAGGTCGAGCTTCTGCCCGCCGTAGGCGTCGATGGCGCAGGTGGGGCCCGAACCGGTGCTCGGCGAGGCGACCACCTGGCCGGCGCCGTCCTGCTGCGAGGCGGAGCTGTTCTTGCCCGGGTCGTCCTCGGACTTGGTGCATCCGGTCGCGAGCGCGAGGCTCGTCACGAGGCCGGCGGCGAGGAGGTGTCGTGCGGAGGTGCGACGGACAGATGCGGTGGGCTTCATGGGAGTCCCCAAACGGCGCGGCCCCGGCGCTCAGAGCGCTGCCGGGGGGCTGGCTCTTGCGGTCAACTCGATGTGCACGTCGTTCAGGTGAGGTTTTTACATCGTTGAAAGACCTCTGTAAACCCTTCCGTCCGACATCCCGTCACCGCCGCCCCAGGGTGCTCTCCCGCTCGACGAGCTCGAACCGCGCGGTGAGTTCGCGCCCACCGGGCTCCTCGCGGCCCGACAGGCTGCGCAGCAGCGAGGCGACGGCCATCTTGGCGATGGCCCTCTTGTCCGGCGAGACGGTGGTCAGGGTGACGGCGCCGAAGCGTCCCTCCGCGATGTCGTCGAAGCCCACCACCGCAACGTCCCAGGGCACCCGCAGGCCCCGCTCGTGCAGCACCCGCATCGCCCCGATCGCGATCAGGTCGTTGAAGGCGAAGACGGCGTCCGGACGCACACCCGAGTCGAGCAGCTCGGCCATCGCACGCGCCCCGTCGTCCCGGTCCCAGCCGCCCACCGGCACCACCAGGCTGTCGGGCGCGGGCACCCCGGCCGCCGCCAGCTCCTCCCGCCAGCCGCCGAGGCGCAGATGGGCGGGCCGGTTCACGGAGTCGGTGCGCGCGCCGAGGTAGGCGATCCGGGTCCGGCCGCGGCCGAGCAGATGGCGTACCGCGCACCGGGCCGCCGCCACGTTGTCGATCGCGATGTGGTCGAAGGGCAGGTCGTACTCGCGCTCACCGAGCAGCACCAGCGGCACGTCGTCGGACCGGCCCTGAAGGTCCTCGGCCTCCAGGGCCAGCGGGCTCAGGATCAGCCCGTCGATCACCCGGGCCCGGAAGCCCTGGCTGACCAGGATCTCCTGCTCGCGCTCGCCCCGCGTGTGGTCGAGCAGGACGGTGAACTCGTGCTCGGCGGCCGCGTCGATCACGGCGCCGGCCAGCTCGGCGAAGTACGGGTTGCCGAGTTCGGGAACGGCCAGCGCGATGATCCCCGTGCGGCCCTTGCGCAGGTGGCGCGCGGTCAGGTTGGGCCGGTAACCGAGCTCGTCGATGGCCGCCTGCACCCGGGCCCGCATCGCCGGGGTGACGTGCGGATAGTTGTTCACTACGTTGGACACGGTCTTGATCGAAACGCCCGCGCGTTCCGCCACGTCCTTCAGGCTGACCCGCAAGGGATCTCCTCAGCGTCGATGGATGCCCCGCCCCCGGGGCTTCGTCATGGCTCTGGACAGGGGCCGGGAGCCGTGCTCTGATGCCAACTGCCGTTCCTTCCAACGTTGTACAGACTGAAGCAACGAGCCGCCACCCTTCCTCAGCCAAGGAGGATTCGTGCGCATCAGACCTCTCGGACAACGCCTCGCCCTGCTGCTCGCCGCGGCACTGGGCACCGCGGGACTCGCCTCGGCACCCGTCGCGACCGCGGTGGACGACCCCGTGGAGATCCACGGGCTCAAGGGCGAGTACTACACCCAGTCCGCTCCCGGCGCCTTCGACTTCCACGAGCTCAAGGCGACCGGATTCGACCCGAACCTCGACTTCGACACCCTGGAGCCGCGCCTGAGTTTCGCGACCGGCCGGTCGGACGACGTCAGTGTCCGCTGGACCGGCAAGATCGTCCCGGAGCGGACCGGCCCCACCACCTTCTCGATCACCGGCGACAACGGCTTCCGGCTGTGGGTCGACGGGAGGACGGTCATCGACCACTGGGTCGACGACTGGGACCGCGAACAGACCGGTGAGCCGGTCGAGTTGACCGCGGGCAAGGCATACGACATCAAGGTCGAGTACTTCGAGCACTACGGCGGCTCCAACCTCCATCTGCGCTGGACCGAGCCCGGCGGCAGCAAGGAGGCCGTCCCGCAGTCGGCGTTCCGGCTGCCCGACGGCTTCGACTACGACGGTGCCGTCGCGACCACCGTCCTGGGCACCGGCCGCACCCTCAGGCTCGACTTCGCGCAGCCTCTCGCCGCGCCGCCGGCCGACCTCGCCGACCACATCGACGCCGTGATCGGCGGCGCCAAGTGGCCGCTGGGGACGGCCGCGCCGGACCCCGCCGACCCCAGGGCGCTGCTGATCTCCCTGAAGGAACCGGTCGTCGGCGACAAGTCCGGCACGGCATCCGGGCCGGCGGACGTCCGCTACGACGGGCAGGGCGGTCTGACCAGGACGGACGGCAACGTTGTCGGGGCCTTCTGGAGCAGCGGCGCCAACAGGTCCACCTACGAGCTGCGCACCAGGTGGGCCGACCAGGTCTCCCCGCACAACGCCCACCCCGAGTACCCGAGGCCCCAACTCACGCGCGGGGACTGGCAGAACCTCAACGGCTCCTGGCAGTTCGCCGCGGCCCGGGCGGGGGAGCAGCCGCCGGTGGGCAAGAACCTCGGCGAGCGGATCCTGGTCCCCTATCCCGTGGAGTCCCAGCTGTCCGGGATCGAGCGGCACGAGGACCGCATGTGGTACCGGCGCACCTTCACCGTCCCGCGCGGCTGGCACATCGGCTCCGGCAGGCGTCTGCAGCTGAACTTCGGCGCGGTCGACTGGAGGGCCGAGGTGTACGTCAACGGCACCCGGGTCGCCCAGCACCAGGGCGGCTACGACAAGTTCGGTGCCGACATCACCGACGCCCTCAGGCCGGGCCGTACCCAGGAGCTGATCGTCGGCGTCCACGACCCGACCGACGCGGCGAACGGCGAGAACCCGCCGGTGGGCAAGCAGCGTCTGGACCCCAGCGGCATCTGGTACACCCCGACCTCGGGCATCTGGCAGACGGTGTGGATGGAACCGGTCGCCACCGACCACGTCGACTCCCTCGAGCTGACCCCGGACGTCGACGCGGGCACCCTCACCGTCCGGCCGCAGGGCGTGCGCGACGGCCTGCCGGTCACGGCGACGGCGTACGACGGCAGGCACAGGGTGGCCGTCGCCGCCGGCCGCACCGGCAAGCCCCTGACCCTGCACCTCCGGGACCCGCACCTGTGGTCGCCGAACGACCCGTTCCTGTACGGCCTGAAGGTGAGCGTCGGCGGCGACCGGGTCGGCAGCTACTTCGGGATGCGCTCGATCTCCGTGCAGCAGGTGAACGGCGTCCCGCGGACCGTCCTCAACGGCACCCCCGTCTTCATGATGGCGACCCTCGACCAGGGTTTCTGGCCCGACGGCCTGTACACCGCGCCGACGGACGAGGCCTTGGCGTACGACCTGAAGATGCACAAGAAGATGGGCTTCAACGCGGTGCGCAAGCACATCAAGGTCGAGCCCGACCGCTGGTTCTACTGGGCCGACCGGCTGGGTCTGCTGGTGTGGCAGGACATGCCCGCGATGACCGCCGGGGTGAACCCGAGCACCGCGGCCCGCGCCGAGTACGAGCGCGAGATGCGGCAGATGATCGACGAGCACATCAGCAGCCCGTCGGTCGTCATGTGGGTCACCTTCAACGAGGGCTGGGGCCAGTACGACATGGCCCGCATCGCCGACCAGGCCAAGTCCTGGGACCCGACCCGGCTGGTCAACTCCATGTCCGGGCTCAACCTCGGGGCCGACGGCGGCACCGGCGACATCATGGACGAGCACGGCTACCCCAGCCCCGCCCTGCCACCCCACCCCGACGGCCGGCGCGCCCTGGTCAGCGGCGAGTACGGCGGCCTGGGCCTCGCGGTGCCCGGGCACGCCTGGTCGGTGCAGCAGTCGTACGTCGACGTCGACCCGGCCACCTACACCGACGACTACCTGGCCAAGCTCGCCGAGGTGCACGCGCTGGCCTGCCAGGGCGGCAACGGCGCGGTCTACACCCAGATCTCGGACGTCGAGGGCGAACTCAACGGCCTGCTGACCTACGACCGCAAGGTCGTCAAGCCCGATGTCGAGCGGGTCGGGGCGGCCCAGCGAGCACTGATCGACGACGCGTCGCGGGCGACCCCGGCCGGCTGCGCCTGACCCGAGGACCGGTCCGCCCGCCGTGCGAGCGGCGGGCGGACCCGCACTTGCGGGGTCCGCCGACCGGGCGGGCCGGCGCAGCCGGATCGTCCGGCCCTCGTGCCATACTCCCCGCCATGACATCGGCCAACGGTTCTGATGGTTCCGCCGCCGTCGCGGACGGCATGGACACCCTGCTGTGGCGCTGGGTGGACCACATCAACCGGGACGACCCCTCACGGATCAAGAGACCGGAATGGTTCGCGCCCGCCGGTGAGTTGGTGCTCGACGAGCAGGTCACCTGGTTCGGGATGACGACCGTCGGCGGCTGGTACCACCAGCCATGGCCCGCCGGGACGGACAAGGCACCGGTGTACGCGGGTTTCCACTGGCACCGGCAGGACGACGCACCGCCCGTGGCCCGAGTCAGCGTCGTCGTCGTGCCGTTGGCGGATCCGGCCCGGATCACCGCGGCCGACTGGGACGACGGATACGGCGGCTACGAGCCCGCCCCGCTGAACGACTACGCCGTCCTGTGCAGCGATCCGTACGACCCGGGCGGCTCCGCCGACCGCGAGACGCACCTCCGTGCGGCCGAGCGCGTCATCGCGGCCGGTGACGCCGAGGGCCGCAGGGCCAACTACGCCGAGATCGTCACCGATCCGGACCGGGGAGGCAATGCGCTGTTCTTCCCGGTCGCAGCCGAGGAGAGGGACGGCTTCGAGGCGGTCGAGCCGGACGGCACGATCGTCTGCCTCGCCTTCACCGCCTACGACTTCGACTGACGGGCCGCGTAGTCGACGAACGCCGACCAGGCGGTGGGGGAGAGGGCGAGCTGCTCGCCCTCCGAGTGCTTCGAGTCGCGCACGTGGATACGGTCGGCCAGGGCGACCTCGACGCAGTTGTCCCCGGAACTGCCGCTGTAGCTGCTCTTGAACCAGGCCAGTTCGGTGCTGCTCATAACGCTCCTCGCATCTGCTCCAGCAGGCTCGTGCCGGGTTCACGGCCGAGAGCCTGCTGACGCAGCTTGCCATAACGCTGGAGCATTGCGCTCACGTCTTCCGGGCTGGTGATCAGGACGCTTGACTGCTGCCCTTCGGTGTACCCGATCCACTGGTGATCGGGGGTCTCCGCCAGGTACATCTGCCCGTCGACACCTACATGATCTTCTTGCCGCAGCGGCACCATCTGAATCTCCACGTTGCGCAGCCGCCCGGCCGTCAGCAAGTGGTCGATGAGAAACCTGGTGACCTCTGTGCCGCCCACCCGTCGTTCGATGAGGGCCTGCTCGATGATGAAGCTGAACGCAGTGTTCGGCCTCTCGGCGAGCAACCGCTGCCTTTCGAGCCGCGCTTCCACCTGCCGCTCGATCTGTGCCTCCGTCAGCGGCGGCAGCCGCCTCTCGAAGATCGCCCTGATGTACGGCTCCGGCTGCAACAGCCCCGGAATCGCCCGGCACTCGTACGCGTAGAGCGAGATCGCCTCCTCCTCGATCCCCGCCCACTGCTGGAACCACGACGCCAGGCCCTGCCTCCGCGTCAGGTTCCGCGCCGCCGCCCGCAGGACCCGCGGTGCCTCCAGCACCTCGCCGGCGCGCTCGACGAACCGCGGCTGCGGAAACCGCCTGCCCTGCTCCAGCTTGGCGATGGCATGGACCGAGTAGCCGACGATCTCCGCGTACTCCTCCTGCGTGAGCCCCGCGTCCTCCCGCAGCGCCTTGTGCACGGCGCCGAAAGCCTTGAGGCCGTCCGAGACCTCCGGTTCACCGTCGACCGCCCCGGCCCCCGCGTCCTCGACGTTCACCACGCCCGGCCACCTCCCGTACCCGCCACGCGCCCGACCCGCCCATGGTCACGGACCGTCACTCACCGTGTCCAGCGAGTGAACCGGTACAGCGCGGCTGTACCAGCGTCGTGCCTGTCGAACCGCCGCGCTGCCGGGACGCCGCCTCGTCGGTGTCAGCGGTGGGTCAGCTGGAGGCGCCAGGCTTCCGGGCCCCGCTCCAGGTACTCCACGGAGAACGTGCCCGGCCGTCGGTCCTCGATCTGGGCCAGGAGCGGCAGGGGGTCGTGGGGGGCGACCAGGACCATGGCCCGGCCCGCCGGTACGGCGTCGAGTGCGCCGAAGACGGTCGCATGCCGCAGGGCGTGCGGGACGCTGCGCACGTCGAGTTCGGGTACCGCGGCGTCGTTCGAGCCGCCGCAGGCGCACCCCCCGCCGCCACAGCCGCCCTGCCGCGCCTCGCCCTCCGCCTCGTCGTCCTCGTCGTCGTGCGCGTGACCGCCGAGCAACTCGTGCATGCCGGCGAGCAGTTCCGCCAGGGAGATGTCGGGCGCCGCCGCGAGCAGCGGCAGGATGAGGGAGTTCTCCTTCTCCAGGTGCTCCTCGAACAGCACCTGGAGCGCCCGGGCCTCGGCCGCCGCCCGTGCGGTGGAGGGCGCGGTGCGCAGCGCCTCCACGAGCGCCCCGATGCGCCGGTGCTCGGCGATCATGCCGTCGACCAGCAGACGGCCCTCCACCGTGCCGTGTGCGGCGGGGTACATGGCGGACTCCTCGGCGGCGGCGTGCGGCAGGAGTTCGCGTTCGCAGAAGGTGACCAGGCCGGCGCGGGTCCGCTCGGCCGCGTCCGGGTCGCGCTCGGCCTCCAGGAGCATCGTGACGCGTCCGGCCAGTTCGCCGGCCAGTTGGGCGTGGTGTGCCTCGACGGCTTCGGCGGCCGCGGCGTCTTCGGGGTCCGACGCGAGGGTGAGAGAACTCATGATCGTTACTCCAGCGGTTCCAGCGGTTGGGGGCCGGCCGGGTCCGACCGGGCCGGTGACTGCAATATACTACGGACATGTCCGTGGAAAATAAGGCTCTCCCTCTCCCGGGCGGCGGCTCGGACGACGACCCGTCGCTGTCCCGGCAACGCCGGGCGGTCCTCCAGCACCTGCGGGGCCAGGCCGCGCCGGTCACCTCGGCCGCGCTCGCCCGGGTCTGCGGACTGCACACCAACACCGTCCGCGAGCATCTGGACGCGCTCGTCGACCTCGACCTGGCCTTCCGCGAGCGGGCCCCCGCCGCCGGACGCGGCCGCCCCGCCTGGCGCTACCGGGCCGCCCTGCCCCAGCAGTCCCCCGTACGGGAGTACGCCGGACTCGCCGCCGTGCTCGCCGCGCAGATCGCCCGGACCAGCCCGGATCCGCAGGCGGCCGCCGTCGCCGCCGGGGAGGAGTGGGGCCGCGCCCTGGTCGCCGGGCAGGCACCCGGGCGCAGCCCGGAGGAGGCGCGCGGCCGGATCGTCGCCCTGCTCGGCGAGATCGGGTTCGCGCCGGAGACGGACGACGACGGCAACCGCGTACGGCTGCCGCGCTGCCCCTTCATCGAGGTCGCCCGCGAGTACCCGAACGTGATCTGCAACGTCCACGCCGGGCTGGTCAGAGCCGGTATGGCCGCGCTGGGCGGTGACGGTGAGCGGGTGGCCCTGCGGCCGTTCGCCGAACCAGGCGCCTGCGCGCTGCACTTCGACGCCGGACCGGAGGCCCCGGACGGCCGCGGCGACGCCCCTCCGGCGGACGGCCCCGAGCGCCCCCGGGGCACCCGGTGACCGCCACGGAGGGGAGCCGGGGGGCTCCCCGGACGTCCCCCGCCCCGGGCGCTGCCCCCGCGCGGCGGAGCGGTGCGGGGCGCGGAGTGCTCCTGCTGCCCGCCGGGTTCGCCCTCCTGGCCGGGCTGGACGCCGCCCTGCTCCGGCTCGGCCTGCCCGCCCCCGTCACCACCGGCCGGCTGCCCGATGTGCACGGGGTGCTCCTCGTGCTCGGGTTCGTCGGGACGCTGATCGCGCTGGAGCGGGCGGTCGCGCTGGGCCGCCGCTGGGCCTATCTGTCTCCCGCCTTCCTCGGCGCGGGCGGTCTGCTGCTGGTCGCACCCGTCACCACGCTCGCCGGGCGGCTGCTCTTCGTCGCCGGTACGGCCGTCCTGCTCGCCGTCCACACCCGGTTCTGGCAGCGGCAGCCGAGCGCCGCCCTGCTCGCCGAGGCGGCGGGCGCGGTGTCGGCGCTCGGTGCCGCGCTGCTGTGGCTGGGCGGACTGGACGTCCCCCGGCTGCTTCCCTGGCTGGCCGCCTTCCTCGTGCTGACCATCGCCGGGGAGCGGGTGGAACTGGCCCGCGTGGCCGCGCCGGCGCCCCGGGCCGAGCACGCCTTCCTGGCCTGTGTCGCCGCCGTGGTGGCCGGCACCCTGGCGAGCCTGCTGTGGCCGGCCCGGGGCGTCCTGCTGTTCGGCGCCGCCCTGCTCGCGCTCGTCCGGTGGCTCGTCATCCACGACGTGGCCCGCAGGATGCTGCGCTCGAGCGGGCTTCCCCGTTTCAGCGCCGCCTGTCTGCTGGCCGGGTACGCGTGGCTCTCCCTGGCGGGCGTGCTGTGGCTGTGGCCGGGTCCGGTCGGGGCCGGGGGCCGGTACGACGCCGTCGTGCACGCCGTCTTCCTCGGCTTCGTGCTGTCCATGATCATGGCGCATGCCCCGGTGATCCTGCCCGCGGTGCTGCGCCGTCCCCTGCCGTACCGGCCGGTGCTGGCCGCACCGGTCTGGCTGCTGCACGGCTCGCTGGCCCTGCGCGTCCTCGTGGGCGACCTCGGGGGCACCGGCTGGGCCTGGCGGCTCGGCGGGGTGCTCAACATCGTCGCCGTGCTGCTGTTCGTGGCGACGGCGGCAGCCCTCACACTCACCCGCACCGCGGGAGACGGGACGGCGCCACGTCCGGCGTCCCGGCCGCGTACCTCGGAGGAGACCCCCTCGTGAGCGCCCTGCCCCTCTCCCGTGATCCCCAGGGCCCCTCCTCGCCCGGTCTCCCGCCGGGCCCGCCCGGGCCGCCGACCGGCAGGTCGCCGCGCGCCGCCTGGCACCTCGGCGTGAACGTCGTGGTGGCGGTGTGGCTCGCGCTGTTCGCCGCCGGCTCGCTGGTCCACCCGTTCGTCCCGGCGGCCCGCTGGCTGCTCGTCCACCTGCTGCTGCTCGGCGCGGTCAGCAACGCCGTCGTCATCTGGTCCGGGCACTTCGCCGCCTCCGTGCTGCGGCTGCCCGAGGCGCACCGGGGGGCACCGGCGGTCCTGCGGCTGGCCTGCCTCAACGCCGGTGCCGTCGCCGTCGTCGGCGGCATGCTCACCGGCACCTGGCCCGCGGTCCTCGCGGGCGGTACCGCGGTCGCCGCCGCGGTGCTGGCCCACGCGGTGTGGCTGGTCCGGCTGCTGCGGCGGGCCCTGCCCAGCCGCTTCGCGATGACCGTCCGCTACTACGTCGCGGCGTCCGCGCTGCTGCCGGTGGGTGCCGGTCTCGGGGTCCTGATGGCCCGCGGCAGCCTGTCCGGCACCGGCCACGCGCGCGTCCTGCTGGCGCACGAACTGATCAATCTGCTCGGGTGGGTCGGGCTCACGGTGGCCGGGACCCTCATCACCCTGTGGCCGACGATGCTGCGCACGCGGGTGGCGGACGGTGCGGAGCGGGCGGGGCGCACCGCCCTGCCGGTGCTGCTGGGCGGCCTCGGGGCGGCCGTCGCCGCCGCGCTGCTGGCGCCGCCGCCGCTCGCCGCGGCGGGGGTGGCCGGTTACGCGGCGGGGCTCGTCGTCGCGGGGCTGCCCTGGGTGCGCGAGGCACGGGCCAAGGCCCCGTACTCCTTCGCCACCTGGTCGGTGGTCGCGGGCGGCGGCTGGCTGCTCGGCGCGCTGGCGGTGCTGGTCTGGATCCTGCTGACGGCGCCGACGTGGCCGGAGGTGGCGGACCGGGTGCCGGCGCTGACCGCGCCGCTCGCCGCCGGGTGGATCGCGCAGGTGCTGCTGGGGGCGCTCAGCTTCCTGGTGCCGGTGGTGCTGGGCGGTGGCCCCTCGGCCGTGCGGGCGGCGAACGCCGAACTGGACCGCGGCTGGCCGATGCGGCTGACCGCGGCCAACGCGGCGCTGGTGACGGCTCTGCTGCCGGTGCCCAGCGCGGTGCGTGTCGTGTGCTCGGTGGTGCTGCTGGCGATGCTGGTGTGGTTCCTGGTGCTGCTGGTGCGGACGGTGGTCCGGCACCGCGCGGCACGCCGCGGCGCGGCGGCGCCGGACAGCCCGCCCGCACCGCCGGCGCCCCCGGCCGCGCCGTCCTCGCCGTACCGCGTCCTGGGCGGCGTGGCCGCGGGCGTGGCGGTGGTGGTGCTGGCGGTCGCGGCGGGCGGTGCGGTGGACGTACGGTCGCTGCCCGTCGCCCCGGGGTCGCACTCCGCCGCGCTCACGGCGGACGGGAACCGGGTGCGGCCCACCGGCCGCACGACCACGGTGGAGGTGACCGTGCACGGCATGCGGTTCTCCCCGGACTCCGTCGAGGTGCCCGTCGGCAACCGCCTGGTGATCACGCTGCGCAACCACGGCACCGACCGCCACGATCTGGTCCTGGAGAGCGGCGCCCGCACGGGCCGGCTGTCCCCGGGCCGGCAGGCGACCCTGGACGCGGGCGTCATCGGCCGTGATCTGGAGGGCTGGTGCTCGATGGCCGGGCACCGGCAGATGGGCATGGTGTTCACCGTGAAGGCCACCGGAACCCCCAAGACCACCGGCGACAGCGCGTCCGCCACGGGCGCGGGGACGGACGGCCGGGAGGCCGGGGGGCACGCGGGCCACGGCACCGGCACCGCGGCCGCCGGATCCGGGACGTCCGCCGCCGAGGACTTCGACCCCATGGCCCGGCCGTCCCACGGCTTCACGGCCCGCGATGCCGCGCTGCCGCCCGCCGAGGGCGGCGACGGCCCACGCGTCCACCGGCGCACCTTCACCGTCCGGGAGACCCGGAAGGAGGTCGCGCCCGGGGTCCGGCAGACCGTGTGGACCTACGGCGACACCGCGCCGGGACCCGTGCTGCGCGGCCGCGTGGGGGACAGGTTCGAGATCACGCTCGTCAACGACGGGTCGATGGGCCACTCGGTCGACTTCCACGCCGGGACGCTCGCTCCGGACCGGCCGATGCGGACGATCCAGCCGGGCGAGTCGCTGACGTACCGGTTCACGGCCACCCGCAGCGGTGTGTGGATGTACCACTGCTCGACGATGCCGATGTCGCTGCACATCGCCAACGGCATGTACGGGGCGGTGGTCATCGATCCGCCGAACCTGCCGCGCGCCGACCGGGAGTACCTGCTGGTCCAGTCCGACCTCTACCTCGGCCCGCAGGGCGGGACCGCCGACCCAGCGAAGGTGGCCGCGCAGCGGCCCGACGCCGTCGTCTTCAACGGGTACGCCGGCCAGTACACGTACGCGCCCCTGAAGGCCCGTACCGGCGAGCGGGTGCGGATCTGGGTGCTGGACGCGGGACCGAACCGGGCGAGCGCGTTCCACGTGGTCGGCGGGCAGTTCGACACCGTCTACCAGGAGGGCGCCTACCGGCTGCGGCGGGACGATCCGGGGCACGGAGGCGCGCAGGTGCTGTCTCTCGCCCCGGCGGAGGGCGGATTCGTCGAGTTGTCCTTCCCCGAGGCGGGGACGTACCCGTTCGTCTCGCACATCATGAGCGACGCCGAGCGGGGGGCACGCGGGGCGTTCGACGTCACGCGATGAGCCGGCGCGACGAGGGGACGCGACGAGGGGACGCGACGAGAGCACGCGGAGTTCGAGTTCGCGCTCGTCCTGGGGAGTACGTGGGGAGCACGTGGGGAGCACGTGAGGAGGATTTGAGGAGATGTGGGGTCGCCGTGGGCCCCGCCGGCCCCGGCCGGTGAGGCGGACGCACCGCGGATCGGGCGCCGATCGGGCACCGACCGGATGGCGCGCGGGGCCGCGAACACCGGCCCAAGGGCACGTCCACGGCCGGAAAAACGTATCCGCGGCGGGATGCGTCCCCCGCTCGCCCCGGGTGCCCGAACGGTTGGTGAAGGTGTGCCTTCCGGTCGTTTCCGAGGTGCTTTGTGAAGGCTTCCGAGGGGATGTCAGTTCCGTGGTGGGGGCACCCGGTTGGCCGTCACGGCGGTGATACGATCACCGCACTTGTCGAGCGGGCGGATGGACGCACAACACGACATCTGAGACCGAGAGGACAGCCCGGCCGAAACGTGGCGCGGGCGCCTGAAGGCCCATCCGCGTTGACGGGATTTCAGCAGCTGACCTTCAGTCGTCTGAAGAGAGTCATATGACGCACTACTTGCAGGACCCGGCATTCTGGGCTTTCCTCGTCGTAGTTCTTGTCGCAGCTGCCTTTGCTGTTCGCCAGCGTAGGGCGGCACGGAATTTACGGCGGGAGATCGATGGGCTCAGGACCCATTACGACGAACTCGAGAACCACTATTCGGAATCCGTCAAAAAGGCGCAGGAACACGCCGAAGAGGAAACCAAAACCGCCCTCAAGTCCGCCATGCGGACGATTCAGGGTCTCGCTGCCGAACAGCAGTTGATCATTTCGAGGCTGCAGACCAAATACGGTGAGTCGGTCATTCTGCAGGACCTTCTGGACATCGACCACATGAATTCACAGTTCGGTCGGCGCGCCCAGTCCATCGCCGTGCTGTGCGACGGCTGGCTGGGGCGGCACCGCGAGGTCGCCTCGGTCTACGACGTCGTGCGCAGCGCGCAGGGCAGGATCCGTCACTTCCAGCGGGTGGAGATCCTCTCGCAGGTCGACTTCGGCATCACCAGCCGGGCCGTCGAACCGGTGGCCCTGGCCCTTGCGGAGCTCCTCGACAACGCGACCAGCTATGCCAGCCCCGACACCATCGTCGAGATCAACGTCCGTGCCGTGCCCAAGGGCATCTGCATCGTCGTCGACGACGCGGGTGTCGGCATGAACGAGGAGGAGCGGGCCCGGGCGACGAGGCTGCTGTCGAGCGAGCGCGTCTCGGGCGTCTCGCAGCTCGGCAACCCGCCGCAGTTCGGTTTCGCGGTGATCGGTGTGCTCTGCGAGCGCTTCGGCTTCACCGTGTCCGTGGACTCCACCTCCCCCTACGGCGGTGTGCGGGCGGTCCTCCTGCTGCCCGACGAACTCCTCACTGCCATGCCCGACCCGAAGGAGACCGCCCCGGCCGCCGAGGCCGTCTCCGCGCCGGGCCTCAACGGGCCCCACTCCTCGCCGAACATGTCCACGACCGCCGACGGCCTGCCCAAGCGGCGCCGCAAGCGGCCGATGGCCCTCGTATCCACCGGTTCGGCACCCGCGCAGGCATCGAAGGGCTCGCGTGCCCCGAGGCGACGCTCCGACGAAGACACGGCAGCGATCATGGCCGCCTTCCAGCGGGGCACGGTGATCGGCCGGTCCTCGCATCCGGACACGCCGGATGAGACGAGCAACACACGCGATGCAAGCAGTGAAGGACATGAGGTCTCGTGAAGAACGATCTGGCGTGGATGCTTGACAGTGCCCTGGAGATCCCCGGGGCCCTGCATGCCGTCCTGGTCTCCGCCGACGGGCTGCTGATGGCCCGTTCCAAGGGGGTCGACAAGGACATGGGGGACACCGTCGCCGCCGCGATGAGCGGTGTGCAGTCGCTGAGCCGGTCGATCGGGTTCTTCTGCGAGGGATCCGAGCGGCGGTGGCGGCAGACGCTGGTCGAGTTCGACGAGGGATGGGTCTTCCTGATCTCCGCGGGAGAAGGCGCCTACCTGGCGGTCTCGGCGGCGCTCGACGTCGACATGGGGGACATCACCTTCCGGATGCAGCAGCTCGTCGGCCAACTGGGCAAGGAACTGACGACGCCGCCGCGCGAGAACGCCGGTTCACGGCCATGACCGACGCCAGCCGACCGGAGCCCGAAGCCGCGGAGTTGGTGCGCCCTTACGTCATCACCAAGGGACGCAGTCTCCCCGATCACGAGCAGTTCTCGCTCATCACCCTGATCACGGCGGTGACGGACCACCAGCAGCGGCCGAACCGGCTGTCCCCGGAGGAGCAGAAGCTGCTGACGATGTGCACCGGCGGTTACCTCTCGGTCGCCGAGATCGCCGGGCACACGCGCTTACCCCTGGGGGTGGTGAAGATCCTGCTCGCCGCTCTCGCGGAAGGCGGATACATCGTCATACGCCCGCCCGCGGCGCGTGCCCAGGTCACCGACGTACGGATCCTCGAGGAGGTGCTGAATGGTCTCCGGGCCAAGTTTGGCTGAGCACGCCTACGTTCGCGGCGGCGACACCCAGACTCCCGTGAAGATCCTGGTCGTCGGGCACTTCGCGGTGGGCAAGACCACCTTCATCGGGTCCATTTCCGAGATCCCCCCGCTGTCCACCGAGGAGAGGATGACACGGGCGGGGGAGACGGTCGACGACCTCAAGGGCGTCGCCGGCAAGACCACCACCACGGTGGCCATGGACTTCGGACGGCTCACGCTCAGCGACCGGGTCGTCCTCTATCTGTTCGGCACACCCGGTCAGCAGCGCTTCCTGCAGATGTGGGAGGCCATGGCCCGCGGTGCCCTCGGGGCGCTGGTGCTGGTCGACCCCGAGCGGCTGGCGGACTCCTTCGCCGTGATCGACCTGATCGAGCAGTACGGACTCGACTACGCGATCGCCGTCAACCGCTTCGACGGTTCGCCGCTGCGCGAGGAAAGGGCGCTGCGCGAAGCGCTGGACCTGCTCGATGACACGCCCGTGGTCACGTGTGACGCACGGGACGAGAAATCGTCGGCCCAAGCACTGATCACACTCGTCCGCTATTTGCAGGACCGTGCACTTCAGGAGCAGACATGAGCGCCCATTCCACCGATCCCGCGCCCCCGCCGGGGTGCCCCGCCCACGACAGCGGCCTCAGCGTGCCCCTGTACGGGCCGGAGTTCGCCGCCGATCCGCAGGCCTACTACGAGTACATGCGCCACCACGGGCCGACCGCGCCGGTGGAGCTCGCACCCGGGGTGGAGGCCACCCTGGTCACCGACTACACGACGGCGCTCCAGCTGCTGCAGGACTCCGGGACCTTCCGCAAGGACGGCCGCCGCTGGCGCGACCTCAACGAGGGCAGGATCAGCCCGGACAGCCCGGTGCTTCCCCTGCTGGTGCACCGGCCCAACTGCATGTTCACCGACGGCGCCGAGCATCTGCGGCTGCGCCAGGCGGTCACCGACAGCTTCGCCCAAGTGGACTCCCGCCGGCTCAGCCAGAGCACCCAGCGGGTCTCCGACTACCTCATCACCCAGTTCGGCACCCGCGGTTCGGCCGACCTGCTCAACGACTACGCCAAGCAGCTCCCGCTGTTCGTGTTCAACGAACTCTTCGGCTGCCCCGCGGACATCGGTGACCGGGTCATGTTCGGCATCGCCGGCATCTTCGACGGCATCAACGCAGAGAAGGCCAACGCGGTGCTGTTCCAGGCCGTGAGCGAGCTGGTGCAGATCAAGCGGAACAGGCCGGGCGACGACGTCACCTCCTGGCTGATGCAGCATCAGGCACGGCTGAACGACGAGGAGATGGCCCACCAGCTGGTGCTGCTCCTGGGAGCGGGCGCCGAACCGCTGCGCAACCTGATCGGCAACACCCTGCACCGGCTGCTCACCAACGACCGGTACGCCAACGGCGGCCTGATCGACGAGGCCATCGACGACACGCTGTGGGAGAACCCCCCCATGGCGAACTACGCGCCGCACTATCCGGCCGCGGACATGGAGTTCGCCGGGCAGAAGGTGCGGGCGGGCGACCTGATGCTGATCAGCTTCGCCGCCGCCAACACCGGGCCGACGCTCACGGCGGCCCGCCAGGCGGGCAGCAACCGCTCCCACCTGGCCTGGAGCGCGGGCCCGCACGCGTGCCCGTCCAAGGAGCCGGCCCGGCTCGTCACGGTCTCGGCCATCGAGAACCTGCTCAACCGGCTCCCCGACGTCGAACTCGCGGTGCCGGAGGACAGCCTGACCTGGCGCCCCGGCCCCTTCAACCGGGCGCTCGCCACGCTGCCCACCCGCTTCACCCCGATGCGGACCGTGCGCCGTCCCGACCCGTCGGCGGGCGGGCAGACGGCCGCGGCCGGCACCCCGGACGACGGCGGATCCCGCAAGCCGGAGCGTGGACTGTGGAGTTCGTTCCTGACGTGGTGGAAGGGGTGATGCACGCAACACCCGGCCAACTCCCCCATACTGCATGAAAGTTGAACGGGTGGGGTAGTGAGCAGCGCGGTACGCGTGTTGAAATCGAGTTGAAGGAGGTGTGGTGGACCACGTATCCACCGCCGCCGATCCCGCTCAGCGCTTCGCCGCTTCACTTCCCCGGGAACACATCCACCCCATAAGTCCGTTGTCTTCCGCTCCGGATGCCGAGATACCCGTCTGCGAGGACGGGTATCTTTTCGCCCTCTTCCGGGCGAGCGCCCGTTCCGGGACGCCTCTCCCGGCCCCGCCGTCCCGTGTGCACCCTCGCCGGTGCCGGGACGTCCGGTGATCCCCGTCCGGTCCGGCGGCCCGGCTCCCGTCGGACATCCCCCTACGCTTGGCATGTTCACAACTAAACAACTGCGGCGGCTGTGCGCCGTCGCGGGGCTCGACCGGAGCGACGCGGACACGTACGCGAGCGTGCTGGCCGAGTACCTGGGCGCCGTGGCCGAGCGCCCGCTCGACCTGCCTCCGCCGTCCGGGAGCTTCCTGTCCGACGACCATACGCCGGTGGAGTTCTCCCTCGCCTTCCTGCCCGGTACCGCGCCGTCGCTGCGTGTGCTGCTGGAGCCGGGCTGCGGTGCCGGCAGCCTGGCGGAGAACGGGCGCATCGGCTTACGTGCGCTGCGGTCCATGACGCGGCGCTGGGGCTTCGCCTCCGACCGGCTCGACCTGCTGGAGGACCTGTTCTTCCCGTCCTCCCCGCACGGCCCCCTGGCGGTGTGGTGCGCGCTGGAGTTGCGTCCCGGCGGCGTCCCCCGGCTGAAGGCGTATCTGAACCCCGCGGCGTCGGGGCCGGAACGCGCCGCCGGGACCGTACGGGAGGCACTGGAACGGCTCGGCCACCGGGAGGCGTTCGCCGCGCTGCCCCCGGCCGACGGCTACCCGTTCCTCGCCCTCGACCTGGGCGACTGGGAAGCACCCCGGGTGAAGGTCTACCTCAGACACGACGGTCTGGCGGCCTCGGAGGCCGGCGGTCTGTCCCGCGCGGACTCCGGTCCGGCACCCGGGACCGTGGCGGACTTCTTCCGTACGGCGGCCGGGGCCGACGGGTGGACGCCGTCCGGGCCCGGGACGGAGCAGGAGATGCGGCTGGGCAGGCGGCCGGCCCTCACCTGCCACTCCTTCACGGAGACCACGACCGGTCTGCCGAGCGGTTTCACCCTCCACGTCCCGGTCAGGGACTACGTCCGCGACGACGCGGAGGCCCATGCCCGGGCGGTGGCCGTGCTCGGCCGGCACGGCATGGACGCCACGCCGCTCACCCGGGCGCTGGCCGCCGTCACCGGGCGCAGACCGGAGGACGGGACCGGGCTCATCGCCTACCTGGCGCTGGTCCACGAGCGGGGCAGACCGCTCCGGGTGACCGCATACGTCTCCTCGGAGGCGTACGGGGTCCGGCCGCCGGCCGACCCCGCACCGCCGCGGACGGTGCCGTCCGCACACCGTCGGGCCCCGGCTTCCGGGACCGCGCAGCAGTCGCAGCAGCCGATACAGACAGGAGCAGGGATCACAGTGGAGCCGTACCGGATCAAGGTGGTCGAGCCCATTCCGATCACCACGCGCGAGCAGCGCGAGGAGGCGCTGAAGCGCGTCCACTACAACGTCTTCGACCTGCGCGCCGACGAGGTGACCATCGACCTGCTGAGCGACTCGGGCACGGGTGCGCTGTCGGCCGCTCAGATGGCCGCGGGAATGGAGGGCGACGAGTCCTACGCGGGCTCCCGCTCCTTCTACCGGTTCCGCGAGACGGTGGCCGAGCTGACCGGTTATCCGCACATCCTGCCGGCGCACCAGGGCCGGGCCGCGGAACGCATCCTGTTCTCGTCCCTGCTCGAACCCGGCAGCATCGTCCTGTCCAACACGCACTTCGACACCACCCGCGCCAATGTGGAGCTGGCGGGCTGCCAGGCCCGCGACCTGCCCTGCCCCCAGGCCCGCGACCTCGACAGCGAGGAGCCGTTCAAGGGGAACATCGACCTGGAGGCGCTGCGGCGGGAACTCGAAGGACCCGACGGCCCCAAGGTCGCCGCGGTGGTCATGACCATCACCAACAACGGCGGCGGTGGTCAGCCGGTCTCCATGGAGAACCTGCGGCAGGCCGCCGACCTCTGCCGACGGCACGGTGTCCCCCTGCTCCTGGACGCCGCCCGGTTCGCCGAGAACGCCTGGCTGGTGACCCGTCACGAGGCGGGCTACCAGGACCGCACTCCCCGGCAGGTCGCGGAGGAGGCCTTCCGGCTGGCCGACGGCTGCATGATGAGCGCCAAGAAGGACGGCATCGTCCACATCGGCGGATTCATCGGGCTGAAGGACCCCGAACTCGCCGAGAAGTGCGAGCGTCTGCTCATCGCCACCGAGGGCTTCGCGACCTACGGGGGCCTCGCCGGACGCGACCTCGACATGATGGCCCAGGGCCTGCTGGAGGTGACCGAACCGTCCTACCTCGCGGAGCGTGCCGACATCGCGGCCCACCTCGCCCGGCGGGTCCGCGGCGCCGGCGTCGACATCCTGGAGCCCCCCGGTCTGCACGCGCTGTACCTCAACGCCGGTCGCCTGTTCCCGCACATCCCGGCCCACCACTACCCGGGGCACGCCCTGTCCTGCCAGCTCTACCTCGAGGGCGGTATCCGCTCGGCCGAACTCGGTTCCCTCTACCTCGGCGAGGAGGACGAGGACGGCAACCCCGTCAAGAGCGCACCGTTCGAACTGGTCAGGCTCGCGCTGCCGCGCCGGGTCTACACGCGCAGCCACTACGACCACATCGGCAGGACGCTGGAGAGCATCGCCAAGAAGGCGGAGTCGGTCGGCGGCTTCAAGATCGTGGAACAGTCCCCGATCCTGCGTCACTTCCGCGTGAAACTCCAGCCGGCCTGACCCTGCCCCTTCCGTCGGACCCGCGAGTCGACGTCCGACCTTCCGGCTCCGCCGCCCGGCGGCGGGGCCTCCCACGGCCCGCCGCCGCGGCCGGCCCCGATCCGCGGATCTCTCCCCATGCGACCTTATGAGTTGCTAATCTGCGCAATTAATCAGGCCGTCACTCCTGCGGATCTCCTGACGGGCGGGTGGTGCCATGCGCTTACGGCGGGCCGGCGGGGCCGTACTGCGCGACGGTCAATGATCCGCCAAGCGGGCAAAGCACAGTAAAAGCCTCGTATCCGGTCGAGGCGTGTCCCGTTGGACACCCTGCGGACCGGTCCGCACCGCGTCGGGAGGGTTCATGGGCCTGTTGCACAAGATCCACGCCACCGGGCGGGTGGCCGAACCGGCTCCACCGCGCCCGGCCGGGGACGTCCCGGCCGCGGCACGGGAGTTCGGCGGCTCGGTGCAGGTGCGCTGCGTGGACGCGGGGTCCTGCAACGGCTGCGAGATCGAGATCACCGCGGCCTTCAACCCGGTGTACGACGCCGAGCGCTACGGGGCGCGGCTGGTGGCCTCGCCCCGGCACGCCGACGTGGCCCTGGTGACCGGGCCGGTGACCCGGAACATGGCCGGGCCGCTGCGGCGCACGGTCGCGGCGATGCCCGAGCCGAAGCTCGTGGTGGCGGTGGGGGACTGCGCCATCGGCTGCGGGGAGTTCGCGGGCGGTTACGGCGTCGAGGGCGCCGTGGCCGACGTCGTGCCCGTGGACCTCCAGGTGCCCGGCTGCCCGCCGGAGCCGGAGGCGATCGTGGCGGCGCTCAGGAGGGTGACCGGCAGATGACCGCCGTCTCCGTCGCCCTCGCGACGGCCACCGGGCTGGGCGGCACGGGCGCGGTGGCCGGACTCGCGCTGCCGTACCGGCCGCGCGTGCCGGTCGCCGGAGCGCTGACGGCGGGCGTCGGCGTCAGCGGTGCCGTGGCGGGCGCGGCCGCGCTGGGCGGCGGCCGCTGGACGGCCTTCCTCCCCGGGGTGCTGCCCCTGGCCGGGACGCATCTGGCGGTGGACGCCCTGGCGGGGGTGTTCATGACGGTGGCCGGCGTCGTGGTGGCCGCGGTCGCGGTGTACGGCATCGGCTACGCCGCCGGGCACGGACCGCATGGGCTCGGCTCGCGCACGGCGCAGGCGGTGCTGCCGCTCTTCGCCCTCACCCTGGTGCTGGTGCCCGTGGCGGCCTCGGTGTCCACGTTCCTCGTGCTGTGGGAGCTGATGGCGCTCGCCTCGTTGTTGCTGGTGCTGGCCGAGCACCGGGAACGGGGCCCGGTGCGGCAGGCCGGCGTCTGGTACGCGGTGATGACCCATCTCGGTCTCGTGCTGCTGCTGGCCGGGCTCGCCCTGTTCGCCGCGCGGGCCGGCGGAGAGACCTTCGACGCGCTGCGCGCGGCCTCCCACACCCTGTCGCCGACGGTGCGCGGGCTGGTCTTCGTCCTGGTGGCCCTGGCCTTCACCTCGAAGGCGGGCGCGGTGCCGCTGCACGCCTGGCTGCCCAGGGCTCACCCCGAAGCGCCCAGTCCCGTCTCCGCGTTGATGAGCGCGGCCATGGTCAACCTGGGCGTCTACGGCCTCGTCCGCACCGGCCTCGACCTGCTCGGCGGCGGGCCCGCGTGGTGGTGGCTGGGGCTGATGGCCCTCGGCGGGGCCAGCGCCGTGTACGGCATCCTCCAGGCGGCGATGGCCTCCGACCTCAAGCGGCTGCTGGCCTACTCGACCAGCGAGAACATGGGCCTGGTGCTCATCGGCGTGGCGGCCGCCGGGCTGTTCGCCACCTACGGCGACCGGGCGCTCGGCGCGCTGGCCCTGACGGCGGCGCTGCTGCACGTGGTCAACCACGCCGCGTTCAAGGCCCTCCTGTTCTGCGCGGCCGGATCGGTGCTGCGCGCCACCGGTCTGCGCGACCTGGACCTGCTGGGCGGGCTGCGCTCCCGGATGCCGTACACGGCCGGTCTGTTCGCGCTCGGCGCCCTGGGGGCGGTGGCGCTGCCGCCGGGCAACGGGTTCATCAGCGAGTGGCTGCTGCTGCAGTCCCTCATCCACGGGCTCCAGGTGCCGGGCGTCGCGGTCGCGGTCGTGCTGCCGCTGGCGGTGGCGCTGATCGCGCTGTCCGCGGGCATCGCCGCCGCGGTGTTCGTCAAGGCGTTCGGCGTCGGGTTCTCCGCCCGCCCGCGCGGGGGAGAGCGGGCCGCCTCGGCGCGGGAGGCGCCACCCCTCATGCTCGTCGGGATGGGCCTGCTCGGCGCCCTGTGCGTGGCCCTGGCACTGGTGCCGGGCCTGCTGGGCGGCGGCCTCGACCGCGCCGTGGCCGCGTCCGGGCTGCCCGGCGGCGACGCCCTGGCGGGCGGCGGGCCGGCGCTGCGGCTCGCCGAGGTCTCCGCGGCGCTGTCCCCGCTGTGGGTGGTCGCCGCGCTGACCGCCGCGCTCGTCCTGGCCGCGGGCCTGCCCCGGCTGCTGCGGCGACGCCGGCGCCGTACCCGCGCCCCGCTGTGGGACTGCGGGGGCGGGGCCCCGACGGCCCGCATGGCCTACACGGCGACCTCGTTCGCCGAGCCGCTGCAGCGGGTCTTCGACGACGTGCTCGCACCGGAGCAGGACCTGGACGTCACACCCGTGCGGGAGTCGACGTACCTGGTGGAGCGGGTCCGCTTCCAGCGCCGGGTGCCCGACCGGATCGAGCACCGGCTGTACGAGCCGGTGCTGCGCCTGCTCGCGGGGGCCGGACGGGCGGCACGGCGGCTGGCGGGCGGCAGCGTCCACCTCTATCTCGGCTACGGCTTCGCCGGTCTGGTCGTGGTGCTGTCGATCCTCGCGGTGGGGTGGTGAGGCGGACGGATGAGTGCCGTCGGATACGCCGCCGTCGCCGGCCAGGTCCTCGCGGTCGGGGCCGGGGCACCACTGCTGACCGGCTGGATGCGGCAGGTGCGGGCCCGCATGGAGGGCCGGGCCGGCGCCGGTGTGCTCCAGCCGTGGCGGGACCTGCGCAAGCTGCTGCGCAAGGAGCCGATCACACCCGTCGGGACCGGACCCGCCTTCCGCGCCGCCCCTGCGGTCCTGGTCGCCACCACCGTGGTGGCCGCCGCCCTGGTGCCGCTGCTCGCCACCGCCACCCCGGTCAGCGGCCACGCGGACCTCATCGTGGTGGTGGCCCTCATCGCGCTGGGCACCCTGGCCCTGGCCCTGGCCGGCCTGGACACCGGTACGGCGTTCGGCGGGATGGGCGCCTCCCGGGAGATGACGGTGGCCGCACTGGTGGAGCCCACCATCCTGCTGTCGGTGTTCGCCCTGTCGATCCCCGCCGGGACGACCAACATCCCGGCCATCGTCTTCGGCGCCGCCCACGACCCCGCCCGCCTCACCTCCCCCGTGAGCCTGCTCGCCACCGCCGCGCTCGCGGTGGCGGTGCTGGCGGAGACCGGGCGGATCCCCGTCGACAACCCCTCGACGCACCTCGAACTGACGATGATCCACGAGGCGATGGTCCTGGAGTACGCCGGCCCCGACCTGGCGCTGGTCGAACTCGGCGCCCAGATGCGCCTCACCCTGCTGCTCGGACTGCTGTCCTCGCTGTTCGTCCCGTGGGGGATCGCCACCAGCACCTCCTGGGCCGCCCTGGCCGTGGCGCTGATGCTGTTCGCCGTGAAGGCCGCCGCGCTGGGCGCCGTGCTCGCCGCGGCCGAGGTGTTCTGGGCGAAGGTGCGGCTGTTCCGGGTACCCGAACTCCTCGCCGGTTCCTTCCTGCTGGCGCTGCTCGCGGTGGCCGCCTCGTACTTCCTGAACGGAGCGCCATGAGCAGCGGCCTGTACACGCAGTTCCTGGATGTGGCCTGCGGCGCCTTCCTGCTGGCCGCCGTGGTCGTGCTGTGGCGGCGCGAAATCGCCGCGATCGTCCGGGTCTTCGCCCTGCAGGGCGTCGCCCTGGCCGCCGTCGCGGTCCTTCTCGGCGCGCACGAGCAGCGGTGGGACCTGGTCGGTGTGGGCATCGGCATCGGACTGCTCAGGGCGGGCGTGCTGCCGTATCTCATGCGACGGGCCCTGGCCGCGCTCACGGCGGACCGGCAGCGGTACGGCACCGACGGGGCGGAGACCCGGGAGACCCAGCCGCTGGTGAACGTCGCCGCGTCGCTGCTGACCGCGTCGCTGCTGACCCTGCTGGCCTACGTGGTCAGCCGGCCCCTGACCGAGCTGGACCCGACGCCGGCCACCCGCGCGCTGCCGGTCGGCCTCGCCGTGGTCCTGATCGGCTTCTTCGTCCTGGTGACCCGCAGGCGGGCCCTGGCCCAGGTGGTCGGCTTCCTGCTGCTGGACAACGGCATCACCGCCACCGCGTTCCTGGCCGCCTCGGGGGTGCCGCTGATCGTCGAACTCGGCGTCTCCTTCGACGTGCTGCTGGCGGTGCTGGTGCTGCAGATCCTCACCACCCGGATGCGGGAGGCGTTCGGTACCACCGACATCGACGACCTGCGGGAGCTGCACGACTGATGCCGTACCTGTCCCAAGGGGCCACCGCTTCCGCCCTGCTGCTGACCGCGCCCACCGCCGTCCCCCTGGCCGTCGCGGGCGCGTACGCGGCGGCCGGAGCGCGCATCCGCCGGCCGGCGGCCGCGGCGGCCCGGCGCCCGGCGAAGGCCCCCGTTCCGGCGACCCCCGTTCCGGCGGCAGCCCCCGTCCCGGTGGCGGAGGCACCCCCGCCCGCACCGGCCCCGCGGCGCCGCGCCACGGACTGGGCCGGACTCCTCTCACCCGCCGCCATCCTCGTGTGCGCGGCCCTGCTGGCGCCGACCGTCGTGGCGGACGGCCCGCGGTCGGCGTACGCGGGACTGCTGCGGGCCGACGCGCTCACCGTCTGGATGCTGCTCGTGGTGGGCGCCGTCGCCGCGATCGCCTGCGGATCCGCACCGGCGTACCTGGCGGGCGAGCGCGCCGCCGACCGGGCGGGCGAGCACGCCGGCGACCACGCAGGCGACCACACCCCGTGGCGCTACCACGCCCTCGTGCAGGCGTTCCTGGCCGCCATGTGCCTGGCGGTCGTGACCGCCAACCTCGGCGTGCTGTGGGTCGCCGTGGAGGCCACCACCATCGTCACCGCCTTCCTTGTCGGGCACCGCCGCACCCGCACATCCGTGGAAGCCGCCTGGAAGTACGTGGTGATCTGCTCGGCCGGCATCGCGCTCGCCTTCCTCGGCACCGTCCTCGTCTACTACGCGGCCCGGCAGGCGGGCGTCACCGAGGCATGGGCCCTGGACTGGCCCACCCTGGTCGCCCACGCCGACCGCCTCGACCCCGCGGTCACCCGCCTCGGCATCACCCTGGTCGTCCTCGGCTTCGGTGCCAAGGCCGGCCTGATCCCGCTGCACGCCTGGCTGCCCGACGCCCACAGCCAGGCCCCCGCCCCCGTGTCCGCGCTGATGTCCGGGGTGCTGCTGTCGGTGGCCTTCGCGGCGGTCCTGCGCTACCGGGTCATCGCGGACGCCGCCCTCGGCCCGGACTTCACCCGGGTCCTGCTCGCCGCGATCGCGCTGCTCACCCTCGCCCTGGCGGCCGGGCTGCTGCTGGCCCAGCGCGACTACAAGCGGATGCTGGCCTACTCCAGCATGGAGCACATGAGCCTGATCGCGCTGGCCGCGGCGGTCGGCAGCAGGCTCGCTCTGGCCGCCGCGCTGCTGCACATCGCCGGACACGGCCTCGCCAAGTCGGCCGCCTTCTGCGCCTCCGGCCGCATCCTGCACCTGACCGGCACCACCCGCATCGAGCAGGTCGGCGGGCTGCTCGCCCGGGCCCCCGCCTGGGCGGGGGTGTTCGGGCTCGCGGTCGTGGCGCTGATGGCGTTCCCGCCGTTCAGCCTCTTCGCCTCCGAAGTGGGCATCGTCCGGGCCGGGTTCTCCGCGGGCACCGGCCTGGGCTGGGTCACGGCGACGGCCCTGCTGCTCGTGCTCCTCGCCTTCGCCGCGCTCGCCACCCGCACCGCCCGGATGCTGCTGGGCCCGGCACCCGCACAGGAGACCGCCTCCGAGGCGTCGGCCGTGTGGCCGCTCGCCCTGGGACTCCTGGCCTGCGCCGCCCTCGGCATCGCCACCGGACCGCTGACCGATCTGCTGCACGCCGCCGCACAGGCGATCGGGGGAAGGTGACACGATGCGCATCACCCACGACATCGGCGTCGAGGAACTGCCCCGGCGCGCGGAGGAGTTGCTGCGCGAGGGCCACCGGCTGGCCCTGGTCGCGGCCCACCACGACGAGCGCGGACCGCGCGTGGTGTACCTGTTCGTGGCCGGCCCGCCCGACACCCGCACCGAACTGCACGTCCGCCTGGATCCGGACCGGCCCGAGCTGCCGACGCTGGCCCGTCTGTCGTTCCCTGCGGGCCGGTTCGAGCGGGAGATGCGCGACCTGTTCGGCATCGTGCCCCTCGACCACCCGCTCCCGCGCCGGCTGGTCCGGCACTTCCACTGGCCGCGCGGCTGGTACCCCATGCGGCCGGACGCCGGCCCGCCCCCCGACTTCGGCGAGCAGGAGGGACCGTACCCCTTCCTGGAGGTGGAGGGCGAGGGTGTCTACGAGATCCCGGTCGGCCCGGTGCACGCCGGGCTGATCGAGCCGGGTCACTTCCGGTTCTCCGTCGTGGGGGAGACCATCCTCAAGCTCAAGGCACGGCTGTGGTTCGTGCACAAGGGCATCGAGAAGCTCTTCCAGGGCCGCACGATCGCCGCCGGGCTTCCGCTCGCCGAGCGGATCAGCGGCGACACCGCCGTCGGCCACGCGCTGGCGTACTGCCTGGCCGTGGAGGAGGCCACCGGCACCGAGGTGCCGCCGGAGGCGCAGCGCGTCCGCGCCCTGCTCCTGGAACTGGAGCGGATCCACAACCACGTCGCCGACCTCGGCATGCTCTGCAACGACGTCGGCCACGGCATCCTCAACGCCCAGGCCCAGCGGGTCCGCGAGCACCTCCTGCGTCTGAACCGGGAGCTCACCGGACACCGGCTGCTGCGTGGCGGCGTGGTCCCCGGCGGGGCGGTGCTGCGCGCGCTGCCGGACCCGGGCCGGCTGAGGGCGATCGGCGACGACATCCGCGAGATCACCGGTCTCGCCCTCGGCCACCCCACCGTGCACGACCGCTTCAACGGCACCGCCGTCCTCCCCGCCGACGCCGCCCGCGCGATCGGCTGCCTCGGCTACGTCGCCCGCGCCAGCGGCCTGCCCGGCGACGCCCGGATCGCCCACCCCTTCACCCCGTACGACGCCCCGCCCGACGTACCGGTCCACGACACCGGGGACGTCCTGGCCCGCTTCCTGGTCCGCGCCGAGGAGATCGACGTCTCCCTCGCGCTCGCCGAGCGGTTCGTGGACGGTCTGCCGGCCCCGGGGGCGCTGCCCGCGCCCGTGGCGCCGCGGCCGGGCGCGGGTCCCGGCACGGGGGTGGGACTCGTGGAGGGCTGGCGCGGCACCCTCGCCACCCGTGTCGAACTCTCCCCGGGCGGCACCCTGACCCGGGTCAAGCCGGTCGACCCGTCCTTCTTCAACTGGCCCGCGCTGCCGGTGGCGTTGGCGGACACGATCGTCCCGGACTTTCCCCTGACCAACAAGAGCTTCAATCTCTCCTACGCGGGCAACGACCTGTAGGGCGTCCCGGGCAGCCGCAGCCGCAGCCGCAGCCGCCGCAGCCGCGGGCGCGTGCGTCACATCTCGCGCAGCGCCTCGCGCGCCCGCTCCACGAAGTCCCGCAGCGCCTGCCAGAAGGGCGCGTACGCCGCGTCGAAGCGTTCGGCGGCCTCTCGGTCGCCTTCGAGCATGTCCTCGACGGCCCGGTAGGCCGGGGAGGTGCTGCGCCGCAGCGTGTCCGCCGCGTCGGCGACCTCGGACGGGCCCTCCAGCGACACGACCCATGTGCAGTGGCGCAGCCCGCTGTACTCGTCCCGCAGGAGGTTCCGCAACCGCGCGAGTTCCGGCAGCCGCGGGCCGAGGTCGCCGCTCGCGCACAGGTCCGACACCTTCCAGTACAGGTCGCCCATCCGCTGCGCCCGCTCCATGAGCTGTGCGTACGCCGCACGACGGGTCTCCCGCAGCCGTTCCACCCGCTGCGCCCGCGTCGTCGTGTCGGCTTGGATCCGTGCCGCCCGCGCCGTCCCGCGGCTGCTCACCCAGCTCGCCAGGACCGCCGTGCCCGCGGTCAACGAGGCGATCCAGAACGCGTTGTCGGCCATGCCCTCCCCTGTCGTACGGACCGCCTGTCCCCCGGGTTCAGGAGGCCGGGGAACCGAGTGAGCGCCGGGTGACCCTCTCCAGATGCGCGGTGAAGACCTCGCGCGCGTCCGGGGTCAGGGTGCGCAGCACGACCAGAGCGGTGATGACCACGTCGCACAGCTCCGACTGGACGTCCTCCCAGCGGTGCGTCGTGCCCTTGCGGGGGTTCTGGCCCGTCGCGCCGATCACCGCCTGCGCGACCTCACCGACCTCCTCCGACAGCTTCAGCACGCGCAGCAGCAGGCCCTCCGCGCCGTCGTGCGTCCGGTGCGCGTCGAGCCACGCGTGCAGCCGGGCGATCGATTCCCACAGGTCCGTGGATCCGTCGAGTTCGGTCATGCCGGCAGCCTGCCACGCGGCGGCCCGCCGCCGCGGCCTACTCCTCGAACAGTGCCTCCTGCTCGCCCTCCTCGCCCTCTGCCCTCCTGCGCACCCGCCTGGTCCGCGCCCCCACCACCATCGCCGTGACCGCCGCCGTCACCGCGAACGCGGCCGGGACCATCCAGCCGCGGTTCACCGCGTGGCCGAGCGCCGCGTCCAGGGAGAGCCGGCCGGGGCCGGTGACCGCCAGGCCCGCCGCCGTGAGACCGAGCGACGCCGCGTACTCGTAGCCGCCGCTCTGGGCGAAGAACCCGTTCGGCATGTGCACCACCGTGGCCCCCGCCATCGCGCCGGCCGCCGCGGCGCCCGCCGCCGGTGTCGCGAGGCCCAGCGCCAGCAGCGTGCCGCCGCCCGCCTCCGCGAGCCCCGCCGCCCTCGCGCTGGCCCTGCCCGGCCGGTAGCCCACGGACTCCATGAACTGCCCGGTTCCCTCGATCCCGCCCCCGCCGAACCAGCCGAACAGCTTCTGCGCCCCGTGCGCGGCCAGCACCCCGCCGGTGCCCAGCCTGAGCAGCAGCAGCCCCACGTCACGTCGCTCGGTACAGGTCACGGTCACTCCCGGGGCAGCCGGTCGGCGGAAACGGTCTTCGCGTTCCCACCGTCCCACCGTCCACACCCGCCCGGCCCGCCCGCGACGCCGTTCGGGTGGCGAGCGCCCCGGACGGTCGTAGGTGCAGCCGTTCCGCGGTCCGGCGTGTACCCCGCGGTCACCCGCGGGTCACACCCCCTCCCGGACCGCCGAACGGCTGCCGCCCCCCTGGTATGGTCGGCGGAACCTCCGTGCCCCAACTGTGAAGCCGCAGTGGAGGAGTGTTGAGCGTAAGCCCTTTCTTTGCCGGAATGGTGCGGAGTTGAACATTCCGGTTGTGTAGGTTGAACGGTCGACGGTTCGACCGCTCCTCGGTACACCGCCCCGGTCACCCCGCAGGAACTGAGAACATGGGCGGCGCGCCGTACGAAGAGGAGGGGCAGATGCCCGAGCGTGGCCGTACCACGCACGACCAGGAAGGGCCACAGGGCCACATACCCGCCGCCGCGTCCCCCGCACCGGGCGGCCCCGCCCTCCGCCGCACCGGTCTCCTCGTCACGTTCATCCTCGGCGGGCTCACCGCCACACCCCCGCTGGCCATGGACATGTACCTCCCGTCCCTGCCGGAGGTCACCACGTCCCTGCACGCGTCCGCCGCGACGGTGCAGCTCACCCTCACCGGCTGTCTGGCGGGCATGGCGCTCGGGCAGCTGCTGGTCGGCCCGATGAGCGACCGGTGGGGGCGCAGGCGCCCGCTGCTCGCCGGCCTCGTCGTCTACGTGGTCGCCACCGTGCTGTGCGCGCTCGCGCCCACCGTCGCCGCCCTCGTCGCGTTCCGGCTGGTGCAGGGGCTCGCGGGCGCGGCCGGCATCGTGATCGCGCGCGCCGTCGTCAGGGACCTGTACGACGGGGTGACGATGGCCCGGTTCTTCTCGACGCTCATGCTGATCTCCGGGATCGCGCCGATCGTCGCCCCGCTGATCGGCGGTCAGGTCCTGCGCGTCACGGACTGGCGCGGCGTCTTCGTCGTCCTGACGGCCGTCGGGGTCGGGCTCACCGCGCTCGTGTGGGCGAAGCTGCCCGAGACCCGCGCCCCGGACGGACAGCACGGCGGGGGAGCGGGCACGGCCCTGCGGTCCCTGCGGACCCTGCTGGGCGACCGCGTCTTCACCGGCTACACGCTCGTCGGCGGCTTCGCCTTCGCGGCGCTGTTCGCATACGTGTCCGCGTCCCCCTTCGTCATCCAGAAGATCTACGGCGCCTCCCCGCAGACCTTCAGCCTGCTGTTCGGCCTGAACTCCGTGGGGCTGATGATCGTCGGCCAGATCAACGGCAAGGTGCTGGTCGGCCGGGTCAGCCTCGACCGGGTGCTGGCCGTCGGCCTCGCGGCCGTCACCCTCGCCGCGACGGCGCTGCTGCTGATGTCCACGGGCGTCCTCGGCGACGTGGGCCTCGCGCCGGTCGCCGCCGCCCTCTTCGTGCTGATGTCGGCCATGGGGATCACGCTGCCGAACACCCAGACGATGGCGCTGATGCGCACCCGGCAGCACGCCGGCTCCGCGTCCGCGCTGCTGGGCACGTCCTCCTTCCTCATCGCCGCGGTCGCCTCGCCCCTCGTCGGGATCGCCGGCGAGGGGACGGCCGCTCCGATGGCCGTCGTCCAACTGGCGGCGGCGCTGGTGGCCGTCACCTGCTTCGTGGCACTGTGCCGTCCCTGGGCAGGACGTGCGGGCGCGGAGGGCTGGGGCACCCCCGGCCCGAGCTCCGCCGAGAGCGTGGGGGAGGAGAGCTGAGCGCACCGAGACTGCGCGTCGACACCCCGGGGAAGGCCGGGCTCGATCCGGAAGAACTGCGTCTTCTCGTACGTGGCGTCCGCGACGCCCTCGGCGGGGAACGCCCCTGGGCGGCGGGCGCCGTGGTGATCGCCGGCCGCGGCCCGGTGATCGCCGTCCAGGAGGCGGCCGGCTGGGCGGTCCGCTACACCGCGTACGACGCGGAGTCGGACCGGGGCGTGGAGCTGCCGCCCGCGGCGCGGGTGCCGATGACCCTGGACACCCCCTTCGACCTCGCGTCGCTCACCAAGCTGTTCACGGCGGTCGCCGCGGTGCAGCAGCTGGAGCGCGGCACGCTGGGCGTCGACGCGCGCGTGGGGGCGTACCTGCCGGACTTCCACGGGGCGGCGGAGCACGGCATCACCGTGCGCCAGCTGCTGACCCACACCTCGGGGCTGCCGCCCGAACTGCCGCTGTACGACCGCCCTTCGCAGGCGGCACGGCTGGCGGCGCTGCGGGCGCAGGCGCCGGTGGGCGAGCCGGGCGCGTACTGCTACTCGGACCTGAACCCGCTGCTCCTGCAGCACGTCCTGGAACGCCTCACCGGGCGCACCCTCGACGTGCTCGTCCGGGACGGGATCACCCGGCCGCTCGGGATGACGGCGACCCGTTTCGGCCCCAGCCCGGGCGCGGCGGCCACGGAGGACCAGCGGCGTCCGTGGGCGAAGGCGGACCGGGGGATGCTGCGGGGCGTGGTCCACGACGAGAACGCGTGGGCGCTGGGCGGGGTGGCCGGGCACGCGGGCCTCTTCTCGACCGCGCGCGACCTGGCCGTCTTCTGCCGCACGCTGCTGGCCGGCGGCTCGTACGGTCCCGCGCGCATCCTGGGCCCGGACTTCGTGGAACTGATGCTCACCCCGCCCGGTCTGGGCTTCGCCGTCGACCAGCCCTGGTTCATGGGGGAGCTGGCGGGCCGGGGCGCGGCCGGCCACACCGGCTTCACGGGCACGTCGCTGGTCCTGGACCCGGCGACGGACACCTTCCTCGTCCTGCTGGCGAACACGGTCCATCCGCGCCGCCGGGCACCGGACAGCCGGCCGCGGGCGGCGGCGGGGGACCGGCTGGCACGGGCGGTGCGGGCGGTGCGGGGAACCTGAGAGAATTCCCCGGTGAACGCGCCCGTCTCCCCAGCCGACACCCTCCGCGCCGCCCTCTCCGGACTGCTCGACGGGCTTGCGCCCAGGCAGGCCGGCCAGGCCGTGGACCGGCTGATCGCCAGCTACCGGGGACGGACCCCGACCGGTGCGCCCGTGCTGCGGGACCGTGCGGACGTGGTCGCCTACGCCGCGTACCGGATGCCCGCGACCTTCGGCGCGGTGTGCGCGGCGCTGGAGGCGTTCGCCGCCGCCGTCCCCGGGTGGGCGCCGGCCGGCCATGTGGACATCGGCGGCGGGACCGGGGCGGCGACCTGGGCCGTGAGCGCGACCTGGGAGGGGCGGCGCCCGGTCACCGTGCTCGACTGGGCCGAGCCCGCCCTCGCCCTGGGCCGGGAGATCGCCGCCGCGAACCCGGCGCTGCGGGACGCCGAGTGGCGGCGCTCCCGTATCGGATCGGCGCTCACCGTCGAGAGCACCGATCTCGTCACGATCTCCTACGTCCTCGGTGAGCTCACCGAGGCGGACCGCGCCTCCGTCGTCGAGACCGCGGCCGCGGCCGCCCGGGCCGTCGTGGTCGTCGAGCCCGGCACGCCGGACGGCTACGCCCGCGTCATCGAGGCCCGCGACCGCCTCGTCCGCGCCGGCTTCCGCGTCGCCGCCCCCTGCCCGCACAGCGCGGCCTGCCCCATCGTCCCCGGCGAGGACTGGTGCCACTTCTCGGCCCGGGTCAGCCGTTCCTCGCTGCACCGACAGGTCAAGGGCGGCACCCTGGCCTACGAGGACGAGAAGTACAGCTATGTCGCCGCGACCCGTCTCCCGGCGTCGCCGGCCCCCTCCCGGGTCGTCCGCAGGCCGCAGATCCGCAAGGGCCAGGTCCTGCTCGACCTGTGCGGCCCGGACCGCTCCCTGCACCGCGAGACGGTGACGAAACGCCACGGCACCCACTATCGCGCGGCCCGCGACACGGCCTGGGGCGACGCCTGGCCGCCGGGCCCCGCGGACTAGGGCGTGTTGCGAAAGTGGCGTCGTCCGCCCGAAGGGCGGGGCCCGCGGCGTCTGGTGCTGGGGGCACCTCCCGCGCCCTTCGGGCTGCGGGGGAGCATCGCAAGGCGGAGGGTCGCCCGCGTACTGGGCGTACGCGGGCGATCCCGACAACGCGGCGGTGGGGGCCCCTCCCGCGCGAGCGCAGCCGAGCGTGGGGGAGCCGTGCCAGACGCCGCGGGGCAGACGGGACTTTCGCAACACGCCCTAGAACCGCCGTCCGGACACCCCGGCGTCGCGGGGTCCGGCACGCACGTCCGTGGCGTCGTCGTCGGTCGTCGAGGCTCCGCCTCGGCGCCCTGGGTCCGGCCCCCGGCGGACCGGGCGGCGGGTCCCGGCGCGGGCGTCGCCCGGCGAGACGTGCCGTCTTGCGCCCCTGGTAGGTTCGCCGCATGGCCGAGAAACCCGCCCCGGACGCGTCCCGTCGCAGCGAGACGTCGCGTCGGGCCATTTACGACGCCGCGCTCGGGCTCGTCGCGGAGGTCGGATATCCGAGGACCACCGTCGAGGGGATCGCCGCGCGGGCCGGCGTGGGCAAGCAGACCATCTACCGGTGGTGGCCGTCCAAGGCCGACGTGCTGCTGGAGGCGTTCCTGGACCTCGGCGAGCGGGCCGCACGGGAGGCCGGGCACCCGCCGGACGCCCTCCCCGACACCGGAGACCTGGCCGCCGACCTCAAGCTCGTGCTGCGCGCCACCGTCGACGAGCTCAACGACCCCCGCTTCGAGGCCCCCTCCCGCGCCCTCGCCGCGGAGGGCCTGGTCAACCCGCGGCTCGGCGCCGAGTTCGTCGCCAGGCTGCTCGAACCCCAGCTCCAGCTGTACGTCCGGCGGTTGCGCTCCGCCCAGGAGGCGGGTGCCGTGCGGCCCGAGGTCGACCCGCGCATCGCCCTGGAGCTGTTCGTCTCCCCGCTGGCCCAGCGCTGGCTGCAGCGCACCGGCCCGATCACCCACGCGTACACGGACACCCTCGTCGACTACGCGCTCCACGGCCTGGCGCCCCGCTGAAGCCCGACTGGAGGGACACTTCGCAGGAAATCCCTTCATGTCCCCTGATACCAACCCGCGGTTGGCATCGCCCCACCTACCCCGGATGCGGACTCCGGCCACCCGTGCCGCAGGATGGTGGGAGCATGAGGCATGCTGTCCGCACAACTGCTGTGAGGCGAGGGGATAGATGAGCGCAGGGTTCGGCCGCCGCACGAGCGGGCAGGGCAGGATCTCCCAGTGGCTGCGCGGACGCCGTCCCGCCCGTCTCCAGGAGGACGCCGGTGACGGCGGCCGTGAGGCGATGCTGCTGGCCGCCGCCGCCGTGGGGCTGCCGCTCGCGCCCGCCGCGCACCCGGTCGGCTACCGCTGCTCGTGCGACCGCGTCGGCTGTCCCACCCCCGCCCGCCACCCCGTCTCCTTCGCCTGGCAGACGCAGTCCACCACGGACCGGGCGCAGATCGAGCGCTGGGCCCGCCATCAGCCCGAGGCGAACTTCATCACGGCCACCGGGATGGTGCACGACGTGCTCGACGTTCCGCACCAGGCCGGCGACGAGGCCCTGGAGCGCCTGCTCGCCACCGGTGTCGAGGTGGGGCCGGTGGCCACGACCGGCGACGGGCGCATGCTGTTCTTCACGCTGACCCGCGGCACGCCCGAGGACGAGGACGAGTGGTGGCCGTGCGAACTGGACTGCCACCCCGAGACGATGGACGAGCACCCGGGGCTGCGTTGGCACTGCCGGGGCTCCTATGTGCTCGTGCCGCCCGCGCAGTTGCCCGGCGACCTGACGGTCGCCTGGGTACGGGGACCGGAGCACGCCCTGCCGGACCCGCTGAGCCTGCTGGAGGTGCTGACGGACGTCTGCGCGCGCTACGCGGGCGACGAGGCCGAGGACCAGCTCGCCGCCTGGCCCCACAGGCCCTGAGGCCCCGCGCCGCCCCCCCCGCGCGCCCTACTCTCCCTCGGCCCCCGTCAGCCCCTCCACCCGGCTGAGGAACTTCACCGGGCCCTTCGCCGGGTCCAGCACCGCCTGGTTGGAGACGAACTCCAGTGTCAGGGACTGCTTGACCTCGCCGGTCATCAGCGCCTTGATGTTCGGGTCCGTGACGTTGATGTTCACGCCCTGCGCCGCCGTCTGCTTCTCGTAGCGGCGTGTGACGAAGAACACCAGCGCGCCGCCGTCCGCCGTGCGCAGTCCCACCGGCGCGTAGGCGCCGTTGGTCAGCGGCTCGTCGATGTACTGCCGGGCCAGGCCCGGCTTGGTCGCGTTCTTCAGCCGTGCGGCCCGCCACTGCGAGGTGTGCGTGCCCGGCGCGAACGCGTCCCCGCCGTCCTTCAGATAGGCGGCGTACGCGGCACCGAGCCGGCGCGGCTGCACCGCGAGCGCCGCGTCGTCCGCGGGCACGGGCTCGGCCCAGCCGTCCTCGTCCTTCTTGAACGCCGGTACGTCGCCGGGCGCGAGGATGGTCAGATACGACACCGCCCACACCGCGTCCGGGCCGGAGCGGGCGAACACCAGCAGCCAACGGGCGTCGCGGCCGCCCTTGTTGGCGTGGGCGTCCGCGACGAACCAGCGCGGCCAGCCCGCCTTCTCCGGGATCGTGAACGTCGCGTCGGTCAGCTTCAGCGGGGAGTGGTTGCGGTTGCCGCCCGGGCTGTTGCGGTGGCCCGCCTCGATCTTGCCGCCGTCGATGTCGGCGAGGGCACCGGAGACCCGGTCCGCGTCCTGGGAGCGGTCGTAGTCCTTGTCCGCCTTGTTGTACGCGCGGAGGAAGTCCTTGAGCGCCCGGGCGGCCTCGGCGTGCGTCGCCGTCGGCACGACCTTCCGCTCGCCGTGCACCACGACGCAGCCGCTCGCCGTCAAGGACACCACGGTCGCCGCGACCGCGGACCGGGTGAACCGGCCCGGACTACGAAGCGTTCGAGGGCTGTGATCCCCGCGATCCCTGCTCATCAGTGACCTTCACCTTCCCCTTTCCGGAGGCGAACCCTACCGGGGCGAGGAAGATCACGAGGGTCGGGACCAGGTACAGAGCCCACACCGTGACCTGGAGGACCGTGGGATCGGGCTGGAAGTTGAAGACACCCTTCAGCAGGGTGCCGTACCAGCTGTCCGGCGGGACGGTGCCGCTGATGTCGAAGGCCAGGCTCGTCAGGCCCGGGATCCAGTCCGCCTCCTGGAGGTCGTGGAAGCCGTAGGCGAGCACACCCGCCGCCACGACGACCAGCATGCCACCGGTCCAGGTGAAGAACTTGGCGAGGTTGATGCGCAGGGCGCCGCGGTAGAAGAGCCAGCCCAGCAGGACCGCGGTGGCCAGGCCCAGGGCGACGCCGACCAGCGGGCGCGGGGTGCCGTCGCTCGCCGCGTGCACCGAGGCCCACACGAACAGCGCGGTCTCCAGGCCCTCCCGGCCCACCGCCAGGAACGCGGTGGCGACCAGCGCGCCCGTGCCCATCCGCAGGGCCGCGTCCAGCTTGCCGTGCAGTTCCGACTTCAGGTGCCGGGCGGTGCGCCGCATCCAGAAGACCATCCACGTCACCAGGCCGACCGCGAGGACCGACAGGGAGCCGCCGAGCGCCTCCTGCGCCTCGAACGTGAGCTCCTGGGAACCGAATTCGAGGACGCAGCCGAAGGCCAGCGCGATGGCCACCGCGATGCCGATGCCGGTCCAGATGGGCCTGAGGGCGTCCCGTCGGCCCGTCTTGACCAGATAGGCGATCAGGATGCAGACGACGAGGCTGGCCTCGAGCCCCTCGCGCAGACCGATCAGGTAGTTGGAGAACAACTGACTACGCCTCCTCGGTCAGCAGCGTCCGGCCCCACCAGTCGTCCTTGTCGTGGACGCCGGGCGGGACCGCGAAGACGGCCGAACCCACGTGCTGGATGTACTCGTTGAGCGCGTCCGACGCCGACAGCCTGCGCTGCAGCGGGATGAAACCCTTGCGCGGGTCGCGCTGGTAGGCGAGGAAGAACAGGCCCGCGTCGAGGCGGCCGAGCCCGTCCGTGCCGTCGGTGAAGGAGTACCCCCGGCGCAGGATGGTGATCCCGTCGTTGGCGTCGGGGTGCGCGAGACGGACGTGCGCGTCGGGCTTCATCGCCTTCAGGAACGGCTCGTCGTGCTCCTTCGCCTTGCCGACGGGGGCGCCCTCACCCTTGCTGCGGCCGAAGACGTCCTCCTGCTCCTGCAGCGAGGTGCGGTCCCAGGTCTCGATGTTCATGCGGATGCGCCGGGCGACGAGGTAGGAGCCGCCGGTCATCCACGCCGGTCCGTCGCCGTCGCCGACCCACACGAACTTCTTCAGCCGGGCCGTCTCCGTGCCCGCGATGTTGCGGGTGCCGTCCTTGAACCCCATGAGGTTGCGCGGGGTCCGGTCGTCCGGGGTCGTCGACGAGGTCTTGCCGAAGCCGAGTTGGGACCAGCGGACGGCGACCTTGCCGAATCCGATGCGGGCCAGGTTGCGGATCGCGTGCACGGCGACCTGCGGGTCGTCCGCGCAGGCCTGGACGCACAGGTCGCCGCCGGTGCGGGAGCGGTCCAGGTTGTCGCCCGGGAACGGGGGCAGGTCGACCAGGGCCTCGGGCCTGGAGCCGGCGAGCCCGAACTTCTGGAAGAGGGACGGCCCGAAGCCGATCGTCAGCGTGAGCCGCGACGGCTTGAGGCCCAGCGCCTCCCCGGTGTCGTCCGGGGGCGCCTCGGCGAGCCCGCCGAACGCGCCCTCGCCGACCGACCTGCCCGCGGTCATCCGCCGCGCGGCCTCGGTCCAGTCCTTGAGCATCCGCACGAACTCGGCCCGGTCGCCGGTCTTCACGTCGAAGGCGGCGAAGTGCAGCCGGTCCTGCACGGGTGTCGCGATGCCCGCCTGGTGGGCGCCGTGGAAGCCGACCGCGGGTCCCGCCGAGGCACCGGCCGGTTCGGCGTCGTCGCCGACGCGGGTCGTGGCCACCGCGCCGCCGGCCACGGCGGCGCCGAGCGCGAGGCCCGCCCCGCCCCAGCCGATCAGCGCACGCCGCGACGGCGCCGGGGAAGTGGTGGAGGACGTGGTCGTGTCCGTCATGATCCGGGTCTCCCTCACTTCGCGACGGCGGCGGCGAGCTTGGACAGCGGCTCCGCGAGCGCGTTGACCGCGTCCGAGAGCTCCTTGCGGTCGCCGGCGCCGACCTTGTCGTAGGACACGAAGTCGTACTGCGACGCGTCCGTCCCCTTCGTGCGGTGCGTGTCCAGCAGCGTGTTCAGCGCCGCGAACTGCCGGTCGAGCTCCTTGACCAGGGCCGCGTCGTTCTTCTGCGCCACGGGCCTGAGGAGTTCGTACGCCTTCTGCGCGCCCTCCACGTTGGCCTTGAAGTCGACCAGGTCGGTGTGCGAGTAGCGCTCCTCCTCGCCGGTGACCTTGCCGGTGGCGACCTCGTCGAGCAGCTCCTTGGCGCCGTTGGCCATGGAGGTGGGGGTGATCTCCGCCTTGCCCACCCGCTCCTGCCAGTCCTTCAGGTCCGTCACGAGCCGGTCGGCGAGGGACTTCTCCTCGGCGCCGGCCCTGCCGTCCGCCCACAGGGCCTTCTCCAGGCGGTGCCAGCCGGTCCACTTCTGGCCCTGCTCCAGGCCGTCGGCGCGGACGTCGACCTTCGGGTCGATGTCGCCGAAGGACTCGGCGACGGGCTCGGTGCGCTCCCAGCCGATGCGGGAGGTCGCGTACGCCTTCTTCGCGGCCGCCAGGTCACCGTCCTCGACGGCCTTCGCGAACGCCTGCGCGCGGGGCAGCGTGTCGTCGGCCTGCTGCTGCACGTACCGGCGGTAGGCGGCGACGGCCGAGTCCAGGCGGGGGTCGCGCGCGGCGGCCTTGCTGGCGCCCGTGGCCGTGACGTCCTGGCGGATGCCCTTGCCCTTCATGCCGGGCTTGCAGGCGATCCGGTAGCTGCCCGCCGTCACCTCGGCGGTGACCTTCTGCTTGGTACCGGGGCCGATGTTCTCGCGCTCGGTGACGACCCGGTCGTCGGGGAAGAGGACGTAGACCTCGGTGACCTTGGAGCCCTTGTTCTCGATGGCGAGCTCGATGTGCCCGGCCGGGAACTGCTTCTTCGACACCTTGCAGGCGTCGTCCGTCGCCGTGACCCTGATCACGTGGTCGCCGTCCTCGGCGCTGCTCTTCTCCGTGCACCCCGTGACGGCGGTCAGGGCGGCCGCGGTGGCGGCGGCGACGACGACGGAGAGTCGGACGGCTCGCATACATGCTCCAGAGGACGGACGGCGGTACGTCGCGCGGGGGAGCCGCGCAGTTGGTGAGGCTTGCCTAAGTTACCTGAGCCTTACCTCACCTGCACCCCCCGGGGTACGTGATGTGGGTCCCACCCCTCCGGGCCGGTCCACGGGACCGCTGCCGGACCCGCCGGCCGTCCGCGGATGCTTGAATGCCCGCGTGACTGACTACGACGTGCTGCGCGTCTTCTGCGGACCCGGCGGCGGATACGGCAACGAACTCGGTGTCGTCCGCGACGGCTCGACGATCCCCGGGCGCGACGAGCGGCAGGCGTTCGCCGCGAAGCTCGGCTTCAGCGAGACCGTCTTCGTCGACGACCCCGAGCGCGGCGTCATCGACATCTACACGCCGACGCTGCGGCTCCCGTTCGCCGGCCACCCCTGCGTGGGCACGGCCTGGCTGCTCGACGTACCCGAACTCGTCACCCCGGCCGGGGTGGTGGGCACCCGCCTGGACGGCGAGTTCAGCTGGATCGAGGCCCGCCCGGAGTGGGCCCCGCCGCGCACCCTGCGCCAGTACCCGACGGCCGCCGAGGTGGACGCCCTGCCCGTGCCGCCCCCCGGCGAGTGGATCTACGCCTGGGCATGGGAGGACGAGCCCGCCGGACGTGTCCGCGCCCGGGCCTTCCCCGGCCGCGACGACGGGATCGACGAGGACGAGGCGACCGGCGCGGCCGCCCTGCTGCTCACGGCCCGGCTGGGCCGCGCGCTCAACATCGTGCAGGGGGCGGGCTCGCAGATCCTCACGGCGCCGCAGCCGGAGGGCTGGGTGGAGGTGGGAGGACGGGTGTTCCTGGAACGCTGACCGTCACCGGACGCTCAGCCGGAACTCCTCGCCCAGGGCCCGGAAGACCGCCGTGTTGAGCCGGAACGCCCGTCTGCACTCGTCCACGACGCGCAGCTTCTCCGGGTCGTCCACCCGGATCGCGTCCAGCAGCCCCCGGTAACTCCTCTTGAACGCCGCCGGGTTGGAGATCCCTTCGAACACGTAGAACCGCACGCCGTCGCCCTTGCGGGCGAAGCCCCACGTGCGCTCCGCCGTGTCGCGGACGACCTGGCCGCCGGAGAGGTCGCCCAGACAGCGGGTGTAGTGGTGGGCGACGTATCCGGCGGGCCACCGCTCGGCGCACTCCCGCACCCGGGCCGCGTACGTCCGGGTCGCGGGCAGCGCCGTGAGTCCCGCCCGCCAGTCCGGCCCGCGCAGATGCGCGAGGTCCCGCTCCAGCGACGGCAGCCGCAGCAGCTCCGGCCGTAGGAAGGGCCCGGCCACCGGGTCCCCGGCCAGCCGCTCGCCACCGGTCTCCAGCGCCTCGTACACGAACCACAGCTGCTCGGTGTACCGCGCGTACGCCTCGACCCCCAGCGCGCCGCCGAGGAGGTCGCTCATGAACGCCGAGGTCTCCGCCTCCGTGTGCTGCTCGTGCGACGCGTCGCGGATGAGCGTGGAGAACGCCGCGTGGGCCGGGTCCGGCGTCTGCATCGGGCCTCCACGGTCTTGCCGACACCTTGTCGGTAAAACCCTACTCCGGATCACACGGCGCAGCCCACAGCACACCACCCACCCGGTGGACACCGCACACCGCCGCACCCCGCACCCCGCCCACAGGTCACAGCGCGACGCCGGGACGATCCGGACGGCAGGGCCTGGCTAGAGAGTTCTCGGTGCTGAAGTTAGCTCTTGAGTAAGTGAGCCCGGCCGAAGTGATCTTCATCGCTTCCGCCGGCTTCTTCGTGTTCCGGCAACCGGCCGCCCTCAGACGACCTCGCCGAGATCCTCACCGAGCCGCGCGGCGGCTTCGGTGCTCGACGGCCGGTGCGCGATGAGCCGGGCCAGGTGAACTTCGAGGGCCTCGAGCTGTTCGGGTCCGATCTGCCCCGCCCAGCGTTCGCGCACGTCGTCGAAGAGCGAGGCGCCGAGCGTCATCATGGCGTGTCCGTGGTCGGTGACCCACAGCCGTTTGAGGCGGGCGTCGCTCGCGTCGGGCTCCCGCTCGAGGTATCCGAGCTTCTCCAGGGCGGCGATCGTCTTAGCAGCGCCCTGTTTGGAAACCGAGAGCCGGCGGCCGAGCTCCGAGGCCGTGTCCGCTCCCTCGTCGATGGCGCGCAGGGCGAACTCATGCGATGCGCGCACGCCCGGGTGTCCGCGCTGTGCCAGTTCGCTGTGCACGTCGTCCATCATCGACTGGAAGCCGCCGAGAAGCAGCAGCGCGAGTTCGGCGCCCGGTGAACGTGCCATGCGACGAATCATACGAGAAGCCGCAGGTCGACAACCATGTTGTCGACCTGTAGATTGACAACCATGTTGTCGATCGATTCGAGGAGAACCATGGACCCCATGACCGGCGGCGCCACCATCCCGGGCGTCGAACACCACCACGTCGGCCTGAACGGGACCGAGCTGCACTACATCTCGGCCGGAACCACCGGCTCTCCCGTGGTGCTGGTCCACGGCTTTCCCGAGACCTGGTGGGTCTTCCGCAAGCTGATCCCGCTGCTCAGCGAGCACCACCGCGTATTCGTCCCCGACCTTCGCGGCTTCGGCGACTCCGCCACCGCGACCGCAGCGCACGACAGCGCAACCTCGGCCCGGGACCTGAGCGAACTGATCACGCGACTCGACGTGGGGCCCGTCCACCTCACCGGCCAGGACATCAGCGGCCCCACCACATTCCGCGTCACTGCCACACACCCCGACCTCGTGCGAAGCTACACGGCCATCGAGACCGGGCTGCCCGGGTTCGGCCTCGAAATGCTCGCGGACGTCGCCCACGGCGGCGCCTGGCACATCGGCGCGCTCGCCGCCCCGGGCATCCCCGAAATGCTGCTCGCCGGACGAGAGCGGGCATTCCTCGCGCAGTACGCGATCCCGTCGCTCTGCGCGACCTCCGACGCGTTCACCGACGGCGACATCGACGAACTCACCCGCTCCTACACGCGACCCGACGCGTTCAACGGAGCGGCCGGGCTGTACCGGTCGATGCTCCGCGAAGGCGACGAAATCCGGCGACTGGCATCCCGGAAACTCACCACGCCCGTGCTCGCCGTCGGCGGCGGATCGGGAGAGTTCACCCCGGCGACCCTGCGCCAGGTCGCCGAGAACGTCAGTACCCTTTCGCTCGACGGCATCGGGCACTACGCGGCGATGGAAGCCCCCGACAGGCTTGCGGACGGCCTCCTGTCCTTCTACGGGAAACTCGACGACATGTTGTGACGCGGGCCGCGCCGACCCGCGAAGCGCCGGGAAACGATCACGGCGAGCGTCCGAATCATGTCACACAAGAGGTCTTCGCCCAGTTCGCGCGAGTTTCGCCGGTGCCCGTTATGGCGGTCGGGGGTCGAGTCTGGTTTTCGCGAGGAGCCCGGCGAGTAGCTCTGGCCGGTACTGCATGCGTCGTAGTCGGTGCTTGACGATGTCTCGGAGCTGGTCGATCTCGCGTTTGACGAGGTTGACCAGCCCGGACTTCATCACCGACCACACGCCCTCGACCGGGTTGAGTTCGGGGCGGTGGTGGGCAGGTAGAAGACCGTCAGCCACTCGCGGGCGGCTATCAACCTGCGCATCAACGCGGACTTGTGCGTGTTGAGGTTGTCCCGCACCAGCACGATCGGCGCGCGTAGCTGCTGGCGGGCGGCGTCGAGCAGGCGGATGTAGTCGTGCTCGTCGAAGCCCTTCGGCTCGTTCTTCCAGCCGTGATAAACCCGGCACCGGTGGATCAGGTGCACCCTGGGTGCCGACCCGGGACGAAAGGCGAGAACCCCGGCGAGGTTGAGCCTCTTGGTCCCGGCGTTGGACACCTTCACCACCGGGGTGTGGCCCTTCTTGCCCCAGGTGCGTCCGCGCGGTGGCTTCAGCCCCTGGCCGGCTTCGTCTTCGAAGCAGACGTACGCGCCGCGTTCCGCGGCCGTCCTCTTATATCCGGCCACGTCTCCTCGCGCCAGGCGGCGATCGCCTCCTCGTTGCGCTCGACCGCACGCCTGGTCGGGACCTGCCAGGACACCCCGAGCCGGGTGAGCATCTCGTGTAAGCCGCCCGAGGAGCGGTAGTCGACCGCGAATCGCACCCGGATCAGCTCCCTGATCCGAGCGAGGGTCCAGCGCTGGTCGAGGTGCCCGTGCGCGGCGGGACCCTGCTCGATCAACTCGACCAGCTCCCGCCGCTGGTCCTCGGTCAGCAGCGGACGGTTCCCGCCCGCGCCCTCAGAGGTCAGTGCCGCCGTCCCGCCGCGAGCGAAGGCGCGACGCCACCGATTGACCGACATCTTCGTCACCCGGAACCGCGCCGCCACCTGCTCATCGCTCTCACCGGCCGCGATGAACTCCACAGCCGCCATCCTCACCTGCTCGCGCCGCGCCCTGGCCGCAGCATCAAGCCCACCACCCTGTGCATACCTCACACATACGGCATAGCGCGCCTACCACCGCACGTCAGCAGAGTGCGACCCTAGCGAAACACCCGCAACGAGAACTCTCTAGCTAGGGGAGGGTCAGGATCTCCGCGCCCGTGGCCGTGACGACCAGGGTGTGCTCGAACTGGGCGGTGCGCCTGCGGTCCTTCGTCACCACGGTCCAGCCGTCGTCCCACATGTCGTACTCGCGCGTCCCCAGCGTGAGCATCGGCTCGATGGTGAAGGTCATCCCCGGCTGCATCACGGTGGTCGCGTGCGGGCTGTCGTAGTGCGGGATGATCAGCCCGGAGTGGAACGACGAGTTGATCCCGTGCCCGGTGAAGTCCCGCACGACGCCGTAGCCGAACCGCTTCGCGTACGACTCGATGACCCGCCCGATGACGTTGATCTGGCGGCCGGGCCTGACGGCCTTGATCGCCCGGCCGAGCGCCTCACGGGTCCGCTCGACGAGCAGCCGCGACTCCTCGTCCACGTCCCCGACCAGGTAGGTGGCGTTGGTGTCGCCGTGCACGCCGCCGATGTACGCGGTCACGTCCAGATTGACGATGTCGCCGTCGCGCAGCACCGTGGTGTCCGGGATGCCGTGGCAGATCACCTCGTTGACCGAGGTGCACAGCGACTTGGGGAAACCTCGGTAGCCCAGCGTCGACGGATAGGCGCCGTGGTCGCACATGTACATGTGGGCGACCCGGTCCAGTTCGTCCGTGGTGACACCCGGCGCGATGATCCTCGCGGCCTCGGCCATCGCCTGCGCCGCGATCCGCCCGGCGACCCTCATCGCCTCGACGGTCTCGGGCGACTGCACCTCGGGGCCGGTGTACGGGGCCGGCGCCGGTTTGCCGACATACTCGGGGCGGCGGATGTTTCCGGGCACCGAACGGGTGGGAGACAGCTCTCCTGGTACGAGCAGTGACTGGCCAGACATGTCAGCGAGTGTATCCAGCGGGCGTGCGGGACCATGGCCCTGGCGAAAGGAGCTCCTGCGATGGCGCTGTTCAGGAAGCGGACGGTCGGGAAGCCCGGGGAGTGGTACTACTGCCTGGTCCACCAGAAGGTCGAGGAGGGCCCCGAGTGCCCCGCGAAGGACCGCTTCGGGCCGTACGCGTCCCGTGGGGAGGCGGAGCACGCCATGGAGACGGCACGCGAGCGGAACCTGGAGTGGGAGACGGACCCGCGGTGGCACGACGCGTCCGCGGCGGAGCGGGACGACGACTGAGACCGTCCCGCCCGCCCGCCCCGGCGGGTGGGCGGGACGGCCCCCGGGCGGGCCGCGTCAGCCCACCGCCCCCTCACGCCGGGCCCGCAGCCGCAGCGCGTGCTCGTCGGTACGGACGTCGTAGCGCATCAGCGACGGCAGACACAGGGCCAGCAGCGCCGCCGCGCCCGCACACAGCAGTCCCCCCGACCAGACCGAGGTGCGCACGTTCGTCCACGCCGCCACGCCGCCCGAGCGGACCTGGCCCAGTTGCGGGCCGACCGAGTACGACAGCAGCTCGATGCCGGCCAGCCGGCCGCGCAGCTCGTCGGGGATCGTCTGGTTCCACATCGCGGAGCGGAAGATCCCGCTGACCATGTCGAAGCAGCCGCCCAGGGTCAAGAAGAGCAGCACCAGCCAGACGTCGCGCACGACCCCCGCCGCCGCGATCGCCAGGCCCCACCCCGCCGCGGCGAGGACCACCATCCGGCCGTGCCGGCTGATCCGCGACGTCCATCCGCTCGTCAGCGACACGATCAGCGACCCGGCCGGAATCGCCGCGTACATCAGCCCCAGCGACCACTCGGCGTGCAACTCGTCCGCGAGGAACGGCAGGACCGCCAGCGGCATCGCGAAGAACATCGCGGCGATGTCGACGGCGTACGTGCCCAGCAGTTCCTTGCGACTCCACGCGTAGCGCGCGCCCTCCGCGACCGACCGGAGCGACGGCTTCGCCGCCTCGTGCGAGGCGGGCGACGCCGCGAGGCCCAGACCCAGCACGACCGACACCACGAAGGTCGCGAGGTCCGCGGCGTAGGCTGCGCCGAGCCCGGCGTAGGCGACGACCACGCCCGCCAGCGCCGGGCCCGCGACCCCGCCGACCGTCCAGCGCAGCGAGTCGAGCGAGGCGGCGGCCGGCAGATGGTCGTGCGCCACGATGCGCGGGACGAGGGCGTCCAGGGCCGGACGCTGGAGCGAGCCGAGCGCGGAGGACAGGGCCGCCACGACGTACAGCGGCCAGACCGCGGGCCGCGGCAGCAGCGCGTTGAGCAGGAGCACCGCGGACAGCAGGCCCTGCGCCGCCTCGGTGGACAGGATCAGCTTCCGCTTGTCGTACGCGTCGGCGAGTGCGCCGCCGTACAGGCCGAAGACGATCAGCGGCACGAGCTCGACGGCACCGATCGCGCCCACGGCCGCCGCCGACCCGGTGAGCTCCTTGAGCTGCACGGGCAGCGCCACGAAGGTGAGGAAGGTGCCGAAGTTGGTGATCAGCCCGGCCAGCCACAGCCGCCGGAAGTCCTCCGACGCGTGCCAGGGCGCGAGGTCGGGAAGCAGCGCCCGCAGCCGTGAACCGCCGGGCGCCGGCGCGTCCTTTGCGCCGGGTGCGACCCCCGCCTCGGACGCGGGCGCCGGTACGGGCGCCTCCACGGGCGCAGGCAGGGAAGAAGCGGAGCCGTCGTCGGTCACGACCGACCATGCTCATGTGGCCCCGGCGAGCCGGGCAACCGGATTTCGGCGCCTACCACCGCACCGGCGGCGGAGCCGTCAGATGGTCGGCCAGCCGCGACAGCCGGTCCCGCAGACGACCGCGTCCCCGCGGCGCGGGCAGCGCGTTCTCCCCCGCCGCCGCGCTCACCAGGTGCTGCACCGTGTCCAGGTCGAGATCCGTGTCCCGCGGCACCGCCAGCGCCTCGTGCGCCATCGCCGTCAGGTCGTCGTCCCCGCCGTCCAGCGCCAGCACCGTGGCCCCGGCCCGGCGCGCGTCATGGACCCGCTCCAGCAGCCCGGCCCCCGGTGCGCCCGGCGACACCACCAGCAGCGTCTCCCCGCGCCGCGCCGCCGACAGCCGCCCGAGCCCCACCGCCAGATGCGCCGGCTCCGAGGCCCGCGCCCCGTGCCGCACCAGCGTCGGCGACAGCTCCGGCGTCCCCGACCACGCCGCCTCGTCGACCAGGTGCGCCGCCAGATGCCACGGCTCGTACTCCGCCGTGCCCACCAGCAGCAGCCCGCCCCCGTACGACACCACGGACCCCCGCAGCGCTCCCGCGAACCGCCGCGTGGCCCCCAGCCACTCGGTCCCGGCGAGCACTTCCCGCAGCAGTGCGACCCGTACGGCGTCCATGGGTGGGCATCCTGCCGCAATCGGCGCCGCAGGACGCGGAGTTCGCGGCGAATTCGCCCCACACGAGCGAAGCGCCGCCCCCTGAGCCACAGGAACCGCGCCACGCATCACCCGGCCCATCGCCCGTAGAGTCGGGCCATGACCTCTTCCGACAGTGCACCCAAGGCCCCCGCCAAGGACCCCTGGGACCTCCCCGACGTCTCGGGACTCGTCGTCGGCGTGCTCGGCGGTACCGGGCCGCAGGGCAAGGGCCTCGCCTACCGGCTCGCCCGGGCCGGCCAGAAGGTGATCATCGGCTCCCGCGCCGCGGAACGCGCCCGGGCCGCCGCCGAGGAGACCGGCCACGGTGTCGAGGGCGCCGACAACGCCGAGACCGCCCGGCGCAGCGACATCGTGATCGTCGCCGTGCCGTGGGACGGCCACGGCGCGACGCTGGAGTCCCTGCGGGAGGAACTGGCCGGCAAGCTCGTCGTCGACTGCGTCAACCCGCTCGGCTTCGACAAGAAGGGCGCCTACGCGCTCAAGCCCGAGGAGGGCAGCGCCGCCGAGCAGGCCGCCGCCCTGCTGCCGGACTCACGGGTCACCGCCGCCTTCCACCACCTGTCCGCCGTCCTGCTCCAGGACCCGGAGGTCGACCGGATCGACACCGACGTGATGGTCCTCGGGGAGGAGCGCGCCGACGTCGAGATCGTGCAGGCGCTGGCCGGCCGCATCCCCGGCATGCGCGGCGTCTTCTCGGGGCGGCTGCGCAACGCCCACCAGGTCGAGTCCCTCGTGGCGAACCTGATCTCCGTCAACCGGCGGTACAAGGCACACGCCGGTCTGCGGGTCACCGACGTGTAGCGGGCGCGGGGCATGGGGGACACTGGAGGCCGTACGACCACTCCGTCCGTCCGTCAGGAGCCGACCGCCATGCCCCGCCTCGCCCTCTACGCCCTCACACTGCTCATCCTCGCCGTCGCCGCAGCCGTCGTCTCCTTCGCCCGGGGCAGCTGGCTGGGGGTCGTCTGGGTGCTGCTCGCGGGCCTTGCGTCCAACATGACGTGGTACTACGCCCGCCGCGGCCGAAACCGGCGCACGTCCACCACCGGCTGAGCGGCCGGGGGAGGGAGGACGCCTAACCCGCCGGCGAGCAGAACTCGTTCGTGCCCTCCCAGAAGCGGTAGAGCTCCTGCCCGCAGTAGCGGTGCACGGCGTCGATGCCCAAGGTGTTCAGGAGCGAGTCGACGGCGTCGAAGAAGGCCGCGTTCACCGACGGCAGCCACAGGAGCGCGAACACCGCGAGCAGACCGAACGGCGCGAACGGCTCCACCTGGCGGCGCACCCCGTGCGACAGCCACGGCTCGATCACCCCGTAGCCGTCCAGGCCCGGCACCGGCAGGAAGTTCAGCAACGCGGCCGTGACCTGGAGCAGCGCCAGGAACGCCAGCGCGTACCGGAAGTCCTGGGGCACCCCGTCCAGCGCGTGCAGCCAGAACGGGGCCGTGCACACCACCGCGAACAGCACGTTCGTCAGCGGGCCCGCGGCCGAGATCAGGCTGTGCCGCCAGCGTCCCCGGATGCGGCCGCGCTCGATGAAGACCGCGCCGCCCGGCAGACCGATCCCGCCCATGATCACGAAGATCACCGGCAGGACGATGCTCAGCAGGGCGTGGGTGTACTTCAGCGGGTTCAGCGTGAGATAGCCCTTCGCGCCCACCGAGATGTCCCCGCTGTGCAGGGCGGTGCGCGCGTGCGCGTACTCGTGCAGGCACAGCGACACGATCCACGCGGCCGTCACGAACAGGAACACGGCCACGCCGGGCTGTGCGGCGAACCCGCTCCAGGTGGCCCAGCCGGTGACCGCCGTGACGGCCAGCAGCCCGACGAACACGGGGCTGATCCTCCGGTCGCTGCGCCGGGTGGCGGCGGTGGTCATGGGGCTCCCCTGGATTCGACTGATGCTGCGGACTGCCCGACCGTACCGGGCGTACCCCGAGAACGTCTCGTGCGGGGCACCGGATTCCGGCGAGGCGGCCAGGAGGACGGCGCCGCACCGCCGGAACCCCGTGACCGGTTCCGACGCCGCCGGAGACAATGGACCCCGTGCGCTATCGCATCCTCGGCACCACCCAGGCATTCCGCACCGACGGCACGCCCGTCCCGGTCGGCGGGGCCCGGCTGCGTGCCCTGCTGACCGTGCTCGCCCTGCGGACCGACCGGATCGTGCCCGCCGTGTTCCTCGTCGACGAGGTGTGGTCGGGCGACCCGCCCGCCGATGCCACCGGTGCCCTGCAGGCGCTGGTCGGGCGGCTGCGCCGGACGCTCGGCGCGGACGCGGTGGAGTCGGTCCACGGCGGCTACCGGCTGGCCGCGGCGCCGGAGGACGTCGACCTGCACCGCTTCGAGCGGCTGACCGGCGAGGGGCTGCGCGCCCTGGCCGACGGCGACGCCGCGAAGGCGGCCGTCGTCCTCGACGACGCCCTCGCCCTGTGGCACGGGCCCGCCCTCGCGGACCTCCCGGAGCGCGCCGCCGAGGCGGCCCGCTGGGAGAGCCGCCGCCTCGACGCGCGCCGCGCCCGGCTGACCGCGGCCCTCGCTCTCGGCCACGGCGAGCAGCACCTGCCCGAGCTGACCGCGCTGTGCGACCTCCACCCCCTGGACGAGCCCCTCCAGCTGCTGCGCCTGCGGGCCCTGCGTGACGCGGGCCGCCCCGCGGAGGCACTGGCCGCCTACGAGGCCGTACGGCAGCTGCTCGCCGACCGTCTCGGCTCCGATCCCGGGCCGGAACTGCGGGCCCTGTACGAGGACCTGCTGCGCGCCCCCGAAGCCGCGCCGCCCCGCTCCCGGCCGCACACCCCCGCCTCCGGCTCCTCGGGTTCGGGTGTGCCCGGCTCGGCCTCGGGGACCGCCGGGTCCGGTGCGCACGTTCCCGCGTACGATGCCCCCGCCCCCGCCCCCGCCCCCGCCCCCGGCCCCTCGGGCCCGGAGGTCCCCGGTTCGGCATCGGGAACCGCCGCCTCCGGTGCGCGCGTTCCCGGGTACGACGCGCACACCCCCGCTCCCGGCCTCGTGGACCCAAGGGTCCCCGCCGCGGCCCCGCACGCCGCCGGCGTCTCGGGCGGCTCACCCGGCCGCGGGGCGCACCCCGTTCCGGCCCCCGGCAATCTGCGGGCCCGCCTCACCTCCTTCGTCGGGCGGGAGACCGACCTCGGCACCCTCCGCGCCGATCTCGCCGACGCCCGGCTGGTGACCCTGCTCGGGCCCGGCGGCGCGGGCAAGACACGGCTGTCGCAGGAAGCCGCCGAGCACGTGGCGCACACCGTCCGGGACGGGGTCTGGATGGCCGAACTGGCGCCGGTCGACGACCCGGAGGCCGTGCCCGAGGCCGTCCTCACCGCCGTCGGGGCGCGCGAGACGGTGATGCGCGGCGCGGGCGCCGAGGAGATGCGTGCCGTCACCGACCGGCACGACGAGCCCCTCACCCGGCTCGCCGAGCACTGTGCGCGGCGCCGCATGCTGCTCGTCCTCGACAACTGCGAACACGTCGTCGACGCCGCCGCCCGGCTCGTCGAGCACCTCCTCGAACGCTGCCCCGGCCTGACGGTCCTCGCCACCAGCCGCGAGCCCCTCGGCGTCCCGGGCGAGCTGCTGCACCCGGTCGAGCCGTTGCCGCAGCCGTACGCGTTGAGGCTGTTCGCCGACCGCGGCGGCGCGGCCCGGCCGGGCTTCCGCGTCGAGGACGATCCCGAGGCGGCGGCCGAGATCTGCCGCCGGCTCGACGGGCTGCCGCTCGCCATCGAACTGGCGGCCGCCCGGCTGCGGATGCTGTCGCCCCGGCAGATCGCGGACCGGCTCGACGACCGCTTCCGGCTGCTCACCTCCGGCAGCCGTACCGTGCTGCCGCGGCAGCAGACCCTGCGTGCGGTCGTCGACTGGTCCTGGGACCTCCTCGGCGCGGACGAACGCACGGTGCTGCGGAGGCTGTCGGTGTTCTCCGGCGGCTGCGACCTCACCGCCGCCGAGGCCGTGTGCGGCCCCGCCGCGCTGGAGGCGCTCGGCTCGCTCGTCGACAAGTCCCTGGTGGTGGCGGTCCCTTCGGTGGACGGGGAGATGCGCTACCGGCTCCTGGAGACCGTCGCCGAGTACGCGGGCGAACGGCTCGACGCCTCGGGTGAGCGGTCCGGCGCCGAACGCGCCCACCTCACGTACTACCGCGAACTCGCCCGCACCACCGATCCGTTGCTGCGCTCGTCGGCACAGCGGGCCGCGATCGAACGGTTGCAGGTGGAGTACGAGAACCTGCGCACCGCGCTGCGCCGCGCCGTCGCCGCCCGCGACGAGCAGGAGGCGCTCTGCCTGCTGCACTCGCTGGCCTGGTACTGGCAGATGCGCGACCTGCGCAGCGAGGCCCGCGTCTGGGCCGAAGCCGTGATGCCTCTCGGCCCCGATCCCTTCGCGCCGCCCGGGCGGCCCGCGCCGGACCTGCCCGAGAGGTGCACCGACGCCCCGCCGCCGATGCGCCCGGAGGTGCTCGACGAGGCCCGCCGCGGCGCCCATCTGATCCATCTCGCCTGCATGGACATGGATCTGGAGGCGTGGGAGACGCCACAGGCCAAGGAGAAACTGCGCATCATCAGCGAGACCTACCGTCCCGGCCAGCCGCAGACCTGTCGCGTGCCCGGCCTGCTGTGGTTCTTCGCCGTCCTGTTCACCGGCGACCCGGAGCGCATGCAGACGGTCCTCGACGAGGCGGTGCGCACCTGCCGTGAGCTCGGCTACTCCTGGGAACTGGCACAGACGCTGCAGCTGCGGGCCAACATCCTGGCCAACCGCAGCCACTGGGCGGGCGACGCCACCCGGGACGCGGACGAGGCGCTGGAGACCTTCCGCCGGATCGGGGACGCATGGGGCGTGGCCGAGGCCCTGTCCGCGCGCGGTGAAGCGCACGAGCGCCGTGGTGACTACGTGCTCGCCGCCGCCGACTACGAGGCCGCGCGGGAGTACGCCGAGCAGCTCGGCGCCCGCTCCCAGAAGGCCGTGCTCGGCGCCCGCCTCGGCGGTGTCCTGCTGGACTCGGGGCAGAGCGAGCGGGGCGAGGAACTGCTGCGCCAAGTGCTCGACGAGGACCACGGCGTGGGGCACGACGCCCTGCCGGCGGCCCGTATGTTCCTGGCGATGTGGCTCTCCCGCACCGGCCGCGTGTCCGAGGCGCGCCAGCAACTGCGTCTGCTGCGGGACGAGTTCCAGGCCGTCACCTTCGTGATCTTCGATGCCTTCGTACTCGGTCTCGAGGCGTGGCTGGACGCCTCCGAGGAGCGCTACGACGAGGCCCTGCCCAAGGTGCGTCAGGCGCTCGGGCGGGCCGGGGACCAGATGATCCAGATGATCATGCCGCACCTGCCCTCCATGCAGCTGGTCACCGCCGCGATCGTGCTCGCCGGCGTGGAGGGCGGGCGCCGTGCCCGGGAAGCCGCCCTGTGCCTGGGCGCCGCCGACGGGCTGCTGCCGCTCGGCCACGTCCCGACCCCGGCGGAACGCGAGGCGCGCGAGAGGGCGGAGGCGGGCACCAGGGCCGTGCTGGGCGACGAGGCGTTCCGGGCCGCGTACGCGCAGGGCGGCGGGCTCTCCCTGGAGGAGGCCGCCGCCCTCGTCTGACGCGGACCGGCGCGGCCGGCACCCGGGTCAGCTCTTGGTGGTGAACTTGCGGATGGCGATCGGTGCCATGACCGCCGTGAGCACCACCGACCAGATGACGGTCACGAGCACGTCGTGGGCGATGGGCTGGCCGCCGTTCATCAGCCCGCGTGCGGCGTCCGCCAGCGACGACAGCGGGTTGTAGTCCGTGAAGGCCTGGAGCCAGCCGGGCATGGTGTTCGTGGGCGCGAAGATGGACGAGCCGAACTGCAGAGGCATCAGCACGAGAAACCCCATCGCTTGGATGGCCTGGGCGTTCTTCATCAGGACGCCCATGGTCAAGAAGATCCACATGATGCCGAAGCCGAACACCATCGACAGCCCGACGGCGGCGAACAGCCCCGGCACGTTCGCCACGGACAGGCCCAGGAGGAACCCGACCGTGAGGAGCACGGCCGTGGCGACCAGCATGCGGCCGATCTCCACGGTGATCTTGGCGATCAGGACGGAGAAGCGGGCGATCGGCAGGGACCGGAAGCGGTCCATCACACCCGTCTGGAAGTCCTGGTTGAAGCCGGTCCCGACCCCCATGGCGATGTTCATGCCCATCATCGCCATGAGGCCGGGGATCACGTAGTTGACGTAGGCGTCGCGGTTGTGGGTGCCCGCGATCGCGCCGCCGAAGACGAACACGAACAGCAGGGTGAAGACGATCGGCATGAGGATCGCGTCGAACATGGACTCCGGGTCCTGCCGGATCCACAGCAGGTTGCGGCGGACCAGGGCGCCGATGTGGCGCAGGTTGGCGCGCAGCCCGATGCGGCCTTCCACGACCGGGGCGGCGGGTGCGGTGACGGCGGCGGAACTCATGCGGCGACCTCTTCACGGGCGGGGGAGGCGTCCTGCGGGGCACCGGCCTTGTGGCCGGTGAGGGACAGGAACACCTCGTCCAGGCTGGGCAGTTCGGTGGTGATGCCGGCGAGCGTGACGCCGCGGGCGGTGAGCGCGCCGACCACCGCGGTCAGCTGCTCGTCGCTGACGACCGGCACCAGGACCGTGCCGGTCTCGGTGTCCACGGTCGCGTTGCCGGGGCCGGTGAGGCCGAACTCGTCGAGCGCCGCGGCGGTCGGGCGCAGCTCCAGCGGGTCCGCCGGGCGGATGCGCAGCGTGCGGCCGCCCACCCTCGCCTTCAGCTCGTCGATGCGGCCGCCCGCGATGACCTTGCCGCGGTCGATGACGGTCAGCTCGGAGGCCAGTTGCTCGGCCTCCTCCATGTACTGGGTGGTGAGCAGCACCGTGGCGCCCTCGGCGACCATCCGCCTGACCTCGGTCCACACCTCGTTGCGGGTGCGCGGGTCGAGGCCGGTGGTCGGCTCGTCGAGATACAGGACGGCCGGGTGTCCGATCATGGAGGCGGCGAGGTCCAGCCGCCGCCGCATGCCGCCGGAGTACGTGGACGCCGGGCGCTTGGCGGCCTCCGTCAGGGAGAACCGCTCCAGGAGCCCGTCGGCCCGGGCGCGGGCCTCCTTGCGGGGCAGGTCGAGGAGCCGGCCGATCATGTACAGGTTCTCGTACCCGGAGAGCTTCTCGTCGACCGAGGCGTACTGGCCGGTGAGGCCGATCACGCGCCGCGTCTGCCGCGGCTGGCGTACGACGTCGTAGCCGGCGACGGTCGCGTGGCCGGCGTCCGGAGTGATGAGGGTGGACAGGCAGCGGACGAGGGTGGTCTTGCCGGCGCCGTTGGGTCCGAGTACGCCGAGGACGGTGCCCTCGCGCACGTCGAGGTCGACGCCGTCCAGCGCCTTGGTCTCGCCGTAGTGCTTGACCAGCCCCCGTACGGTGACGGCCGCGTCCGGGGCGGCCTCGGCGGGGTTCTTGTCGATTCGCGTCATGCCGACCACGGTGTCAGCCGCCACCGACAAACCACCGACAGCCCGCCTACAGCCACCGACAGCCCGCCTACAGCCGACCTAGAGGCGCACAAGGGCGACAGCCCGCCGACGGGGGAAGATCGGCGGGCTGTCGCGGCGCCCCTGCGGGGGGGGCGCGGGACGGGGCCGTCGTGCGGGCCGGCGGCGGGGGGCGCGGTCGGCCGTGGACGGCCCACGGGGGTCCGGCTTCCGTGGCGGGCGGGCCGGCGCGGGCGTCAGTGCACGGAGTGCTCCTCGAGCGGGAAGGCGCCGCCCACGACGTCCTCCGCGAACGCCCTGGCCGCGTCACCCATGACCTGGCGCAGGTCCGCGTACTTCTTGACGAACTTCGGCACCCGGCCGCCGGTCAGGCCGAGCATGTCGGTCCACACCAGCACCTGCGCGTCGGTCTCGGGGCCCGCCCCGATGCCGACCGTGGGAATGTGCAGCGTGCGGGTGACCTCGGCGGCCAGCTCCGCCGGCACCAGTTCCAGGACCACCGCGAAGGCGCCCGCGTCCTGCACGGCCTTGGCGTCCCGCAGCAACCGGTGCGCGGCCTCCTCGCCGCGGCCCTGGACGCGGTAGCCCATGGCGTTGACGGACTGCGGGGTCAGACCGATGTGCGCCATGACCGGGATGCCGGACTCGACCAGCAGTTCGATCTGGCGGTGCGAGCGCTCGCCGCCCTCCAGCTTCACCGCGCCGACCCCGGCCTCCTTCACCAGGCGGGTGGCCGAACGCAGCGCCTGTACGGGACCCTCCTGGTAGGAGCCGAAGGGCAGGTCGCCGACGATCAGGGCGCGCCGGGTGCCCCGTACGACGGCGGCGGAGAGCATGGTCATCTCGTCGAGGGTGACGGGTACGGTCGTGTCGTACCCGAGGTGGCAGTTGCCCGCCGAGTCGCCGACGAGCATGACCGGGATGCCGGCCTCGTCGAACACGGACGCGGTCATCGCGTCGTAGGCGGTGAGCATGGGCCACTTCTCACCGCGCTCCTTGGCGGTGGTGACGTCGCGCACGGTGATGCGGCGGGTGCTCTTTCCTCCGTACAGTGCCTTGCTGCTGTCGGAGGGCTTGAGCGCACCCTGAGCAGGCTGCCCCTGGGCAGCCGGAAGCTGCGTCATCGCAACGGCTCCTTCGGTCATCTCGAGGCGCCCTGACGGCGTCCCCGGATCGTCTCCATGGTGGCACCTCGTGCCACGCGCGGCTAGAGGAGGGGGCGCGACCCCGCTCACGCCGCCGAGCGGCTGTGGTCGGATTTTCTTAACTTCTCCGTAAAGGTTTCCGATACGAGACCGTTCCGTATCGGAAACGGCCTAGGCTTTTTGCCATGACTACCCCTGCTGCCCCAGTCGCACGGCGGGTGCCCGAGGCGGTGCACCGGCGCCGGTGGGCCATCCTCGGCGTGCTGATGCTCAGCCTGCTGATCGTGGTGCTCGACAACTCCATCCTGAACGTCGCGATCAAGACCATCTCCACCCCGGCACCGACCGGTCTGGGCGCCACGCAGAGCGAGCTGGAATGGGCCATCAACGCCTACACCCTCGTCTTCGCCGGGCTGCTGTTCACCGCGGGACTCCTGGGCGACCGTCTGGGCCGCAAGAAGACGCTGCTGGCCGGGCTCGCCCTGTTCGGCGCGGGATCGGCGCTCGCCGCGGAGTCGGGTTCGCCGGCCCAGCTCATCGCGTTCCGCGCGATCATGGGTCTCGGCGCGGCCTTCGTGATGCCGGCCACGCTCGCCGTCCTCATGAACGTCTTCGAGCGTGACGAGCAGCCCAAGGCCATCGGCATCTGGGCGGGCGGCGTCGGCCTCGCCATCGCCATCGGGCCCATCACCGGCGGGGTGCTCCTCGACCACTTCTGGTGGGGCTCCGTCTTCCTGATCAACGTGCCGATCGTGCTCCTCGCGCTCGGCCTGATGGTGTGGCTGGTCCCCGACTCCCGCGACCCCAAGCCCGGCCGTGTCGACCCCGTCGGCGTCGTCCTGTCCGTGATCGGCCTGGTCCTGCTGGTCTACGGCATCATCAAGGGCGGTCAGCTGGCCGACTTCACCGACGCCAAGGTGCTCGCGACCATCGCCGCGGGCCTCGCCGTCCTCACGCTGTTCGTGGTGTTCGAGAAGCGCAGCGACCACCCGTCCATCGACGTCACGTACTTCAGGAACAAGGTCTTCTCCGCCTGCATCGCCGCCATCGCGCTGGTCTTCTTCGCGCTGATGGGCGTGACCTTCTTCTCCGTCTTCTACACCCAGAGCGTGCGGGGTTACTCGCCGCTGCAGACGGGGTTGCTGATGCTGCCCCTGGCCGCCGCGCAGATGATCTTCGCGCCGCGCGCCCGGCTGCTGGTCGACCGGTTCGGCAACAAGGCCACGACCACCGCGGGCATGGTGGTCATCGCCGCGATGCTCGCCGCGTTCTCCGCGCTGGAGGCGGACACGCCCATCTGGATCCTCGAGGTCATCTTCTTCCTGATGGGCACCGGCATGGCGCACATCATGACCCCGACCAGCGTCGTCATCATGCAGGCGCTGCCCCGCGAGAAGGCCGGCTCCGCGTCCGCGCTCAGCAACACCTTCCGTCAGGTCGGGGGCGCGCTCGGCATCGCGGTGCTCGGCTCGGTCCTGTCGACGGCGTACCGCGACGGCATCCAGGACCAGCTCTCCGTCCTTCCGCCGGGACTCCGTCACACCGCGGGGGAGTCGATCGAGGCGACGCTCGGTGTGGCCGCGAAGCTCGGCCCGAGCGGCAGGGCGCTCGTCTCGCCGGCCAACGACGCGTTCCTGCACGCGATGCACGTCACGGCGCTGTGCGGCGCGGGCGTGGCGGTGATCGGTACGGCCGTCGTGGCCATGTTCCTGCCCGGAAAGGCGCCCGCACCGCAAGAGGGCACGCAGGAAGCGGAGTTGGTGACGGCCGAGAACTGACGTCACGTCATGCCGGGTTCCCGGGGGCCGGGTGCCCGGCACGGCCTGCACGGGGGAGAATCTCATCCCAGCGCAGCAAGGACGGAGTCGAACGTGAGCCTCACCGAGAGCCGGCCCCAGCAGGGCTGCCCCGCGCGCGGACGCCCCCGCAGCGAGGCCGTCGAACGGGCCATCATCGAGGGGGTGATGAAGCTGATCGAGGACGGAGCGCCCCTCGCGGACCTGTCCATCGAGCGCATCGCCCGCACCGCCGGCGTCGGCAAGGCCACCATCTACCGGCGGTGGAGCAACAAGGAGGACCTCTTCGTCGACGTCATGCGCGCCGCCGAGCCCGAGGACCCCGAACTGCCGGGCACCTCCCTGCGTGACGACCTCGTCGTGCTCCTGGAGTCGCTGCGGCAGCGCGGTCTGGCCAGCCGCTCCTCGGCGCTCCTGCGCAACGTGCACGGCCAGATGAAGAGCAGCCCCAGAATCTGGGCCGCCTACCACGCGACCGTCATCGCCCCCCGGCGCCGGCTCGGGGTGGACCTCCTGCGCCGCGGGCAGCTCAACGGCGAACTGCGCCAGGACGTGGACGTCGACCTGATGAACGACATCCTCGTCGGCCCCATGCTCGTACGCTCCGTCCTGCGGCCCGACGCCGCACTGGAGGAGGGCCTCGCCGAGCAGATCGTCGACACGGTCCTGAAGGGGCTACGACCCGTCAGTTCCTGACGGACGTGTGCGGGTTTCGTCACAGAAGGCCCTTCCCGGGCCGCCGTCCGGAACTCGGGACGCCGCCTTCGTCGTCCTCGTGCGCGTAACGGCCGTCATGGGCGCGGCGGGACGGGAGCCGATCATCCCCTAGGGTCGTAGCGGGGGACGACGGTGTGCACGGCAAGTGGTGAGGCGACGGTATGGCGCAGGCGTACGTGGCGGAGACGGACAACGGCGGCACCGGGCAGGACCGCCGAGGACCCTGGTTCCGGCGCCTGTACGACACCCTCCGCGGCGACCGCGGCATCTGGCGCCGCGGCGTGGTGTCGGCGGCCCTCGCGGTCGTCCTGGCGCTGGTGATGCTGCTGCACGCGCAGATCCCCAACACCATCGGCAACCTCGGCAGTCTCACCGAGACGTTCCTTCCCTGGCTCGGTGTCGTGCTCGTCCCGCTGCTGCTGGTCCTCGCGCTGGTTCGCCGGTCGGCGACCGCGCTGATCGCCGTCCTGCTGCCCCTGGCGGTCTGGCTCAACCTCTTCGGCGGGCTGTTCGGCGACAAGACGGGCGGCGGAGGCGATCTGACCGTCGCCACGCACAACGTCAACGCCGACAACTCCGATCCCTCCGGCACCGCCCGCCAGGTGGCGGGTTCCGGTGCGGACGTGCTGGCCCTGGAGGAGCTGAAGGCGTCCGCGGTTCCGGTGTACGAGCGGGCGCTCGCGCCGGCGTACAAGTACCACTCCGTGCAGGGCACCGTGGGGTTGTGGAGCAAGTACCCGCTGAGCGGGGTGAGGGCCGTGGACATCAAGCTGGGCTGGACGCGGGCGATGCGGGCTGCCGTGACGACGCCGGAGGGACCGGTCGCCGTCTACGTCGCGCACATGCCCTCCGTCCGGGTGAAGCTGGAGGCCGGGTTCACCGCCCGGCAGCGGGACACCAGCGCCGACGCGCTGGGCAAGGCCATCGCGGGCGAGAAGCTGCACAGGGCGATCCTGCTCGGCGATCTCAACGGCACCATGAACGACCGCGCGCTCAACGCCGTCACCTCGCAGATGCGCTCGACGCAGGGCGCGGCGGGCAGCGGCTTCGGGTTCAGCTGGCCGGCCTCGTTCCCCATGGCGCGGATCGACCAGATCATGGTCAGGGACGTGGAACCGGTCAGCTCGTGGACGCTGCCGCGGACGGGGAGCGATCACCTGCCGGTGGCGGCGCGGGTGAAGGTCGACGCCCCCGCGTCCTGAACGCCCGGAGGGGACGGGGCGCCCCGGGTGGAAGGTGCCTCCACGCGGGGCGCCCCGCCGGCCCTCACCCCTGGTAGCCGAGCACCGTCATCATCCCCGCCTCCGCGTGGTAGACGTTGTGGCAGTGGACCATCCACAGCCCCGGGTTGTCGGCGTCGAAGTCCACCGTCAGCCGCCCGTGCGGCAGCACGACCGCGGTGTCCTTGCGCGCGCCGCCCGCGACGCCGGCCAGCCCGAAGGTGTGGCCGTGCAGATGCATCGGGTGCCACATGGCGGTGGCGTTGGAGAAGACGAGCCGCACCCGCTCACCGGCCCGCACGGGATGCCGCCGGCCGGCGGTGTAGGGCTTGCCGTCGAAGGCCCAGTCGTAGCGCGCCATGCTGCCCGTCAGCCGCAGCCGCACCGTCCGGTCCGGTGCCCGGGACGCGAGCGCCACGGACTCGTCGGCCCTCAGCCGGTTCGCCGTCAGCACGCGCCCGCCCAGCTCCTCGGGACGCGCGGACGCGGCGGGCGCGGTGCCGCCGCCCGTCCTCAACAGGGCGCGTGCCGAGGCGTTCTTGCCCTCGGCGAACGCGGTCAGCGGGAAGACGCCGTCCCGGGCGGTGACCAGCACGTCGTACCGCTCGCCCATGCCGATCAGCAGCGCGTCCGTCGTCGCGTGCCGCACGGGGTAGCCGTCCGTGTGGGTCACGGTCATCCGGTGGCCGCCGAGGGCCACCCGGAAGGCGGTGTCCCCGCCCGCGTTGACCAGCCGGATCCGGATGCGGTCGCCGGGGCGTGCCCGGAACACCGTGGGCGCCGTCGCCGTACGACCGTTGACCAGGTAGTACGGGTAGGCCACATCGCCCGCGTCCCCGCCGAGCAGATCGCTGTGGGCGCCCATGAGCATCCGGGAGGGGCCGGAGGCGGACGGCGAGGGGCTCCCCGGAGCCGACCTGCCCGACCTGCCGGAGCCGCCCGACGTGCCGGACCTGCCCGACGTGCCGGACATCCCGTGCCCGGAGTGGCCCGTGGAGCCGCCGTCGTCCTCGTCCGTGTGCGTGCCGTCCGTGTGCGTGCCGTCCGTGTGCGTGCCGCCCATGTCCGTGCCGCCCATGTCCATAGCGCCCATGTCCATGCCGCGCATGCCGCCGCCCAGCTCCCTCAGCACGGCGTCCGGCGTCGACCCGTCCACCCCGTCGACCCAGTCGTCCAGGACGACGACCCACTCCTTGTCGTACGACAGGGGCTCCTTCGGATCCTCGACGATCAGCGGTGCGTACAGCCCGCGGTCCAGCTGGGTGCCCGAGTGGGGGTGGAACCAGTAGGTGCCCGCGTGCGGCACGGTGAAGCGGTAGGTGAACGCGGCGCCCGGCGCGATCGCGCGCTGGGTGAGGCCGGGGACACCGTCCATGTCGTTGCGCAGGGCGACGCCGTGCCAGTGCAGGGACGTCGACTGGGGGAGGTGGTTGGCGAGCGTCAGCGCGAGCGTGTCGCCCGCGGTGACCCGGACCTCCCTGCCGGGCAGCCCGTCGCCGTACGCCCAGGACCTGACCGTACGGCCGCCGAGGTCCAGCGAGGTCGCGGTGGCGGTGAGCCGGACCGTCCGGAGCGGTCCGCCGCCGCGTGCGCGCTCCGCGACGGCGACCTCCGGCCCCGCGGGGTCGACGTATCCGCCGGGGGCGCCGGACGCCCCGGCACCGGCGCCGGCCGGGTTCTTGCAGGCCGCCAGGGCCGCCGTTCCGGCGGCGACGGCCGCACCGAGCACGGTGCGGCGGGTGGGCGCGGTACGTGGGGGAGTGGTGGTGCGAGAAGACATGACCGGGTGACACCTCGTCGTGGTGGTGTTGCCTGCGGAAGGGACGCGTCCACCGCCTCACATGCGCCGCGCCGCGCGGATCCGCGCGGGCAGCACGAGGCGGCCGGTGCGCCGGCCTACTGGCGCAGCACCGAAAGACGGGTCAGCAGGGACCTCGGCGGCGGGGGGTCGGGCCACAGCGCCCGCAGCCGCCGCGTGAGCCGGAGCGGGGGGTCGCGGGATTCGCGGGGGCCTGCCGCGGTCACGCCCAGCAGCACGAGCAACGTGAAGGAGCCGAGCACGCCGAGGCAGACCGACAGCGGGTCCATCCCGGTCATCGGGGGCGGCCAGGCATGCACCGACGGCACGGGGACGGCCGTCGCCTCGGGCGTGACGGCCCGGGCGTGGGCCCGGGCCCCAGGGTGAGCGGCGGCGACCGCCGTGCCGGACGACGCCGCCTCGTGCTGCGACGGATGCCCCAGCGTGTGCATCGTGAGGATCCCGAAGAGCAGTGCGGCGAACAGCAGCAGCTGTCCGTAGCGCTCGCGGCTCCTCGTCCTCATGCCGGCACCTTACCCCCGCCGGGTATCGGTCGCGGGCCGACGCACGCCGCGTCGCGGGCCGGCGCACGCCCCGTCGCAGGCCGCGTCGCGGGCCGCGTACGCTCGTCATCACCCCCCACACCACACGGCAGGGAGGGAGACCGGGCCATGATCCAGGAACGCGGGGGCGGCGCTCCCGCGCGGCCGCGCGCCGGCGGCGAGGCGCTGCACGTGCACCGCGCCGGCGGCGAGGCGCTCCACGTGCGCATCGACGGGGTCCGCCACCACGTCCGCGTGGACGGCACGGGACCGCCGTGCGTCCTGAGCCCCGGTCTCGGGATGTGCTGGTTCGACTGGGACCCGGTCGTGCCGCTGCTCGCGCCCCGGCGGACCGTCGTGCGGTTCGACCGGCCCGGGCTCGGCCTCAGCGGACCCGCGCAGGCGTGGCCGACGCTCCGCGCCGAGGCCCGGCGGATCGGACAGGTCCTGGACGCGCTGGGGCTCGACGGGCCCGCGACCGTGGTCGGGCACTCGCTCGCCGGTTTCCACGCCGAGGCGTTCGCGCGGCTGCTGCCTCACCGGGCGGCGGGCGTGGTGCTCGTCGACTCCAGTGTCGAGGAGGAACCGCGTCCCCGCCGGGCCCGGCCGGCCCGGGACGCCGCCACCCGCGCGTGCGCCACGCTGCTCGGCGTCGCCGGCGTGCCGCGCGTCCTGCTGCCGGGCCTGCGCCGCGCCGTCGTACGGGCCTCCCGCACCGGAGGCGGCGATCCGGCGCCGTCCGCCCTCGTCCGCGGCGTCTACTCCACGCGCCGCTCCTTCGACGCGATCCTCGCCGAGAACGCCACCTACACCGACCAGGCCGTCGAACTCGCGGCCCTGCGCCGCGCGATGCCGCTGCCGGACCTCCCGGTCACCGTGCTCGCGGCCGGTGCGCCGCACTGGCTGGACCGCCAGCGCGCCCTCGCTGACCTGCTGAACGGAACCTTCCGGGTGGCCGAACGCTCCGGCCACATGGTGATGCTGGACCGGCCGCAGGACGTCGCCGACGCCGTACTGGAAACCGCCTGACACACACGTGCGCCCGCCCCCCGGTCATGGGGGACGGGCGCGACGCGGTCAGCCGTGGACGGTCGTCCGTCAGTGCCGGCGCCACGACTCGACGTAGCCGGGAGCGGGCGAACCCACGCCGGTCACGTCGTCATAGCCCTTCACGGCCTTGAGGGAGCTGTCCTTGCCGAGGCTGCGGACGGAGGTGAGCACGCCGTTCGCGGCGTCGAAGCCGTTGGCGAAGTCGACGCGTGCCACGGCGAGTTCGGAGCCCGTCGGGGTGTCCGTGACGTCGTGGTACGCCTTCGAGCCGTACTTGGCGTAGATCGCCGGGTTGGCGAAGCCGATGGCCTTGCCGCCGCGTGCCTCCTGGGCCAGCGCCTGCACGGCCGCGATCACCGGCGCGGCGAGCGAGGTGCCGCCGATCCGGTACTCGCTGTACTGCTGCGTGCCGTCCGGGAAGGTCTGCGTCTGGCCGACCTTGAAGCCGGTGTTGGGGTCGGCGATCGCCGCGATGTCCGGGACGACCCGGTTCCCGTCGGCGCTGTTCGCCTTGGCGAGCGAGTCCGGTACGGCACCCTTCTGGTAGTAGGGCTCCGCAACGGTCCTGCTGGTGCCGCCGCCCGCGCCGGAGGTGAACGCGCCGGGGAAGTTCACCCAGCTCGTGCCGTCGGCGGACAGCGATGCCTTCTCGGTGCCCCAGCCGGTCTCCCAGAGGTACTTGTCGTACTTGCCCACGGCCAGCGAGGTGCCGCCGACCGCCGTCACCCACGCCGAGTTGGCCGGAGTGTCGACCTGCTTCGTCCCGGTGTTGTCGACCTCGTCGCCGTTGTCGCCGGAGGAGAAGTAGAAGCCGATGCCCTGGACCGCGCCGAACTGGAAGACCTGGTCGTAGGCCGCCGCGAGGTCCGGCGTCTGGTTGGCCTCGATGTCGCCCCACGAGTTGGAGACGATGTCGGCCAGGTGACCGTCGACGATCTTGCCGAGCGAGTCGAGCAGATCGTTGTCGTAGCAGGAGGCGGCACCGACGTACGTGATGCTCGCGCCCGGGGCGACCGCGTGCACGGCCTCGACGTCGAGGGTCTCCTCGCCGTACCAGCCGGCGGCCCCGCACTCCTCGGTCTTCGTGTAGTTCTTCGGCAGGACCTGGCGCAGCTGGCCCGTGGTGTAGGCCGCGTCGCCGTGCTTCTTCGCGTAGGTGGCCGCGTCGAAGGCGATGGTCGGGGAGGCGTACGCGTCGGTGATGGCCACCCGCACGCCCTTGCCGGTGCGCTTGCCGGCGCCGTAGGCGGCCCGCAGCTGCTTGCCCGTGTAGCCCTGCACGGCGTACGGGATCTTCGTGCCGTAGGCGTCCGGCAGCGTGCTCGCGATGTTCGAGCCGTGGTACGAGGAGAACGGCCCGGAGTTGCGGAACACCGCGTCCGGCGGCGGCAGCTGGTCCTTGTGGCTCGCCTTGTGCGGGGCGTTGTCGAGGCCGGTGACGGTCAGGACGGCGCCCTTCAGGCTGTCCGGCGCCGAGGCCGTACGCGAGGGCGCGTGGTAGGTCCGCGAACCCTTGGCGTAGTTGTGCAGCTGCGTGCCGAACGCCTTCTCGGCGGCGGCCACGTCACCGGTGACGGCGACGTAGTGCCGGGTGACGGCGGTGACCTTCAGGCCCGATGCCTTGAGCCAGGACGTCACCGCGGCCACCTGGGCCTTGGTCGCGCCGAAGCGCTTCTCCGTCTGCTTGGCGCTCAGGTACCTGCCGTAGACGGGCGACGACGGGTCGGACACGGCCTTGGCGTATGCGGCCAGGCCGGCGGCGTCGCGGCCGGCGAGGTAGACCCGGGCGGAGACCTGGGCGCTGTCCGGGGTCGCGCCCCTGTCCGCCCCGGCCGTGGCCCACGCGGGCTTGGTGCCGGCGAGCGTGTCCCGGCCCGGGTGGTCCGCGGCGTGCGCCGCGGGTATGCCGAGCGCCAGCGCGCCGGCGAGCAGCGGCAGTGTCGCTGCCATGCTCACCCCGGCGCGCGCCTTGGCGCGGTTGGATCTCATGAAACCCCCTGCGATGCGGTTCGTCGCATGTAGTGGCCGGTGATCCGCGTAGAACCCACCGCGCGTGACGGCGCGGAGAGTGGATCACACGGTGGGGGCCACTCTTTCGGCGAACCGTTCATGCCAGGGGAATGAAAAGGCCAAGAAGAGCCCAAGTGGAGGAAACGCCAGGGTGTTTGAGAGGGTTTGGGTGCTGCCGGCGGTTGCGGGATGGTTGCGATCGCCGTGACAGCCTTGCGGTGCCGTCCGCGTCAGTCCGGTTCGTGTTCCGGCTCCCCGAGGTCCGGGCCGGTGAACTCCGGGTCGGAGTAGCCGGGGTGCGGTCCCGTGGCGGGGCCGCTGTCCGGGCCGGTGGAGCCCGGGTGGTCGTAGCCGAGGTGCGGGATACGGCTGTGTGTCGGTTCCGGTGTCCTCCGGCTCAGCGCGGCCTCGCCCGGATCGGCGAGCGCGTCGCGCAGGAACGGCAGGATGCCGCGTTCCAGCAGGGCCTCGCGCCAGGCTTCCCTGGCCCGGGCCACCTCCGCCGTCGACTCGCCCCTGGAACTCTCCTCGTGTGCGGAGGAGCCGTGGCGCAGTGCGGTGAGCAGGAGGCCGATCGCGGCGACCAGGATCGCCACTGCGGTCACCGCCCCGAAGACCCACCCCGTGGTCAGGAGGGTCCGGGCGTGCGTCCGGTGCGGGTCGACCATCCTGAGGACGTAGCCCACGAGCAGGAAGATCGCCGCGGCGGTACCGGTGAGGACGGGGGTGAGAACCGCGAGGACGGCGACGGCCCCGGCGCTCGCGGCGGCCTCTTCCACAGCGGCGGGCCCCGGCCGGCGCAGTTCCTCGCGCACCTTCACGTAGTGGTGGTACTCGGTGGCCGCCGCCGCGGTGATGAGGGCGGTGGCGTTCAGTGCCATGGTGCGCAGCTGTTCGGGGTTGAGCCGCTGTCCCACGGCGGTCAGGTCCGGGCGGTGTGGTGCGGAGCGCAGCGCCTCATCGAGGATCCGCTCGTAGTCCTGGCGGTCCTCGCTCATCAGGCGCTGCGGAACAGAACCGACGCCCCTGCGGGCCACGTGCCCCTGTCGGCGCCGGTTCTGGGACGACGGGCTCTGTCCCGGCGCAGGGCCGAGCCCCGAGCCCCGGGCATCCGACGACGCGGTTCCCCTCTCCGCCGAGTCCCGGTCGGACGCCCGACGGCCCCCTGTCCGTACGGTTGCCGGCCGGTCGGCCTCCCCGGAGGCGCGAGGCGCGTGCGGACGTACTCGAATCCCCAGAAGCGAAGCCAGCAAACGGTGCCTCAGCGGCAGGAGGCGCTGCTGGTCGACGGTCGGCGGCCGCCGACCCGACCGGTCGACACCCAAGACGCTTGCGGCGATACGCGAGTGCAAGGAGAGCCGCGTCGTCACGTCGTCTCCTCCTCTCCGACCACCGGACCGCGAGGAACCGGCGGCGTGCCGAGGCCGCCGAGACCGCGCCCGGGCCCGCCCGTGGCGTCCGCCGGCCGGCCGTTCACGTGCGGCTGCCCGGTGTCCGGCTGGAGGCCGACGCGTGCGTCCGGGCGGGGCCGGCGACCGTCCGCGGACACGACCGGAGACACCTGCGGTCCACGGGAGGTGGGCGGCGCGGAGACGGGATCGCCCGAGTTCGCGGCCGTGGGCAGCGAAGCGGGGACCGCCGACGGTGAGTCCACTTCGGACACCCGCTTCCCGGCGCCGGGGCTCGCCACCGCCTCCGTCTGCCCGGTGAGCGCATCACTCACCGACTGGATACGACTGAGCTGGGTCAGAATCACCGGCGCGGAGACTCCGACGACGATGGCGGCATAGGCTCCGGTGATCTGTCCCGTGGTGCCGAACAGCACTGCGGCTCCGGCGCCCATGAGGCTGTGCACCACCGCTGCGACAGGATCACCGACCGGGTCGAAGTACTTCTGGAAACGTGGTGGCTCGTCCTCTTGCCCCAGCGGTAATCGAAAATGGGCACGCCGGTCCGACCGCCAGTCGAGGAACCGGGTGTAGACGTCGAGAAGCCCCCGCAGTGCCCCTCCTGCCGCCCCCAGCAGGATCAGCGTCGGCACGTCCACAGCTTCCCCCGGTGGTCCAGACGTCTGAGCTCCGACCAGCAAGTCCCGACGAGCCTAGAACCGGATGAGGCGCGAAAGGAAGGACTCGATTCCACGCACGCTCGCCGCACCTAGCCGCGCGGCTTCGCGCCCCGCTCCGCGAGCATGGACGTCATCAGCTCGATCTCCGACCGCTGGGCGTCGGCCATGCCCCGCGCGAGCCTCTTCTCCACCCCCACCGTGCACAGGTCGGCACAGCCCTCGGCCATGTGGATGCCGCCCTTGTGGTGGTCGGTCATCAGCTGCAGGTAGAAGATCTCGGCCTGCCGGCCGCCCAGGGTGTTGAGCTTGGTCATCTCCGCGTCGGTGGCCATGCCCGGCATCAGCGCGCCGTCCTTGCCCGAGGCCATGCCGCCCATGCCCATCCACGTCATCGGCGGATCGGGGGACACCTTCGGCAGCCCCCACAGATCGAGCCAGCCCAGCAGCATGCCGCGCTGGTTGGCCTGCGTCTGCGCGATGTCGTACGCGAGCCGGCGTACCTCCTCGTTCCGGGTGCGGTCGCGCACGATGTACGACATCTCGACGGCCTGCTGGTGGTGGACCGCCATGTCGCGCGCGAAGCCCGCGTCCGCGGAGCCGGCGGTGGGCGCGTGCGGCGTGTGCGGCGTGGAGCGGGTGTCCTCGGCGACCGCGTACGTGACCGCGCCGACCGCGACGAGCACCGCGGCCGCGGCCCCGGAGATCCACCCGACGTGCGTCCTCACTTCATCGTCCCGCCGGTGCACGAGGCACCCGGCTCGGGTGTCTGGCTGCCCTGGACGTAGGTGGCGAGGAACGCGTCGACGCCCGGGTCGGCGGCGCTCTTCACACCGAGCTGGTGGCCCCACGCCGAGAGCGTGATCGGGTCCTTCTGGTTCTCGTACGGGCTCATGAGCGTGTACGGCGTCTTCCTGACCTTCGCCGCGAGCGCCTGCACGTCGGCCTTCGACGCCTTGCCGCTGTAGGTGACCCAGACCGCGCCGTGCTCCAGCGAGTGCACGGCGTTCTCGTCCTTCACGGGCTCGGTGTAGACGTTGCCGTTGCAGTTCAGCCACACCGGGTTGTGGTTGCCGCCCACGGGCGGGCGCATCGGGTAGTCAACCGCCGTGCCGACGTGGGTGCGGGACAGCTTCCCGCTCCAGATCCGCACCCCGTCCTTGCCCGTGACGAAGTGACCCGAGTCGCCCGAGCTACCGGAGCTCTTGCCGTTCTTCCCGTTCTCCGTGTCGCTCGCCGCCGCGGCCTTCCCGCCGGACTGCGCGTCGACGAGGACCACCCCGCCGACGACGAGACCCGCGACGACGACCACGGCGGCCGTGATCGCCATGATCCGGTTGCGGCGCTCACGGGCCCGCTCGGTGCGGCGCATCTCCTCTATGCGCGTCCTGCGCTCGACGGAGGCGGCGTTCTTCTCGGCGGAGCCCATGGCGATTCCTTCGGGAAGGGGGCAGGTGCGCCGCATCGTAGTGGGACCCGTGTGGCCGTATGGAGACAGGACACGGCCAATGGCCGAAGGAAGCGGTTTGGTGGGGGTTTCGTGGTGATAATTTGAGCCACGGATACCGATTACTTACCCTGGGCGGCATGCGGCTCTTGCGCTCCACCGACCTGGCGCTGCGCGTCCTGATGCGGCTCGCGATCGCCGGCGAGTCCAGGCCCACGACCCGGCAGGTCGCGGAGGCCATCGACGTGCCGTACACGCATGCCGCGAAGGTCGTCGCCGAGCTGCAGCACATGGGGCTGCTGGCCGCCCGGCGTGGGCGGGGCGGCGGACTCGCGCTGACCGAGGCGGGGCGCAAGGTGTCGGTCGGCACGGTGGTGCGCGCCTTCGAGGGGCACAGCGAGGTCGTCGAGTGCGACGGCACCGCGCCCTGCCCGCTCCGCTTCGACTGCCGGCTGCGCGGGGCACTGCGAGGGGCCCAGGAGGCGTTCTTCGCCTCGCTGGACCCCTTCACGATAGAGGAGATGGCCACCGCGCCGGCGGGACCGACGCTGCTGGGGATCTCCTCCTCCACGCCTCAGGCCTGGCCGAGCCAGAGGTCCGGGCCGAAGACCTCGTAGTGGATGTCCGCGGCGGGCAGGCCCCGCTCCAGGAGCTGGGTGCGGACGGCCCGCATGAAGGGCAGCGGACCGCACAGGTACGCCTGCGTGCCCGGAGCGATCGTCAGGGCGGACAGGTCGACGGTCCCGGTGTGCGCGGACTCGGGGGCGTCCTCCTCGTACCAGAAGTGCACGCTCGCGTTCGCCAGCTTGCCCGCGTAGGCCACGTGGTCGGAGCGCAGGGCGTGCTCGGCGGGGGAGCGGTCACCGTGCACGACCGTGACCGGGCCGTCGTGGCCGGTGCGGGCGAGCTGGTCCAGCATCGCGATCACCGGGGTCACGCCGATGCCGGCGGAGGCGAGCAGCAGGGGCGCGTCGGTGTCCTCCAGGACGAGGTCGCCGTAGGGGGCCGACAGTTCCAGGGTGCTGCCCTCGTGCACCTGGGCGTGGAGGTGGCTGGAGACCTCTCCGTCGGGGTTGCCGTCACCGTGCACCCGCTTGACGGTGATCTGCCGCAGCGGCGAGTCCGGCGAGGCGGAGAGGCTGTACTGGCGGATCTGCCGGGCACCGTCGGGAAGCTCCACGCGGACGGAGACGTACTGTCCGGCACGGAAGTCCATGACGGGCTCGTCGTCGGCCGGGCGCAGCTGGAAGGTGGCGACGTCCGGGGTCTCCTCGATCCGGCCGACGACCCGCCATGTCCGCCAGCCGGTCTGCTTGCTCTCCTCGTACAGCCGCCGCTCCAGCTCGATCAGCGCGTTCGCCATCAGCCAGTAGACCTCGTCCCAGGCCGCCGCGACCTCGGGGGTGACCGCGTCACCGAGGACCTCGGCTATGGCGGCGAAGAGGTTCTCCTGCACGATCGGGTACTGCTCGGGCGTCACGGCCAGCGAGGCGTGCTTGTGGGCGATACGGCTCAACATCATGTCGGGCCGTTCGTCCGGGTGGTCCACCAGGTAGGTGGCGAAGGCGGCGATCGAGCCCGCCAGTGCCTGCGGCTGGGTGCCGGCCGCCTGGTTGCCGCGGTTGAAGAGGTCGCGGATCAGTTCGGGGTGGGCGGTGAACATCTTCTTGTAGAAGAGAGGGGTGATCTCCCCGATGGCGGCGCCGACGGCGGGCAGGGTGGCGCGCACGACGGCGGCGGACTGCTCGGACAGCATGCGGAACTCCTTTGCGGAAGGGCGGGCTCCCGCCCGCTGGGCCGATCAGCACGCTAGTAAAACTTGCATCTGAGATGCAAATTATGGACGCCGGAAGGGCGAAAGAGTGGGCCATTACACACGAGCCGATGAACAGGCAAGATGGGCGGCAGAGGAGCACACCTGCCGTAGGTGAGGTGTTCGGCCAGAGGCCGCCCGGCCGATCTTGGTCCGCAACGCGCATGAAACGGTGTTGTGGTGGGATGCTCAGGTGCCCGACCGTCTCCGGGGGACTGGAGACAGGCGGCCTGACCAGCAAGGATGGGGAAGCGGAAGATGGACAAGCAGCAGGAGTTCGTGCTCCGGACCTTGGAGGAGCGCGACATCCGGTTCGTACGCCTGTGGTTCACGGACGTGCTGGGCTTCCTCAAGTCCGTGGCGGTGGCGCCGGCCGAGCTCGAGCAGGCGTTCGACGAGGGTATCGGCTTCGACGGCTCGGCCATCGAGGGCTTCGCGCGTGTCTACGAGTCCGACATGATCGCCAAGCCGGACCCCTCGACCTTCCAGGTGCTGCCCTGGCGCGCCGAGGCACCGGGCACGGCCCGCATGTTCTGCGACATCCTGATGCCCGACGGCTCCCCTTCCTTCGCCGACCCGAGGTATGTGCTCAAGCGCGCCCTCGCCCGCGCCTCCGACCTGGGCTTCACCTTCTACACCCACCCGGAGATCGAGTTCTTCCTGCTGAAGGACAAGCCGGTCGACGGCACCCGTCCCACGCCCGCCGACAACTCCGGCTACTTCGACCACACCCCGCAGAACGTCGGCATGGACTTCCGCCGCCAGGCGATCACCATGCTGGAGTCCATGGGCATCTCGGTCGAGTTCTCCCACCACGAGGGCGCCCCCGGCCAGCAGGAGATCGACCTGCGCTACGCCGACGCGCTGTCCACCGCCGACAACGTCATGACGTTCCGCCTGGTCATGAAGCAGGTGGCGCTCGAGCAGGGCGTGCAGGCGACCTTCATGCCGAAGCCGTTCTCGGAGTACCCGGGCAGCGGCATGCACACCCACCTGTCCCTGTTCGAAGGCGACCGGAACGCGTTCTACGAGTCGGGCGCCGAGTACCAGCTGTCGAAGGTCGGCCGCTCCTTCATCGCCGGCCTGCTCCGGCACGCGGCGGAGACCTCGGCGGTCACCAACCAGTGGGTGAACTCCTACAAGCGCATCTGGGGCGGCTCCGAGCGCACCGCGGGCGCCGGCGGTGAGGCGCCGTCGTACATCTGCTGGGGGCACAACAACCGCTCGGCCCTGGTCCGCGTCCCGATGTACAAGCCCGGCAAGACGGGCTCCGCGCGCGTCGAGGTCCGCTCGCTCGACGCCGGCGCGAACCCGTACCTGGCCTACGCGGTCCTCCTGGCCGCCGGCCTGAAGGGCATCGAGGAGGGCTACGAGCTCCCGCCGGGCGCCGAGGACGACGTCTGGGCCCTGACGGACGCCGAGCGCCGCGCCATGGGCATCGAACCGCTGCCGCAGAACCTGGGCGAGGCCCTGGCCCTGATGGAACGCAGCGACCTGGTCGCCGAGACCCTGGGCGAGCACGTCTTCGACTTCTTCCTGCGCAACAAGAAGCACGAGTGGGAGGAGTACCGCTCCGAGGTCACGGCCTTCGAGCTGCGCAAGAGCCTGCCGGTGCTCTGATCGCGGCCCGGAGCTCCCCTGGCGCGGGGCCGGGGCCGGGTGGGGGCGTCGTGCGGGGAAGGCTCGCACGGCGCTCCACGGGACGCTCCGGCATGGCCGAGTGGCTGCGGGGCCGCGTCCGGACATGGCAGAGTGTGCCAGCAACTGAGCGGCAGCGGCGGTGGGGTGCTGCAGCGACGCAGTGGAGTTGGTTGGTGCCCAGAGTCCTGTGCTTACGGTTGCTGGTGATAGCCGGCGCATTCGCGGTCCTCAGCCCTCAGGCTTTCCCCGCCCACGCGGATTCGATCAGCGATCCGGAAGCGGTGTACTGCCTTTCCCGGCCCCACCGTGCCGGCCTGGTGGAGGCCGGTGTGGCCGTGGGCGTCCTGGCCGACGACAGTACGGTCGACGCGCTGGAGTCCGGGGGCGAGAGGTTCGTCGGGGACCGGTCGCTCGAAAAGTGGCGCACGAGGCAGCAAGGGACCTTCGGGACGGCATGCCGGGCGTTTGTCGGAGCGACGGCCCTGTCCGAGGGGAACGGTCCGAAGGAAGAGCCGGACTCCGCCTTCCTCACCTGGCTGCTGCCCATCCTTGTGGGCTCCGTGCTGACCATGCTCGCCACGGAGATGCAAGGCGCTCGAACCAGAAGGATCGCTGCGGCCGACGAGGTCCGCCTGGCGACCGCCGCGTTCAGGGACGCGCTCAACCAGTACGTGACGGAGTGGACGGAGACGTCCACGGGAGGCGGCCCGAGCGCCGCTCCGGTCGACAAGCAGCGCATGCAACTCGTCGCGACATTGCGCAAGGCGGGCCTGCGGTGCACACGGTGGCCCTTTGTGGAACACCTGGTTCTCAGCCTCGACGGCTCCTTCTACCGTGAGGACGTCAAGAACGGTTGGCACGGTCCCCTCGCGGAACGGCAGGGGAAGGCCGACCGGTTGCGATCGCAGATCGCACGACTGGAGGCGGACACGGAGCAGGCGGCCTCGGCTCTTGCCTCGTTGGTCCCCGTGAGACTCAGGCCGTCCCGCACGGCAGCGCCTTCGTCGATAACCAATCCATAGCAAGGTGTCGGTATCTACGCGGTCCCGGAGATCCTGTGTTAAATCCATTCGTCCTTCCCGACCGGACCGGAGCAGACGGTCGGCCGCTCTGCCCATGGGAGTCGGCGGAGCACGCGGACCTGTATGTGCCGGTCGACCACAGTCAGCAGGCGTTCTCCGACTACACCGCCGGCCTGCAGGTCGACCACGACTTCAGGAAGAGTGGAAAACTGGTCCTGATCACGGGTCCGCAGGGCTGTGGCAAGACGTCGCTGATGCATCGGTGCGCCTGGGCCACCAGGGAGTTCCTGGGGACGGTGACATCGCCGCCGTCGGTCCAGATCGTCGACCTCACCTCCGACGGCCTCGTGGGTTCGGACACACAGGCGCGCGACCGGCACATCTGCAGCCGACTGCATGACGAGCTTCAATTTCGGCGCGTCTTCGAGACCGCGAACTTCGCCGAGCTCGAGAAGAGATACGAGGACCCGGCAAAGTTCTATCCCTATCTCTCCAGGCTGCTTCTCGACAAGGGCGTCGTCACCCTGGTCCTGCTGCCACCGTCAGAACTCGTCGAAGAGGTCCGGCGGTACTCCGGCTACGCCCAGAAGATGTTGCTCTTCTTCTGCGAGTCCTCGTACGAGGCCGTAGCCGCTGTCGAGTCGAGCCCGGGGCTGAAACCCATCACCCAGCTCGCCCTCGGCGTGCTCGAGGAAGACGACGGCTGGAACTTCGTCAGCAACCGAATGGCTCGTGCCGCCACTCTGAACGCACAGTGTCCCACCACCGATGAGGAAACCATTCGGGAGTTCATGCGGACACGCATACGGGGCCGTGGGCAGACGACAATCAGAGAACTGCAAATGACGTGTGAAAACGTATTCGCGACGGCGATTCTGTCCGCGAGCAGCGAGGTCAGTTACTCTGATTTCACTCAATACTACGCAGAGAAGGCGTTGTTGTCATGAGTTCGTACGACGGACGGATCTCGGCGCATCGGCCTGACAACCCATTCCCCGCTTCGGCCGTGGCGCGCTTCTCCCCGGTCGGCGGCGAGGCCTTCAGCATCGAAACGCCGGCAGTGACACAGGCTCTGTCGTACGTGGACGGGTACCTCGCCTCATCCGACGACGAGCAGCGTCGGGGGAGCGGCGCCGACAAGGGCAACGTGATCGCCATCGTCGGTGAGTACGGCACAGGGAAGACCCATCTGACCATCGAGCTCCTCCGGCGCATCAAGAGCGGCGAGGACGAGACGGTGCACGCCTTCTACCTGGACGCGCCGGCGGACACCTTTCTGGCCCTCTACCGGGAGCGCTTCTTCGGCCAGCTGGACAGAAAAGACGTACGGCGGTGCGTGGCCGAATACTATGCCGACATCGTGGCGGAGGACCTGGGCCAGTCGCCGCTCACCAAGGATGTGGCCCAACTGCTCGCCGACCGGCGATTGCACCCGCATGAAATCGTGCAGCGCTTCGGGCTGCCGGAGTCCACTTTCCATCAGAAACTGGAGGAGCGGCTCAGGCGGCTCACGGAACACGAGGAGTTCGGTACCGCCCTCGGTCTCTTCATGAGGCCGGAGTTCGAGGCGGCGGTCTGGGAGTGGCTGGCAGGACACCCCGCGGACACCGTGCTGCAGGAGCGCGGTATCCGTCGGACGATCGACGACGACATCTCCGCGCTCGAGGCCATCGGTGTGTTCGCCTTCCTGTACGGGAGGCAACGGCACAGGTTCGTCCTCATCATCGACGAGTTCGAGAAGGTCCTCTCGCGTGACTCGCGGAGCGTGCGGAACCAAGGGGCGGTACTTGCCTTCAAGAAGCTCTTGGAGGTCTTCGGCCAGTCGCGCTCCCTCCTTGTTCTCAGCGGCCTGCCCGACTTCATGGAGGTGCTGCCGGACGACGCCAAGCAGAGAATCTCCTGTCTTGTGCGTCCCACGGCACTCTCCTTCGAGGACACGCGGGAGTACATTCGCAACTCCCTGGGGACGGACTCCGAGGACGTCGCACCCTTCAGCGACGACGCCATCGCGTATCTGGTCGAGCTGGCCGGCGGCAACGCCCGAAAGGTGATCCGACTCTGCTTCCATGCCTACGAGGCGAGCGCCAGGGCGCGCACCGACATCACTCGCGCGATGGTGCGGGAAGTGGCCCGTGAGCAGTTCGAGGTTTCCACTCCCGACGACGTGCGATCCGAGGTGTCGCGCATCCTGGATGCCAACGGGTGGGTCTTCGAGCAGGCGAAGAGGCTGGTCGAGGACCCGGCCGTCACGGCCGACTACTGGTTGCCCGTCGGCCAGGACGGGGCCGGATGCGCCATCATGATCACACGTTCCGTTCTGCATGAGCCCGAAGCCGAACGCCTGGCCGACTCGGCCCGGCGAATCCGCCGGGAGAAGACCAATGTGGAGGCCGTCCTCATTGTCAACGGTTACCTCGCCGAGCCGTTGGAGGACACCGTGACCCATGCGTTTTCCCGTGTGATGCCCTACGCGCCCATGCGGTTTCCGGACGACTTCACCGCGGCCATCGGTGCCTTCGTGCACCGCCTGGAAGACGCGCTGAACGAGGACCGCCTGGCCCTGGTGGAGTCCAAACTGGACCAGCTGTTGCGTCAGACGCAGTCCGTGCGCAGGGCCGTCGACCTCGTGCAGCGGGATTCCCTGTCGCCCACGTATGTGGAGAGCGCCGTCGAAGGCGGCGTCCGCCGGGTCTTCGCGGCACTGGGCGGACGACCCGCAGAGGGAAGCGTCTCGCAACCGCTGCATCCCGCCACGGCCGAGCTCTTTCGGCGTGCACTGCAGGATGCCGAGGTCCTGGGCAGGACGACGCAGGCAGAAGTCAAGTCGGCCTTTCTCCGCGGCCGGGAGTCTTCGAGTCTCTTCGAGAGGGAGACCCTGCTCCGCAGGGCCGCCGTGGCCCAATCCCTGGCCATGGTCGTCGAGGTGTTCCGTGACGCTGTCGCCGCGGCCACCGCCGCGCCTCGCCGTGACACCGCATCACATCGTCTCGACCTGGGGGAGGCGTGCGAGAACTATGACCGGATGTTCGACGCGGCCTCCTCGATCGTGGACTTCCGGAGGCCGCTTGATTCCGAGTCCGGCAGGGACGATTTCGCTGCCCGTCTCGACATGATCAGGGGACTGGCGCGATCCGTGTGGGACGCCGAGCGGGACGAACGTGCGGGGCACGCTTTTTGAGGGGAGCGGCGACGGTACCGCTGTCCGCTCGGCGTCCCGCCGGCGGCGGCTCACCCCACATAGGCGGGGGACACGGCCGAGGCGGCGGTGCGGTGGGGGTGGCCCGTGCCGTCGGCCGGGAGTTCGTACAGGTCCGCGCCGTAGTCCCCCGGCAGCGCGTACACCAGGGTGTGCGGGTCCCGCCACACGGCCTGGTCGTCGACGCTGCGGGTCTCGGCGAGCGGGGTCTCCCGGAGGGTGCGCAGATCCAGGACGTACAGGCGCCAGGGCGCGTCCCCGGGCAGGCCCGCCACGCGCTTCTTGAACGCGACGCGGGTGCCGTCGGGGGACAGGGACGGGCACTCGACGTTTTGGTGGAGGACGGTGAGCGTGCGGGTGCGCAGGTCGCCGCGGACCAGGTAGGTCGTCCCGCGCGTGGCGAGCGTGGCGTAGAACGTGCGGTCGTCCGCCGCGAAGGTCACGCCCCAGAAGTTCACGTCCGTCGCGTGGTACGTCCTGCCGTCCTTGACGACCCGGTACGCCTCCAGGGACGGCGTCAGGGCGCCCGTGCGGGTGTCCACGATCGCCGCCCGGGTCGAGAAGCGGCTGCCCGCGTACGAGTCCCCGCCCACGAAGGCCGTCCACGCGGCGTAGCGGCCGCTGGGGGAGACCCGGGCGCGGGACGGGATGCCCGGGACGTCGTAGCGGGCCCGCTCGTGCAGGGACGCGTCCAGGACCACCGCCCGGTAGGTGTCCGAGACGGGGCCGTGGACCGCCTGGAGGCAGACTCCGGTGCCCGACGCGGCGTAGAAGCGCAGGCACCGGACGTGGGAGGCCGTGCGCGGGCCCGCGGGGTCCGCGGCCGGGACCGACACCAGTTCGTCGCGGTGCGGGCCCCACGCCATGTTGCGGAAGACCATGCGGCCGGGCTGAGTCAGCGTCACCCTGCCGGGCGTGATCCGCGGGCCGTCGGCCGGGGCCTGGTTCCTGCGTTCCGCGCGTGCCGACGCGTGCAGGACCGAGGCCGTGGCGACCCCGGCCAGCAGCGCGAGGGCCGAGAGCAGGACCAGGAGGCGGGTGCGTACCGTCATGCCGCGCCTTTCGGACGGAGCGTCAGGGAGAATGCCGCGCACACCGCGAGCGCGGCCGTGGACGCCATGAGGGCCGTACGGTCGCCCCACACCGTCCAGGCGGCCCCGAAGCCCAGCGAGCAGGCGAACCGGGCCAGCGCCTGGCCCGTCTGCACCAGGGCGAGACCGGACGAACGCAGCTCCTGCGGCACGCAGTCCGACGCCGCCGCCATCAGCACGCCGTCGGTCGCCGCGTAGAAGCCGCCGTGCAGGACGAGCACGGCGTACGGCAGCGCCGGACCGTGCCAGGAGCCGAGCAGGAGCGCGTACGCCAGCAGCAGCGCGCCGTGGCCCGCCAGGAAGACCCGCCAGCGGCCCACCCGGTCCGCGAGCCGCCCCAGTGGCACCGCGAGGAGCAGGAAGGCGGCCGCCGTGCCCAGCGGCAGCAGCGCGAACCAGCGGTCCGGGACGCCGAGGCGCCGTTGCAGCAGGAGGTAGACGAACGAGTCGCTGACCGTCGCCAGGCCCAGCAGCAGCGCGCAGACCGCGATGCGGCGCAGATCGCGGCGGCGCAGCAGCGCGAGGGCGGCACGCAGGGTCGGCCGCGGGCCGTCGGGGGCCGCGGCCCCGCCGCCTCCGGAGGCAGGGGAGGGTGCTTGCGCAGGCGCAGGCACCGGCGCCGGTCGGCGGCCCGGCACGAACAGCACCAGTACGAGCACGCCCGCCGCGGCCACGCAGGAACTCACCGTGAAGACCGCGTCGTAGCCGTCCACCGTCGCCCGCAGGATCAGGAACGCCACGAAGGGGCCGAGCAGCGCGCCCGCGGTGTCCATCGCGCGGTGCACCCCGAAGGCGCGCCCGCGGGTCTCGGGCGTCGCGGCCAGGGAGATCATCGCGTCCCGGGGCGCCGTGCGCAGGCCCTTGCCGGTGCGGTCGGCGGCCAGGACCAGCCCGATGGGGGTGAGGGTGTGCGCGAGGAGCAGCAGCGGTTTGCACAGTGCCGAGATGCCGTAGCCGATCCCCGCGACCCGCTTGTGGTGCCCGCCGCCGCGGTCGGCCAGATGGCCCCCGGCCAGCCGGACCAGCGCCGAGAAGCCGTTGTAGATGCCGTCCAGGAGCCCGAAGCCCAGCGGGGACAGGCCGAGGCCCGCCACCAGGTACAGCGGCAGCACCGCCGTGACCATCTCCGAGGAGACGTCGGTGACCAGGCTGACCGTGCCGAGCGCGAGCACCGTGGGCGCGACCGCGGAGCGGCGCCGCCCGGCGAGGTGCCGGACGGCGCGGTCCGCGGACGGAGCGGCCGGGGTGCCGGCGCGGCTGTCCGCGACGTACATCAGGGCGCCCAGATACCGGTGATGTCGGTGGCGGAGGCGGCGTTGCCCGCGTGCGTGGACAGGCCCTGCATGTCCTCCAGGGTGCGCAGCAGGTTGTAGTGGTTGTACGTGGTGGAGCTGCTGGAGCCCGCCGTCACCGGCTGGCCGTACAGGACCGTCGGGATGCGGTTGCCGCTGAGCCGGTTGTCCTCGTCGAAGGTGATGACCAGCAGGCTGTTGTGGGTCTTGGCCCACGTGGCGTACGCACCCAGGTTGTTCTTGATCCAGGTGTCACCGCTCGACACCGAGCAGTCGTGCATGTCGCTGCACAGGTTGGGGATCACGAAGGACACCTGGGGCAGGGTCGTGTAGTCCGTGGGGAACTGCGCGAAGGTGTACGCGGACGACGTCGGCACGTTGCCGAAGCCGAACCAGGGGTTGTGCTTGCGGGCGTACTTGCCGCTGCTGCACGTGGTCGAGCCCTGGCTGGGCAGCGTCTCGTTGTAGCTCGCCCACGTCCGTCCCGCCGCGATCAGCTCCGACGCCAGGTTGGGGGCCGAGGAGAAGCCGGGCGTGTAGCAGCTGTCGTCCGTGATGCCCTGGGTGGAACCGGAGAACAGCGCGAAGTAGTTGGGCTGGCTGGGGTGGGTGATGCCGTACGACTGGGTGAGGTTGGCGCCGCCGGACTTCAGCGAGTTGATGTACGGGGCGCTGGAGGAGCCGATCACCTGGCTGTAGGCGTGGTTCTCCATCACCACGACGACCACGTGGTCCGGGCTCGGGACGGCGCTCGCGGCGTGCGCGGTGGACTCGCCGCCGAGCCCGGTCCACAGCCCGACGGCCGCCGCGGCGAGGGCCACGGCGGACGCCACGACGGCGCGGGTACGGCGATACAGGGAACTGCCGGACAACTTCGACCTCCGGTGTGGGGGTGAGTGCGGGGGCGGTGGTGCGGACAGAGCATGCACACGCCAAGGTTCCCTCGCGCCACACCGCTCAACCCGCCAGGTGAAGAGCGGGTGAACGTCTGTCGAGGCGCGAGCGCACCCCACCGCCCCCGTGCCGAGACCCGCGCCGGGCCCTGCGGTTAGGCTCACTCCCGTACGACCGTGATCCGATGCGATCCGACATGATCCGTCGTGATCGGGTGGCCGTACGAGCCGCGGGTGCGACGGGAGGCCGAGGATGACTGTGCCGGGGCGCAGGAGCAGTACCTTCACCCGACTGCTGCGGCACGGCTTCACCGACCCCTCCGCCGCCGAGCGGCTCCTGGAGAGCGCCGAGCTGACGCCGATAAGGACCGATCCCGTCCTGCTGGACGCCCTCGGCGCCACCGCCGACCCCGATCTGGCCCTCAGCGGCCTGGTCCGGCTCCTGGAGGCGCAGCCCGCCCCCACCGCACGGCGCGAGCTGCTCGACACCCTGATCTCGGCCAAGCCCCTGCGGGACCGGCTGCTGGGCGTCCTGGGCGCCTCCGCCGCGCTCGGCGACCACCTCGCCCGCCACCCCCGCGACTGGCAGGTACTGGTCACCTACGAGCCTCAGGACCTCCACCCCGGGGTGACGGAGTTCGAACGGCGGCTCGCGGAGGCGGGCGATCCCGTCGCGCTGCGCGTCGCCTACCGGCGCTGCCTGCTGTCGATCGCCGCGCGCGACGTGTGCGGCACCACCGATGTGGCCCAGACCGCCGCCGAGCTGGCCGACCTCGCCACCGCCACCCTGCGCACCGCCCTCGCCCTCGCGTGCGCCGCGGCCCCCCAGGACGCCGCGGTCTGCCGGCTCGCCGTGATCGCCATGGGCAAGTGCGGCGGCCACGAGCTGAACTACGTCTCCGACGTGGACGTCATCTTCGTCGGCGAACCCGTGGGGGCACCGCCGGGCCCTTCGGGCACGGGGGGAGGCGCCGACGAGGGCAAGGCCGTGCAAGCCGCGACCCGGCTCGCCTCGCACATGATGCGGATCTGCTCCGAGTCGACGGCCGAGGGCACGATCTGGCCCGTCGACGCCAACCTGCGGCCCGAGGGCCGCAACGGCCCGCTGGTGCGCACCCTGAGCAGCCACCTCGCGTACTACCAGCGGTGGGCCAAGACGTGGGAGTTCCAGGCCCTGCTCAAGGCCCGCCCGGTGGCCGGTGACACCGAACTCGGCGAGAGCTACGTCGCCACCCTCGCCCCCCTCGTCTGGCAGGCCGCCGAACGCGAGAACTTCGTCGCCGACGTGCAGAAGATGCGCCGCCGCGTCGTCGCCAACATCCCCACCGCGCACCTCGAACGCGAGCTGAAGCTCGGCCCGGGTGGCCTGCGGGACGTCGAATTCGCCGTGCAGCTACTGCAGTTGGTGCACGGGCGGGCCGACACCTCGCTGCGCAGCGGCACCACCCTGGAGGCGCTGCGGGCGCTCGCGGCGGGCGGCTACGTCGGGCGCGCGGACGCCGTGCAGCTCGAGGACGCCTACCGCTTCCTGCGCTCCATGGAGCACCGCATCCAGCTCTACCGGCTGCGCCGCACCCATCTCGTCCCCGAGGACGAGGCGGACCTGCGGCGCCTCGGCCGTTCCCTGGGCCTGCGCACCGAGCCCGTCGGCGAGCTGGGCCGCGAGTGGCGGCGGCACACCAGCGTCGTGCGCCGGCTGCACGAGAAGCTCTTCTACCGGCCGCTGCTCGACGCGGTCGCCCAACTCGCCCCTGGCGAGGCCAGGCTGAGCCCCGACGCGGCCCGGGAGCGGCTCGTCGCGCTCGGGTACGCCGACCCGGCGGCCGCCCTGCGCCACCTGGAGGCCCTGGCGTCCGGCGTCAGCCGCAAGGCCGCCATCCAGCGCACCCTGCTGCCGGTGCTGCTCGGCTGGTTCGCCGACTCCGCCGACCCGGACGCCGGCCTGCTCAACTTCCGCAAGGTGTCCGACGCGCTCGGCAAGACCCCGTGGTACCTGCGGCTGCTCAGGGACGAGGGCGCCGCCGCCGAGAACCTCGCCCGCGTGCTGTCCGCGGGCCGGCTCGCCCCCGACCTGCTGATGCGCGCGCCCGAGGCGGTGGCCCTCCTCGGCGACGGCGACGGCGGCGGTCTCGAACCCCGCGGGCGCGCCCACCTGGAGCAGGAGATCCTGGCCGCGGTCGGCCGCGCCGGGAACGCCGCGCAGGCGGTCACGGTGGCGCGCGGTGTGCGGCGGCGCGAGCTGTTCCGCACCGCCGCCGCGGACATCGTCGGCTCGTACGGCACCGAGGAGGCGCCGGCCCGGACGGACCAGGGCAGCCTGATCGACATGGTGGGCGGCGCGGTCTCGGACCTGACCGCGGCGACCCTGGCCGGCACGCTGCGGGCCGTGGTCCGGGAGGGCTGGGGCGACCTGCTGCCCACCCGGTTCGCGATCATCGGCATGGGCCGCTTCGGCGGGCACGAGCTCGGCTACGGTTCCGACGCGGACGTGCTGTTCGTGCACGAGCCGCGGGAGGGCGTGGACGAACGCGAGGCGGCCGACGCCGCCAACAAGGTGGTCGCGGAGATGCGCCGGCTGCTCCAGCTGCCGAGCACCGACCCGCCGCTGCTGATCGACGCCGATCTGCGGCCGGAGGGCAAGTCGGGACCGCTGGTGCGCACCCTGACGTCGTACGAGGCGTACTACCGGCGCTGGTCGCTGGTGTGGGAGTCGCACGCGCTGCTGCGGGCCGAGCCCGTCGCCGGGGACGAGGACCTCGGCCGCCGCTTCATCGAGCTGATCGACCCGTTGCGCTACCCCGCCCAGGGGCTCGGTGACGACGCCGTGCGCGAGATCCGGCGTCTGAAGGCGCGCATGGAGTCGGAACGGCTGCCGAGGGGCGCCGACAAGACGCTCCACACGAAGCTGGGCCGCGGCGGTCTGTCGGACGTGGAGTGGACGGTCCAGCTGCTGCAGCTGCGGCACGGCCGGGTGGAACCGGGCCTGCGCACCACCCGCACCCGCGCGGCCCTCGCCGCCGCCCGCGAGGCCGGGCTGCTCAGCGGCGAGGACACGGCGATCCTGGACGAGGCATGGGTGCTCGCGTCGCGGGTGCGCAACGCGGTGATGCTGGTGCGCGGGAGGGCCGGCGACACGTTCCCGACCGAGAGCCGGGAACTCGCCGCGGTGGGGCGCTACCTGGGATACGGGCCCGGCCACGCGGGCGACATGCTCGACGACTACCGGCGGACGACCCGCCGGGCGCGGACCGTCGTGGAGGAACTCTTCTACGGATCGTGACCGGCCGCAACGGACCGCGACGGGCGGTCAGCCACCGATCGCGGCGGGCGGTCAGCCACCGACCGTGGCGGGCGGTCAGCCACCGACCGTGGCGGGCGGTCGGCCAGGACCGCGGTGGCCGGTCACGGCCGCCACGGACCGCGGCGGGCGCCCCTCACGGCTTCGCGGGCACCCACGCGGGCCGGGACCGCCCGGTCACCCGGCGCGGCAGCGCGTACGGCAGGGCGCCGTACCACAGCCTGACCACCGTGAAGCCGAAGGCCAGGCACACCGCCCCGCCCACCGCGTCCAGCCAGAAGTGGTTCGCCGTGGCAACGATCACCGTCAGGGTGCCCAGGGGGTACAGCAGGGCCAGGATCCGCACCCACGGCAGCTTCACCAGCGCGAAGACCGTCAGGCCGCACCACAGCGACCATCCGATGTGCATCGACGGCATCGCCGCGTACTGGTTCGACATGTGCTTCAGATCGCCCGAGGCCATCGAGCCCCAGGTGTGGTGCGCCAGCACCGTGTCGACGAAGCGCCCGCCGGTCATCAGGCGCGGCGGCGCCAGGGGGAAGAAGTAGTAGCCGACCAGCGCCACCCCCGTCGCGGCGAACAGGGCCAGCCGCGCCGCCGCGTAGCGGCCCGGATGCCGGCGGTACAGCCACACCAGCACGCCCAGCGTCACCACGAAGTGCAGCGTGGCGTAGTAGTAGTTCATCCCTACGATCAGCCATGTGACCGCGTTCGCGGCATGGTTGACCGACCGCTCGACGCCGATCCCCAGGCTGTGCTCCAGTCGCCACACCAGGTCGGCGTTGCCCAGCGCCTCGGCCTTCTGCTCCGGCACCGCGTTGCGGATCAGCGAGTAGGTCCAGTAACTCACCGCGATGAGCAGGATTTCGAACCAGAAGCGAGGACGCCGGGGGGTACGGAGCCGGTGCACCAGGCTCTGCCCGGCACGGCCCTCCGCCTCCTCCGTGACGGGATGCGGAGCGGTCCCCCGGCCTTCCAGTGTCGTCACGGTCCTCTCACCCATAGGCACAAAGTCTGCCAGAAAACCCTTCTCCGACAGATCATCCCCTGGAAGGGATCCGGTCGCATGTCCGTTTTTCGGCCACTCCGCGGAAACTCTGGGAAACTCCCTGCTCAGGCGCGGTCTCTCAGGCGCGGTTTCGTTCCCCGGGCGCCGAAGCGGTCGAGCCCCGCACCACCAGCTCCGGCATGAACACGAACTCGCTGTGCGGCGCCGGCGTCCCGCCGATCTCCTCCAGCAGCGTCCGGACCGCCGCCTGCCCCATCGCCGGCACCGGTTTGCGGATCGTCGTCAGCGGCGGGTCCGTGAACGCGATGAGCGGTGAGTCGTCGAAGCCCACCACCGAGATGTCCGTGGGGACTTCCAGCCCCCGCTGCCGTGCCGCGCGTATCGCCCCCAGGGCCATCATGTCGCTCGCGCACACCACCGCCGTGCAGTTCCGGTCGATGAGTGCGGACGCCGCCGCCTGGCCGCCCTCCAGCGTGTAGAGCGAGTGCTGGATCAGCCGCGACTCGATGTCCTCGGCCGTCAGCCCCAGCTGCTCCTGCATGACGCGGACGAACCCCTCGATCTTCCGCTGCACCGGCACGAACCGCTTGGGCCCCAGGGCCAGCCCGATGCGGGTGTGCCCCAGCGACACCAGGTGCGTGACCGCCAGGGACATCGCGGCCCGGTCGTCGGGGGAGATGAACGGCGCCTGCACCTTCGGCGAGAAGCCGTCCACCAGCACGAACGGCACGCCCTGGGCGCGCAGCCGCTCGTAGCGCTGCATGTCGGCGGTGGTGTCCGCGTGCAGTCCCGAGACATAGATGATGCCCGCGACCCCGCGGTCCACGAGCATCTCCGTCAGCTCGTCCTCGGTGGAGCCGCCCGGCGTCTGCGTCGCCAGCACCGGCGTGTACCCCTGCCGCGTCAGCGCCTGGCCGATGACCTGGGCGAGCGCCGGGAATATCGGGTTCTCCAGCTCCGGTGTGATCAGGCCCACCAGGCCCTCGCTGCGCTGGCGCAGGCGCACCGGACGCTCGTAGCCCAGGACGTCGAGGGCGGCCAGCACGGACTGGCGGGTGGTCGCGGCGACGCCCGGCTTCCCGTTCAGCACCCGGCTGACCGTCGCTTCGCTGACCCCCGCCTGGGCCGCGATGTCGGCGAGCCGTGTGGTCACATGACCGGACTGTACCGGGCGGCTCTGCGCTTGCCCACCGACCGGACGCCGGGCCCGTGCGGTTGTACGGCCCGCTGCGGGTTGCTGCGTCATCGCGCTCCCTCGTCTTGTGTTTCGGCGTACGGTCCGCAACGGGATCATTCCCGCCCCGGAGAGGTATGGCAAGAGCTTGCAGAGTCTTGCACAAGTGTCCGTGATCCCGCCGAGCAGCCCCAAGACCGGGCTCCCTGCCCGGCGCGGACAGGTCACGGGCGGGTAACTGTCGCCGGTTCTTGCATTTTTTTGCTGCAAGGTCTTTCGCGGCGCTTACATGGCTGTTACGTTCTCGTCGCCCGGCGGCCTCCCCCACGGCACAGTCGGCAAGTCGGCAGAGGGACGGCGGACGGGACCGTCTCTGGCCCCCTCGGGCTTTCACCATCAAGGAGAAACTCATGCGGCGTGGCATAGCGGCCACCGCGCTGGTGGCGTCCGTCGCCCTCGCGGCGACGGCCTGCGGCGGAAGTGACAGCGGCAGCGACAAGTCGGACGGGCCGGTCACCATCACCTGGTGGGACACCTCCAACGCCACCAATGAGGCGCCGACGTACCAGGCACTGGTCAAGGACTTCGAGAAGGCCAACCCGACGATCAAGGTCAAGTACGTCAACGTCCCCTTCGACCAGGCGCAGAACAAGTTCGACACCGCCGCAGGCTCCAAGGGCGCCCCGGACGTGCTGCGCTCCGAGGTCGGCTGGACCCCCGCCTTCGCGAAGAAGGGCTACTTCCTGCCGCTGGACGGCACGGCGGCCCTCGCGGACCAGAGCAAGTTCCAGCCGAGCCTGATCAAGCAGGCGCAGTACGAGGGCAAGACCTACGGGGCGCCGATCGTCACCGACACCCTCGCGCTCGTCTACAACAAGGCGCTGTTCAAGCAGGCCGGCATCACCGAGGCGCCGAAGTCCTGGGACGAGCTGAAGTCCGCCGCCGCGAAGATCAAGGACAAGACCGGCGTCGACGGCTACTGGGGCTCCACGCAGGCCTACTACGCGCAGTGCTTCCTCTACGGCGAGGGCACCGACACGGTCGACGCCACCGCCAAGAAGATCACCGTCGCCTCGGACGCCGCGAAGAAGGGGTACGGCACCTGGCTCGGCCTCTTCTCCGGCAAGGGTCTGCACAAGGCCGACACCACCGCCGACGCCTACGCCCACATCCAGGACGCGTTCGTCAACGGCAAGGTCGCCTCGATCGTCCAGGGTCCCTGGGAGATCACGAACTTCTACAAGGGCTCGGCCTTCAAGGACAAGGCCAACCTCGGTATCGCCACCGTCCCGGCCGGCTCCAGCGGCAAGGCGGGCGCCCCGACCGGCGGCCACAACCTCTCGGTGTACGCCGGCTCGGACAAGGCCCACCAGGACGCGGCGCTGAAGTTCGTCAACTTCATGACCTCGGCGAAGTCCCAGGAGACGGTCGCCCTGAAGAACTCCACGCTGCCGACGCGTGACGACGCCTACAGCGCGCAGGTCAAGGCCGACCCCGGCATCGCCGGCTACCAGGGCGTGCTCGCCGCCGCCCAGCCGCGCCCTGCGCTGCCCGAGTACAGCTCGCTGTGGGGCCCGCTGGACACCGAGCTGCCGAAGATCGCCGGCGGCAAGGAGTCCCTGGACAAGGGCGTGAGCAACGCGGAACTCGCCATCGCCAAGCTGGTTCCGGACTTCAGCAAGTGAGCCCGAGTGGCCGTCGGATCCTCCGGTGAATCGGGGGAAGGATCCGGCGGCCACCGGCCTGTGCCCAGGCCATCCCGTTGATCAGCAGACGTCCAAGAAGGTTGTCGAACCATGACAGTCGCCATCGACCGCGCGACCGGCAAGCGCCGCGGTGACCGCGGGCCGCAGCGGCCCGGCCTGGGCCGGCGCCTCAAGAACGGGTACCAGAAGCACTGGTACGCGTACGCGATGATCACACCTGTGGCCGTCGTGCTCGGCGCCCTGGTGCTCTACCCCCTGGTGTACGGCGTCTATCTGACCCTCACCGACGCCAACAGCCTCAACACGGCCCGCACGATCGGCGTCAACCACATCGACGCCACCTACAAGTTCATCGGGTTCGACAACTACAAGGACATCCTCTTCGGGCCGCTGTCGTACGACCGCTTCTGGTCGCACTTCATCTGGACGGTCGTGTGGACGGTCCTCTGCGTCACCCTGCACTACTCGATCGGCCTCGGCCTGGCGCTGCTGCTCAACCAGAGGTTCCGCGGCCGTACGTTCTACCGCCTCGTCCTGGTCCTGCCCTGGGCCGTGCCCACCTTCGTCACCGTCTTCGGCTGGCGCTTCATGCTCGCCGACGGCGGCATCATCAACGCCGCCCTCGACTGGCTCCACCTGCCGGCGCCGCTGTGGCTGGAGGACACCTTCTGGCAGCGCTTCGCCGCGATCATGGTGAACACCTGGTGCGGTGTGCCGTTCATGATGCTCTCGCTGCTGGGCGGCCTCCAGGCCATCGACACCACGCTGTACGAGGCGGCCGAGATGGACGGGGCCGGCGCCTGGCAGCGCTTCCGGTACGTCACCCTGCCGGGCCTGAGATCCGTCAGCTCCACCGTGGTGCTCCTCGGCGTCATCTGGACCTTCAACCAGTTCGCCATCATCTTCCTGCTGTTCGGCAACACCGCGCCGGACGCCCAGATCCTGGTCACCTGGGCGTACTACCTCGGCTTCGGACAGCAGCCGCGCGACTACGCGCAGTCGGCCGCATACGGCATCCTGCTGCTCTCCATCCTGATCGTCTTCACGTCCGTCTACCGCCGTTGGCTGAACCGCAATGAGCAGCAGCTCGCGATCTGAGGCAGGAGTCCCCATGAGCACGACCACCGTCGAGCCCCCCGCCAGGACGGCGGGACAGACCTCCGCGGCGGCCCCGCGGCGCTCGGGGCGCCGGCGCGGTGAGCGCGGCCCGCTCGCCTCCGCCGCCTCGCACGCCGCTCTGGTCGTGGCGAGCCTGATCGCCTTCTTCCCCGTCGCATGGCTGATCTTCCTGTCCCTCGGGCCGGACAAGGACGACTATCTGCACCCCGGACGCATCTGGCGCACGATGACGTTCGACAACTACTCGTTCGTCCTCCAGCACACCGGCTTCCTGGACTGGCTGAAGAGCTCGCTCGTGGTCACGGTGGGCACCACCGCCATCGGTGTGCTGATCGCCGCCACCACCGGCTACGCGGTCTCGCGCATGCGCTTCCCCGGCTACAAGAAGTTCATGTGGCTGCTGCTGCTCACCCAGATGTTCCCGATCGCCGTGCTGATCGTGCCGATGTACCAGATCATGTCGGACCTGGGGCTCATCGACACCTACCTCGGTCTCGTCCTGGTCAACTGCACGACGATCGTGCCCTACAGCGCCTGGCTGCTGAAGGGATACTTCGACACCATCCCCTTCGAGATCGACGAGGCGGGGCGGATCGACGGGCTCTCCCCGTTCGGCACCTTCGTGCGCCTGATCCTGCCGCTCGCCAAGCCCGGCCTGGCGGTCGCCGCCTTCTACGCCTTCCTCACCGCCTTCGGCGAGGTCGCCTTCGCCTCGACGTTCATGCTGAGCAACGACAAGTACACCTTCGCCGTCGGCCTGCAGAGCTTCGTCAGCGAACACGACGCACAGCGCAACCTGATGGCCGCCACCGCGGTACTGATCGCGATACCCGTCTCCGTGTTCTTCTACCTCGTGCAGAAGAACCTGGTGACCGGCCTGACCGCGGGCGGCACCAAGGGCTGACGCCCCTGCCGCACCACGCTCCCGCGCTCGACCGCGCGGGTGGCGGCCGCGGTGCCCTCCCGGGCCTTTCGGACCGGGAGGGACCGCCTCCCCGCTGTCACCGCGGCCGCCTCGTCACCCGCCGCCGTACCCAAGCCCGATGACCGACGCTTCCCCACGCTCGGCCCTGCTCGAGCGGGGGACCTCATCGCATCAAGGACGCCATGAGCCAGCACTCCGCCGACCCGGCCCCGAACACCGTCCTCGCCACTGTCGCCCGCCACCGCGACTGGTGGCGGGACGCGGTGATCTACCAGGTCTATCCGCGCAGCTTCGCCGACAGCAACGGCGACGGCATGGGCGACCTGGAGGGCGTACGTTCCCGACTTCCCTACCTCCGCGACCTGGGCGTCGACGCCGTGTGGCTCAGCCCCTTCTACGCCTCGCCGCAGGCCGACGCCGGCTACGACGTCGCCGACTACCGCGCCGTCGACCCCATGTTCGGCAACCTCCTGGACGCCGACGCGCTGATCCGCGGTGCCCACGAGCTGGGGCTGCGGATCATCGTCGACCTGGTGCCCAACCACTCCTCCGACCAGCACGAATGGTTCAAGCGGGCACTCGCCGAAGGCCCCGGCTCCCCGCTGCGCGAGCGCTACCACTTCCGCCCGGGCAAGGGCGACAGCGGTGAACTGCCGCCGAACGACTGGGAGTCCATCTTCGGCGGCCCCGCCTGGACCCGCGTCACCGAACCGGACGGCACCCCCGGCGCGTGGTACCTGCATCTCTTCGCCCCGGAGCAGCCCGACTTCAACTGGGACCACCCGGCGGTGAGCGACGAGTTCCGCTCCATCCTGCGCTTCTGGCTCGACATGGGCGTCGACGGCTTCCGCGTCGACGTCGCCCACGGCCTGGTCAAGGCCGAGGGGCTGCCGGACCTGGGCGCCCACGACCAGCTCAAGCTCCTGGGCAACGATGTCATGCCGTTCTTCGACCAGGACGGCGTCCACACCATCTACCGCCAGTGGCGGACGATCCTCGACGAGTACGCCGGGGACCACATCTTCGTCGCCGAGGCGTGGACGCCGACGATCGAGCGCACCGCCAACTACGTACGGCCGGACGAACTGCACCAGGCGTTCAACTTCCAGTACCTGGGCACCCACTGGGACGCCCGCGAGCTGCGCTCCGTCATCGACCGCACCCTCGACGCGATGCGCCCGGTGGGCGCCCCGGCCACCTGGGTGCTCTCCAACCACGACGTGACGCGGCACGCCACCCGCTTCGCCCACGACTCCGCCCTCGGCACGCAGATCCGCCTGGCGGGCGACCGCGAGCAGGGCCTGCGCCGCGCACGGGCCGCCACCCTGCTGATGCTGGCGCTGCCCGGATCGGCGTACCTCTACCAGGGTGAGGAACTGGGCCTGCCCGACGTGGTGGACCTGCCGGACGAGGTCCGCCAGGACCCCGCCTACTTCCGGGGGGCGGGCCAGGACGGCTTCCGCGACGGCTGCCGGGTGCCCCTCCCGTGGACCCGCAGCGGCCCGTCGTACGGTTTCGGGGCCGGCGGCAGCTGGCTGCCGCAGCCGGAGGGCTGGGGGGAGCTGAGCGTGGAGGCACAGCAGGGCGCGCCCGGCTCGACCCTGGAGATGTACCGGAGGGCGCTCGCCGTGCGGCGCGAGCAGCCCGGCCTCGGTGCGGGCGACGCGGTCGAGTGGCTGCGCGCGCCCGAGGGGGTGCTCGCCTTCCGGCGCGGGGAGTTCGTGTGCGTCGCGAACACCACCGGGGAGTCGGTCACGACGCCGGCGTACGGCCGGGTCCTGATCGCCAGCGACGAGGTGACGGAGGCGAACGGCGAGACCAAGGTGCCCGCCGACACGACGGTGTGGTGGACCACCGCCTGACGGAGCCGGCCCGCCGCTTCGAACGGGGCGGCGGGCCTCGCCCCTGCCGAGGCCGGTTGATGCTCTGCCGGTTCGCCTCGCCCACCCTGGCCGGCAGGTGCGAACCGTGCGCTCAGCCGTAGGTCTCGGCGGGGCCGCCGAACGAGATCCAGACGTCAGGAGGCAGGTCCGGCCGACCTGGTACCTCTCTGCGCTCCTCGGTCCATGCGTCGCCGGCGATCTGCGTGGCGACGCGACGCCAGAAGCGCACCGCGACCGTGTTGACGTCCTGGAAGGCCACTTCCCATGGACCCGGGTGGATGGCTGTGACCTGCTGGACGGCGCGCAGGCCGATCCCCGTCCGCCGTGCGCCGCGGACCACGAAGAAGCTGTTCAGCACACGCTTCGGGCCCGTCAAGCCACGGACGAACGCGAAACCGGCGGGGCTGTCACCGCTTGTGAGGAGGTACGGCGCCCAGCCGGGATCGGAGAAGGCCATGTGGAGCCGATCGCTGCGGAAGGTTCCGTCGGGGTGGGGCAGCAGAGCGTCGAACTCCGACATGTCGTGGCGGAACATCAGCCACAGCCGCTCCACCACCGGACGGTCGGCGACGCCTGCGAGGCGTAGGGACAGGTCTGGCACGAGACTCCTTTGCGTACAGGGACAACCGACGGGCGCCGCGCGCCCGAGAGGCGACACAGGGTGGAACCGTCGCCCGCGCGGTCAGCGCCGACGCGGACGAGCGGTCCCGAGAAGGGCATGAGAAAAGCCTCCCCGGCGGACTCTGCATCAGGGCCGGGAAGGCTTCGCTGATGACGGGAACCTTAGCGGACGGATGCTGCAGCCGTCCGCGGGATCGGCACGCCGAAGCACCGACATGACGGTTGAATCTCACCATGGACAGACCTACCTCGCGGATGTGGCAGAACACCCAAGGAGGGCGCGGTGCTGGTGACGGAGTTCCGGACGAAGGACCTGCCGGTCGCCGAGCGGTTCGGCTGCTGGCATGACATGACGGCGAGTGCGTTGATACCCAACGCCATTCGCAGCGATCACGAGGCGAACTTCCGGGCGAGCGCGCGACTGCTGGACATGGGCGGAGTGAAGGTGTCCGCGCTGTCCTACCCATCGCTGGAGACCCGACGGACGGCGAAACTGATCCGGCGCTCCGATCCCGAGTCCTACCAGCTGATGCTGAACCTGCGTGGCAGCCACCGGCTCCTCCAGAGCGGCCGGGACGCCGTCAGCGGCCCGGGGGAGGCGATGCTCTACGACACCTCGCGCCCCTGGCACGGCTGGGCACACGCTGCCCCGAACACCGCGGGGGGAGTGATGGTGGAGGTCCCCCGGACCCTGCTGCCGCTCCCCGCGAACAAGGTCGACCGGCTCACCGCCGTGCCCCTGCCCGGGCGCGCGGGGATGGGCGCCCTGCTGTCGGGCTACCTCACGCGGCTTGTCGCCGGGGCCACCGCCTACACCGCGTCGGACGGCGCCCGCCTCGCCGCCTGTACCCTCGAACTGCTCACCGCCTTCCTCGCCCACCATCTCGACGCCACCTCGTCATCACCGTCCCAGAACCACCACTGGGCCCTGCTGACGGAGATCCACGACTTCATCCGGCAGCACCTGGGCGACCCGGACCTGTCGCCGGGCATGATCGCTCGCGCCCACCACATCTCACCGCGTTCCCTGCACCGACTCTTCCGAGCGCAGGACATCACCGTCGCCGGGTGGATCCGCGCGCGTCGGCTGGAACGCTGCCGCCGGGACCTGGCCGACCCGCTCCTGCACTCCCACCCGGTCCGCGCCATCGCCGCGCGCTGGGGGTTCACCGATCCCGCGCACTTCAGCCGCGCCTTCCGCGCCGCTTACGGACTCAGTCCCCAGGACCACCGTCGAAGCCACCGGTAGCCGGGCCGCGCCCCATGTGGCACGCATCGTCAACCACCTGTCGCCGACCGGCAACGACGGTCCGTTCCCCACCCACGACACTCGAAGCGCCCGGTTCGCGCCGCCTCGGTCATGTGTGGAGATCCGCGACCGACGGGGGAGGGGGCTCGACAGGGTGATGCACGGCCGGACGGGCGGACATCGCTCGCCCGTGTGACGACAGAAGTGGGGAAAGCGTGAACAGAACCATCGTCGCCGGCGCGCTCGCGCTGGCCTCTGCCGCGACCTGCGTGGCGTTCGCCCCCGCGGCATCGGCCGCGGCCCAGTCCTGCGTGACCTCGTCGCTGACCACCGGCGGCTACGAAGGCGTGGGCACCATCCGCTACAAGTCCTCCACCAGCAGCTGCGGCGACCTCAACCTCACCTATTCCAACGACACGACCTACAGCTACGACTACTACGCGGGCCGCCTCCGCAGGTCCTCGGGCACGTGGTTCACCTGCTCCAAGGGTTACGTCTACGCCGCGGACGGAAGCCACAGCGTCAACGACTCCACGTACTGGCTGTGCACCGACGTCGCCGACGGCACCCCGTTCACGGTGGCGAGCTACCTCGACGGCGGCGACTCCGTGAGCATCACCCACTGAGCCCGCCGCTGTGTCCTCCGGGGGTGCCGTCGTGGGCCGACGGCACCCCCGGTCACCGGACGGAGAGGAGTGGCCCAGGATGAGAAGAGGAGTCGTCCGGGTCGTCCGGCCCGTGATCCGGCGTCGGCTCGCGGCCCGCACCGCGGCCGTGGCCACGGCCGTCGCCCTGCTCGCCGCCTGCTCCGCCGAGATCCGCTCGGGCGGTACGACGGGCACGTCGAACGCGCGCGTGACTCCCGCCCGTCTCAGCCGAGCCCTGCCGGGCGACTCGGCACGCATGCTCTTCCCCGCAACCGGTGCCGAGACCCGCTGGACCCAGGGGCTGGACGTCTTCGTCCGGCAGGTGTCCCGCGCTGCCGCGGCCGAGTGCGCACACGACCGCGGGATCGGTCTGCCCGAACAGGTTCCGCTCGCGTTCATCCGCTTCTCGGAGGTCCCCGACCTGGACTTCCTCGCCCGGCACGGCTTCGGGCAGAGCGCCCCGGTGCCCACGCCGACGGCAAGGCCCGTTGCGGCGCCCTCCGGCAGTGCCGCCGCGGTGCGCGCCTGCCGTGCCGAGGGCGAGACCGCCGCCGATACGCTGCGCGGCCCCTACGCCGGGCTCCAGGGGCGGTGGTTCGCCCAACTCGCACCCCTGCGCCGCGAGCCTGCAACGGCCCGGGCGTTGCGCACCCTGCCCGGGTGCTTCGCCGGGCACGGCATCAAGGCTCGTGACGAGGACGGCTTCTTCCGTGGTGCCGACGCCCGCCTGAACTCCGTCACGCCCGTCGAACTTCCGGGCGCCGACCTCGGACTCGGCCGTGCGTACGCGGACTGCATGCGCCCCGTCGAGGCCGTCCGTGAACCGGCACGTCTGCGGCTCCGCGAGCGCTTTCTCGCCGACCACGCCGACGACATCCGCGAACTCCGCGAGACCCTCGTCCCGTCGCTCCGCCGGGCCGAGGAGCGGTATGGGCTGCGTCTCGCCTTCCCGGCGCCCTGATCCGGCCCTGTTGTCGGCCTGCGGTCCAGCAGAGTACAGCCGCGCCGACATGACGGTGTGTTCGACCACCGCGTGCCACGTCGCGCGGCGCAAGCTCTTTCGTGCGGTTTCAGGGGCCCGTCGTCCGGCAAGGGCGGCGGGCCCCTTCGGGTGTCCGCTTGTGTTCGTGCAGCTCGAGCGGGTCGCAATCCGCCCTTGTTGCGTATATGTGACAGGAGCATGTCCAGGGGGTTGACCGCCGGAGGCGCGGCTCGTACGGTCTGCTGCACCGCAAGTGGTTGAAAACTTGCAGCAATTCCCTTCAAGGGGCCCGGGGTCGTCGAACGGGTCCCGGCCACAGGTCCGTTCGACAGATCCTCCCCAGATCCGTCCGCAGATCCGTCCGCAGATCCTTCAACGGAGAAGGAAGCCCCCACATGGCCAAGAGAACGCTCTCCGGCGCCCTCGCCCTCGCGGCGGCCGCGTCGATCGCCCTCGTCGTCCCGGCCGGGACCGCCCACGCCTCCCCGCCCGGCACCAAGGACGTCACCGCCGTCCTCTTCGAGTGGAACTACGCCTCGGTCGCGAAGGAGTGCACCAACACCCTCGGCCCGGCAGGCTACGGCTACGTCCAGGTCTCCCCGCCCGCCGAGCACATACAGGGCCCGCAGTGGTGGACGTCGTACCAGCCGGTGAGCTACAAGATCGCCGGTCGGCTCGGCGACCGTGCCGCCTTCCAGAACATGGTCAACACCTGCCACGCGGCCGGCGTGAAGGTCGTCGTCGACACGGTGATCAACCACATGTCGGCGGGCAGCGGCACCGGCACCGGCGGCTCCTCGTACACGAAGTACGACTACCCCGGCCTCTACTCCGTCTACGACTTCGACGACTGCACCGCTCAGATCACCAACTACCAGGACCGCTGGAACGTCCAGCACTGCGAACTGGTGGGTCTGGCCGATCTCGACACCGGCGAGGAGTACGTCCGCAAGACGATCGCCGGCTACATGAACGACCTGCTCTCCCTCGGGGCCGACGGCTTCCGCATCGACGCCGCCAAGCACATCCCCGCGGACGACCTGGCCAACATCAAGTCCCGGTTGACCAATCCCTCCGCCTACTGGAAGCAGGAGGTCATCTACGGTGCGGGCGAGGCGGTCCAGCCGACCGAGTACACGGGCAACGGCGACGTCCAGGAGTTCCGCTACGCCTACGACCTCAAGCGGGTCTTCAACAACGAGAAGCTCGCCTACCTCACCAACTACGGCGAGGGCTGGGGCTACATGAGCAGCTCGGTCGCCGGCGTCTTCGTCGACAACCACGACACCGAGCGCAACGGCTCCACGCTGAACTACAAGAGCGGCGCCAACTACACGCTCGCCAACGTCTTCATGCTGGCCTGGCCCTACGGCGCCCCCGACATCAACTCCGGCTACGAGTGGTCCGACACCGACGCGGGCCCGCCCAACGGCGGCCAGGTCAACGCGTGCTGGCAGGACGGCTGGAAGTGCCAGCACGCCTGGCCGGAGATCAAGTCGATGGTCGCCTTCCGCAACGCCACCCGCGGCGCGGCGGTCACCAACTGGTGGGACAACGGCAACAACGCGATCGCCTTCGGGCGGGGCGGCAAGGGCTTCGTGGCCATCAACCACGAGTCCTCCGCACTGACCCGCACCTACCAGACGTCCCTCCCGGCGGGCACGTACTGCAACGTGCAGAACAACACGACGGTGGCCGTGAACTCCAGCGGGCAGCTCACCGCCACCCTGGGCTCCAACACGGCCCTGGCGATCTACGCGGGCCGGTCGAGCTGCTGAGCCCGGATCACTTCCAGGAGTCGGCGGTCGTGCGACCGCTCGTGCCCGCCGGGCACGAGCGGTCGCTGCCCGCTGCCCGGACGGCCTGCCCGCTCCACGCTTGAAATTGTTTGCTATGGATTTCAAGACTCTTGCTGTAAACCTTTCGTCGGCGATACGGTCACGCGGGCGCCCGGCGACGAAGCCGTCCCGCGGCGCAAGGGGTCGGACCCCAAGAGCCGTAGTCGCAAGGAGTTCCCGCCTGTGATACCGAGATGGCCGGCGCCGACGACGCGCCGCACCGCCCATGCCAGACCCGTCGTGGCCGTCGCCGTCGCCGCGCTGGCCGCCGCCCTCGTCCAGCCCCTCGCGGCCCATGCGGACGCCCCGCCCCCGCCGCCTACCGACGCGCGGCTCGCGGCCGAGCCCGCCCGGCACGACGACACGCGCGAGCAGTTCTACTTCGTCATGCCGGACCGGTTCGCCAACGGCGACACGTCCAACGACAAGGGCGGGCTGACGGGTTCACGCCTCAGCACCGGCTACGACCCGACCGACAAGGGCTTCTACCAGGGCGGCGACCTCAAAGGCCTGACCGGGAAGCTCGACTACATCAAGGGCCTGGGCACCACCGCCATCTGGATGGCCCCGATCTTCAAGAACCGGCCCGTGCAGGGCACGGGGAGCAACGCCTCCGCCGGCTACCACGGCTACTGGATCACCGACTTCACCCAGGTCGACCCGCACTTCGGGACCAACAAGGACCTGGCCACCCTCATCTCCAAGGCCCACGCCAAGGGCATGAAGGTCTTCTTCGACGTCATCACCAACCACACGGCGGACGTCGTCGACTACAAGGAGAAGTCCTACGACTACCTCTCCAAGGGCGCGTTCCCGTATCTGACGAAGGACGGCAGGCCGTTCGACGACAGCGACTACGCGGACGGCACGAAGAAGTTCCCGGCGGTCTCCCGCGACTCCTTCCCGCGCACCCCGACGGTCACGAGCGACAGCAAGGTCCCGTCCTGGCTCGACGACCCGGTGATGTACCACAACCGCGGTGACTCCACCTATGCGGGCGAGTCCGCCACGTACGGCGACTTCTCCGGCCTCGACGACCTGTGGACCGAGCGTCCCGAGGTGGTCAGGGGCATGGAGAAGATCTACGAGCGCTGGGTGCGGGACTTCGATGTCGACGGCTTCCGGATCGACACCGTGAAGCACGTGAACATGGCGTTCTGGACGCAGTGGGCCACCGCCCTCGACCGGTACGCCGCCGCGCACGGGCGCAAGAACTTCTTCATGTTCGGCGAGGTCTACTCCGCCGACACCTCGGTCACCTCGCCGTACGTCACCCAGGGCCGCCTCGACGCCACCCTCGACTTCCCCTTCCAGGACGCGGCCCGCGCCTACGCCTCCCAGGGCGCCGGCGCGCAGAAGCTCGCGTCCGTCTTCGGCGACGACTACAGGTACACGACCGACAAGGCCAACGCCTACGAACAGGTCACCTTCCTCGGCAACCACGACATGGGCCGCATCGGGTACTTCCTGAACCAGGACAACCCGAAGGCCACGGACGCCGAGCTGCTCGCCAAGGACAAGCTGGCCAACGAGGTCATGTTCCTCAGCCGCGGCAACCCGGTCGTCTACTACGGCGACGAGCAGGGCTTCACCGGCTCCGGCGGCGACAAGGACGCCCGCCAGACCATGTTCGCCTCCAAGGTCGCCGACTACCTGGACGACGACGAGATCGGCACCGACCGTATGCACGCGAGCGACGCGTACGACACGACCGCGCCCCTGTACCGGGAGATCGCCGCGCTCGGCAAGCTCCGCAAGGACAACCCCGCCCTCACCGACGGGGTGCAGACACAGCGGTACGCGGCCGACGGCGCCGGGATCTACGCGTTCACCCGCACCGACGCCAGGACCGGCCAGGAGTACGTCGTCGCCTTCAACAACGCGGGCGAGGCGAGGTCGGCCACCTTCGCGACCGGCTCCGCGGACATGAGGTTCCGCGGCATCTACGGCACGTCGGACGAGGTGACGTCCGGCGGCGACAAGAAGGTCACCGTCACCGTCCCGGCCGGCTCGGCGATCGTCCTGAAGGCGGCGGGCAGGCTCGCCAGGCCCGCCACCGCCCCGACGCTCACCCTCGAGGCACCTGCGGCGGGAGCCACCGGCACGGTCGAGGTCCGAGCCGGAGCCGACGGCGGCGGGCTGAACCGCGTCGTCTTCGCGGCCCAGGTCGGCGACGGCGCCTGGCAGGTCCTGGGCTCCGCCGACCACGCCCCGTACAAGGTCACCCAGACCATCGGCAAGGACGTACCGGCCGGAACGGCCCTGCGCTACAAGGCCGTTGCGGTCGACTTGGCGGGGCACACGGCGAGCGCGACCGCCGCTTCCACGACCGGCACCCCGCCCGCCGCGGAGATCCCCACCGCCTCCTCCCGCGACTACGCGATCGTCCACTACAAGCGCGCCGACGGCGACTACGGCGCGTGGGGCCTGTACGCCTGGGGCGACCTCGCCGACGGCGAGGCGACCACCTGGCCGGCCGGCCACCCCTTCATCGGCCGTGACGCCTACGGCGCCTTCGCCTACGTCAAGCTGAAGCCCGGCGCGTCCGGCGTCGGCTTCCTGGTCGTCGACAAGGACGGCACCAAGGACGTCTCCGCCGACCGCACGATCGACGTCACCAAGACCGGCGAGGTCTGGATCGAGCAGGGCAAGGAGGCCGTGCAGACGACACGGCCCGACTACCCCGCGCAGGACCGGACGAAGGCGATCGTCCACTACCACCGCGCCGACGGGAACTACGACGGCTGGGGCCTGCACGTCTGGACCGGAGCGGCGAACCCCACCGACTGGTCCAGCCCCCTGAAGCCGGTGCGCACCGACGCGTACGGCGCGGTCTTCGAGGTGCCGCTCACCGACGGCGCCTCCAGCCTCAGCTACATCGTCCACAAGGGCGACGAGAAGGACCTCTCCGCCGACCAGTCGCTCGATCTCAAGGCCGGCGGCCATGAGGTGTGGCTGCTGAACGGCCAGGAGAAGTACCTGCTGCCGCAGCCCACCGGCTCGGGAGCCGCCCTCGACCTGACCACCTCCAAGGCGATCTGGATCGACCGCGACACCGTTGCCTGGAACGGCTCCGACGCCGCCGTCTCCACCCAGCTGCTGTACTCCCACGACGGCTCGATCACGGTCGGGCACGGGACGCTGACCGGCGACGACGAGCGCTGGCTGCGGCTGACGAAGACCACGCTCACCGACGCCCAGAAGGCGAAGTTCCCGCACCTGAAGGACTACACGGCCTGGTCCGTCGACCCACGCGACCGCGACCGGGTGCGCGAGGCGCTGGACGGCCAGATCGTCGCCTCCCAGCGGGCCGCGAACGGTGCCGTACTGGCGGCGACGGGCGTCCAGATCGCCGGCGTGCTCGACGACGTCTACGGCGCCGCGGCCAAGGCCGAACTGGGGCCGGTGTTCCACCACAACCGCCCCACGCTCGCCGTCTGGGCGCCGACCGCGCAGAGCGTCTCCCTGGAGCTCGACGGCTCCCTGAAGGCGATGAAGCGGGACGGCTCCACCGGCGTCTGGTCCGTCACCGGCCCCGCGTCCTGGAAGGGCAAGCCGTACCGGTACGTCGTCAAGGTGTGGGCGCCCTCCGTCCGGAAGGTCGTCACCAACACGGTCACCGACCCCTACTCGGTCGCCCTCACCGCGAACTCCGAACGCAGCCTGCTCGTCGACCTGAACGACAGGTCCCTCGCGCCGAAGGGCTGGTCGGCCCTGACCAAGCCCAAGGCCGTCCCACTGAAGGACGCCGAGATCCAGGAACTGCACATCCGGGACTTCTCCGTCGCGGACACGACCGTCCCGGCCGGGCACCGGGGCACGTACCTCGCGTTCGGCGACAGGAACAGCGACGGCTCGAAGCACCTGCGTGAGCTGGCCGAGGCGGGGACGTCGTACGTGCATCTGCTGCCCGCCTTCGACATCGCCACCATCCCCGAGAAGAAGGCGGACCAGTCGAGCCCCGCCTGCGACCTCGCCTCCTACGCGGCCGACTCCGAGCAGCAGCAGGAGTGCGTCGCCGAGGCCGCCGCGAAGGACGCCTACAACTGGGGCTACGACCCGTTCCACTACACGGTCCCGGAGGGCTCGTACGCCACCGACCCCGACGGCACGGGCCGCACGGTCCAGTTCCGCACGATGGTCAAGTCGCTGAACGAGGACGGTCTCCGGGTCGTCATGGACGTCGTCTACAACCACACGGCGGCCGCCGGACAGGCGGACACCAGCGTCCTCGACCGGATCGTGCCCGGCTACTACCAGCGGCTCCTCGCCGACGGCTCGGTGGCGAACAGCACGTGCTGCGCCAACACGGCCACCGAGAACGCCATGATGGGCAAGCTGGTCGTGGACTCGATCGTCACCTGGGCCAAGGAGTACAAGGTCGACGGCTTCCGCTTCGACCTCATGGGCCACCACCCGAAGGCCAACATCCTCGCCGTGCGCAAGGCCCTCGACGCGCTCACCCCCGAGAAGGACGGCGTCGACGGCAAGAAGATCATCCTCTACGGCGAGGGCTGGAACTTCGGCGAGGTCGCCGACGACGCCCGCTTCGTCCAGGCCACGCAGAAGAACATGGCCGGCACGGGCATCGCGACCTTCTCCGACCGTGCCCGTGACGCCGTGCGCGGCGGCGGCCCCTTCGACTCCGACCCCGGCATCCAGGGTTTCGCGTCCGGGCTGTACACCGACCCCAACGCCTCCACGGGCAACGGGACGGAGGCCGAGCAGAAGGCCCGGCTGCTGCACTACCAGGACCTCATCAAGGTCGGCCTGAGCGGCAACCTCGCCCGGTACCGCTTCACCGACACCGACGGCAAGGAGGTCACCGGCGCCGAGGTCGACTACAACGGCGCACCCGCCGGGTACGCCCAGGCACCCGGCGATGCGCTCGCCTACGCCGACGCGCACGACAACGAGTCGCTGTTCGACGCCCTCGCCTACAAACTGCCCCAGGACACCTCCGCCTCCGACCGGGCCCGTATGCAGGTGCTCGCCATGGCGACGGCCACCCTCTCCCAGGGCCCCTCGCTCTCCCAGGCCGGTTCCGACCTGCTGCGCTCCAAGTCCCTCGACCGCAACTCGTACGACAGCGGCGACTGGTTCAACGCGATCCACTGGGACTGCCGACAGGGCAACGGCTTCGGACGCGGACTGCCGATGGCGGCCGACAACCGGTCCAAGTGGACCTGGGCCAAGCCCCTGCTGACGTCCGTCACGGTGGGGTGCGACGAGATCAGGGGCGCCTCCGCCGCATACCGGGACCTCCTGAGGATCAGGGCGACCGAGCAGGCCTTCTCCCTGGGCACCGCCGACCAGGTGCAGTCACGGCTCTCCTTCCCGCTCTCCGGGAAGGACGAGACGCCGGGCGTGATCACGATGCAGCTCGGTGATCTGGTCGTCGTGTTCAACGCCACGCCGAAGAAGCAGGAGCAGACCGTCGCGGGCCTCGCCGGGAAGGACTACGCGCTGCACCCGGTGCAGGCCGCGGGCGCCGACCTCGTCGTGAGGACGTCCTCGTACACGGCGCAGTCCGGGACCTTCACGGTTCCGCCACGCACCGTCGCGGTCTTCTCACGGGTGACGCGCTGAGCGTTCCACGGCAGGTCCGATGCATCACCTGCGGGTCCGTCGTGCCGGTCGCACCGGCGCGACGGACCCGTACATCGAGGGCGTGTTGCGAAAGTGGCGTCGTCCGCCCGAAGGGCGGGGCCCGCGGCGTCTGGTGCTGGGGGCACCTCCCGCGCCCTTCGGGCTGCGGGGGAGCATCGCAAGGCGGAGGGTCGTCCGCGTACTGGGCGTACGCGGGCGATCCCGACAACGCGGCGGTGGGGGCCCCTCCCGCGCGAGCGCAGCCGAGCGTGGGGGAGCCGTGCCAGGCGTCGCGGGGCAGACGGGACTTTCGCAACACGCCCTAGACGAACCCCGTCCCGCCCGCTCGCCGGCAGACGGTCCGGTCGCGGCGAGTGCGGGAGCCGACGGCCCCGCGGGCGTCAGGACGCCAGGGTGACCAGCCGGGTGACCAGATCCGCGAAGGGCCCGTCGCCCGGCTCGTCACCGAGCCCACGGCGCAGCAGCGCGGCCATCTCGTCGTCGTACGCGGCGCTCACCGCCGCCAGCGCGGCGAAGTCGTGCACGAGCTGCACCTCCAGCTCACGGCGCGGGATCCGCCGCCCGTCCAGCCAGATCAACGCCGTCGACTCGACGAGCGAGATCCACGAGCGGACCACCAACTCCAGCCGGGCGGGCGGATCCTGCACCCGCAGATGCGCGAGGATCTGGACATACGCGGCCTGCCGGACCGAGTCGACCAGCGCGTTCGTCCGGGACACCGCGTCCATGGGGCGGTCCGCGTCGGCGGGGACGGCGGGACCGCCGCGCATCAGGGCCGAGAAGCCGGGCCCGTGGTCCTCGACGAAGTCGAAGAACCGGCGCATCACCCGCAGCAGCCGCGCCCCGAGAGGGCCCTCGTGCGGTTCCACGAACCGCGCCGCGAGGTCCTCGGACGCACGCTTCAACGCCGCTTCGTAGAGGCTGAGTTTGCCAGGGAAGTAGTGGTAGACCAGCGGCCGCGAGATGCCCGCGGCCGAGGCTATCTCGTCGATGGAGACCTCGTCGGGGGAGCGTTGGCTGAACAGTTCGAGCGCGACGCCGATCAACTGCTGCCGTCGCTCCTCGACTCCCATTCTGCGGCGTACCCCGGTTGTCATGCGAACACCTTACCGATCTGTTCCGGCACTCCACGGGCCGGAAGGGCCGTGGTCTTTCACACGGTCGGCACATTTCGCTCACCAATCCCTTGCGGCACACCATCGGCATCGAGCCACCGCATCGCGGGGGTCAGCGCAGCCCGCTGATCGCCCGGCCGTCGTCGAGGGTTCCCTTCAGCCCGGCCCGGACCCCCTGCCGCGTCCGCACCGCCAGCACATCGCCCCGCGCCGATCCGCTCGCCCCGCCGGTCGCGCTGATCGACGCCGTGCCCTTGCTGCCCGCGGCGAGCAGGTACCACGTCCCCGCCGCCGACTTCCACAGCACACCCGCCAGCACATGGGGGTCCTTCGCACCGCACGCGGGCACGCTCTCGGCCCTCGCCGCCACCGCGCCGTACCGCCCGCCCGGCGTGTGGAACTGCGCCAGCACCCGCGGGCCCCCGCCCCGCCAGGTGTCCGCCCGCGTGCACACCCAGGAAGCCTCCCCGGACCCGTCCGGCAGTTTCTGGCGCGCGTACTCCCACGCGTTCACGGACCGCACGCCCTGCGACCGTACCGCCGCGAGCGAGCAGGCGAACGGCGACCAGGTGCGCAGCGCCGCCGCCCCGGACACCTCCTGGGGCGCGCCCGGCCGCCCCACGGTGAGGTGGGCGGGCGTCAGCTCGCCGAGGTCGGTCAGCAGCCTGGACCCCGAACCGTCGGTCACCTCCAGCGCGTTCCAGGAGGTGCACGAGCCGGGCTGCCCCGCCTGGCCGGCCAGGGGTGCGGTCACCCCGTCGTCCGGACCCAGGTCCATCGCCCCGGACCGCGGTCGCAGCAGGTCCCGCTCGGCCGCCCCGGTCACCCAGGGCGCGGTCAGATAGCGGACGTTGCCGTCGGCCCGGCCCAGCACCACCGCGTCCGCCTCGGCACCGGATGCCGCGTCGACCCGGGCGAAGTCGAGCGCCGCCCGGCCGCTTCCCTTGTCCGGCTCGGCGTAGCGCACGATGCGCAGACCGTCGTAGAAGATCACCACCCGCATGGCGTCCACCCGGCCCGCGAAAAGCAGTTGCGGCGGGCCGGCCGGGGGGCCCGAGGCGGTGCCGGGGGTCGCCGAGACCTGGACGGACCCGCCGGGCCGTGCCCAGGCGGCGAGCGCGCGGCGCAGCAGCGCCGTGTCGTGGGTGAGGCCGCCGCGCGCGGGCCACACGGAGAAGTCGGTGCGCGTCGACGTCGTCCACGCGGTGGGCGGCACCCTCGTCAGTCCGTCCGGGTCCAGGGCGGCCCGGACGGCCGGGTTCTGCGCGTCGGCGGGAGCGGCCGCGTCCTCCGCACCCCAGCCGCCGCCCGGCAGGGTGAGGAGCGCGCCGCACACCGCGACGGCGGCCGCGGCGGCCAGCGCGGCCTTCGTGTGCTGTCTGCGCCGCATCAGATCGGTCGGCCGCGCCTGCAGCGAACACGGGTCGAACTCGGGGGAGAGGAGCAGCGCGTCCTGCGCCGGCACCCGCCCGGCCTCGCGGACGGCCGACGCAGGGTGCGCCACGCCCGCGGCGCGCAGCACCTTGCGCACGCCGTCCTCGGGGAGCTTCTCCAGACCACGCAGCACATAGGCGGCCCGGGCGGGGCCGGACAGGGCCGACAGCCGCTGGTCCAGGGCCAGTTCCTCGGCGCCGCCCGAGCGGGGGAAGAGCCGCAGACCCCACACCTGGGGGAGCAGCGCGGGCAGTCCAGCACCCTTCGGCCGGATCGCGCGCCTGAGCGGCCGGCCGGCCGCCAGTGCCGAACGCACCACGCGCAGGCGGACCAGCGAGTAGCCGGGGTCGTCGTCGCGGCCCTCCCTCAGGTTCTCCGCCGAGGCTCCGGCCTGGGCCGGGATCAGCGCCGCGGAGGCCCGCCCGCGGGGCAGCGCGCGCTGGGTGAGGGCGTGCGCCGTGAGCACCCGGCGGCTGCGGCCGAGGCCCGGCGGCAGCATCAGATAGGCGAGCCGGACGAGCCGGGGGTAGTGCTCGACGAGCGCGGCCTCGGCCTGCTCTACGTCGACGAGCGAACCGGAGGCGGGAGTCGGGCGCGGGGCGACATGCTGTGACTGCACGTCCGGTCAAACGACCGGGGCGGGGGTTGGTCACCTCGGCCGCCGCCACGACGGAGGTGGCGCGGTCGTGGCGAGCGGGCCGGGACCCCACGCCCGGCGCCCGGTCCACCGGCGTCCCGGCCCGGGCGGGATCAGTGTCCGGGCTCGGCCAGCAGGCGGGCGTAGTTCGCCATCGACCGCTGGTAGCGCGGCAGATGGGACGCGAGCGCCTCGAGGACGAGCGACAGGCCCTCGCGGTCGCGGCCCAGGCTGGACAGGCAGAGGGCCAGACACGCGCGCACGGCGTCGTCCAGCTCGTCGGAGGGGGCGTCGAGTTCGGGCGTGAGCAGCTCGACGCCCGCCTCGGCCTGCCCGATGTTCCGCAGCGAACTGGACAGCTGGATCTTGGCGCGGCGGCCGCGGTAGCCGTCCAGGCCGCGCGCCAGCGCCTCCCGGTACAGCGGGACCGCCTTGTCCGGGTGGCCCGTCGAGTCCCAGGCGCAGGCGCGTTCGAAGGGGCCCAGCGGGCTGTCCTCGGGCAGTTCGGCGACCAGGGCGTCGATCACCGCGCGGAAGTCGGCGGCGTCCGCCTCGGCGTGGTCGCCGAAGGCCGCCCATGCGGCGGCCACGCGCGCTTCCCACTCCTGCGTGCTCACTCTTCCCCCTCGTCCGGGTCCTCGGAGCGACCACCCTCGCACAGTGGTGCCGGAACGGGCACCGCTTTTCGCGCGGTGCCGGGGGTCCGTGGTGCCATTGAGCACGGGGCACACCGGAGCCGTAGGGAAGGGCAGGGCCCTCGCGGGGCCTTCAGGCACGGCCGGAACGACCGGAGGTTTTCATGAGGTGGACGCGCGAGAAGCTGGCGGCCGGTGCGGCCGTCGCCCTGCTGGTGCTGACCGGCTGCGGCGGGTCGGGCGGGTCGGGCGACGCCCAGGACGAGGTGCCGGCGACCGCGACCGGCAGCCTCGAGGACCTGGCGGCGAACGTGCACTGCAAGCCGAGCATCCAGACCGACGCCGACGAGATCCGCCAGGGCGTCTGCAAGAACACCGACGGCCGGTTCGTCCTCGCGACCTTCGCCACCGACCGCGGGCAGCGCGAGTGGCTCAACGACGCCAAGGACTACGGCGGTTCCTACCTCGTCGGCGCCAAGTGGGTCGCCGTCGGCGACCAGGAGGTGGTCACGGCGCTGCGCGGCCGGCTCGGTGGGACCATCGAGAAGGGGGCCTCGCACCACTCGGGTGGTGGTGGGGGGCACGAGGCCACGCACTCCGGTCACAGCGGCTGACCGCGCAGGTTCCGGGATACGCCGAAGGCCGGCGGTGGGGGTTCCACCGCCGGCCTTCTCAGTGGGTCACTGGCACCTCTGGCCGGTGTTGACGCAGTTCGCGATCTTGTTCGCCAGGCCGCCGTTGGTGACGCTGATGAAGTCGTCGTGGTCGGTGGCCGGCTTGTGGAGCTGCTCCGGGAAGCCGTCCACCGCGTAGGCGTTCTTGACCTGGCCGTTCTGGACGACCGGCCGCGGAACGCTGTACACGAGGCGCATCGTCAGCTGCGGGATCGCCTTGAAGCCGTTCTGGCAGTTGCCGTTGGCGTCGGCGAAGGCCACGTGCGTGCGGTGGTTGGCGCTGTCGATGTTCTGGCCGTCCCAGCAGCTCTGGAAGGCGAACGTGCGGACCACCTTGCTGCCCTGCGGGCAGATCGGATACTGCGTGGTGAGCTGCACCTTGTTCTCGAAGCCGGTGCAGCTCCAGTGCGCGTTGGCGTTCGCCAGGCCGTTGGTGGTGGTCTTGGCGTCACCGGTGATGATGCGCAGGAACTGCGGCATCGCGACGACCTTGCCGGTCGGGCTGCCGACGTACTTGATCTGGGCCTGCTGGGGGACCAGGATCCGGCCGACGTTGCCCTCCTTGCCGCCGCCGTCGTTGTTCTGGTCGAAGTCCTGCGTGCCGTCCTGGACCCGGACCACCGGCCAGTAGTACGACGACAGGTCGTTCTTGTTCTGGCAGCTGGTCCCGCCCTGGAGGAACGTGTTGTTGTCGGAGAACGCGTTGACCTTCTGGTTGCCGACGTAGTCGTGCAGGTGGTGCGCGCCGTTGGCCACACCGGGCGCCACGATCACGTTGTCGGTGTTGTGGTTCTTGTTCGCGTTCACACCGCACCTGGTGGTGAACGTACCGTTGGAGGCGTTGCCCGTCCGGCGCGGTTTGGCCGGGACGTTCGGCTGGACCTTCGTGATGTCGACGAAGTCGGCGGCGGAGGGGCCGTTGCCGGCCTGACCGCCGTTGCCCTGCTGCTGCCCGTTGTTCTGGCCGCCTTGCTGCTGCCCGCCTTGCTGCTGGCCGCCTTGCTGCTGGCCGCCCTGTTGCTGGCCGCCTTGCTGCTGGCCGCCCGCGGTGGTCTGGGCCTGGTCGGCGGTGGTTCCGGTGCAGGCGGCCAGGGCGTCGAGCGAGGACGGCGCGGTGGCACCCACCCGCTTGAAGTCGATCTTGATCCGGCCGATCACCGCGGTCCGCTTGTCCTTGAGCGGACCGAGGATCGCGTTCTGCACGAAGCCGGTGTCGTTCGCCTGCGCCTGACGCGTCGAGGCCAGCCGGGCGTACGCCTCGGTGACCTGCTTGTCGAGGGTTGCCAGCTCCCTGTCGACGTTCGACTTCGCCGCGTTCGGAACGTTCGTCAGCTGCTGACCGACGTCCGGGCACGTGATGGTGGCCACCTGGGCGGCGGCGGCCTTGGTGGTGTTGTTCTGCGCGTTCGTCTCGTGCGCCGAGGCGTAGTAGTTCGCCCAGATCAGCCCGCCCCCACCGAGCGCTAGGGCCGCGGATGCGGCTATGGCCTTGGTGGCCAGCGGCGTACGGCGTTTGCGTGTGTTGCGTCCCATGGAACTCCTCTGACTTCCTTTCGGGGCGGAGGCGCCCGACAGGGGTGAAGCGGCGCCCTCCCATACGCAAGAGGTCCGTGAGGTGTTCAGAAACCCCTGAAAAACTTGGAGGCTCAGGAGGTCATTTCGGGCGCAAGGAGTGCAGAAGCCCCTGTTTCAACGGGAGTTGAGCGGGGTAGATCCGCGCGGGACATGAATCAACGACCCTGATCCAAATAGGCGAGGACGGCAAGAACCCGGCGATTGTCGTCGTCGGAAACCTCCAGGTCGAGTTTTGCGAAGATGTTGGAGGTGTGTTTGGCGATCGCCCGTTCCGTGACGACGAGTTGGCCGGCGATCGCGGAGTTCGAGCGGCCCTGTGCCATCAGTTCCAGCACCTCCAGCTCACGGGGCGTCAGGCGGGTCAGCGGCCGGTCGTCCGCCGCGTGCCGTGACAGCAGCTGCTGGATCACCTGCGGGTCCATGGCGGTGCCGCCCGCCGCGACCCGCCGCACGGCGTCGACGAACTGCTCGGCGTCGAACACCCGGTCCTTGAGCAGATAGCCCACCCCGCCGCTGCCGTCGGCGAGCAACTCGCGCGCGTACAGCTGTTCCACGTGTTGCGACAGCACGAGCACCGGAAGCCCCGGCCGGTCCCGGCGGGCCCGCAGCGCGCACTGCAGCCCCTCGTCCGTGTGGGTCGGCGGCAGCCGGACGTCCACCACGGCGACGTCGTAGTCCGCGTCGGCCAGCGCCCGGCTCAGCTCGGGCCCGGTCGCGACGGCCGCGGCGATCTCGAAGTCGTTCGCCTCCAGCAGCCGGACCAGGCCGTCGCGCAGCAGGAACAGGTCCTCGGCTAGGACAACACGCACGGAATCTCCATGGTCACCAGAGTGGGACCGCCCGCAGGGCTGCTGACGGCCAGGACGCCGTCGAATGTACCCAGGCGCCGCTCCACCCCGGCAAGGCCCGAACCCGCCTCCGCGACCGCCCCGCCCCGCCCGTTGTCGGTGACCGTGATCCGCAGCCTGCCGTCCCGGTGGTGGACGTCCACCCAGACGCGGTCGGCGCCGGAGTGCTTGACCACGTTCGTCAGGACCTCGCTGACCGCGAAGTACGCGGCCGACTCCACGGGGGCGTCCGCGCGGCCGTCGAGGTCCACGGCCACCTCGGTGTCCATGGGCAGCCGCAGCGCCAGTGCCCGTACGGCGTCGCCCAGCCCGCGCTCGGCGAGCACCGGCGGATGGATGCCGCGGACCAGGTCGCGCAGTTCGGCGAGCGCGTCGACCGACGACTGGCGCGTCTGTGCCAGCAGCCGCCTGGCACGGTCCGGATCCTTGTCGAGGAGCGCCTCGATGGTGTTCAGGTCCATGCCCATCGCGACCAGCCGGGCCTGCGCACCGTCGTGCAGGTCCCGTTCGATGCGCCGCAGTTCGGCCGCGGAGGTGTCGACGGCGTCCCGCCGCGTCTCGGTCAGCCTCTCGACCCGCCGGGCGAGCTCGGCCTCGGGCGTCGGGGCGAGCTGGGTCCGGGCGAGCCGGAAGCACGCGTCGATCAGCGCGGGGTTCCACCGCAGGGCGACGGCGAGCCAGACGCAGCCGAGGGCGCCCGCGACGAAGGCCGTCGCCCAGCCGGTGATGGGCACGAACCCGTACCACCAGCCGTCGGACGCGGCGACGAGCGGCCGCCACAGGCCGGCCGCCAGCAGGAGTCCGAAGGCCCCCTCGGCCGGCAGGGCCGGAGCCAGGACGGCGACCGCCGCCCCGGCCGTCATGTCCACGAGCAGCCAGCGCAGGTCCCGCCAGGTCGCCGGGTCCCTCAGCAGCCGGTTGGTGAGCTCCGCCCGCCCCAGGAGGCCCCCGCGCGCAGGCGAGGGCAGCGGCTCGTAGGGCTCGGCGATCCGGATCCCCGCCCACCGCGCGGCCAGCAGCCGGCGGTGTGCCGCGTACGCGCGCACCCTCAGCAGGACGGACGGGGTGGTGAGGACGCCGACGCCCAGCGGGACGAAGGCGAGGGACACGGTGGCCGCCACGAAGAGCGCGAGCGACGCGGACCAGCCCATGAGCGCCAGTCCCAGCCCCCGCGCGGCCGCCACCCGTGCGTCGTGTACCCGTACCCTGTCCATGACCCCCGCCTCTCTCGGTTCGCGTCCCAGTGTGCCCGGGGCGCGCGCGCAGGTCAGGGGGGCGCCCACCCGGTCGGGGGGTGTACCTGGCGCCACCCTCCGGGCAGGGCGGTCACAGCCCGAGCAGCCTCGCCTCCACGGCGGGGTCGAGGCCCACCGCCGGCCGGTCGGGCCGCCGGGGCGCGGTGCCGCCGATGTCCCGCAGCCAGCTCCAGGTGTCGGCGACGGTCTCGGCGACGGGACGGCAGCGCAGACCCGTCGCCAGGGCCAGCGACACGTCCGCGGCGTGCAGGGCGTCGTGCAGGTCGCTGTCCGGTGGCACCCACACGGGCAACTGCGTCCAGGGTTCGACGCCCGCGTCGAGGACGGCCTGCGGGGCCGTCCAGCGCAGCTCGGCCACCTCACCGGTGACCGCCACGCACGCCTCCAGGAGCCGGCCCATCGTGGCGTGCCCCTGCGGACCGATCAGGTTGAAGGCCCCGCTCAGCCCCTGCGTCACCGCCCCGAGGATCCACTCGGCGAGGTCGCGGACGTCGACGTACTGGAGGGGAAGGTCCCGCGGGCCCGGTGCCAGGACCGGGCCCCCGCGGGCGATCCGGGTCAGCCACCAGGGCAGCCGGCCGATGTTCTCGTGGGGCCCGAGGATCAGACCCGCCCGCACGAGCACCGATCGGTCCGGGCCGAAGGCGTCCAGCGCGGCCAGCTCGCCGCCCCTCTTGTCCTGCGGGTACTCGGTCGCCCCGGCGTCCGCCGCGGCGCCCTCGACCAGCGGGGCGTCCTCGGCGTACCCGGCGGGCGGGGCCCACGCGTACACCGAGCAACTCGACACGTACACATACCGTCCGGCGCGGCCGGCGAGCAGCCGGGCGGCCTCGTGCACCGCGCGGGGCGCGGCCGACCAGGTGTCGACGACGGCGTCCCACTCGCCCTCGGCCAGCGCCGCCGGCCCGCCGGGTGCGGTGCGGTCGCCCCGCAACGCCCGTACCCCCGGCGGGGGCCGGTGCCGTCCCCGGTTGAGGACCGTCACCTCCCAGCCACGCCCGAGCGCCGCCTCGACGACGGCCCGCCCCGCGAACTCCGTACCGCCCAGCACCAGAAGCCTCATGCCGACGACTGTGCCCGCACGGGCGGCGGGGCGGAACCCGGATCTGCTCACAGGAGATCCGCGGCCCGGTGCGGCCCGGTGCGGCCCGGTGCGGCCCGGTGCGGCCCGGTGCGGCTCAGCGGCCGGTCGGCGGGACGTACTTGTAGCCCACGCGCCGCACGGTCTGGATCGCCGCACGGTGCTCGGCGCCCAGCTTGCGCCGCAGCCGGGCGATGTGCACGTCGACGGTCCGCCCGTCGCCCACATGTCCGTAGCCCCACACGGTGGTCACCAGATGGTCCCGGGTGTGCACCCGGTGCGGGTGCGCGACCAGATGGGCGAGCAGCTCGAACTCCAGATACGTGAGGTCGAGCGGCCGGCCGCCCACCTCGGCGGTGCGCCCCACGGGGTCGACGCGGACGAGCGCGCCGCCGTGGTCCGCGGGCCCGTCGGCGGCCGGGCCGTCGGGACGGTCCGCCGTCGCGTGGGGCGGGAACGCCGGCTGCCGGTCGGCCGGTACGAGCACCAGATAACCGATCATCGGGGGCCGGCCCGGCAGGCTGGGCAGGGCCTCCTGGGGAGCCGGGAACCAGGTGGCGCCGGGCGGCAGCAGCTCCGCGACGACGTCGTGCGGGCGTGCATCGGCGGCCGGGCGGGGGAGCGCCCGGCCCTCGTCCCCGTGGACGGCCCGCAGCCGGTGGCGTGCGGAGCCCTGCGGGGCGGTGGGGGCGGTGGGGGTGGCGGTCGGAAGGTGACGAGTGGTCGCCATGAGAGGTCAGCTCTTTCGCGCGAGAGGTCGTCGGGAAGGCCGACGCCCGCGGTCTTCGCCGTCGGGGCGTCGGGGACGTACGTCGTGCGCGTGGCCGAAGGCCGGTGGACGGCTTCAGAGGGCCCGCGCGTGCTGCGCGCGGCGACACTCACGGTCGAAGTCGTGGTGCTGACGGGAAGGCCAGAAGGGCTCGAGGTCGTGGCGACCCGTCGCGTGGTGCTTCTGGAGGCCGGTCATGACCCCATTGAAGCAGACTCCCGGGCCGTGCAGGGGGCCTGTTCCACCGCTCGGACGCCTCCCGGGCCCGCGGGTTCCGGCCCGCGGCCGGCATCCGCTCGGGCCGACAGCGTCAGGGGGCGCCCACCCCACGGGTGGACGCCCCCTGACGGAGCCGGGTGGATCAGACCTGGCCGGCCTTCTCCAGCGCCGTGCAGCAGGTGTCGACGAGCAGACGGGTCACCACGTACGGGTCGACGTTGGCGTTCGGGCGGCGGTCCTCGATGTAGCCCTTGCCGTCCTTCTCGACCTGCCACGGGATGCGGACCGAGGCACCGCGGTTGGAGACGCCGTACGAGTACTCGTTCCACGGGGCGGTCTCGTGCAGGCCGGTGAGGCGGTCGTCGATGCCGGCACCGTAGTTCTTGACGTGGTCCAGCGGCTTGGAGCCCTCGCCGAGCGCCTCGCAGGCGGTGATGATCGCGTCGTAGCCCTCGCGCATCGCCTTGGTGGAGAAGTTGGTGTGCGCGCCCGCGCCGTTCCAGTCGCCCTTGACCGGCTTCGGGTCGAGGGTGGCGGAGACACCGAAGTCCTCGGCGGTGCGGTACAGCAGCCAGCGGGCGATCCACAGCTGGTCGGCGACCTCGAGCGGGGCCAGCGGACCGACCTGGAACTCCCACTGGCCGGGCATGACCTCGGCGTTGATGCCGGAGATGCCGAGGCCCGCCTTCAGGCAGTTCTCCAGATGGGCCTCGACGACCTCGCGGCCGAAGATCTCGTCGGCGCCGACGCCGCAGTAGTAGCCGCCCTGCGGGGCGGGGAAGCCGCCTTCGGGGAAGCCGAGCGGGCGCGACCCGTCGAAGAAGGTGTACTCCTGCTCGATGCCGAAGATCGGCTCCTGCGCGGCGAACTTCCCGGCGACCTCCGCCAGCGCGGCACGGGTGTTGGACGGGTGCGCGGCCATGTCCGTGTCGAGGACCTCGCACAGCACCAGGACGTCGTCTCCGCCGCGGATCGGGTCGGGACAGGAGAAGACCGGCTTGAGCACGCAGTCCGAGGAGTGGCCCTCGGCCTGGTTCGTGGAGGACCCGTCGAAGCCCCAGATCGGCAGCTCGTCGCCCTTGGCCGTCTTGAAGGAGTCCCCCAGGATCTTCGTCTTGGAACGGAGCTTGGCCGTCGGCTCGGTGCCGTCGATCCAGATGTACTCAGCCTTGAAGGTCACGGGCCACATCCTTCGGGGTGGGTCTCGACGCGCGGTCGAGGTCGTTGCGGGTGCGCGGCGCTGCGGCAGTGGGCGCCAGGTGCTGCCGGGCAGCCTGTCAACAGGCGATTTCCCGGCCATTGCCCGTCTGTGAACCCCGTGTTACCTGCTGCTGGTGCGTCTCACCTCGCGCGGTGAGGCGGGAACTCCGCCCGCTCGTGGGCGTCCCGGCCGATGAGAGGGGGAATGTCCGCGCCGGCGACGAGCGCCCGGGGCCGGCGCCGGGCGCCCGGCGGACGGGGCGGGAGCGCTGCGCGGCGCGAAGGCTCGTATGCGAGGGGAACACCCCGCGGGCCGTGCCGCTCGCGGCGCCGTCGCGGTGCCGCGGCGGCCGCACGGCGGGCATGAGGGCGCGCCCGAGCGCCGCCGCGCTGCGCTCGGGCGCACACACCGGTGATGCTGCTCGCGACCGCGAGCAGCATCACCCCTGAGCCGCCGACGTCACCCCACCTTCTCGATCACAGCTCGCCGGATCAGGAACTTGCCGGGCTCCCGGACCTGCTCGAAGGCCGCGTTGTTGAGCAGTACACAACTGCCGGAGACCGAGGTGACGGTGACCGTCGTGGACTTGTTGTTGTCCAGGTTGGTGACCTTCAGCTTCGTCCCCGACGGGAACTGGTCGCTGGACGCGGCCGGGGCGCCGCCCTCGCCGGAGAGCGTCACGGTCGAGCCCTTGCAGACCTGCTGACCGGTGGCGTCGCCGGCGTTGCCCGCATTGCCGGCCGGTGCCGTCGTCGCGGGGGCGGGGGAGGCGGCCTGCGAGCCCTGGGGGTCCTGAGCCGACCCCCCGGCCTGCGTACCGCCGCCCTGCGTACCGCCGCCCTGCGCCGATCCGCCCGGCTGTATCGACTCCCCGACCTGACAGCCGGACGCCTCCTGCTTGCGCTTGATCTCGGCGACGACCGCCTCGCGGTTGGCGATCCGTGCCGCCGACTGGGCGTCCGGTTCGGCCTTCTGCGCGGCGATGAACGACTCGTTGTTCCCCAGCGCGGTGGCCAGTCCCAGGCAGACCGTCGAGTCGGACGCGTTCTGCACATCGGCCGCGTTCGAGGTGGCGGCGAGGGCGAAGGCCCCGCCCCCGGCCACGGCGACGGCGCTGAGCAGCAGCGCGAGCTTCTTCTTGGGACTGAGGGTTCTCCTACGCGACATGCGCGCCTCCTGTCCCCGGCCGCCCTCCCGGACGGCCGGACGAAATGCGTACGCCGCTAGGTACGAGATACCGAACGATGGCGCTCACCGGTCCCGGGAGCCGACGGCGTAACGTGCGTCACACGGGAGGTGCGGATCGCGGCTCAGCGCCCCAGGGCGTCCCGTACCGCCTCGTCCGTACGGGCGACGACGGCCGTACCGTCGTCGGCGGTGATGATCGGCCGCTGGATCAGCCGGGGATGCTCGGCGAGCGCACGCACCCAGCGCTCACGGCTCGCGTCGTCCCGCGCCCAGTCCTGCATGCCGAGTTCCTCGGCGACGGCCTCCTGGGTGCGGGTGATGTCCCACGGTTCGAGTCCGAGCCGCGTCAGCACTTCGCGGATCTCGTCCTCGCTCGGCACCTCCTCCAGATAGCGGCGCACGGTGTACTCGGCCCCCTCGGCGTCGAGCAGACCGATCGCGCTGCGGCACTTCGAACAGGCCGGGTTGATCCAGATCTCCATGCCCGTCACGGTAGTCGACACGTGTCGCGGGCCACCGCTCACACCCTGCCGGGGTCTTCTGCGGCCCGGACGCGGCCGCCGGTGTTGTTCGATTTGTTGCCGTCGTGTGCCCCTCCTGTCCCACCGCTGGTGACGCTGCGCCAATTTCGTTGCTGACCTGGGACTTTGACGGCCCTTCGGACTCCCTCGATGTCAGTGCCCGGCAGTAGAATGGAGGCAGTGTTCGAGGGAGTTGACGGGACGTCCGGACCTCTCCCTGACCGCGACAGGAGGATGCCTGTGCCCGCTGCCGCAACCAAGCCGAAGCCCACCCAGTCCACCGCCCGCCGAGCGGTCCCGATGGAACTGCCGTTCGCGCCGATGCAGAAACGGCCGCTCCCGCCGGGGCGGCCGCGCGACTGGTACGTCACGCACAACCGGCGCCTCAAGGCGATGCGTCTCGCGATCGCCCTGCTCGACTCCGGGGTGTACATGCCGAACCAGGCGCGCAACGAGACGATACGGAGCACGGCGGAGCTGATCGGGGTCCATCCGCCGTCGGACACGACGTGCCACATGGTGCGGGCGTTCATGCGGTACAGCCGCTGAGCCGCACCGCCGGGTGCCCCGCCGCTCCGGGGCATCCGGCGTCCTCGGTCTCCCGTCACCCGAAGCGCCGTATCCGGCATGCGCTCCCGCCCCGGCCCGGCCTTCACTGGAGCCATCGAGGGACGACGGGAGACGCGATGGCACGGCACGGCAGGCGGGACACGGCGCTGGGCGTCGGGGCGGTCGTCGCGGCGGCGGCCGTGCTCTGCGGCTGCTCCGGGAACGGCGGCACCCCCTCCGGGAACACCTCCCGGGCGGCCTCCGCCGCCGCCTCCGCCGCTGCCTCCCTCGCCTCTCAGGCGGCGAGCGCGCTGGCCTCCGCGACCGCCGAGGCCGGCCGCCGGTTCGACGAGATCAAGGGCGGCACGGACGCCGGGGGAGACGTCAGGACCGGTACGACGTCCTCCGACGCCGAGGGGCGGAGCGCCGCCGAGCTCACGGTCACCAACCCGACCAAGCAGACCCGGACCTACGCCGTCCAGGCCGACTTCCGCGACAGCGGGGGCAATCTCCTCGACACGGTCGTGGTGATGGTCGACGACGTCGCCGCCGGCGCGTCGAAGAACGCCACCGCACTCAGCCACCGCAAGCTCTCCGGCCACGTCACCGTCGACGTCGCCCGAGCGGTCCGGTACTGACCGGTGGCCGGCTCCCGCACGCCGTGGCCGGGCCCGCGGCCTCGGCGTCCGCGCTCGTCCCGGTCGGGCCCGCGTCCCACCGGACCGCCCGCCCCGCGTCCGCGCCCGGGCCCCGCGCATCCCCGGCCGACGGCCCGCTGAGGGGCACCGCGCGGCACAGAGTGTGAGATACCCCAGGGGGTATTTTTTTATATACCCAGGGGGGTATTCTGGCGTTCCGTAAGGGACACACCTCACGAAAGGGCAATGTGCCATGTGCCAGCGCACTGTGTGCCGCACCTGCGGCAAGTACACCTACTCCGGCTGCGGCCAGCACGTCGACCAGGTCCTGGCGGGCGTGCCGGCGTCCCAGCGCTGCCAGTGCAGCGCGGAGCAGAGGAACTCCGGCGGGTTCTGGTCGCGGTTCGGCCGCCGCTGAAGACCGGGGCGTCTGGAAGGACGGGGGGCGCCCGGGTCGGAAACCGGCCGCTCAGTCCTCCGTCCCCGGCGCACCCCATACGGGGAACCAGCGCGAGAGGTCTTCCTCGATCCGCAGATCGTTCTTGAGCAAGGTGGCCAGCTGGAGCTCCAGGGCGTTGTCGCGCTTCTGCCGGCCAGGCAGCGGGCACATCGGGTAGAACGTGCCGCGCTTGTACAGATACACCAGGGTGAGCCGCCGCCCGCCCTCGTCCCGGAAGCCCGCCACCGAGCACAGCAACTGGGGACCGAAACCGTTCGCCTCCATCGCGCTGTTCACCGCGTGCAGATCGTTGACCAGGTCGATCAGCTGGTCGGGCGCCCGTCGCGACACCAGCCACGAGTAGCCGTACTGGTCCCGCTGGAGCTCCACGGGCCCGCCCGTGCGGTCCGTGTCGGCGTCCAGGAGCGCCTGCACCTCGCGGTGCGCCTGGGTGAACGCGCCGCCCTCGACGGTGGCGAAGCAGACCGCGCCGGTCCCGGTCGGGGTGAACCCGGCGCCGGCCTCCAGCGTGACGGCCGCCGACGGCAGGGCGAAGAGCCGGTCGAGATCGGGCGCCACCGGCTTCGTACGGCCGAGCAGGATGTCCAGCAGTCCCATCCCCTCAGCCCGCCTTTCCCGGCGTCGCCGCCTCGCCCAGCTCCGTCGAGATCCGTGCGAGCTGGTCGAGCCGCTGCTCCAGGGTCGGGTGAGTGGAGAAGAGGCGGGCGATGCCGGGGTCGGCGCCGAACGCCGGGGTGATGTAGAAGGCGTTGAACGCCTGGGCCGTGCGCAGGTCCCTCGTCGGGATGCGGGCGATGTCCCCGGTGAGCTTGGTCAGCGCGGAGGCCAGAGCCGAGGGCCGTCCGGTGAGCTGCGCCGCGGCACGGTCGGCGGCCAGCTCCCGGTACCGGGACAGGGCCCGGATCAGCAGGAAGCTGATCGCGTAGACGACCGCGGAGACGCCCATCACGGCGCCGAGGACGGCGACGGTGTTCTGGTCCTTGCGTCCCCGTCCGCCGAAGAGCTCCGAGTAGAACGCGAACCGGACGACCAGCCCGGCGATGACTCCGAGGAACGACGCCACCGTGATCACGGCGACGTCCTTGTGCGCCACGTGCGACAGCTCGTGCGCGAGGACGCCCTCCAGTTCCTCGGGCTCCAGCCGCCGCAGCAGACCGGTGGTCACGCACACCACGGCGTGATCGGGGTTGCGGCCGGTCGCGAACGCGTTCGGCATCTCCATGTCCGAGACGGCGACGAGCGGCTTGGGCATGTCGGCCACGGCGCACAGCCGGTCGACCACGCCGTGCAGCTGCGGATACTCCTCCGGCTCCACGATCCGGCCATGCATGGCGTACAGCGCGATCCGGTCCGAGAACCAGTACTGCGCGCCGAGTGCCGCCGCCGCGATCACCACGACCAGCACCCAGGACTTCAGCAACGCGATCAACGCGGCGACGAACGCCACGTACAGCAACCCGAGCAGGAACAGCGTGACCGTCATCCGTACGGTCAGCCGCCGATCGCTCCGGAACCGGCTCCGCATCCTGCACCACCCCGCAGTAGCCCGCAGTGAGCACTCGTCCCCTCCTATTGTGCTCCCGCCCCCGCCCATGGCCCGGTCCCGAACGGCCCCAAGGCAGGCAAAGAGTCCCTGGGACGAGTGACCCCTCCCGACCCCTCCCGACTCGGGCAGGTCCTCGGGCACAGTGGACGTACTCGGTCGAGGGGGAAGCCGTGGCGGGGGAAGGAAGACCGATAGCGGAACCCGGTCTGTTCGACCTGGAAGCCGTCGTCGTGGGGCAGCCGAAGCGTTCACGGTGGCGCAGGTACGTGGGCCCTGCCCTGGCCGTGTCCCCCGTGGAGGGGACCCCGCTCGCCTGGGTCACGTACACCGACGACACGCACTCCGTCCTCACGAAGACGTCCGGCGAGTCCGTCGTGCGTATCGAGCAGTTCGGGCCGGCGGAGTTCCGCTTCACCGACGCCAGGGACCGGGAGGTCGGCACCGTCGCGGCCCGTGGCCTCATGAAGACCCTGCGGCTGAGCCTCGAGACGGAGCAGGGGCGCCGACTCCTCCTCACCCGGCCGGGTCTCCCGTCCACCGAGTGGCATCTCACACAGACCGGTCAGGAAGGGGGACCGGCACCGGGGACTCTCGGCCGGGTCACGGTGAGCACCATCGACCCGTGGATCGGGTTGCAGCAGTACGTCGTCGAAATGGACCCCCGCCTGGACGCCTCCGAACGGCGGACCGTCGTCGCCTCCGTCGTCTGTCTGCACCGGCTCCGGAGGCCTCCGGGTGGCAGCACCGCGCCGGCGTGAGAGGGGGACGCCGGAGGAGGGCGAGCAGGGCCCGGAGCCGAAAAAGCCGTCGGCCGGCTCTCCCGTGCTGGGAGAGCCGGCCGACGGCCCACAGACGGCCCAGGAGCGCAGTCATCCCGCTCTGACCTGGGGCGACATCACACGTCGAAGTAGAGCTCGAACTCGTGCGGGTGCGGACGCAGCTGCAGCGGGGCGATCTCGTTGGCGCGCTTGAAGTCGATCCACGTCTCGATCAGGTCGGACGTGAAGACGTCGCCCTGGAGGAGGAACTCGTGGTCGGCCTCGAGCGAGTCGAGGACGGCACCGAGGGAGGTCGGAACCTGCGCGACGTTCGCGTGCTCCTCGGGAGCCAGCTCGTACAGGTCCTTGTCGATCGGCTCGGCCGGCTCGATCTTGTTCTTGATGCCGTCCAGGCCCGCGAGCAGCAGCGCGGAGAAGGCCAGGTACGGGTTGCCGGAGGCGTCCGGGGCGCGGAACTCCACGCGCTTGGCCTTCGCGTTCGAGCCCGTGATCGGGATGCGCATGGCGGCGGAGCGGTTGCGCTGCGAGTACACCAGGTTGACCGGCGCCTCGAAGCCCGGCACCAGGCGGTGGTAGGAGTTCACCGTCGGGTTGGTGAAGGCCAGCAGCGACGGGGCGTGCTTGAGGATGCCGCCGATGTAGTAGCGGGCCAGGTCCGACAGGCCCGCGTAGCCGGTCTCGTCGTAGAACAGCGGGTCGCCGTTGCTCCACAGGGACTGGTGGACGTGCATGCCCGAGCCGTTGTCACCGAAGATCGGCTTCGGCATGAAGGTCGCGGTCTTGCCGTTGCGCCAGGCGACGTTCTTCACGATGTACTTGAAGAGCTGGATGTCGTCGGCCGCGGCGAGCAGCGTGTTGAACTTGTAGTTGATCTCGGCCTGGCCGGCGGTGCCCACCTCGTGGTGCTGGCGCTCGACCTTCAGGCCGGCCCGGTCCAGCTCCAGGGAGATCTCGGCGCGCAGGTCGGCGAAGTGGTCGACCGGCGGGACCGGGAAGTAGCCGCCCTTGTAGCGGACCTTGTAACCGCGGTTGTCCTCCAGCGCACCGGTGTTCCAGGCGCCCGCCTCGGAGTCGATGTGGTAGAAGGACTCGTTCGAGCTGGTCGCGAAGCGCACGCTGTCGAAGACGTAGAACTCGGCCTCGGGGCCGAAGTACGCGGTGTCGGCGATGCCCGTCGAGGCGAGGTAGGCCTCGGCCTTCTTCGCCACGTTGCGCGGGTCACGGCTGTACTGCTCGCCGGTGATCGGGTCGTGGATGAAGAAGTTGATGTTCAGCGTCTTGTCACGGCGGAAGGGGTCGATCCGGGCGGTCGACAGGTCCGGGCGCAGCGCCATGTCGGACTCGTGGATGGCCTGGAAGCCGCGGATCGAGGATCCGTCGAAGGCCTGCTCGTCGTCCGGGTCGAACGCCTCGGCAGGCAGCGTGAAGTGCTGCATCACGCCCGGCAGGTCGCAGAAGCGGACGTCGACGAACTTGACGTCCTCGTCCGCGATGAACTTCTTGGCCTCGTCGGCGTTCTGGAACATCCAGCTCCTCCTACTCCCGACCGTTCCTGACCGGGGTGGTAGTTCTTCGTGCGGCCAGTGCGGTGGCACACGCTGGCCCCGACAATAGGGACGGAGGATTTCTCAAGCGTGACCCATTTGTTTCTCCCAGGTTAACCGGCGCACGTCACAGTCACCCCGCGTCCCGGTCCGCCGGGAGGGTCGCAGTACCGTGGACGCGTGGACAACAGGCAAGCAATCGGATCGTGGCTCTCCGGTCCCCGCGCGGCCATGGAAGAGGCCGGCGCGGACCTCGGATACCGGGGGCAGCAGCTCGGTCTGCCCGAGGAGGGGCCGGGCTCGATCGCCCGCCCCGGCCGCCGCCTCGGCGCCCTCGCCGTGGACTGGGCCCTGTGCCTCTTGATCGCATACGGTCTGATCACGGACGGCTACGGCCAGGCCACGGGCAACTGGGCCCTGCTCGTCTTCTTCGTGCTGGGCGTCCTGACCGTCGGTACGGTCGGCTTCACACCCGGCAAGCGCCTGTTCGGCCTGCGGGTGGTCGGCGTCGGGACGGGGCAGGTGGCGCCGCTGCGCACCCTCGTCCGCACCGCGCTGCTGTGCCTGGCGGTCCCGGCCCTCATCTGGGACCGCGACGGCAGGGGCCTGCACGACCGTCTGGCGAAGACGGTCGAGATCCGCACCTGAGACCCCGCGACGCGGAGAACTGCGCGGGACGCCGCCGCACCCCGTCTCCAGGGGCGCGGGGAACTGCGCGAAAACCCCCCACCGACCCGCACGGGACAACGCGGCGGCACCCCGTCTCCAGGGGCGCGGGGAACTGCGCGAACCCCCCACCGACCTGCACGGGGCAACGCGGCGGCACCCGCCTTCAGGGGCGCGGGGAACTGCGCGAACCCCCCACCGACCTGCACGGGGCAACGCGGCGGCACCCGCCTTCAGGGGCGCGGGGAACTGCGCGAACCCCCCACCGACCTGCACGGGGCAACGCGGCGGCACCCGCCTTCAGGGGCGCGGGGAACTGCGCGAAAACCCCCCACCGGCCCGCACGGGACAACGCCGCCGCACCCTCGGACATGCCACGGGGCCCGGGGAGCCGCCATGGCTCCCCGGGCCCCGGAATGTCCGGTTCAGCCCAGCGGCAGCGTCACCGCAGGCGCCCGCCCCGCGGCATCCGCATCCCCTTGGGGAGCGGTCCCTTCGGCAGCGGCATGTTGCTCATCAGGTCGCCCATCGCCCGCAGTCGGTCGTTGGTCGCGGTCACCTGCGGGCCGGTGAGCACCCGCGGGAACTTCAGCATGGTGGTGCGGAGCTTCTTCAGCTCGACCTGGCCCTCGCCGGTGCCGACGACCACGTCGTGCACCGGCACGTCCGCGACGATGCGCGCCATCTTCTTCTTCTCGGCGGCCAGCAGGCTCTTCACCCGGTTCGGATTGCCCTCGGCGACCAGCACGATGCCGGCCTTGCCGACCGCCCGGTGCACGACGTCCTGGCTGCGGTTCATCGCCACTGCCGGCGTGGTGGTCCAGCCGCGTCCGATGTTGTCCAGGACCGCCGCGGCGGCGCCCGGCTGGCCCTCCATCTGCCCGAAGGCGGCACGCTCGGCCCGGCGTCCGAAGACGATCGCCATCGCGAGGAAGGCGAGCAGGAAGCCGAGGATGCCGAGATAAACGGGGTGACCGAGCAAGAAACCGATCGCGAGGAAGACACCGATGGTGACGATTCCGACAGCCGCGAGTACAAGACCGATCTTCGGATCGGCCCTGCGGGTCATCTTGTAGGTCAGGGCGATCTGCTTCAGTCGCCCCGCGTTCGCAGCGTCCGCTGCGGTTTCCTTCCTCGCCATGGCACGAAGTCTACGTGTCCCGTCGGGCGGCGACGACGGCAGTGCCGGATGGGAGCGGGCGCCCGGCCGGAGGGGGAAACGGAGGCAGGGGAAGGAGGCAGGGGAAGAGAGAGCGGTGGGGCCGCTCGGGGAGGGAGCGGTGGGGTCGCTCCGCGGAGGATGGGCGGCGGCTTACGGACGTGAGGACGCGGCGTCGAGGATGCGCTGCGCCTCCACCCGGTCCTTGGCGCGGCGGCGGTCCTCCAGGACGGAGGTCCAGGCGTTGCGCCGGGCGGTCCGATGACCGCCGCTCATGAGCAGTGACTCGATGGCACGCAGTGCATCGGTGAACGAAGGAATCGCGGTGGCGCGAACGGGCGCGGCCTGCATGACGGAGGTCCCCCTCGGGTAGGCGGCGGCTGTGGACCCAGGCTGTACGTGGCGTATGACCAGGGTCACCCTCTGGTGTTACCAGGGCGTGACCGACCGGTCAAACGCCGATGAAGCCTTGCCGCGCGGCCCCTGCGACGCGACGCGGCCCCGCCGGCACCCGCTAGCTGCGGGGACGGTCGGGACCGCGTCGATCGCTCGTGTTCGGGCGACGGCCGCCTGTGTGCGGATTCACACGCGGGAACCTGGCACGCAGTGCCAGACAGCTCCGCGCGAGCGGGTCAGACCGCCTGCGGGGCGACGTTGTCACCCTGCTGCGGAGCGGCCGACCGGCGCTGTTCGACGGCCATCCGGTACAGCCGTCCGGCGCGGTACGAGGAACGGACCAGCGGGCCGGACATGACCCCGGAGAAGCCCATCTGCTCGGCCTCCTCCTTCAGCTCCACGAACTCCTGGGGCTTGACCCACCGCTCCACGGGGTGGTGGCGCACGGAGGGACGCAGGTACTGCGTGATGGTGACCAGCTCGCAGCCCGCGTCGTGCAGCCGGTGCAGGGCCTCGACGACCTCGTCGCGCGTCTCGCCCATGCCGAGGATGAGGTTCGACTTCGTGACCAGACCGTAGTCGCGGGCGGCGGTGATGACCTTCAGGGAGCGGTCGTAGCGGAAGCCGGGGCGGATGCGCTTGAAGATCCGCGGGACGGTCTCGACGTTGTGGGCGAAGACCTCCGGGCGGGTGGAGAAGACCTCTTCGAGCTGCTCGGGGATCGCGTTGAAGTCGGGGGCGAGGAGCTCGACCTTGGTGCGCCCGCCCTCGCGGCCCGCCGTCTGCCGGTGGATCTGCCGGACCGTCTCCGCGTACAGCCAGGCGCCGCCGTCCTCGAGGTCGTCCCGCGCCACACCGGTGATCGTGGCGTAGTTCAGGTCCATGGTGACCACCGACTCGCCCACGCGGCGGGGCTCGTCGCGGTCCAGCGCCTCGGGCCTGCCGGTGTCGATCTGGCAGAAGTCGCAGCGGCGGGTGCACTGGTCGCCGCCGATGAGGAAGGTCGCCTCGCGGTCCTCCCAGCACTCGTAGATGTTGGGGCAGCCGGCTTCCTGGCAGACCGTGTGCAGGCCCTCGCTCTTCACGAGGTTCTGCATCTTCGTGTACTCGGGACCCATTTTCGCCCGGGTCTTGATCCACTCGGGCTTGCGCTCGATGGGGGTCTGGCTGTTGCGGACCTCCAGGCGCAGCAACTTGCGTCCGTCGGGTGCGACTGCGGACACATCGGCTCCCTGTAGCTTCGATTCTTCGGCGCACACCAGCGTACGCCCGTGAAGTGTGCGGCCCTGCCCCTGGGGCAACCTGGGGCGGCGGGGGTGCATTCCCCCTCGGCTACGCCGTCGCCCGCTCGACCTCCCGCGGCCTGGGCTCCGCGTTCTCCAGCACGTCCCGCAGGTGCCGCTCCGCCACCGGAAGCACCTCCTCGACGGTCACGTCACGGCCCAGCTCGGCGGCGACGGACGTGACGCCGGCGTCCCGGATGCCGCAGGGGATGATCCGGTCGAACCAGGTGGTGTCGGGGTTCACGTTCAGGGCGAAGCCGTGCATCGTGACGCCCTTGGACACGCGGATGCCGATCTGCGCGAGCTTGCGGTCCTCGCGCCGCTGCCCCGCGTTGGACGGCGCGTACTCCGGCCCGTTCAGCCGGGGGTCGAACTCCTCGTCCTGCAGGCGCGGGTCGAAGTCCAGGGAGAGTCCGCCGAGGGATGGGCGCTGCTCCAGGGGGTCGCCGAGGATCCAGACCCCGCTGCGGCCCTCGACCCGCGTCGTCTCCAGGCCGAAGTCCGCGCAGGTGCGGATCAGCGCCTCCTCGAGGCGGCGCACATGGGCGACGACGTCGACCGGGCGCGGGAGCTTCTGGATCGGGTAGCCCACCAGTTGGCCCGGGCCGTGCCAGGTGATCTTGCCGCCGCGGTCCACGTCGATCACGGGGGTGCCGTCCAGGGGGCGCTCGTCGTCCGCCGTGCGCCGGCCCGCCGTGTAGACCGGAGGGTGCTCGAGGAGCAGACAGGTGTCGGGGATCTCGTCCGCGAAGCGGGCGGCGTGCACCCGGCGCTGCTCGTCCCAGGCCGCCTGGTACTCGACGGCCTGCGCCCCGAACCCCATACGGACGAACCGCATCTCACTCACGGCAAGCGCCTCCCTAGAAGCTTCGTCAGGCGTGAAAGACGCCCACGCCACTGTACGTCCAGCCCGGGGATCAGCACCGTCCGGTGGTGTTCGTCATCCCGGCCGCCCAATCCTCACACGATCGGATGAATGGGTGCCGAAGAGTGCGACGATCTGCTCACTCTCCGCTACATTCGCGCCGTCCACGAGGCCATAAGGGCTGATCACAGGCGATCCGGGCACCGCGGTGACTCCGGGGAGGCATCCGCCCCTCCCGGAGGCCCCGTCACGGCCCGAAAGTCAGGAGACCGCACCGCAGATGACGGAACGACCCGCGCAGCGCACCCCCAACCGACAGCTCGCCGCGCTCATCGCAGAAGCGGGGTTCTCCAACGCAGGTCTCGCCCGTCGCGTCGACCAGCTCGGCCTCGAACACGGGCTCGATCTCAGATACGACAAGACCTCCGTGACCCGATGGCTGCGCGGGCAGCAGCCGCGCGGCACCACCCCCGCGCTGATCGCCGAGGTCTTCACCCGGCGGCTCGGCCGCCGGCTCACCGCGCAGGACCTCGGGCTCGACGCCTGCGCGCCGGTCTACGCGGGCCTGGAGTTCGCCGCCACCCCTCAGGAGGCGGTCGACATCGTCAGCGGCCTGTGGCGCAAGGACTCGGGCAGCCACGCCGAGCTGCGCAAGATCGCCTTCACCCCGGCCGGGCTGGTCGTGCCCAGCCGGGACTGGCTGATCGGCCGGGCCGACGACCGGGTGGGCCGCTGCGAGCCGGCGCCCCACATCCCCGCCCAGGGCCGGCCCGCGGTGCCCCGGCAGCGCGGCCAGGCCGAGCGCGGCCCCGGCCAGCGGGTCAGCGGCGGCGACGTCGCCGCGCTGCGCTCGGTCGGCGAGCTGTTCCGGGCCCTGGACCACGCCTACGGCGGCGGCCACGCCCGCCAGGCGCTCGTGCGCTACCTGGAGCACGAGGCCGAGCCGATGCTGCGCGGCACCTACGGCGAACAGACGGGCCGCCGCCTGTTCGCGGCGGCCGCCGACCTCACCCGGCTCGCGGGCTGGACGTCGTACGACATCGCCGCGCACGGCCTCGCCCAGCGCTACTTCGTCCAGGCGCTGCGGCTCGCGCAGGCGGCCGGGGACCGGGCCTACGGGGCGTACGTGCTGGTCACGATGAGCCGCCAGGCCGTCTACCTCGGCCACGGGCGCGAGGCGGTGCAGCTGGCGCGGGTGGCGCAGCAGGGCGTCGGCACCTCGGCGCCGCCCGTCGTCCAGGCGCTGCTGCACGCCGTCGAGGCGCGCGGCCACGGCGTGCTCGGCGAGGTACGGGCGTGCACGGCCTCGCTCGTGCGGGCCGAGCGCGCGCTGGAGTCCGCCCGGCCCGGCGACGACGTGCCGTACTGGGCGCGGTTCTTCGACGAGGCGCAGCTGAGCGACGAGTTCGGGCACTGCCACCGGGACCTGCAGCAGTACCGGGCCGCGGTCCAGCACGCCGAGCGCTCGCTGCAGCTGCGGGCACCCGGCTTCGCCCGCAGCCGGCTGTTCTGCCGGGTCGTGCTCGCCTCGGCGCGGCTGGGCCTCGGTGAGCTGGACGTGGCGTGCCAGCTGGCGGCCGAGGCCGCCGGGCAGGCGGCGGACATGCGGTCGGTGCGGGCGGTCGAGTACGTACGCGACTTCGAACGCCGCCTGGAGCCGTACAAGGACGCGGCGCCGGTGCGGGGCTACCGCGACAAGGTCGCCGCGTTGCAGTGAGAGCCGGCGTGCGGACCCGTGTCCGGACCGGCCGGAACACGGGCCCGGACCCCCCCGGACGCGGGTCCGCGCACCGGGCTCCGGACGCGGGTCCGCGCACCGGGCTCCGGACGCGGGTCCGCGCACCGGGCTCCGTCCCTCGGCCGAGGAGTGGACCGCACTCCGGACGGGACCACGCTCCAGGCCCTTCCCCGAGCGAGCGCGAGACGGGAACGCGGCCCGGTCACGAGCGGAGGTGTCCCGGGACCGGGCACCTGGCACACGTCCGCGGCGGGTCGGCCGCCGCCGCGCCCGCTCCGCCCGGCGGTCGCACCCGCCTGCTCGCGCGTCCGCGGCGGAACCCACCTCCCCTCGCGACGGCGGCGCCGGCCCGCCGGATCAGCGCCCGCCCACTGGTTCACTCTCCGGGCGCAGGCACGCGTGGCCATCGCGGCCCTGCGGTCGTACGCGTTCGGCACTCCCTGCTGTGGATCTAGGCTCCTGGACGCGGTGCGCCGGTCAGCCGGATGAACCGGTCAGCCGGATGAACCGGTCAGCCGGATGAACCGGTCAGCCGGATGAACCGGTCAGCCGGATGAAGTGGTCAGCCGGATGAAGTGGTAGCCGAAGTAGTCGAGGCCGTGGGTCTCGTCCACGAACTTGATGCCGGCACCGGTCATGACCGAGAAGGTGCGCGGCTGCCGGCCGAGCAGGTCGTCCTCCTCGGACATGATCTCCCGTGGGCAGGTCCGGTGCGTGGTCCGGGTGAGCGGGTGCAGCGTGACGTGCTCGCCCGCGAAGACGGCCCGGCCCTTGAAGGCGTTGCAGCCCGACTTTCCCGTGACCGTGCCGTCCCGGTGGAAGACGAAGTAGACCTCTTTGCCGGCCGTCATGTCGACGGTGGCGTCGGAGACGATCAGATACCGGAGTTGCCACGGTGCTCCGAAGAGCCCCGCAGGCCACAGCATCTGCAGCGCGACATAGTCGCCCCGCTGGTTCTTCAGGGTCATCGACAGGTCGTCGACGCGCTTGGCCACCGTCAGCGGGCCGCCGGTGAAGACCTTCCGCATCCGCTGCTCGAAGGCGCCTTCTTTCGCAGGGCAGCCGTCGTCCGGCACCGCCCCCGACGCCTGCGCACCGACGGTGAGCGTCGTGGCGGTGACCGTGGCCGGCGCCTTGAACGGCGTGCACCCGTAGTCGCCCGTGACCGTGTTGTCGTAACCGAACTCCACCCACGCGCCGGCGTTCGCCGGTGCGTCGACGTCGCGCCCGTCGACGGTGACCCAGTCCACCCGCCAGCGGGCACCCAGGAGCAGCCCGCCGTCACCACCCGGCCCCTTCGGCGTGGTCCACGGCGTGGGCCGGTCCGTGGGCTTCCCCCCGCTCCCCGCCCGGGGCGAACCACACGCGGTGACGGTGAGCAGTGCGATGAGCAGGGCGCCGAGAAGGGCGCCGAGAAGGGCGCCGGTCCGATACGTGCGCATGATGACTCAGACCTCCGACCCCCCTTCGGGGTTGCCCCGCCAGGCCACAGCGAGGTCGCCTGCTCCGCTCGCGGAGCGGCGAGGCGGCCCCTGACCAGGGAGACTCGGCCAGGGGCTGTTCCCGTGTCCGGCCGCCGTCTCTGCCGTCGCCGGGAAGCGGCGGAGCGGGCGGAGCCGTTGCGCTCGACGCGCCCGGCAACCACCCGGCCGGTGGCCACCTCCACGGCGGTGACGACGGAGACGGTGCCGTGACGCCGGTACTCGAGCAGCTTGCGTCGTCGACGCGGTGGGCTCCCAGACCCCGGCTCCTGCACACGGGCCGGCGGGAGGGCGGCCCCGACGACGCCTCAACCCGAACGGGACTCACGACCTGCTGCACCGGCGTCATGAGTCCCGGCCACGCTCAGGCCGCGGTGGGCAGTGGTTCCGCGACCTGCATCGGCCCCGCGCCGAGGTCGGCCAGGAGGGCGGACGCGGCGCGCTGCCCGGAGTGCAGCGTGCCCTGGACCGTGCTCGTGTCCCGGTGGTCGCCGCACACGTACAGCCCGGCCAGCAGCCGCACCGGCCGGCGCAGATCGTGCGGCGGACGCATCGCCGGGACGGCCCGCGCGGTGTGGTGCACGGCGAGCGTCTCCCAGCGCACGGTCGAGGTGCCGTACAGCCGTGCCAGGTGGGCCCGTACCGCGCCGTCGACGTCGTCCGGGGGCGCGCCGAGCACCGTCGAGGAGACCAGGGTGCGGCCCGCGGGCGCACGGGACGGATCGACGCGGCTGACGACCGCGGTGTGCGCCACGGGGCCGCCCCGGTCCGCGTCGAGCAGCAGCGACGCGCCGGTCGACGGCGGCTCGTCCGTGGCGTGGTGGACGACGGTGACGGGATGGAAGTCCGGGACGCGCAGGCCGGGCAGCAACTCGGCCGCGGTGTGCGCGCCGGTGGCCAGCAGAACGGCGCGGCAGCGGACCACGCCGTGCTCGGCGGTGGTGACCGAGGTGGTGGAGACCGACGTGGCACGGACCCCGGTGTGCACGGTTCCCGGCGGCAGCGCCCGCGCCAGCAGCTCCGGCAGGACCTCCGCCCCGCCCTCCGGCAGGCACAGCCGGCCGTTGGCGAAGGCGCGCAGCGCGAGGTCGGCGCAGCGGCTCGACGTGGTCAGCTCCGGGTCGCACAGCAGTGCGGCCAGCAGGGGCCGCAGAAAGCCGTCGACCGTGCGGGCGGGGATCCCCCGGGCGGCGAGGGCGCGTCCGGCGGGCAGCTCCGGCCGGATCAGCAGCCGTTCCACGGGTGTGGCGGAGATCCGTGCCAGCGCCGCACCGAGCCGGGCCTGGTCCATGGCCCCGCCGAGCGGGATGCCGGGCCGCGCCCCCGCCGCCCGTGCCCGCACCGCGCGCACCCGGGCCGCTCCGCTCCCCGACCGGGGCGCGGACGCCACCCGGGGGGCGCTCGCAAGGGCGCGTACGGCGTTCAGAGCGCTTCGTGCGCCCCCTGCGCTCCCTCCGGTGAGGACGCCCGCCCGGTGGTGGCGCCCCTCGCTGTGCACCAGGACGCCGGGCGCGAAGGGACGCAGGACCAGGGCGTCGAGCCCCGGGGTCCGGCGCAGTTCGGGATGTGCCGTCAAAGGCGTTGTCAGGAGCTGTCCGATCCGGTCGAGCCGGAAGCCGTCGACCTTCTCGGTCGACATGCGGCCGCCGACCCAGGGGGCGGCCTCCAGGACTACGGTGGTGATTCCTGCGCTGGTCAGCCGGTGGGCCGCCGCGAGACCGGCGACCCCGGCCCCCACGACGACGACGTCCGCCTGATTCACGGGCTCGTGCACGTGCCCCTCCTCGAGGTTGTGCGGCCGGTGCAGACGTCATGCCCCCAACCGGCTTGCGGAATGCCCGAGTTCGGGACGAGCGTAGGTCCCTCGGCGGCCCCTGGAAGTCGCGCATGGACAGGGCACGGTCGCACAGCGGTCGCACATGGCCGAACACCGGACCCCCGGGCCGGCCCCGTGCTTCCCGGCTACCGCCCCAGCGCCGCCCGCAGCGCCTCCTCGACCCCGGGGAAAGCGAAGGAGAACCCGGACTCCAGCAGCCGCCGGGGCAGCACCCGCGCACTGCCGAGCACGTCCCCCGCCATCTCGCCCAGCGCGAGCCGGAGCACCGGCGCGGGCACCGGGAAGAGCGCCGGCCGGTGCAGCACGCGCCCCATCGCCGCCGTGATCTCACGGTTGGTCAGCGGACGCGGAGCCGTCAGATTGAACGGCCCGGACAGCCCCTCCCCGTCGAGGAGATGGCGGATCGCCGCCACCTCGTCGTGCAGCGAGATGAACGACCAGTACTGCCGCCCGTCGCCCAACCGCCCCCCGAGCCCCGCCTCGAAGAGCGGGATCAGCCGCCCCCAGGCCCCGCCCCCGCGGGCGACCACCAGCCCGGTGCGCAGGAACACCGTCCGTACGCCCGCCTCCCGGGCGGCGACCGCGGCCCCCTCCCACTCCACGCACAACGACGGCAGGAAGCCCTCCCCGGGCGGCGCCTCCTCGTCCACGGCCCGGTCCCCGGTGTCGCCGTAGTAGCCGATGGCGCTGCCGCTCACGAAGACGCGCGGCGGCTCGGGCAGGGAGGCGACGGCCTCCGCGAGCGCGGCCGTGCCGAGCACCCGGCTGTCGCGCAGCGTCTTCTTGTACGCCTCCGTCCAGCGGTGGTCACCGATCCCGGCCCCCGCCAGGTTCACCACGGCGTCGCACCCGGCCAGACCGGCCGCGTCCACGTACCGCCCCTCGGGGTCCCAGCAGACCTCGTCCCTGCCCCGGGCCGCGCGGCGCACCAGACGCACCACCCGGTGGCCGTCGGCGGCCAGCGACCGCACCAGGGCACTGCCGACGAGACCGGACGCGCCGGCCACGGCGATTCGGTAACGCTCCATGGGACCATCCTGCCCGGTGCCGGCGGAAAACACGGGACGGCACCTCGGACGATCGCCTTACAGTGACCCCATGCCGGTTCCGTCCATACGCCACGCCACTCTCGACGACGAGGAGACGCTCGGCCGGCTCGACCGCGCCGTCTGGTCTCCGCTGCACTCCGTCCAGCCCCGCCCGCGGCCGCCGTACGAGCCCTTCTTCAACGAGCGGTTCGGGCCGCGGGACCACCTCGTGGCCGAACTCGGCGGCGCCGTCGTCGGCTACATCCGGCTGGGGCTCCCGACATCGCTGGAGTGCAACTCCCACGTGCGCCAGATCCAGGGGCTCGCCGTCGCCGAGGAGGCGCGCGGCGCGGGGGTCGGCCGGGCGCTGCTGCGGGCCGTGCAGGACGAGGCGCGGCGGCGGGGGGCGCGGCGCATCACCCTGCGCGTCCTCGGCCACAACACCGCGGCCCGCGCCCTGTACGAGTCCGAGGGATTCGTGGTGGAGGGCACCCTGCCCGAGGAGTTCCTGCTCGACGGCGAGTACGTCGACGACGTGTTCATGGGGCGGCCCCTGTGACGCGCCGGTGAGGGACACCCGCCGCCGTTTCCCGGGTGACGCTCAGGACGTGACGAGGTCGCCGGTGTCCACCGCCGCCGTGGCGCGCGCGGCGCGCTTCGCGTCGGAGGCGACCTCGGCCGCCGTCAGGACGTACCCCGTCTCCGTGTCCGACGTGGAGCGGGCGAAGACCACGCCGTAGACCCTGCCCTCGGTGGTCAGCAGCGGCCCCCCGGAGTTGCCGGGCAGGACCGTCGAACGGACCGAGTAGATCTCCCGGGTGACGGTGGCCGAGTTGTAGATGTTCTGGCCCGTGGCCCGTATCCGGCCGGCGACCGTCGCGGCCCGCAGCGTCAGGTCGCCGTCCTCCGGATAGCCCGCCACCACGGCCGCGTCGCCGCGCGCCGCCGACTCGTCGAAGCGCAGCACCGGCGCGCGCAGGTCGGGCACGTACAGCACGGCCACGTCCCGGTCGGGGTCGAAGAGCACGACGCGCGCCGGGTACGACGGCCCCACACCGCCGATCCGCACGCTCGGGCGGTCGATGCCCGCCACCACATGGGCGTTGGTCAGCACGTGCCGCGCCGCGTACACGAAGCCGCTGCCCTCCCGGCCCTGGTCGCCCGCGACGCCCTCGATCTTCACCGTGGAGAGCTTGGCCGCGTTCGTCGCGCTCGTCGTGACGCTGTCGCCCGAGGGCTTGGCGACCCCGGCCACGGGCTCGTTCTCGAACGGGTTGAAGACCTGTGGGAAGCCCGCCTGGGTGAGCGCGGAGGTGGCGCGCGAGAACCACGCCGGGGTGGCGTCCGGCATCGCGCTCTGCACGGCGCCGAGCAGCCGCGAGTCCCGGATCGCCTGGGTGAGCAGCGGCGACGAGGAAGCGCCCAGGACGCTCGCGGCCACCCATGCCACGATCAGCACGGCGGCCGTGTTGGCTACCGCCCCGCCGACGCCGTCGGCCACCCGCAGCGGCCCGCGGTCCAGCTCCCGGCGCAGCTTCAGCGCCAGGCGTCCCGCCATCTCGTGCCCCACCACGGCCGGGACCAGCACCGTGAACACCGCCGTCACCGTCGCCGCCGTCGTACCCCGCGTCGCCAGGTCCATCACCCACGGCAGCACCCACACGCCGACGACCGCACCGCCGACGAACCCGGCCAGGGAGACACAGCCGGCCACCAGTCCGCGCCGGTAGCCGGACGCCGCGTAGCCGAGGATCACCAGCAACAGCAGGAAGTCGAGCAGGTCCACGGAGCCGCCTTTCTCTGGGACCCCTTAGTACGCGCCGCAGGAGCCCGGTGATCAGCCGTGCGGGGAGCGCCCGGAAACCGCTTCCCGAGGAGCCGGGCAGCCCGCGCGGCGAGCACTGAGGAAAACGTGCCGGACCGGGACGATGGTTCCACCAGGTGGCACACCACACGTCGCGGATGCAACGGAACGGACGGACAGTGAATCCATGCGTGTCTTCCCAAGAGTGCGCGCACCGAGGCCGCATGCCCTACGACGACGACCCGGCGCCGCCCTGCTGCTGCTCGGCTGCATGCCTCCACTGGCCGCGGTCCTCGTCCTGCTGATGAGCCCGGCCGGCGGCGAGCGCACGGTGGTGCTTCCGCCCCCGCGGCCGGCGCAGGCCCGGTCCGCCGTCCTGCACCCGGCGCCCCGGCCGCGCATCGTGCCGCGGTACGTCTGGGCCGACGACGGCGCACGGTCCCAGCCGCCGCCGCGCTACGACGACAAGGTCGTCGCGGTCTTCGTGCACCACACCGACTCACCCAACCGCTACCGCTGCTCGGAGACGCCCCGCATCATCCGCGCCCTGTACACGGGGCAGCGGGGAAACCGCCGCTGGGACGACATCGGTTACAACTTCCTGGTCGACCACTGCGGCACGATCTACGAGGGCCGCGCCGGCGGCATCGACCGCGCCGTCACCGGCGCCCACACCCAGGGCTTCAACCACCGCACCGCGGGCATCGCCGCCATCGGCACGTTCACCAAGGGCGTGCCGGTGCCCCGGGCGATGACCGACGCGATCGCCGCCCTGGCCGCGTGGAAACTGGGCCTCGCGGACATCGACCCGCGCGTCCGGGTCCGGCTCGTCTCCAGCAACGGCAAGAGCCGCTACCAGGCGGGCACCGCCGCCACGCTGCCCGCCCTCGCCGGGCACAACGACGGCTTCATGACGAACTGCCCGGGCGCGGCGCTCAGCGCCCTCCTCCCGAAGATCAGGGAGCAGGCGGCGCACCTGCAGGGCCGGCGCTGACACCTGCCGGGCGAGCGGGCCTCGCAGCGCGGCCGCGCGCCGCGCCGGACGTCACCTCGCCGCCCGGCCCCGTGCGGGGGAGCGGGCGGGGACCGGGCGCACGCCGGTCTCAGCCCTTGAAGCGGGCCCAGAGCCTCGGGTAGCGCTCGGCGAGCAGGGACTCGTCCTCCATGTCGAACGGCGTGCCCTCCGGCTCCGCCGCCGCGGGCGGGACACCCAGGTCCGGCGCCACCGTACCGGTGAGCTGCTCGTACGCCTCGTCCGCCGCGTAGCCGAGTTCCTCGCCGTCGCCGTCGATCTCCTCGTCGAAGTCCTCGAGCAGGCCGGCGAGCGCGTCGGGGTCGTGCAGGGCGCCCTCGAAGACCTCCCGGCCCTGGCCGATCAGCCAGCACCTGAAGAAGTCGAACGCGTCGTCGCTCGCCCCGTCGAGCAGCACCCAGGCGGCGCCCCACAGGTCCCAGCGGTAGGCGCGGTTGTACCGGGCCTCGAAGTGCCGGGCGAAGTCCAGGATCGCGTCCGGGTCCAGCTGCGCCAGCCGCTCGACGAGCTGGTCGGCCTGCTCGTCGGGGTCGCCCCCGGCGGCCCGGCGGCTCGCGTCCACCAGCTCCCAGAACTCCGTCTCGTCCATCACGGGACCAGCATCGGCCCTGCACGGGAGGGGCGCACGCGGAGGGCGCGGGGCGTCAGGCGCCGTAGAGCCCCGCGAGCCGTGCGGCGTCGCGCGCGAACCTCGCGCGCAGCCGCTTCGGGGACAGCACCTCGACCTCAGGCCCCAGCGCCGTCAGCTGCGCGTGCGCGACCTCCTCGGACTCCACCGGCAGGGTCAGCGTCACCCAGCCCCGCCCGTCCGGTTCGCCCGCGCCCTTCAGAGCCTCCCGGGCGGACACGGGGTCGACGGCGTACGGCAGCCCGCGCACACCGTCCGCCGACAGCCGGACCACGACCTCGGCCCGCAGGATGGACCGCGCGAACTGCTCCGCCCGCTCCTCCCAGAACGCGGCCAGACCGAACTCCCCGTCCCGTGCGAAGTGCTCCTGGCCGGCCTCCACGGACGCGAGGCGGTCGACGCGGTACACCCGGAAGGGGCCGTCGCCCGCGACCTGGGCGCACAGGTACCAGATCCCCGCCTTGAGCACGAGCCCGTACGGCTCCAGCTCCCGCTGCACGGTGTTCCCGGCTCGCTCGCCGCCCCCGTCGTCCTGCCCGCGCCGGTAGCGCACGGTGATCCGGCGGTCGTCCCACACCGCGTCCGCGACCGCCGGCAGCAGTGGCGGCGTCCCGGGCTCCGTGAACCAGGCGGGCGCGTCCAGATGGAACCGCTGCGCCGCCGTGCGGGGCGCGTCGCGCAGGGACGGCAGCAGGGCCGCGGAGACCTTCAGCCGGGCCGCGGAGGCCGCGTCCTGCAGCCCCATCTCGCGCAGCGCCCCCGGAACGCCGCTGAGGAACAGCGCCTCGGCCTCGTCGCGGGCGAGGCCGGTCAGCCGGGTGCGGTACCCGCCGACGAGCCGGTAACCGCCCCAGCGGCCGCGGTCCGCGTACACCGGGACACCCGCCTCCGACAGGGCCTGGGCGTCCCGGGCCACGGTCCGCTCGGACACCTCCAGCTCACGGGCCAGCTCGGCGGCGGTCATGGCGGGACGGGACTGGAGCAGCAGCACCATCTTGATGAGGCGGGCGGCACGCATGGCCTCATGATGCCGGGCGGCACCGACAGCGAGGGGCACGGCGGCCGCCGTACCCCTCCTGCCACCGAAGGTGACGACAGGGCCTACAGCCCGTACCGGTCCCGTGCCTCCTTCACGTCCGCGGCCTTGACCTCGCCGCGCCTGGCCAGCTGGGCCAGGGCCGCCACGACGATCGACCGCGCGTCGACGCCGAAGTGGCGCCGGGCCGCGTCACGCGTGTCCGACAGGCCGAAGCCGTCGGTGCCCAGCGAGGAGTAGTCCTGCTCGACCCACTGCGCGATCTGGTCGGGGACCTGGCGCATGTAGTCGGAGACCGCGAGGACGGGGCCCTCCGCGCCCTGGAGCGCCCGCCGTACGTACGGCACCCGCTCCTCGCCCCGCAGCAGGGCCGCGTCCGCCTCCATCGCGTCGCGCCGCAGCTCGCCCCACGACGTCGCCGACCACACGTCGGCCGCCACGCCCCACTCCTCGGTGAGGAGCCTCTGCGCCTCGAGCGCCCAGTGGATCGCCGTGCCCGAGGCCAGCAGCTGGATCCGTGGGGCGTTCGCCGGGACGGAGAGCCCCGCCGACTCGGCGGTGTTGAAGCGGTACAGGCCCTTGACGATGCCCTGGTCGATGCCGGGCACGGAGGGCTTCGCCGGCTGCGGCAGCGGCTCGTTGTAGACGGTGAGGTAGTAGAAGACGTTCGGGTCCTCGCCCGGTGCCGTCTCGCCGTACATGCGGCGCAGGCCGTCCCTCACGATGACCGCGATCTCGTACGCGAACGCCGGGTCGTACGTCAGGGCGGCGGGGTTGGTCGCCGCGATCACCGGCGAGTGGCCGTCGGCGTGCTGCAGGCCCTCACCGGTCAGCGTGGTGCGGCCGGCCGTGGCACCGACCAGGAAGCCGCGGCCGAGCTGGTCGCCGAGCTGCCACATCTGGTCGGCCGTGCGCTGCCAGCCGAACATCGAGTAGAAGATGTAGAAGGGGATCATCGGCTCGCCGTGCGTCGCGTACGACGTGGCGGCGGCGATGAAGTCGGCCATCGAACCGGCCTCGGTGATCCCCTCGTTGAGGATCTGGCCGTTCTTCGCCTCCCTGTAGTACATCAGCTGGTCGCGGTCGACCGGCTCGTACGTCTGGCCCTTGGGCGAGTAGATGCCCAGGGAGGGGAAGAGGCTCTCCATGCCGAAGGTGCGCGCCTCGTCGGGGACGATCGGCACCCAGCGCGGGCCCGTCTCCCGGTCGCGGACCAGCTCCTTGACCAGGCGGACGAACGCCATGGTGGTCGCCACGTTCTGGGCGCCGGAGCCCTTGTCGAAGGCTGCGAACGCCTTCTCGGCCGGGGCGGGCAGCGGGGCGACGGGGTGGACGCGGCGGGCCGGGGCGGGGCCGCCGAGGGCCGCGCGGCGCTCCTGGAGGTAGCGGACCTCGGGGGAGTCGGCGCCCGGGTGGCCGTAGGGCACCACGCCGCCCTCGAACCGGGCGTCGGGGATCGGCAGTTCCAGCAGGTCGCGCATCGCCCTGAACTCGTCCACCGTCAGCTTCTTCATCTGGTGGTTGGCGTTCTTCGAGGCGAAGCCCTCGCCGAGCGTGAAGCCCTTGACGGTCTGGGCCAGGATGACGGTCGGCGCGCCCTTGTGCTCCACCGCCGCCTTGTACGCCGCGTAGACCTTGCGCGCCTCGTGGCCGCCGCGGGAGAGGTGGAAGCACTCCAGGATCTTGTCGTCGCTCAGCAGCTTCGCCATCTCGGCGAGTGCCGGGTCCTTGCCGAAGAAGTCCTGGCGGATGTAGGCGACGTCGCGGGTCTGGTACGTCTGGACCTGCGCGTCCGGAACCTCGCGCAGCCGGCGCACCAGCGCGCCGGTGGTGTCGAGCGCGAACAGCTCGTCCCAGGCCGTGCCCCACAGCGTCTTGACGACGTTCCAGCCGGCGCCGCGGAACTGCGCCTCCAGCTCCTGCACGATCTTGAAGTTGGCGCGGACCGGGCCGTCGAGGCGCTGCAGGTTGCAGTTGACGACGAAGGTGAGGTTGTCCAGCTCCTCGCGCGCGGCGAGCGCGAGCGCCGCCGTGGACTCGGGCTCGTCCATCTCGCCGTCGCCGAGGAACGCCCACACGTGCGAGGACGAGACGTCCTTGATGCCGCGGTGGGTGAGGTAGCGGTTGAAGCGCGCCTGGTAGATCGCGGAGAGCGGACCGAGGCCCATGGAGACGGTCGGGAACTCCCACAGCCAGGGCAGGCGGCGCGGGTGCGGGTAGGAGGGCAGGCCGTCGCCGCCCGCCTCCTGGCGGAAGTTGTCGAGGTGGTCCTCGGTCAGGCGGCCGTCGAGGAAGGCGCGGGCGTAGATGCCGGGGGAGGCGTGGCCCTGGACGTAGAGCTGGTCGCCGGAACCGCCCCCGCCCTCCTTCCCCTTGAAGAAGTGGTTGAAGCCGGTCTCGTACAGCCAGGCGGCGGAGGCGAAGGTGGCGATGTGGCCGCCGACGCCGTACTTGCTGCCGCGGGTCACCATGGCGGCCGCGTTCCAGCGGTTCCAGGCGGTGATGCGGCGCTCCATCTCCTCGTCACCGGGGACGGCCGGCTCGGCGGCGGTGGGGATGGTGTTGACGTAGTCGGTCTCCAGGAGCCCCGGCAGCGCGATGCCGCTGCCCGCGGCGCGCTCCAGCGTGCGGCGCATCAGGTAGGCGGCACGGTGCGGCCCGGCCGCCTCCGCGACGGCGTCCAGGGAGGCCCGCCATTCGGCGGTCTCCTCGGGGTCGCGGTCCGGGAGCTGGTCGAGCTCGCTCGGCCGGATGGCGTGGGGGTCGGTCATGTCGCCGCCTTCCTCGGTCGAAGGGGTGCCCTCATCGGTAAGGGTTCTGGGGGTGCCCTTGGTCTTTGGCAGGACAGGGCGGGGGGCTCGGGTGGAAGCCCGTCGGCGACTCTAACCCTTTGATCGATGATCGATCAAAGGGTTGTGGACCAAAATCTCTTGATCACGAGAAAGTCGGCACCCGGTGCCTTGTGTGAAGACACCGGGTGCCGTGTTCTGTGGGGGTCTGCGCAGGTGGGGACGCCTGAGCCCGACCGGGTCCCGCCGTCAGGCGCGCGGCGCGCAGCCCAGCACGTGGGCCTTCACGATCTCGGCTATCCGCGGATCCCGCCGGCGGAACGCGGCCACGAGTTCCTCGTGCTCCTCCGCGTACGACTGCTGCACCGTTCCCAGCCAGCGGATCGACAGCGCCGTGAACACCTCGATGCCGAGGCCCTCCCAGGTGTGCAGCAGCACCGAGTTGCCGGCCGCCCGCACCAGCTCGCGGTGGAACGCGACCGTGTGCCGCACCTGCGCCGTCCCGTCCGACTCGCGGTCCGCCTCGTACAGCGCGGCCACGTGCGGCTCCAGCGCCGAGCAGTCCTCCGCCAGCCTGCCGGCGGCCAGCTCCGCCGCGATGGCCTCCAGACCGGCCCGGACGGGGTAGGACTCCTCCAGGTCCGCGGCGGTCAGGTTCCTGACCCGCACGCCCTTGTTGGGCGCGGACTCGATCAGCCGCAGGGACTCCAGCTCCCGCAACGCCTCCCGGACCGGCGTCTGGCTGACCTCCAGCTCCGTGGCGATCCGCCGCTCCACGATCCGCTCGCCCGGCTTCCAGCGCCCGCTGACGATCCCCTCCACGATGTGCTCGCGGATCTGTTCGCGCAGCGAGTGGACGACGGGCGCGGTCATGACGGGCTCCTTAGGCGGGGGCCACCGGCCCCAGGGGTTGACCTTTAGACAATAAGGCCGCGGCCCCGTCCGTGAGAGGTACACGGGCGCGCTTTCGCGCAGGTGAGACGAGACTTACACGCCCCGGTCGGAAACGCGGTGCCCCCGCCCGGATCTCCGGGCGGGGGCACCGCGGGCCGTTCGTCCACCGTGGCTCAGAGGCCGAGCTCGACCTCGAACTCGCCGGCCTCCAGGATCGCCTTGACCGCCGTCAGGTAGCGCGCCGCGTCGGCGCCGTCCACCAGGCGGTGGTCGTAGGACAGGGTCAGGTACGTCATGTCGCGGACGCCGATGACCGTACCCTCCTCCGTCTCGATGACGGCGGGGCGCTTGACCGTGGCGCCGATGCCGAGGATCGCCACCTGGCCCGGGGGCACGATGATCGTGTCGAACAGCGCGCCGCGCGAACCGGTGTTGCTGACGGTGAAGGTCGCGCCGGCCAGCTCGTCCGGCGTGATCTTGTTGCCGCGGACCTTGGCCGCCAGGTCGGCGGTGGCCTTGGCGATGCCCGCGATGTTCAGGTCACCGGCGTTCTTGATGACCGGGGTCATCAGGCCCTTCTCGGAGTCCACGGCGATGCCGATGTTCTCCGCGTCGAAGTACGTGATGGTGCCCTCGGCCTCGTTGATCCGGGCGTTGATGACCGGGTAGGCCTTCAGCCCCTGGGCCGCCGCCTTCACGAAGAACGGCATCGGGGACAGCTTGACGCCCTCGCGCGCGGCGAACGAGCCCTTGGCCTGCTCACGCAGACGCATCAGGCGGGTCACGTCGACCTCGACGACGGTGGACAGCTGGGCCTGCTCGTGCAGGGCCTTGACCATGTTGTCGCCGATGACCTTGCGGATCCGCGGCATCTTGACGGTCTGGCCGCGCAGCGGGGAGACCTCCAGGACCGGCGCCTTCCGGGCGGCCGGGGCGGCGGCTGCGGCCGGTGCCGGGGCGGCGGCGGCCTTCGCGGCCTCGGCGGCCGCGATGACGTCCTGCTTGCGGATGCGTCCGCCGACGCCGGTGCCACGGACGGTGGACAGGTCGACGCCGTTCTCGGCGGCGAGCTTGCGCACCAGCGGGGTCACGTAGGCGCCGTCGTCGACCGGCTGGGCGGCGGCCGGAGCCGGGGCGGCCGGAGCGGGCGCGGCCGGAGCCGCGGCCGGAGCCGGAGCCGGAGCCGGGGCGGCGACCGGAGCCACGGGGGCGGCGGGCGCGGGCGGGGCCACGGGTGCGGCCGGGGCGACCGGTGCGGCCGGAGCCGGGGCCGGGGCGGCGGGCGCAGGAGCCGGGGCGGCGGGCGCCGGAGCAGCCGGAGCGGGGGCCGGGGCGGCAGGCGCCGGGGCGGCCGCGGGAGCGGCACCCGGAGCGCCGATGACGGCCAGCTTGGCGCCGACCTCGGCGGTCTCGTCCTCGCCGACCACGATCTCCAGGAGCACGCCGGAGGCGGGCGCCGGGATCTCGGTGTCGACCTTGTCCGTGGAGACCTCGAGCAGCGGCTCGTCGGCCTGGACGGTCTCGCCGACCGACTTCAGCCAGCGGGTGACGGTGCCCTCGGTGACCGACTCGCCGAGCGCGGGCAGGACCACGTCGGTGCCCTGCGCGGTGACGGCGCCGGTGGTGGCCTGGGCGGTCGGTGCCGGCACCGGGGCGGCGGCCTCGGTGGACGGGGCGACCGGGGTCTGGGCGGCCGGGGCGGCCGTGGGGGTCGGTGCGGGAGCCGGCGCGGGCTCGGCGGCCGGCGCCGGAGCGGCGGCCGGGGCGCCCGTGCCGTCGTCGATGACGGCCAGCTCGGCGCCGACCTCGACCGTCTCGTCCTCGGCGACCTTGATGGACGTCAGAACGCCGGAGGCCGGCGCCGGGATCTCGGTGTCGACCTTGTCGGTGGACACTTCGAGCAGCGGCTCGTCGGCCTCGACGCGCTCGCCCTCGGCCTTCAGCCAGCGGGTGACGGTGCCCTCGGTGACGCTCTCACCGAGCGCCGGAAGGGTTACGGAAACCGGCATGGTTTCGGTTTCTCCTTACGAATTGCGGAAGTCTGTGTCGTCGCGCCCGAAGACTGAAAGCGTCAGTCGTGGGAGTGGAGCGGCTTGCCGGCGAGGGCCAGGTGAGCCTCGCCGAGCGCCTCGTTCTGCGTCGGGTGGGCGTGGATGAGCTGGGCCACCTCGGCCGGCAGCGCCTCCCAGTTGTAGATCAGCTGGGCCTCGCCGACCTGCTCGCCCATGCGGTCGCCGACCATGTGGACGCCGACCACGGCACCGTCCTTGACCTGGACGAGCTTGATCTCGCCCGCGGTCTTGAGGATCTTGCTCTTCCCGTTGCCCGCGAGGTTGTACTTGAGGGCGACGACCTTGTCCGCGCCGTAGACCTCCTTGGCCTTGGCCTCGGTGATGCCCACGGAGGCGACCTCCGGGTGGCAGTACGTCACCCGCGGCACGCCGTCGTAGTCGATCGGAACGACCTTCAGACCGGCCAGGCGCTCCGCCACCAGGATGCCCTCGGCGAAGCCGACGTGCGCGAGCTGGAGCGTCGGGACCAGGTCACCGACGGCGGAGACGGTCGGGACGTTGGTCCGCATGTACTCGTCGACGAGGACGTGACCGCGGTCCATGGCGACCCCGGCCTCCTCGTAGCCGAGGCCCTGGGAGACCGGACCGCGGCCGACGGCGACGAGGAGGACCTCGGCCTCGAACTCCTTGCCGTCGGCGAGGGTGACCTTGACACCGTTCTGGGTGTACTCGGCCTTCTGGAAGAAGGTGCCCAGGTTGAACTTGATGCCGCGCTTGCGGAAGGCGCGCTCGAGAAGCTTGGAGGAGTTCTCGTCCTCGACCGGCACGAGGTGCTTGAGGCCCTCGATGATCGTGACGTCGGCACCGAAGGACTTCCAGGCGGAGGCGAACTCGACGCCGATGACGCCGCCGCCCAGGATGATCGCGGACTGCGGCACGCGGTCCAGGACGAGGGCGTGGTCGGAGGAGATGATGCGGTTGCCGTCGATCTCCAGGCCGGGCAGCGACTTCGGCACGGAGCCGGTCGCCAGCAGCACGTGGCGGCCCTGGATCCGCTGTCCGCCCACGTCCACCGAGGTCGGGGAGGACAGCCGGCCCTCGCCCTCGATGTAGGTCACCTTGCGGGAGGCGACCAGGCCCTGCAGACCCTTGTACAGGCCCGTGACGACCTCGTCCTTGTACTTGTGGACGGCCGGTACGTCGATGCCCTCGAAGCTGGTCTTGACACCGAACTGCTCGCTCTCGCGCGCCTGGTCGGCGATCTCGCCCGCGTGCAGCAGGGCCTTGGTGGGAATGCAACCCCGGTGCAGGCAGGTGCCGCCGACCTTGTCCTTCTCGATCAGGGCGACGTCCAGGCCCAGCTGAGCCCCACGCAGGGCCGCGGCGTAACCGCCGCTACCACCGCCGAGGATCACTAGGTCGAAAACGGTGCTGGCGTCGTTCGCCACGTCACGTCCTCCATGCATGTGCGCCGTACGCCGGTCGTCGACGACCGGCAGGCGGCTGGTGTCCGGCCGCTCTTGCTTCGGCCCTTCGATGGGGCCCTGTCCTGCCGAGACCCCATCTTCGCACTTGTCGGCGGCGTGCGGGACGCCGGGCCGGGTGTGTGAAACGTCGGATCCATCACGCCGGAAGGTCGCGTTTGCGGGTGATCGTACGGATTTGGCCGAGAGGTGGGCGCCCGTACGATGCGGCTGCGGCCCCGGGCTCCGTCGAACCCGGGGCCGCGCTCCCACGCGGGTGGGAAATCAGCCCAGGTCGCCCGAGGCGCTCAGCTCCGCGAGCCGGACCAGGGTGCGGACCGCCGAGCCCGTGCCGCCCTTGGGCGTGTACCCGAAGGGGGCCTGCTCGTTGAAGGCCGGGCCCGCGATGTCCAGGTGGGCCCAGGGGATGCCCTCGCCGACGAACTCCTTCAGGAACAGTCCGGCGACCAGTCCGCCGCCCATCCGCTCGCCCATGTTGGCGATGTCGGCCGTGGGGGAGTCCATGCCCTTGCGCAGGTGCTCGGGCAGCGGCATCGGCCAGGCGTCCTCGCCGGCCTCGCCCGCGGCCTCGTGGACCGCGGTGCGGAAGGCGTCGTCGTTCGCCATGATCCCGAAGATGCGGTTGCCGAGCGCCAGCATCATGGCGCCGGTCAGGGTCGCGACGTCCACGATCGCGTCCGGGTTCTCCTGCGAGGCCGCCCACAGCGCGTCGGCGAGGACCAGCCGGCCCTCCGCGTCGGTGTTGAGCACCTCCACGGTCTTGCCGCTGTACATGTGCAGCACATCACCCGGGCGGGTGGCGGAACCGGACGGCATGTTCTCGGCCAGGGCGAGCCAGCCGGTGAGGTCGACCTCGAGACCGAGGCGGGCGGCGGCCACGACCGCGGCGAAGACGGCCGCCGCGCCGCTCATGTCGCACTTCATGGTCTCGTTGTGACCGGCGGGCTTGAGCGAGATGCCGCCCGAGTCGTAGGTGATGCCCTTGCCGACGAAGGCCAGGTGCTTGCCGGCCCTGGCGTGCGTGTACGACAGCTTCACCAGGCAGGCGGGCGAGGCCGAGCCCGCGCCGACCCCGAGGATGCCGCCGTAGCCGCCCTTCTCCAGCGCCTTCGTGTCGAGCACCTGCACCTTGAGGCCGTGCTCCTTCCCCGCCGCCTGCGCGATGGCCGCGAAGGCCATCGGGGTGAGGTGGTTCGGCGGGGTGTTGATCAGGTCGCGGGCGCGGTTGAGTTCCTCGGCGACGGTGACGGCGCGCTCGACGGCCGCCTTGTACGCCTTGTCGCGGGGCTTGCCCCCGAGCACGGCCACCTCGGCGAGCGGGGACTTGGCGTTCTTCGCGGTCTTGCCGTTGTCCTTGAACGCGTCGAAGGTGTACGCGCCGAGCAGCGCGCCCTCACCGATGGCGCCGACGTCGGCGGCGCCGGTGACGGGCAGCGCGAAGACGGCCTTCTTGGAACCGGTGAGCGCTCGCGCCGCACAGCCCGCGGCGCGGCGCAGCGACTCGGCGGTGAACGCCTGGTCCTTCTCCGGCTCCGCACCGAGGCCCACCGCCACCACGACGGGCGCCTTGAAACCGGAGGGCGCGGGCAGCTTCGTCACCTCGCCCTCGGCGCCCGAGGCGCCCAGGGTCTGCAGGGTGGCGGCGAGCCGGCCGTCGTACGCCTGGTCCACGGCCTCGGCGCCCGGTGCGACGACCGGGCCCTGGGCGCCCTTCGCGACACCGACCACGATCGCGTCGGCCCGCAGGCCGGCCGCCGCGGCGGTGCTGAGAGTGAGAGCAGTCACGGTGGTGAAATCTCGCTTCCGATTGAGTTTCGGTGGCCGAACGGATGGGGTCGACCGGCCCGGGAACCGACCCTAGATCCCTCCGAACGTCCGGTCTCTGCCCGGGCTGGGAAATGCCCGGCACGAGCCTACGCGCGGGGGCCGGTTTCGCTCATTCCCTACGGATTTCGCCGCTGCGTGGCGCTGTGGCGACGCCCCGCCGCCCGCGCCGGGTGACCCGGGTCACACCGGAGGGCCGTGCTGCACCTGCCCGGCGCTCGGGCGCGCCGACCGTCGGTCGTGCACCGGTCCGGTACCCGGCGCGCCGGCCCGGTGCGTCTGTCCCGACCGCCGTCGGCCGGAGCGGAGTCGGACGCTCAGAAGGTACGGGCCGGCGGCACGGCCGCGGCGCCGCCGAACCGGAGCCCCTCCACCGCCGTGCCCGCCACCCGGTCGGCCAGGGAGCGGCGGCTGGGGGAGAGGACGGGCAGTGCGTTGAGGAAGAAGACCACCACCGCCACCAGCCAGACCAGCACCGAGAGCAGGAACTGGCCCTCGACGAGCAGGACACAGGCCAGGGCGTACACGGCCACGTCCGCGGTCGTCGTCACGGCGGCCCGCAGCGCGGCCCGGCGGGGGGCGGCCGGCGTCACCTTCAGACCGGTCAGCGCCTTGCCCAGGGTGCGCCCGGCGAGGGCCAGCGACGCCCACTGGTAGCAGAAGGTCGCGACCACCAGCAGCCCGAAGCCCTGTTCCACGTACAGCACCGTGGTGTGCCACAGCGAGAGCCCGAGGCCCTCCGACGCGTCGATGACGTCGCCCCGCGAGGTCAGCAGGTCCAGGCCGCCCTTCGTGGCGAGGCCGGGCACATCGGCGAAGAGCGCGGATATCCGGTGGAAGGTGAGCATCGCCAGCCCCGAGGCCGCCGCGACCACCAGGGCGAAGTCGATGAACCAGGCAAGGAAACGGCGGGTCTTCTGCACAGTCGTCCCCCGATGACGGTGAAGCGGATGGGTGATCGGTGCGTCACCCTAGCGCGCAAATCGGCTACGGAGAGCTGCAGTTGAACAGGTCTGCAGCGGGTCCGTGACGCACCCCCGCCCGGGTCACCCGAGGGAGAGCACCACCAGCGCGGCCGTCGCCGCCGTCTCCGCGAGTCCGCCGAACACATCGCCCGTCACCCCGCCGAAGCGCCGGACGCAGTGCCGCAGCAGCAGCTCCGCGGCGACGACCGCGACCACCACCGCGGCCGCCGTGCGGGCCGCCTCGTACGCCCCGCCGAGCGCGCCCCCGGCGGCCGCCGCCGCGGTGACGGCGACGGCCACCGCCAGGGCGGCCCGCACCGGCACCACCCCCGCGACCGCGGCCCCCAGCCCCTCCGGCCGGGCGGCCGGCACCCCGTGGCGCGCGGCCAGCGTCAGGGCCAGCCGGGCGGCGGCCGCCGAGACGACGGCGGCCAGGGCCCCGCGCGCCCATGTGTGGCCGTACGCCTGCGCGAGGGCCGCCACCTGGGCGAGCAGCACCAGCAGCAAGGTGATCACACCGAACGGCCCGATGTCGGACCGCTTCATGATCCGCAGCGCCTCCTCGGCGGGCTTACCGCTGCCGAGCCCGTCCGCGGTGTCCGCCAGCCCGTCCAGGTGCAGCCCCCGGGTCAGCACGGCCGGCCCGGCGGCTGCGGCCACGGCGGCGAGCAGCGGACCGGCACCCGCCAGGAGCAGGGCCGAGCCGAGCAGTCCGGCGAGCCCGCCGACCACCGCTCCGGCCAGCGGCGCGCACAGCATTCCGCCGCGCGCGGCCTCCCGGTCCCACCGGGTGACCCGGACGGGCAGCACGGTGAGGGTGCCGAAGGCGAAGCGGAGACCATGGCGGGAGGATGACGTGAACACGGGCCGCAGGGTACGGGACGGCGGTGCCCGGCCCGGGGCCGGGAGGGTGTGAACAGGCAGTTCAGGGGCGCCGCGGGCAGACTTGCCCCATGGGCGACTGGCTGCAGCGCAACATCGTCGAGCCGGGCAAGCTCCCCCTGCTCCTCGCGCTGGCCTCGTTCGTGCTGACGTTCGTGATCACCCGGGTCGTCACCCGGCTCATCCGGGCCGGCCGGGGCCCCTTCCGCAATGTGAAGGCGGGCGGCGTGCACATCCACCACGTCGTCCCCGGGGTCGTCCTCGTCGTCGTCGGAGGCTTCGGTGCGGTCGCCGGCCACCAGGGCGTCGGCTTCGGGATCTTCGCGGTCCTCTTCGGCACGGGCGCGGGCCTCGTGCTGGACGAGTTCGCCCTGATCCTGCACCTGGACGACGTCTACTGGACCGAGGAGGGCCGCCAGAGCGTCGAGGTCGTCGTGATCACCGCGGCCCTCGTCGGCCTGGTCCTGGCCGGGTTCGCGCCCTTCGGCGTCAACGACGTCTCGGCCGAGGAACTGCAGAACCGCGGCGGCGTCATCGTGACCGTCGCGGTGAACTTCCTCTTCTCCCTGCTCGCCCTGAGCAAGGGCAAGGCCCGCGTGGCGGTCTTCGGAGCGATCATCCCGCTGGTCGCCCTGGTCGGTGCCGTCCGCCTGGCCCGCCCCGGATCACCCTGGGCCCGGCGGTTCTACCGCCGCCGTCCGCGCGCCCGCGCCAGGGCCGGTCTGCGCGCCTACCGCCACGACCGCCGCTGGGCCGTCCCGCGCCGCAGGGTGCAGGACTGGATCGGCGGCAGGCCCGATCCGCGGCTCACCGGGCCGCCCGGCCGCCGGTGACGGCGCAGCGCGGACAGCCCGCACAGCGTCAGCACCGCCGCGATGGCGGCGATGTGCTCCTTGCCCGCGAGGTTCCCCTTCAGGACCAGCTCCCCGATCATCGCGGCGATCACCACGCCCCCGGTGAACAGCGCGCGATAGCGCCAGCACAGGAACACGGCGAGCCCGATCACCGCCGCCGACGGGCCGGTGTCGACGACCTGCGCGTCGGCCGCGGACAGCCCCAGCGGATGGTGCGGGCCCAGGCCGACGGCCACCCGCGCGTACAGCGTGCCGGCGAGCGTGGCGACGTACGCGATGACGAGCGTGCGCCACCAGCCCAGACAGATCTCGGCGATCCCGAACACGAAGAGGATCTGCAGCAGCGCGCCCCACACCGGCAGGTCCAGGGCCGGCACGAAGAGGGAGAGCGGAGTGCGCAGCAGGGCGCGCGGCAGCGGTTCCTCGGCCCGTACGGAGCCGACGGCCTGCACGAATCCGAAGCCCCACGGCCGGTTCTGCACGAACTGGAGAACCGACGTCAGGCACACGGCCCCCAGCGTCATGGGTATCGCCCGTCGGCTGCGCCCTGCCAGGGCCCGGCGCACGGTGGTGCACAGCTGCCCCCCTTCGGCACGGACCAGGCGGGCGAGGATGCTCATCCAGCGGTCCTCATCTGTCCGGCTCCCCTCTTCGGTGCGACTGGAGGTGCTTGCGGTGCAGCCACTTCGGCAGCCCCGGAGCCTCCAGGAACCCCTCGGCGCGTGCCGAGGCGACGCCGATGCGCAGCAGGTCCGCGCTCTTCTCGAAGAGCAGGAACCGGGGTTCCCAGATGGGTCGGTACTTCGCGTTGGCCCGGTACAGCGACTCGATCTGCCACCAGCGCGAGAAGAAGCTGAGCAACGAGCGCCACAGCCGCAGCACCGGTCCGGCGCCGAGGCGCGCACCACGTTCGAAGACGGATCGGAACATCGCGAAGTTGAGCGACACCTGGCTCACGCCGATCTCCCGGCCGCGGCGCAGCAGTTCGATCACCATGAACTCCACGAGGCCGTTCTCGCAGTCCCGGTCGCGTCGCATCAGATCGAGGGAGAGCCCGTGCGGCCCCCACGGCACGAAGGACAGCAGCGCCCGCAGCCTGCCGTCGGCGTCCGTGCACTCGAGCATCACGCACTGCCCGTCCTCGGGGTCGCCCAGCCGCCCCAGCGCCATGCTGAACCCGCGCTCGGTGGCGCCGTCGCGCCAGTCGTCGGCCTTGTCGAGGAGGTACGCCATCTCGTCGGCGGGAACGGCCGCGTGACGCCTGATGCGGACGGTGTACCCGGCGCGTCGCACGCGGTTGCACGCCTGCCGCACGGTGCGCATCGCCCGCCCTTCGAGGGTGAACTCGCCGACGTCCACGATGGCCTCGTCACCGAGTTCCAGCGCGTCCAGCCCGTGCCGCGCGTACACGGTCCCCGCCTCCTCGCTCGCGCCCATCACGGCCGGGATCCAACCGTGCGCGCGTGCCTCGGCGAGCCACTGCTCGATGGCGCCGGGCCAGGCCTCCGGATCGCCGAGGGGATCGCCGGAGGCGAGCGAGACGCCGCCGACGACGCGGTACACGACCGCCGCCTTCCCGGTGGGCGACCAGATCACGCTCTTCTCCCGGCGCAGCGCGAAGTACCCGAGCGAGTCCCGGGCACCGTGCGCGGCGAGCAGGGCCCGCAGCCGCCTCTCGTCGTCCTCGGTGATGGGGTCGACGGCGCGCCGGGAGCGGAAGGCGGCGTACAGGACGGCGAGGACGAGCAGCGTGCTGAAGGCGTTGACGGTGACGTTCGCCCAGTTGGGTGTGGCGATCCCGGGATGGTGGGCGCTGCTGCCGGCGGCGACCGAGACGAGCCGCATCGCGCCGTAGCGCCAGCGGTCCGTGAAGGTCGAACGGCGGGCGTCCGGCGCGGTGTTGGCGACGGTCACCAAGAGCGCGGCGAGCAGCGAGGAGACGAGCAGGCCGCCGACGGCGACGACGGCGGCCAGCCGGGGATTGGACCGGTCGCCCCTGGCGTAGAACTCCCGCCGTCCCACGAGGAGCGAGCCGACGAAGACCGCGGTGAGCAGCAGGGAGATCCAGTTCTGCGCGTACTGCCGGATCTCGGGGAAGGCCATGGCGAACGCGAACAGCACCAGGAACGGGCCGCTGAGCGCGAGGTTGAGGATCCAGGCGGCCCGTTTGCGCCGCCGCATGGTGACCGCGAGGAACATGGTGAACACGCCCGAGGCGAAACCCGCGGTCAGCAGGTACGGCGTGAAGAGGTCGGCGTGGTTGTGGCGCCGCACGTCCTGCCCCAGCGCCACCCACACGGCGGAGAGGAAGTTGATGAACGTGACGGCGCGCAGGTACCAGACCGCGAACGCGGCGGCCCGCAGGGAGGCCCGACCGGACCGCCGTGTCCCGTCCGCCGACCGAACCGCGCGTTCCCGCTCCGCAGTAAACAGGGCATCTCCCATGAAGGGGGATGATATGGGGCATTCGGGGGCGTACCGGGGAGCGATACGAGAGGGAATCCGCCGGGCCGGACGCGGCCCGCCCGGTTACTCGCCCTTCTCCTCGTTCCCCTCCTGCCCCTGCCCCTGCCCCTGCCCCTGCCCCTGCCCCTGCCCCTGCCCCTGCCCCTGTTCCTGCTCCTGTTCCTGTTCCTTCTCCTGCCCTTGCTCCTTCTCCTCGTCGTGGCCGGGCAGCTCCGCGGCCAGTGCGGCCGCCGCCTGCACCAGCGGCAGCGCCAGCAGCGCTCCCACCCCCTCGCCGACGGTCACCCCGTGGTCGAGCAGCGGCTCCATGGCCATCCGGTCCAGCGCCTTCGCCTGCGCCGGCTCCCCGCTCGTGTGCCCGGCCAGCCACCAGTCCGGCGCGCGGAACGCGATCCGCTGGGCGACCAGCGCGCACGCCGCCGACACCACACCGTCCAGGACCACCGGGGTCCTGCGCACCGCGCACTGCAACAGGAAGCCCGTCATCGCGGCCAGATCGGCCCCGCCCACGGCCGCCATCAACTGCAACTGATCGCCCAGCACCGGTCGGGCCCGCCGCAGCGCGTCCCGTACCGCCGCGCACTTGCGCATCCAGGCCAGGTCGTCGATCGCCAGGCCGCCCCGCCCGGTCACCACCGATGCGTCCGTCCCGCACAGGGCGGCGATCAGCACGGCCGCGGGCGTCGTGCCGCCGACGCTGACATCGCCGAGGACCACCAGGTCCGTGCCGGCGTCCGCCTCCTCGTCCGCGACCGCGATCCCCGCCCGGAACGCCGCCTCCGCCTCCTGGAGCGTCAGCGCGTCCTCGACGTCGATCCGCCCGCTGCCACGCCGCACCCGATGCCGTACGACGTCCTCCGGCAACTCCCGCGGATCGCAGTCCAGCGCCATGTCGACCACCCGCACGGGCACGTTCTGCCGCCGCGCCAGGATCGCCACCGGGCCGGCGCCCTCCAGCACCGCCCGCACCAGGAGGGCCGCGCTGCCCGCGGGCCGCCTCGACACGCCGAGGGCGGCGATCCCGTGGTCGCCCGCGAACAGCACCGCGCGCGGCCGCTCGATCGGCCGCACCGGTACCGCGGACTGCGCGGCCGACAGCCACTCACCCAGGTCGTCGAGGCGGCCCAGCGCCCCCGGCGGCACGGTCCGACGCTCCCGGCGCGCCTCGGCGTCGCGGCGCACCCCGGCGTCGGGGCGCTCGATCAGGTCGGTGAAGTCGTCGAGATTAAGCGAGCTCATTCGCCGAACAGTACCGGCAGGGATCGAACGCGGCGGCGCCATGCCGGTGGCACCTCCCCGCCTCCGCGAGCGGAGCCCCGTACGTACCGTTTGGGCACGTATTGTCGTTCTCCCTCGTGGTCGTACACCGCCCTCCGCCTTCGCCCTCCGCCCGCCGCACCCGCACAGGAGCCGCCCATGCACCCGACCCCGCCGACGGACGGCGCGCACGATGCCGGGCACCCCGCCGAACTCGCCGGTGACACCGCCGGGTTGCCCCGGCTGCGCCGCCGGGGCTGCCCCTGGTGCGGTTCGACGAGGCTGCGCACCCCGCTGCGCGTGCCGGACCCGGGGCGGCGCGGGGCGGGCGCGCTCGGCGTGGACGAGTGCCGGGACTGCGCCCACGTCTTCCGCGTCCCCCACCGCACCGAGGCGTTCCCCGCCGTCCCCCGCCCCCACGCGCCCGATCCGTGCCCCGACGGACCCGCCGAACGCGTCCTCGCCGGCCGCGCGGGCGCCCGGCGCCACCAAGCGGCGGCCCGCGCCATGCTGCCCTTCCCGGAACCGGAGAGCTGGCTCGACATCGGCACCGGGCACGGGTACTTCCCCGAGGCGGCACGGGAGCTCCACCCCTACACGTCGTTCGACGGACTCGACCCCTCCCACCGCGTCGAGGAGGCGCAGGCCGCGGGCCGCGTCGAGGAGGCCCACCGCGGCCACCTCACCGACCCGGAGATCATCGGACGGCTGCGCTCCCGCTACGACGTCGTGAGCATGCTCCACCACCTGGAGCGCACCCCCGACCCGCGCGCGGAACTGCGCGCCGCCCTGACGGTGCTGCGGCCGGGCGGCCATCTGCTCATCGAAGCCGCCGATCCCGACTGCGCGTTCCGCGCCCTGCTCGGCCGACGGTGGGCGCCCTACGGCCGGCCCGGCCACCTCCATCTGATGCCGCTGCGCAACCTGCTGGCCGAACTCGAAGCCCTGGGCTGCACCGTCCGGCGCACCGACCGCCGCGAGCCGCACACGCCGTACGACCTCGCCGGCGCCCTCGCGCCGGCCCTGGCCCGCGTGCCGCCGGCCCCCGGCACCCCTCGGCGCCCGCTGCGCACGGCCCTGAGAGGGGCCGCCGCACCGCTGCTCGCGACGGCCACCGCCCTGGACCACACGCTCGCACCCCTGGCGCGGCGCACCCGCTTCGCCAACGCCTACCGGATCGTCGCCCGCACCCCGCCCTCAGAAAGGCCCTAGCCGGGAGGGCCCTGGCCGGGAGGGCCCTGGCCGGGAGGGCCCTGGCCGGGAGGGCCCTAGCCGCGCAGCGGCAGCGCCTGCCCGGCCACCACCAGCAGCACCTGCTCGCACTCCGCCGCGAACACCGCGTTCAGACGGCCGAGTTCGTCCCGGTAGCGGCGGCCCGACGCCGTGGCCGGCACGATGCCGGAGCCGACCTCGTTCGAGACGGCGACGAGGGTCCGGCGGGTGGCGCGGACCGCCGCCGCGAGCTCCTCCACCCGCGCCCGCAGCGCCCGCTCGCCACCGTCCGACCACTCCGCGTCGTCCCACGCGTTCACCGCGTCCATCGCGTCGGTCAGCCACAGCGCCAGACAGTCGATCAGCAGCGGCGGCCCGTCCTGCGCCAGCAGCGGTACGAGATCGCAGGTCTCACGGGTCCGCCAGGACCCCGGCCGCCGCTCCCGGTGCGCGGCCACCCGCGCCGCCCACTCGGTGTCCCCGCTCCGCGATCCGCCCGTCGCCACGTACAGCACGTCCGGGAACGCCGCCAGCCGCCGCTCCGCCTCCGCGGACTTGCCCGACCGCGCCCCGCCCAGCACGAGGGTGCGCCGCGGCACGTCCGGGACGTCCTCGTAGGCGCCCACGGTCAGTGTCGTCCCGTCCGGCGCCACCCGAGCGCCTGCCGCCGCGAGCCGCCGCCGCAGCTCGGCGCCCGGCGGCACGTCGTGGTCGAGGTGCACGGCGATGACGTCGGTGGTGGGCCCGAGCGCCCCCGCCGCACGCAGCTTCGCCAGCGCGTCCGGCCGCCCCACGACGTCCGCGACCACCATGTCGTACGGCTCCGCCGGCCCCTCCAGGCCCGCCGGTGCGGCACCCGGCGGCAGATACAGCAGCCGCTGCCCCTCCGGTCCGGTCACCGCGTAGCCGGTGCCCGGCGCGTCCGTCGCCAGCGCCCGCACCCGGTGCCCGGTCAGCAGCGCCAACTCCCGTCCGTCCGGCACGCGCCCGGGCTGCGGCAGGTCGGCCGGGACCTCGACCGCCGGCCCGTCGTGCGGATGCGACAGCAGCACCTGCCGTACGCCGGCCAGCGAGTGCCCGGCCCGCGCCGCCGCGAACGCCGCCCCGGGAGTGAGGTCGAGCAGCAGCGTCCCGTCCACGAGCACGGCGGTCGCAGCCCGCGTCTCCTCCCCCAGCGCACGCGCACAGGCCGCGCAGGGACAGTCGGGGCGGGGGAGTCCCGCGGGGGCACCGGTGCCGAGCAGAGTCACGTTCACGGAGCCGATTTTCCCGGGTCGCCGCAGGCGACGCGCGCCCAGGTCCGCCCCCGCGGGCCCGCGGCCGCGCGCCCCCATGATCCACGGTCTTCTCCTCCCGGCCGGGGGGAACACATAGGCTCGGGGGAGCGGCCGGACCCGTATCCGGCTCGTGCTCTGCGTGTGCTCACATCTGGGAGGCGTACATGGTGGCGTGGACGTGGCGGTTCGAGAAGGCCGACGGGACGGAGGTCCAGCCCGCGGTCGCGCCCGAGGAGTTCTCCACGCAGGGGGACGCCGAGTCCTGGCTCGGGGAGCACTGGAAGGAACTGCTCGCCGGGGGCGCCGACCAGGTGCGGCTGTTCGAGGACACGACGGAGATCTACGGTCCGATGAGCCTGCACGCCGACGAGTCGTAGACCGTCGGGTGCGGCCGACCGGCCCGGCCACGGGTGGGGGCATCGGTCTCGCGCGGCAGGACGGCGGCCCGTACGACCTCGATGGCGTCGTACAGGCCGCCCGCCCCGGCTGAGACCGAGAAGGGCGGGTAGCGGGCGCCGCACAAGATCAGAGGGTCACCCCTCGTCCCCGGGCTGCGGGGAGACCGGCCGCTCGAAGAGGGTCTCCAGCACCACCGTGGCCTGTGTCCCGCTGACCCCGTCGACGGCGTAGATCCGGCGCAACACGTCCTGCAACTGCCCGGTGGTCCCGGTCCTGACCTTCACCAGCAACGAGGCGCTGCCGGCGATGACGTGCGCCTCCAGAATCTCGGGGAGCGCGGCGAGCTCCTTGGCCGAATCGCCCATCCACGAGGTCGACTCGACCATCACATAGGCCAGGACGCCGCTCCCCACCGCCTCCGGGTCCACCTCGGCCATGGTGCGTCGGATGACGCCGCTCTCCCGCAGCTTCCGCACGCGCTCATGAGCGGCGCCGGCTGAGAGGCCGACGGCCTGACCCAGCGCGGCGTAGGACTGGCTGGCGTCCCGCTGCAGCTGCGCCAGCAGGGCACGGTCGACCTGATCCACGGCTCTCCATTCAGTATTTCCTTGCAGAAACCATATCTCATGCTGCACTCTTCGCTATGTGCCAAACCATGTTTGGTTCTCGACCTCGTGGAGGGGGAGACTGTGGAGGGGGAGACTTCCGTATGACCGACGAGCGCCCCGGGCTGTACGAGATGTTCGACGACCGGTTCCGTACCGGGCGGTGCATGAACGGTGACGAAGGGCTGGAGCTCCTGTACACCGGCTGCCGTTGGGCCGAGGGGCCGGTCTACCTGCCGGCCTGGCGGCAGGTGATCTGGAGCGACATACCCAACGACCGGATGCTGCGCTGGGACGAAGAGACCGGCACGGTCGGTGTCTTCCGACGCGGCGCCGGGCACACCAACGGCAACACCGTCGACCGCCAGGGCCGGCTGGTCACCTGCGAACAGGGCAACCGCCGGGTGACCCGGACCGAACACGACGGCACCATCACCGTGCTGGCCGACCGATGGCAGGGCAAGCGCCTGAACAGCCCCAACGACGCGGCGGTGAAGTCCGACGGCTCGATCTGGTTCTCGGACCCGGACTTCGGCATCACCAGCGACTACGAGGGCTATCGCGCTGTCGGCGAGATCGGCTCCAACAACCTCTACCGCATCGATCCCGCCACCGGCGAGGTGCGGTTGGTCGCCGACTGCTTCGGCGCACCGAACGGCCTGGTGTTCTCGCACGACGAGCGGCGACTGTTCGTCTCCGACACCCGGGCCGGCCACATCCGGGTCTTCGACGTACGCGAGGAGGGCACGCTGTCCGCCGGCGAGGTCTTCGCCGAGGCCGGGGCGCGTGCGAAGGCCCGCTTCGACAACCTCCGCCTCGACGACGCGGGGCGCCTCTGGGCCGCCGCGATGGGCGACGGAGTGCACTGCTACGACCCCGACGGCACTCTGATCGGGCGCCTCGACGTCCCCGAGTCGGTCGCCAACATCGCCTGGGGCGGCGCCAAGCGAAACCGCCTCTTCATCGCCGCGGAGACCAGCCTCTATTCGGTGGTCATGGGCGTCACGGGCACGCACCCGACCGGACCGGGGCACCGTCCCTGGCTGGATTCGAAGGCCGGGTGGGGTCATGGGAAGAACCGCCGGACGGGCTGATCCGGCAGCACTCAGCCGCGTACCCCGCACAGATGCAGCAGCGCGGCCACCCGCCGGTACGGGTCCGTGCGCCCGGCACGCTCCTCCACGGCCAGCAGGCGCTCCACGTCCTGCGGGGCCTCCGCCCCGTCCGCCGCCGTGTCGGTGAAGACGCGCACGCCGTACCACGCGTGCAGCGGCGCCCCGATCCCCGCGAGCGTCGCGGTCAGGGCCTCCAGCCGGTCGGCCCGCACCTCGAGCCCCAGCCGGTTCGTATAGGCGGTGGTGTCGAAGGCGGCCAGCGCCGTGCCCCAGTCCCCGTACAGGCCGGGCCGCATCGCCAGCGCGTCCCCGTTGCGGACGAGCAGCGACAGCAGTCCGCCGGGTGCGAGCATCCGGGCCAGCCCCGCCACCAGCGGATCGGGTTCCTCGACGTACATGAGCACCCCGTGGCACAGCACCAGGTCGAAGCTGCCGGGCAGGAAGTGCACCCCCGTGTCCCGCCCGTCGCCCTCGATGATCCGCACGCGTTCCCGGATGCCCTCGGGCTCGCCGGACAGGGCCTCGCGGGCCGCGGCGACCATCGTCGGATCCTGTTCGACCCCGGTGACCTGGTGCCCGGCCCTGGCCAGGCGCAGCGCCTGCGTGCCCTGGCCCATCCCCACGTCCAGCACCCGCAGCCGCCGGCCGACCGGGAACCGCCCGGCTATCTGCTCGTCGAGCTGCCGGGCCACCAGTTCCTGCCGTACGACGTCACGCAGACCGCCGAGACGGCTCAGCCAGGCGTCTGCCGCATCCCCGGAGAACGCAGCCGCGCTCAGGACCGCTCTCCGCGCTTGACCTGCGGCTTCGGCAGCCGAAGGCGACGCATCTGCAGGGAGCGCATCAGGGCGTAGGGGATCGCGCCCCTCTTGTTCTGGTCGGGGAAGCGCTCGTTGAGCTGCTTCCTCAGCCGGAACCCGGAGACGATCGAGTCGAGCACGATGAGAACGATCACGACGAGCCACAGCATCAGGGCGATGCTCTGCATCGAGGCCACCCGCACCATGCTCAGCACGAGGATGACCACGGCCATCGGCAGGAAGAACTCGGCGACGTTGAAGCGGGCGTCGACGAAGTTGCGGGCGAACTTGCGGACCGGGCCCTTGTCCCGCGCAGGAAGGTACCGCTCGTCACCGCCGGCCAGCGCCTGGCGCTGCTTCTCCAGCTGGACGCGACGCTCCTCGCGCTGCCGTTTGGCGGCGTCCTTGCGCGTCGTCGAGGTATTGGCGACGCTGCGACGCTGGCTCTGGGCCTCACTGCGCTTGGGCGTCGGCCGGCCCTTCGGGGCCTGCGGGTCACGGGGCTGCTTGGAGTCGGTCACCGGCGCCTTGTCGGCGACCTGGGCCTTCTCTTCCTTGGCACGGCTACGGAACACAAAGCCCAAGGGTACGGGGTGTCCACGCATGGACCCCGGTTCCGTGGGGAACGATCCGGCAACACCGGTCGTCTGTACCGGGACAGAGGGGCCTCAAAGGGAAGAGCGCCGGCGCTCTTCCGGAAGGCGGCTGAGGGAATCCGGTAGTCACCCCGTACGTACCCCGGGGGGCACCTACTCCCTACGCCGGAGCGGGACCGCCACGCAGTCGTCCTTGCGGATGACCGCATCCGTCCTCGAACAGTGCGGTAATGGAGGCAGGGCCCGTACTGTGGGTTCTGTTGCAGACCGGTGAGCTGGAGTCCGTCAGAAGGGGGCGCGCGAAGCCCATGAGCGGTGTCATGAAGCGTATGGGGATGATCTTCCGCGCGAAGGCGAACAAGGCCCTTGACCGGGCCGAGGACCCGCGCGAGACCCTCGATTACTCGTACCAGAAGCAGCTGGAGCTGCTCCAGAAGGTGCGTCGCGGCGTCGCGGACGTGGCGACGAGCCGCAAGCGCCTCGAACTGCAGCTCAACCAGCTCCAGAGCCAGTCCACCAAGCTCGAGGACCAGGGCCGCAAGGCGCTCGCCCTCGGCCGCGAGGACCTGGCCCGCGAGGCGCTGTCCCGGCGGGCCGCGCTCCAGCAGCAGGTGACCGATCTGGAGACCCAGCACCAGACCCTGCAGGGCGAGGAGGAGAAGCTCACCCTGGCGGCCCAGCGTCTCCAGGCCAAGGTGGACGCCTTCCGCACGAAGAAGGAGACCATCAAGGCCACCTACACCGCGGCCCAGGCGCAGACCCGGATCGGCGAGGCGTTCTCCGGCATCTCCGAGGAGATGGGCGACGTCGGCCTGGCGATCCAGCGCGCCGAGGACAAGACGGCCCAGCTCCAGGCCCGCGCGGGCGCCATCGACGAACTGCTCGCCTCGGGCGCGCTGGACGACCCGTCCGGCATGGCCAAGGACGACATCCAGGCCGAGCTGGACCGGCTCTCCGGCGGCACGGACGTCGAGCTGGAGCTGCAGCGCATGAAGGCGGAGCTGGCCGGGGGCTCGGCCACGCAGCCCCAGGCCATCGAGGGCGGCACCGGCCAGGGCCAGTCCTCGTCCCAGCCGCAGGACACGCCGCGCTTCGACAAGCAGTAGCCCAGTCATCCACCGGGTCCCACGCCTGAGGAGGGCGACATGATCGTGCGGATCATGGGGGAGGGGCAGGTGCAGCTCGACGATGCCCACTTCACCGAACTGAACAAGCTCGACGACGAACTGCTCCGGGAGGTGGAGGGCGGTGACGAGCAGGGCTTCCGCCGCACGCTGACCGCCCTTCTGGACGCGGTCCGCCGCCTGGGCGCTCCGCTGCCGGACGACGCCCTGGAACCGTCGGAGCTGATCCTGCCGTCGCCGGAGGCGAGCCTCGCGGAGGTCCGCGAGATGCTGAACGACGGCGGCCTGATCCCGGACTGAGCGCACGGCTCGGCCGGGGCCGCGCCGTACCGGCCCGTCCGGTGCCTGAAGTGGGGCACCGCTCGGCCGGGGCCGGCCGTACCAGCCCGTCCGTGGGGCACCGCTCGGCCGGGGCCGGCCGTACCAGCCCGTCCGGCGCTTGAGGACGAGGCCGTCCGGGCCGAAGCGGGGGTGCGGGGGCGGCAGCCCCCGCACGGCACGCCCACGCCGGGCACCGCTCACCCCCGGGCGCCCCGACCCGACCGTTCCGCCCGGCGCAGCCGCCCCGTACCGTGAACAAGCGTGAGCACCCTGGAACGCACCCGGTGCCGAATGCGCGCCCACCCCCTGGCCCTGGACGCCGCCCTCGCCTTCGGCGTCCTCGTCTGCATGGTGGCCGGTTCCTTCCTCGACCCTCACGCCGAGGACGGCTCCTTCTGGGGCACCCGAACCCCGAGCGCCCTCAGCATCGCCCTCATGGTGCTCGGAGCGGCGGCGCTCGTCCTGCGCCGGCGCGCCCCCCTGACCGTCCTGGCGGTCACGGCGTCCCTCTCCCTCGTGGAACTCGTCGCCGACGACCCGCGCGCCCCCGTGGCCATGTCGGCCGTGATCGCGCTCTACACCGTCGCCTCCACCACCGACCGGCCCACCACCTGGCGGGTCGGCCTGCTCACCATGACCGTCCTGACCGGCGCCGCCATGCTGGACGGCCCGCTGCCGTGGTACGCGCAGGAGAACCTGGGCCTGTTCGCCTGGACGGGCATGGCCGCGGCCGCCGGCGACGCCGTGCGCAGCCGCCGCGCCTTCGTGGACGCCATCAGGGAGCGCGCCGAGCGGGCGGAACGCACCCGCGAGGAGGAGGCCCGGCGCCGTGTCGCCGAGGAGCGGCTGCGCATCGCCCGCGACCTGCACGACGTCGTCGCCCACCACATCGCACTGGTCAATGTGCAGGCCGGGGTCGCCGCGCACGTCATGGACCGGCGGCCCGACCAGGCGAAGGAGGCGCTGGCCCACGTCCGCGAGGCCAGCCGCTCCGCGCTCAACGAGCTGCGCGCCACCGTCGGCCTGCTCCGGCAGTCCGGTGACCCCGAGGCCCCCACCGAGCCCGCTCCCGGGCTGGCCCGCCTCGACGAACTCGCCGACACCTTCCGCAACGCCGGTCTCCCGGTCGAGGTCGCCCGGGCCGACCACGGCGCCACGCTGCCCGCCGCCGTCGACCTGGCCGCGTACCGCGTCGTCCAGGAGGCCCTGACCAATGTGCAGAAGCACGCGGGCCACGCGGCGAAGGCCGAGGTCAGCGTCGTCCGTGTGGGACCGAACGTGGAGATCACGGTCCTCGATGACGGAACGGGCGAGGACACCGGGCAGCGCGGGGACGACGAGGGGCACGGCGGGCACGGACTGCTCGGCATGCGGGAGCGGGTCACCGCCCTCGGCGGCGCCCTCACCGCGGGTCCCCGCTACGGGGGCGGCTTCCGGGTCCATGCGATCCTGCCGCTCAGGAACCACACGGCGGCGACAGCCGGGGGAACCGTGTGACCACCGCCCAGGGAGGGCCCGTATGACCATCCGCGTCCTGCTCGCCGACGACCAGGCGCTGCTGCGCAGCGCCTTTCGCATACTCGTCGACTCGGAGCCGGACATGGAGGTGGTGGGCGAGGCGTCCGACGGCGCCGAGGCGGTACGGCTGGCCGGGGAGCAGCGGGCCGACGTCGTCCTCATGGACATCCGGATGCCCGGCACGGACGGCCTCGCCGCCACCCGGCTGATCAGCGCCGACCCGGCCCTCGCCCAGGTGCGGGTGGTCATCCTGACGACCTTCGAGGTGGACGACTACGTCGTGCAGTCGCTGCGCGCCGGGGCGTCCGGCTTCCTCGGCAAGGGGGCCGAGCCCGAGGAACTGCTCAACGCCATCCGGGTCGCGGCCGGCGGCGAGGCGCTGCTGTCGCCCGCCGCCACCAGGGGGCTCATCACCCGGTTCCTGGCCCAGGGCGACGTCGACGACGGCCGCGACCCGGCCCACTCCGGCCGGCTCGACACCCTCACCGGCCGCGAGCGCGAGGTGCTGATCCAGGTCGCTGGCGGCCACTCCAACGACGAGATCGCCGAACGCCTGGAGGTCAGCCCGCTCACGGTGAAGACACACGTCAACCGGGCCATGTCGAAGCTCGGCGCCCGCGACCGGGCCCAACTCGTCGTCATCGCCTACGAGTCCGGGCTGGTGCGCCCGAGGGCGGACTGACCGCCGCCCTACGCCTTCAGCGAGTCGACGAACACGTCCCAGACGGCGGCCGGGACGACGATCACGGGGCCGTGAGGGTTCTTGCTGTCGCGTACGGGGACGACACCGGGGAGGTCGTCGGCGACCTCGACGCATTCGCCCCCGTTCGCATTGCTGTAGCTGCTCCGACGCCACCGCAGGGAGTTCAGCTCGGGGGTGTGTCGCATGGTTGGCAGTCCTCCATCGCCTGTCGGATCAGCTCTGCCGACGCGGCCGGTGGGAGGGCGTTGGCGCGGAGGACTTCGTACCGCCGCCGCCACTTCTTCACCGAGTCCCGGTCCTCGTGGAGGTGACCGACCTCGATGCCCTCTTCATAGGCCACGGTGGAGCCGTTGGGAAGGGTCAGCAGGGTCAGCGCGCCGCCCATCAGGTAGTGCGGACCGGCACTGAAGGGCATCACCTGGACCTTGCTGTCCGGAGTATCCACCTGCGCGAGCAGCGAGGCCAGTTGTTTGTACATGCACTCCCGACCGCCGAACGGCCGCCGGAGGACCGCCTCGTCGATGATCGCCCAGCGGAGCGGGGGCTCTGTGGAGTTGAGCCGGTCCTTGCGGGACATACGGGCGTTGACGAGTTCCTCCACCTTTGCCCTGGGCAGCTCTTCTCGGAGGCTGAGCTGGGCTTCGGCGTACTCTTTCGTCTGCAACAGCCCTGGCAGGGTCTGCGCTCCGAAATTCTCGACGACCTCGGCCTGCGCCTCGAAGTCCATGAACCGCCGGTACTGGTCCGGATGCGCCTCGCGCTTGGCCAGCTGGTACAGCCCGTGGAAGTGCCGGTCCGTGCCGAACGCGGCGTCGAGCCGGTCGGGCAGGTCCGGCGGTGGCATCAACTCCGCCGTCTCGACGCGTGCCAGTGTGCTCTTGCTGGAGTTGAGGATGTCCGCGAGCTGCAGCAGCGACAGCCTGGCGGCCTCACGGTGGCGGCGCTGCTCGGCGCCGAAGTAGTGGCGGGCGGAGAGGTAGGGGGTCAGGGTCTGCGGCTTGAACGTCATCGGTCTCGCCTCCCGGGCTGATCGTCCCGTTCCCGACGACGGGACGGGGCGCTCCTGTTCAGGGCCTGTGCCGCACAGCGACGATGGCACCACAGAAGGTAACGATCAGCGATCCGGTCCCGCAGCGGAACGACCGGATCCGGAGGGAGCGACGAGATGATGCGCGACGGACGGGACGGGACGGCACTGCGCCTGCTCCCGTGGACGACGCCGGAGGGCGCCCCGTGCTACCTGAGCACGGACGACCCGGAGAGTCTCCTGTCCCGCCTGGCCGACCGACTGGAGGCGGACCTCCTCGACTCGGCGCGGTTCATCCTGGCCGAGGCCAGACCGCTGCTCGCCGACGAGGACACAGGGAGGCGGGAGTTGCGCTTCACGGGCGTACAGCTGGCCGCGGCGCTGTCGGACGCGTTGCGGATCGCGGAGAGCAGAGGCGAGCGCCTGGTGGAGAGCTGATCTCACGAAGCCCCCGCCCGTGCCGCCGTCGCCTTGGTCACCGCCGCATGACCAGCGCGCTCACCGCGGCCAGGCGTCACCTCGGACACGCGCATGCAGATGCTCGTCATGCCAGCCGTCCGAGTGCAGCAGGGCGCTTCGCATCGTCCCCTCCAGAGCGAACCCCGCCTTCTCCGCCACCCGGCAGGAGGCGGCGTTGGCGACGGAGTGGGTGATCCGGAGGCGATGCAGGCCCAGGTCTTCCAGAGCCCAACGGCTGACGCGGACGACCGCATCGACCATGGCCCCGCGACCACGGCCGGCGGGGAGCAACCAGTACAGGAACTCGGCACTGCCCCCGACGAGATCGAAGTCGGCCAGACCGATCAGGCCCACCGGGCCACCGCCCCCTGGTTCGGCGATCGCCCAGATCGCCGCCTCCTCGGTCCGCCAGCGCTTCTCCCAGCGCGCGATCCGATCGCGCGCGTCGTCCAGAGACAGGTGCCCCGGCCGATTCCAGTGCTGAACGTCCGGGTCCTGGCACGAGCCCACGAGGACCTCGGCGTCACCGAGGCACCAAGGGCGCAGCTCAAGGCCGTTGGCGAGGTCGAACACAGGCTGGTCGGTCCCGCTCATCCGGCCCGGGGGAGCAACAGCAGGTATCGGAAGGGTCACCCGGGCATCATGCCGTGCCGAAGGGTCGATGGCTGTAACGGACACGCACAGGGCGGAAAGGTTGTGCGCGGGCTGTGAGTCATTCCTGTGGCATTCGTCATGCCCGTGACCCGTGATGTTCCCGTGCCGACGTGCGCTTTACCGAGTCGGGGGGACCAATTGGCGTTCTCTTGAGGCTGAGTTGAAGGGGTGGGGGTCCCATGAGTCAGGCGGTCGAGGGCGTTCCGTACGCGCCTCGGATGCGGCCGTGCGCGGCTGCCTTCGTCGCGCGCGTCACAGCCCGCAACCGGCTGCCGCTCGACTACTCCGTGGCCAGTCTGCGCGTGGTCGATTTCCTGCTCGACGGGCTGCGCAAGGGCCTGGCCGACCCGGAGCGGCTGTCCGGCACGCTCTTCGCTCTCGGCGCGTACGTCGGCGAGGTGCTCGTGCGCCGCGCGGGCGCGGTCTGGGTGGACCTCGACGCCGATCAGCGCGGCTACTTCGGGCAGTCGGTCGGCGTGCGCATGCCGGACGGGCGCGTGTGGAACCCCCTCGGCAAGGTGCGCAACCGATTCGAGGTGGGCGGCCCGGAGGAGTCGTTGCAGACCTTCTGGCTGACGCTGCACGGGCGGGCCCGGACACCCGCTGCCTGACGGCTCCTGACGCTTTGCTCAGGTCGAGGACGGCAGCCCGGCGCCGCCCGCCCGGTTCGCCGGACCGGTCCGAAAGGCCGCCGCGTTCGCGTCGCGTCGCTCGACTGCCGCACAACAGGGCAGCGCACGGAGCCGGCCGGCTCGATGAAATCGAAGCCGGAGCGGTTGCGCGCTGTTGTGCGGTTCGGTGACCCCGGTGGGATCTGGACCCGTCCGGCGGCGGCCGGAGTCGCCAGGCGCGGCGACCGCTGTCGCCCGCGGTGCCGTGCGAGGCCGGCCCGGTCCGTGCGGTGGCCGTGGCGGCGTGCCGACCGCCGGACACCGACGCCGTCGGATCGCGCGCCCTGCTCGGTGCCGTGGTGGCGGGAGTACAGTGCCGCTCGTGATGGAGAGTGACAGAGCGAATGGCGAAATAAATGGCAGCGCATCCCTGCTTGTGCGTCACGTGAGAGTCTTTGTGTCGATCCTCCTGGTTTACGGGGGTATCACCCTGGTCATCGGGCTCTTCCACTATCTTGCGGCCGAAGGCTTCAACGTCCCGACCAGGAGACTGGGGTGTTCTCTCGGTGAGGAATCCTGTCGGCAGGGAGCGGAGGTGCTCGCACTCGGATTCTTCGCCCCTGCCGCCGTGCTGGTATTTCCAGCGGGGCAGGGCTGGAAAGGGCCGACGGACTTCTTCATGCTGCTGGCCTTCCCTTATGGGGCCGGGGGTGTGTCCCTGGCCACCATGGCGGGTGTCGCGCGTGGGGACGAGCCCGTGTTCGTCGCGGTGCTTCTCGCGGTACTGTCGGTTGCGGCCGGAGCCTTCTTCGTCTACCTGATGCGGAAGATACTGGAAGGCGCTCGGACGTCAGGGTGGTCACGGTGGATGAAGGGAACGTTCTGGATTCTGGAATCGCTTCCGGAGTCGAAACGCAAGCGAAAGAGGGTCCTTCGGGAGAGGGGGCGAGGCTCGTCGTCCTTGCGGTACAAGGTCCTGGTTCCCGAAACCACGCAAGAAAAGATGCACTGGGCGGTCTTTCTGGGCGAGGCTGTTTCGGGGATCGCTCTCGGCGTTCTTGGCGGGCTTGTGGTGATTGAGCGCGTGGTGTGACATGCGGTCATCAGGTCCTCCCGGACCGCAGGGTCTTTGCGTGTGGTCGATCTGTCCGGTTGATCAGGCGATTCCCAGGGCTTTCAGGGGTCGTTGTGGGTCGCGGGCGATGTAGCGGCGGGCGGCGGCGATGTTGGTGTGGTCGTCCTGGCGGAACACGCTGATCCCGAGGTTGCGCAGGCTGGCCATCACGCGGGGCGGGCTGCCGGTGCGGATCCTGGAGGCGTCCTCGGCAAAGGTCGTGTCGCGGACGTGGTCAGTGGCCGCGGATCCAGTCCGCGATCTGGGCGCCGGATGCCGTGTCGGGTGGAAGGCGGGTGACGAAGTCCAGCTGCTCGATCGTGATCTTCTGGCTGGTCAGATCCTTGCGCCAGCGCATGACGCGCAGGTCCTGGCGGGCGCCGACAGTCGAGGTGCCGGAACGTGGCTGTTTTGAGGTGCCGGGCCTTAAGCCGGCCCCGACCCCTGGTGCGGTCCTTGTGGTCCGGGATGATGTCGGCCCACGGCCGTGTCCTCAACTGCTTGAGGAGGCCGGGATGGCTGCCCTTGACGACAGCGATGTGGTGGGCGCCTTGTTCGCGCAGCCACAGGCCGTTCGCCTGCTGCGTGTGCGCCGCGTCCGCGGTGATCACAGTGTTGTCCAGGTCGAGGTCTTGCAGGAGAGGGATGAAGGCGGGTGTCTCATTGCTCTTCGCCTCGATCTGTCGCTGCCCGAGTACCGTTCCGGTGTGTTCCATCGCGGCCAGCAGCCACACCGCCTTCTCGCCCGCCGCTCTTGAGCCGCGTAGCTGTTTCCCGTCGACGGCGACCGCCCGCCACCGCGCTCTCGCCGTGTTCAGGCCAGCCGCCCTTTCCTGCAGGAACGCGCTCATCGCGGAGTCAAGGGCATCACCGTCGAGGCGTCGGCCGTCACGAGCGTCACCAGCGGGAAGCACCGGCCACGGCGATCGCGTGGATCCGACAGGCGGACAAGAAACCGGGCCAGGCACACCGCGTCCGGCAGTGGCTGCGGGCAGAGGGCTCGGGCCAGTTGGTCCAGGCCCGAACCACGGCGGTGTCGTCTTCCCGCTCTTCTCCCCACCACCCGAATGGCGCGCGCAAACCTACGGCAGACAGGCACTGCTGCCCGGCCGGACCTACGCGCTGGCCTTCCACGGGTCCGGCAGTTACAAGGCACACGTCTACTTCACCACCGACGACCTCGCCTCCCTCCAGCCGGGCCAGGTCTGGGCCCACAACCGGGCCATGAGCACCGAGGACTTCGACGAACTCGTCGACAACAAGTGCTGACGGCCACCACGGTCGCCACCGGCACTTCAACAGCTCGGTTCCTCCCGAGCGAACAGTGAGGGGAACAGGACCAGGCCGCGACCGTCGAGCGACAGAACCCGCGGGACAGCAGACCGCAGCACCAGCCGATGTGAACGGGACGCTCTCGGCGAAACGCAGTGACGCCGTGTGGGTCCCGGCGCCGGGAGCTGTGCGTTTGGCAGCGAGGATGGACAGCGCTGGAACCAGCACGCGTCCGGTGCCGCGGGATGCCTCGATGTAGAAACCCGTGACAAAGCGGTCCGCTTGATACAGAGCGGTCAGTGCAGTGTGGTCGAGTACGGCTGTCGGGCTCACGCGGCTGCGTGGCCTTGGTGGGCCCGGATCCTCTCCCAGGCGGCACGGCCTGCTCGTTGGACCTGTTCGGCGTAGTCGACGCCGAGTTCGCGAGCGGCCTCGAAGGCCCGCTGCTCGCGTTCGGCCCCGGTGAGCTGGCCAGCTGCGAGATCTTCCAGCAGGTCCGTGATGGTCGTACCGCGCTCCTGCGCGAGAATGCGCAGCCGGTCACGTACGGCCTCGGTGGTCTTGATGCTGGTGGGCTTGCTCATGTCGGTGATTCTGCTGCCGGCAGAGCCGCTGGGCCGGGACATGGGAAGGCTCCGCCGAGGACTGCGTCCGAATCATGACGTCATGCCCCCGGTTGCCGCCGAGCGGTCGGCATCGGTGACGTCGGCACGGCCTTCGCGGACCGCGCAGTCCTCATCGCCCGACCCGCGTGGCCGGCGCCGCGCGCACAGCGGAGGGGGCGCCCTCCTGGGCACCCCCTCCGTGACGGCGGCAGGACGAGAGGGTTACGGCAGCGCCAGCATCCGCTCCAGCGCCAGCTTCGCGAACGCCTCCGTCTCCTTGTCGACCTCGATGCGGTTGACGAGGTTGCCCTCGGCCAGGGACTCCAGCGCCCACACCAGGTGCGGCAGGTCGATGCGGTTCATGGTCGAGCAGAAGCACACCGTGCGGTCGAGGAAGACGATCTCCTTGCCCTCCGGCGCGAAACGGTTCGCCAGCCGCCGTACGAGGTTCAGCTCCGTGCCGATGGCCCACTTGGAGCCCGCCGGCGCCGCCTCCAGCGTCTTGATGATGTACTCGGTCGAGCCCACGTAGTCGGCCGCGGACACCACCTCGTGCCTGCACTCGGGGTGCACCAGCACATTGACGCCCGGGATCCGCTCGCGCACCTCGTTCACCGAGTCGAGACCGAAGCGGCCGTGCACCGAGCAGTGGCCCCGCCACAGGATCATCTTCGCGGCGCGCAGTTCCTCGGCCGTCAGCCCGCCGTTCGGCTTGTGCGGGTTGTAGACGACGCAGTCGTCGAGCGACATGCCCATGTCCCGCACCGCCGTGTTGCGGCCCAGATGCTGGTCCGGCAGGAACAGGACCTTCTCGCCCTGCTGGAAGGCCCACTCCAGGGCCCGCTTCGCGTTGGACGAGGTGCAGATGGTGCCGCCGTGCTTGCCGGTGAACGCCTTGATGTCGGCCGAGGAGTTCATGTACGAGACCGGCACGACCTGCTCGGCCACGCCCGCCTCGCCCAGGGCGTCCCAGCACTCGGCGACCTGCTCGGCCGTGGCCATGTCGGCCATCGAGCACCCCGCCGCCAGGTCCGGCAGGACGACCTTCTGCTCGTCGCTCGTCAGGATGTCCGCCGACTCCGCCATGAAGTGCACACCGCAGAAGACGATGTACTCGGCCTCCGGCCGCGCCGCCGCGTCCCGGGCCAGCTTGAAGGAGTCGCCCGTGACGTCGGCGAACTGGATGACCTCGTCGCGCTGGTAGTGGTGGCCGAGTACGAAGACCTTGTCCCCGAGCCTCTCCTTGGCCGCGCGGGCCCGCTCGACCAGGTCCGGGTCGGAGGGGGAGGGCAGCTCGCCGGGACACTCGACGCCCCGCTCGCTCCTCGGGTCGGCCTCACGGCCGAGCAGCAGCAGGGCGAGGGGCGTCGGCTGTACGTCGAGCTCCTGGGTCTGGGCGGTGGTCACGACACGCACCCTTTCTGTTCTGCGGCTCGCCGGCCCGGGAGTGGGCCGACGGGACATGCGGTACACGCCTTTTCGTCGAATTGACGCTATCTATCATAACTGGTTCACGTCACGTTGACGATGGCCATAGCGTCGATGTGACGTGAATCCCGGCACGCCCCGCCCGGCGACACGACGAAGTGCCCTGGGCTTCTCGGCGGGCCGGTGTCCGCGTTCCCTCGCGTGTGCGAGCATGAGTGGGGGAAGACAAAAGAAACGTGCCCGGCCCGGAATGAATCCGCGGCCACGCCGGTTGCATTCGGCGGCAAGCAGTCTCCGTACGACCCGGGAGAGATGTAGATGTCCGTACAGGACGAGACCACCACCGTCGCCGACGGCATCATCCTGACCGACGCCGCCGCGGCCAAGGTCAAGGCCCTGCTCGACCAGGAAGGCCGTGACGACCTGGCGCTGCGCGTCGCGGTCCAGCCCGGTGGCTGCTCCGGCCTGCGCTACCAGCTCTTCTTCGACGAGCGGTCCCTCGACGGCGACGTGGAGAAGGACTTCGGCGGCGTCAAGGTCGTCACCGACCGCATGAGCGCCCCGTACCTGGGCGGTGCCACCGTCGACTTCGTCGACACCATCGAGAAGCAGGGCTTCACGATCGACAACCCGAACGCGACGGGGTCCTGCGCCTGCGGCGACTCCTTCAGCTGAGCACACGCCCCACGGGCAGATGCCGGAAGGCGGCGCCCCCGGCCGGGGGCGCCGCCTTCCCGCATGTCCGGGTGCGAGCCGGTGCGGTGTCCTGCCGCGCCGGGTGCCCTACCGCGCCAGCGGAGGCCCCGCTCCGTCCGAGGGCAGCGTGCCGGGCGTCTCCCGCGCGATCGGCCTGCCGTCCGAGCCCACCACCTCGCGGTCGCCCAGCGGCGCCTTCAGGTGCAGCGTCTCGTGGTAGATCTTGGCGATCGCGATGCAGACCACCTTGCCCGGCCAGGGCGTCTCGGTCACGCTCACCGTCACCCGGCCGGAGCTCTCGCGCACGGACGCCGCGTAGTCGGCGCACACCCCGCCCTCGTAGACGATGGTGAGATCGCTGCCGTCGGCGGTGTAACCCATCACCTTCACCGCACGCTTCGCCGGCGCCGGTGACGCCGGGTCGGCCGGCCCGCTCGTCCGCGGGGCCGGCGTCCCGCTCGGCTGGCCGGGCGGCTGCGGCGCGGTCAGATACCGCGGGTCGACCGCCGGATACGTCACCGTGACGGTGTCCCGGGACCCCGCGGGCCGCACCTCGAACAGCCACGACGGCACCAGCACCGCCCTCGCGTCCACGGAGTGCCGCGCGAGCCCGAACACCGCGCCCACCACCGGCGCGGAGGCCCGCTCGGGCGCCGCGGTGGACGCCCCGCACGGCGCCTCGTCCCGGTCCTTGAGCGGTACGGGGCTCGCGCAGCCCCCGATGCCCTTGCGGCCGTACGACGAGGGAGCGCCGTTCATCAGATCCAGCGTCCGCTTCGCGTCGACGACCGGATAGAGGGCGCCCCTCACCGGTGCCTTCAGGTTGCCGCTGCCGCCGACGATCCGGCCGTCCGCGGCCACCTGGACGCCGGTCGACCAGCCGTGCGTGGGCAGGGCGCCGATCTTCGGATCGGCGTTGACCACCCGCAGGGAGCCCATGACCTGGCGGGCGTCGAGCGCGGCGCCGCCCTGGCCCACCGCCTTCAGCACCGGGGCGGCCGCCTTCTTCGCGGCGGCCTCGCTCACCGGGCCGGGGAAGTTCTCGAGGGACGCGCACCGTTTCGCTCCCGCGCAGCGGTTGTCGGCCCCGTGGGGGTACCGGCTGAACGTCCACGTTCCCGGTGCCTGCCGGTTCACCCGCAGCACGGGCTCGGAGCCGTCCTCGGTCGCCCCGACCGTCCAGGCCCCGCCGGCCGGCTTCGGGGTGCCGCTCACGTCCAGCGCCCGGGCGAGCCGGGCCACCTCGTCCCGCGTCACCTCACCCGTCGCCCGGTACACCGGCGCCGACGCCGGGCCGTCGGGGAGTGCGCCCGTCACGCGGTACGTGGTGCCGTACGGGTTGGGCTCGCCCACCGCGATGCCCGCCCCGCCGCCCGCGCCCCGGCCGTCGAGGGCCAGCGCCGGGGGAGTGCCGTCACCGCCCGGCGTCGAGTACCCGCCCGTGCCGCCGGACGCGGTCGCCGCGAGATACGCCCCGCCGCCCGCGACGAGCAGGACCGCGGCCGCCACCGAGGTGACGACCAGCGGGGAACGCCGCCGGAGCGGCACGGCCCCGCCCGGCTCCTCGGTGGCCTGGCCGGCGCCGGGCGCGTCGTCGGGTCGCTCGGTGTTCACCGCATCGCTCCTTCGGGTCCGCTGCTGTCCCGGGTACCCCGCCGTGACCGGAAGGGACACGGAAGGCCGTGCACGGGAAGGTCGTGCACGGGAAGGGCGTGCGCGGGAAGGCCGTACACCGCCTCCCTCGTACGGGGGACAGCGGTGGGACGCAGCGGGGGAGCGCACGGTTCCCTCGGGGGGCGCGGGTTTCCCGGGTGCGCCCGGTCCCGAGGGGCGCTCAGTCTCCGTACTCGGACATGGAGTCCAGGAGGCGGGCCGAGGCGGCCGGCACGGAGACCCCGTGGATCAGGGAGGGGGGAACGGGCCGGGACGCGGTCCGCTCCGGGGCGGCCCAGTGCGGGACCATGCGGGCGCAGTCGCCGCGCAGCGACGCCAGGTCCCCTTCCTGATCGAACGGGGCGGCGCCGTGGATCTCGAGCTTCGTCATGACGAAACCGTAGGCAGCCCCAGGCCCACGAAGAAAGATCTACTATCGGGTAGTTTTGCCTGCTTCAGGGGCGCGGGTCGACCGGGTAGCGTGAACTGTCAATCCCCCTCCTCCACAGGAGCGTGTCCTCGCCGTGCGTATCGCAGTCACCGGCTCCATCGCCACCGACCACCTCATGACGTTCCCCGGCCGCTTCGCCGACCAGCTCGTCGCGGACCAACTGCACACGGTCTCGCTCTCCTTCCTGGTCGACCGCCTCGACGTCCGCCGCGGCGGGGTCGGCGCGAACATCGCCTTCGGCATGGGGCAGCTCGGCACCAGCCCGATCCTGGTCGGCGCGGCCGGCTCGGACTTCGACGAGTACCGGGCGTGGCTGGACCGGCACGGGGTGGACACGGCCTCCGTGCGCATCTCCGAGACCGAGCACACGGCCCGCTTCGTCTGCACCACCGACGCCGACCACAACCAGATCGGCTCCTTCTACACCGGCGCGATGAGCGAGGCCCGCCTCATCGAGCTGAAGACGGTCGCCGACCGGGTGGGCGGCCTCGACCTGGTGCTGATCGGCGCTGACGACCCGGAGGCGATGCTGCGCCACACCGAGGAGTGCCGCACCCGGTCCATCCCGTTCGCCGCCGACTTCTCGCAGCAGATCGCGCGCATGAGCGGCGACGAGGTGCGGATACTGCTCGACGGGGCGACCTACCTCTTCTCCAACGAGTACGAGAAGGGGCTCATCGAGACCAAGACCGGGTGGTCGGACGGCGAGATCCTGGCCCGGGTCGGCCACCGGGTGACGACGCTCGGCGCCCGGGGCGTGCGCGTCGAGCGGTCCGGCCGGGAGCCGCTCGAGGTCGGCGTGCCCGACGAGACGGCGAAGGTCGACCCGACGGGCGTCGGCGACGCCTTCCGCGCGGGCTTCCTGTCGGGCCTGGCCTGGGGCGTCACGCTGGAGCGCGCGGCCCAGATCGGCTGCATGCTGGCGACGCTGGTCATCGAGACGGTGGGCACCCAGGAGTACCAGCTGCGCCGCGCCCACTTCATGGAGCGCTTCACCAAGGCGTACGGCGACGACGCCGCCATGGAGGTCAAGGAGCACCTGGTCTGAACCCGGGCGGCGGCCCGGCAGGACGTACCGGACAGGACTCCGCCGGGCCGGGCCTGGCCGGGCCTAGACGAGCCGACGGACCAGGTAGGCGCGGCCTCCTTCCGCCGGCTCCTCGCCCCCGTACTCCTGGCCCCGCATCTCGCACCACGCCGGGATGTCCAGCCGTGCCGCCTCGTCGTCCGCCAGGACGCGCACCGTCCCGCCCACCGGGACGTCCCCGATGACCTTCGCCAGCTCGATCACCGGGATCGGGCAGCGCTTGCCGAGGGCGTCGACGACCAGGGCGTCCTCGCCCGCGGCCGTGCGGGGGGACGGCGCGCCGAGCTTCTCGCGCACCGCCGCCACCGCGCCCGGCAGCACCGAGAGGAACCGGTCGACCTCCTCGGCGGGCGTGCCCGGCGGCAGCGACACCCGGACGTTGCCCTCGCTGAGCACCCCCATCGCCTTCAGCACATGGCTCGGCGTCAGCGTGCTGCTCGTGCACGACGACCCCGACGAGACGGAGAAGCCCGATCTGTCCAGCTCGTGGAGCAGGGCCTCCCCGTCGACATAGAGACACGAGAAGGTGACGATCCCGGGCAGTCTGCGGTCCGGGTCCCCGACCACCTCCACATCGGGTACGAGGTCCGGCACCCGGACCCGGATCCGCTGGGTGAGCTCTCCCAGCCGTACCGCCTCCCGGGCCGCCTCCTCCCGCACCGCCCGCAGGGACGCGGCGGCCGCCACGACGGCCGGGATGTTCTCGAAGCCGGCCGCCCGCCCCGACTCCCGCTCGTCCGCGGGCCCTTGAGGAGCGAACCGCACCCCCTTGCGCACGACGAGAAGCCCGACACCGGAGGGTCCACCCCATTTGTGCGCGCTGGCCGTCAGCACCGACCAGTCGCCCGCCACCGGACCCCAGCCCACCGACTGCGCCGCGTCCACCAGCAGCGGCACGCCGGCCGCCCGGCACACGGCGGCCACCTCGGGGACCGGCTGCACCGTCCCCACCTCGTGATTGGCCGACTGAAGACACGCCAGCGCGGTGTCCGGGCGCAGCGCGTCCCGGTACGCCTCGGGGGTGACGGCACCCGCGCGGGAGACCGGCACCCGCGTCACCGTTCCGCCGGCCGACTCGAACACCTCCGCCGAATGGAGCACGGAGGAGTGCTCGACCGCAGACACGATCAGGTGACGTCCGATCCTGCGGCGACCCGCCAGCGCCCCCTCGACACCGGTGTGCGCCGCCCGGGTGCCGGACGAGGTGAAGACCAGTTCGTCCGGTCGGCAGCCCACCGCCTCCGCGGCCGCCTCGCGCGCGGCGTCCAGCAGCAGCCGCGCCCGCCGCCCCTCGCGGTACAGCCGGGACGGATCGGCCCACCCCTCGTCGAGCGCGGCCAGCAGGGCCTGCCGGGCGACGGGGTGGAGGGGGGCGGCGGAGGCGGCGTCGAAGTAGGACACACCGCAACGCTAACGCGCGCACCCCGGCCCCGGTGCGGGACCCGAAGGTCCCGTCAGATGGCTGCGGGGGCCGCCGGTTCGGGGGTCTGCGGGCCGTTCGGAGGTCGTCCCCCGGACGGCACAGTCGCCCCTTCGGAGTGACGGGCGGCGCGTTGGGCACCCTCCCCGCGCGACCCAAAATGGCGTCCAGTAGGGTTTGGTCCGCATAAACATCAAACCCCTGCCCGACGCAGGGCGGCGACCGACCAGCACAAAGGCCGCAGCCGAGCGCGCGGGCGAGACTCTCGGGAAGGCGCTACGTGAGTCCCAACGGCTCCGACCGCTCGCTGCGGCGCCCGATGCGGCGGAAGCTGCTGCAGGCACTGACCGCGGGCCTGGTCCTGGCGACCGCCACCGGTTGCACATACAAGGACTTCCCCCGCCTTGGTATGCCCACCCCGATCACGGAGGAGGCTCCTCGGATCCTCTCCCTGTGGCAGGGTTCCTGGGCGGCCGCGCTTGCCGTCGGCTGCCTCGTATGGGGCCTGATCCTGTGGAGCGCAATCTTCCACCGGCGCAGCCGCACCAAGGTCGAGGTTCCTCGGCAGACCCGCTACAACATGCCCATCGAGGCGTTGTACACGGTTGTCCCGCTCCTCATCATCTCGGTCCTCTTCTACTTCACCGCTCGTGACGAGTCGAAGCTCCTCGACATGTCCAAGAAGCCCGACGTCACCATCAACGTCGTCGGCTTTCAGTGGAGCTGGGGCTTCAACTACATCTCCTCCGTCGACGGTGTGACCGGCGACGCGAAGACCGACGCGAACCTGGCCGCCATTCCGGACCGGTTCAAGAAGGAATTCCCGGCGAACGCCGGCGGTGTCTACGACATCGGCACGCCCGCCACGCGCAACCCGCAGACGGGCAACCCCGGTCCCACCCTCTGGCTCCCCAAGGGCAAGACCGTCCGCTTCGTCCTCACCTCGCGTGACGTCATCCACTCCTTCTGGGTGGTGCCGTTCCTGATGAAGCGCGACGTCATCCCGGGCCACACCAACGCGTTCCAGGTGGTCCCCAGCAAGGAGGGCACCTACCTGGGCAAGTGCGCCGAGCTCTGCGGCGTCGACCACTCCCGGATGCTGTTCAACGTGAAGATCGTCTCGCCTGAGCGGTACGAGCAGCACCTCAAGGACCTCGCCAAGAAGGGGCAGACCGGTTACATGCCCGCCGGCATCGCGCAGACGGGCCACGAGAAGAACCGGGAGGCGAACGAACTGTGAGCATCCTCAACGAACCACAGGGTGCGGCCGCGGGCTCGCACGTGAGCGAGCTGCCGGCCAGGCGCAAGCAACCCGGCAACTCCGTCATCAAGTGGCTGACCACCACCGACCACAAGACGATCGGCACGCTGTACCTGGTCACGTCGTTCGCCTTCTTCTGCATCGGCGGCGTGATGGCGCTCCTCATGCGCGCCGAGCTCGCCCGGCCGGGTCTGCAGATGATGACGAACGAGCAGTTCAACCAGGCGTTCACGATGCACGGCACGATCATGCTGCTGATGTTCGCGACGCCGCTGTTCGCCGGTTTCACGAACTGGATCATGCCGCTGCAGATCGGCGCGCCCGACGTGGCGTTCCCGCGGCTGAACATGTTCGCCTACTGGCTCTACCTGCTCGGCTCGCTCGTCGCGGTCGGCGGTTTCCTCACCCCGCAGGGCGCGGCCGACTTCGGCTGGTTCGCGTACGCGCCCCTGTCGGACGCGATCCGTTCGCCCGGCGTCGGCGCCGACATGTGGATCATGGGTCTGACCCTCTCCGGCTTCGGCACGATCCTCGGCTCGGTCAACTTCATCACCACGATCATCTGCATGCGGGCCCCCGGCATGACCATGTTCCGGATGCCGATCTTCGTGTGGAACGTGCTGCTGACCGCCGTGCTCGCGCTGATCGTGTTCCCGGTCCTCGCGGCGGCGCTGTTCGCCCTGGAGGCGGACCGCAAGTTCGGTGCCCACGTGTTCGATGCCACCAACGGCGGCGCGCTGTTGTGGCAGCACCTCTTCTGGTTCTTCGGCCATCCAGAGGTGTACATCATCGCGCTGCCGTTCTTCGGCATCATCTCCGAGGTCATCCCGGTCTTCAGCCGTAAGCCGATGTTCGGCTACACGGGCCTGATCGGCGCCACCATCGCCATCGCCGGCCTGTCGGTCACGGTGTGGGCGCACCACATGTACGTCACCGGTGGCGTGCTGCTTCCGTTCTTCTCCTTCATGACGTTCCTCATCGCCGTACCCACCGGCGTGAAGTTCTTCAACTGGATCGGAACGATGTGGAAGGGCTCGCTGTCCTTCGAGACGCCGATGCTGTGGGCGACCGGCTTCCTGATCACCTTCGTGTTCGGTGGTCTGACGGGCGTCATCCTGGCCGCGCCGCCGATGGACTTCCACATCTCGGACTCGTACTTCGTGGTGGCGCACTTCCACTACGTGGTCTTCGGCACGGTCGTGTTCGCGATGTTCGCCGGGTTCCACTTCTGGTGGCCGAAGTTCACCGGCAAGATGCTCGACGAGCGCCTCGGCAAGATGACCTTCTGGATGCTGTTCGTCGGCTTCCACGGCACCTTCCTGGTGCAGCACTGGCTGGGTGTGGAGGGTATGCCGCGGCGTTACGCGGACTACCTCGCCGCCGACGGCTTCACGGCCCTGAACACGGTCTCGACGGTCTTCTCCTTCGTGCTCGGTCTGTCGGTCCTGCCGTTCCTCTACAACGTGTGGAAGACGGCCAAGTACGGCCAGCCGGTCGGCGTGGACGACCCGTGGGGCTACGGCCGGTCGCTCGAATGGGCCACCTCCTGCCCGCCGCCGCGGCACAACTTCATCTCGCTGCCGCGGATCCGCTCGGAATCCCCCGCCTTCGACCTGCACCACCCTGAGATCGCCGCACTCGAGCAGCTCGAGTACATGGGTGCCGGCAGCAAGGCCCTCGCTGGTGGCAAGGAGGCCGGCAAGTGAAGATCCAGGGCAAGATGTTCCTCTGGCTGTCCCTCTTCTTTCTCCTCATGGCCGTCATCTACGGCGTGTGGGCGAAGGAGCCGGCCGGCACCACCGCGCTCGTCCTGTCCTTCGGGCTGAGCGTCATGGTCGGCTACTACCTGTCCTTCACGGCCAGGCGGGTCGACGCAGGCGCCCAGGACAACAAGGAGGCCGACGTCGCGGACGACGCCGGTGAGCTCGGTTTCTTCAGCCCGCACAGCTGGCAGCCGCTCGCCCTCGGCTTCGGCGGCGCGCTCGCCTTCCTGGGCGTCGCGATCGGCTGGTGGCTGATGTACTTTGCGGCCCCGTTCATCCTGGTGGGCCTGTGGGGCTGGGTCTTCGAGTACTACCGCGGCGAGAACCGCACCCAGTAGTACCCGGCAGATCCGCGCCCGGCGCACGGGAGCCCGGACCCTCCGTCAGGAGCGTCCGGGCTCCCTCTTTTGCCCCCTCTTTCTTCCCTCGTACGGGTCACCGGGCGCGCCGTGCTTGACGAACGTTCGTAGCGTGATCCCATGAGCCACTCACCGCGAAACCGCACGGTCGTCAGCTGCACCCTGCTGGTGATCGCCCTCGGCGCGGGCCTCGACGCCTGCACGTCGGACGGCGACCCGCTCTCGGCGAAGCCGTACGACGCGGCGGGGCAGATCAGCTACAACGTCGGCACCAAGAAGAAGGCCGACCCCGACAAGCCGCTGGAGATCACCACCTCCGACGCGAACGCCCGCATCACGGACGTCACGGCCACCGACAGCAGGGGCCGCTACGTGTCCGGGGAGCTCTCCGCCGACGGCAGCCGCTGGCACAGCACTTCACCGCTGGCCGCCGGCACCCACTACACGGTCCGGGTGAGCACGGAGGACGAGGACGGCGCCCCCGGCCGCAAGGTCATCGAGTTCGCCACCGGCACCCCCAAGAGCAAGAAGGTGCTGAACGTCACCTTCGGGCCCAAGGCGGGCACGTACGGCGTCGGCCAGCCCGTGACCGCCGAACTCAGCGCCCCCGTGAAGGACAAGGCCTCCCGGGCGGCCGTGGAGAGCACCCTCAGGGTGGAGTCCGTGCCCGCGGTCCAGGGCTCCTGGTACTGGGTGGACGACAAGACGCTGCACTACCGCCCCAAGGACTACTGGCCCGCCCACGCCACCGTCACGGTGCACAGCAACCTCGCGGGCGTGAGGATCGGCGACCGCCTCTGGGGCGGCGAGGCGAAGCCGCTCAAGCTCACCACCGGCGACCGGATCGTCGCCCTGACGGACGCGGCCGCGCACCGGATGACGGTCTACCGGAACGGCGAGGTGATCAAGGAGATCCCCGTCACCACCGGCAGGTCCGGCTACGACACCCGCAACGGCGTCAAGGTCGTGCTGTCCAAGGAGAACCCCGTACGGATGCGCGGGACCACCATCGGCATCTCGGAGAACTCGTCGGACTCGTTCGACCTGCTGGTGTACTGGGCGACCCGGGTGACCTGGAGCGGTGAGTACGTGCACGCCGCGCCCTGGTCCGTCGACTTCCAGGGATACTCCAACGTCAGCCACGGGTGCACCGGGATGAGCAACCAGTACGCCCAGTGGTTCTTCAACACCGTGCGCGTGGGCGACATAGTCCAGGTCGTCAACTCCAAGGGCGCGCAGATGCCCCCGTTCGGCAACGGCTTCGGCGACTGGAACCTCGACTGGAACAAGTGGCGCAAGGGCAGCGCCCTGGCGGCGAGCGCCTCCCCGGCCGCCGGGGACCGGGCGAGGCTGAGTCCTGGGACGGCGTGAGTCCACGCACCCGCGGGGCGGTGCCGCCAGGACCCCGTCCGACCGCGTCGTACGGCCGCAGGAGGCGCGAACGGCCCGCGGCCGTCCCCTTCCCGCCCGGCCCGTCCGTCAGGCGGTCACAAGGGCCTTGCGGCGCAGCAGGGCGGCCAGAGCGGAGGCGAACTCCACCGGCTCCACGGGCAGTGCCACGGCCGAGTCGGCCCGGCTCCAGGTGGCCAGCCACGCGTCCTGCGGACGTGCGATCAGCAGCAGCACCGGCGGGCACTGGAAGATCTCGTCCTTGATCTGCCGGCAGACACCCATGCCGCCCATCGGCACGGCCTCGCCGTCGAGCACGCACACATCGATGCCGCCCTTGTCCAGCTCCCCGATGACGGCGCCCGGCGTGGCGCACTCCACGAACTCGACCACGGGCACGTCCGGGGCCGGCCTGCGACCGGTCGCGAGCCGGACCTGTTCGCGGGTGTTGGCATCGTCGCTGTAGACCAGCACCGTGGCGGTCGGCTGCATGATTCCTCCGGGACATCGGCGTCACACTGAACGGGCCGTTGCGCGGGATGCTACTCCCTTGAACACGTGGTCAACAGCTGTTCGGACGAGCCTTCGATCCGCCATCCGGGCAGTCCACACGGTAGGGACACCCCGAACGGCACCCCCCGGAGTGAGGGCGAGATAAGCGACCGACATAATGTCGGTCGTGGCGACAGCAACGACAGTAGACACCGGGCACGCGCACCCGTCGGTCAATCGACCGAACCTCACCAGCGTCGGAACCATCATTTGGCTGAGCTCCGAGCTGATGTTCTTCGCGGCCCTCTTCGCGATGTACTTCACCCTCCGATCGGTGACCGGGCCCGATCACTGGAAGGAGATGGCGGACAGCCTCAACTTCCCGTTCTCGGCCACCAACACCACCATCCTGGTGCTTTCCTCCCTGACCTGTCAGCTCGGCGTGTTCGCGGCCGAGCGCGGTGACGTGAAGAAGCTCCGAGGCTGGTTCATCGTCACCTTCATCATGGGTGCGATCTTCATCGGCGGTCAGGTCTTCGAATACACGAGCCTGGTGAAGGAGGAAGGCCTCTCGCTCTCCTCCGACCCCTACGGCTCGGTCTTCTACCTGACCACCGGCTTCCACGGCCTGCACGTGACGGGTGGCCTCGTGGCCTTCCTCCTGGTCCTCGGCCGCACCTACGCGGCGCGCAGGTTCACTCACGAGCAGGCGACCGCCGCCATCGTCGTGTCCTACTACTGGCACTTCGTCGATGTGGTCTGGATCGGCCTCTTCGCCACGATCTACATGATCAAGTAGACGGCCGCTGGCCGCGGCGGACGGTCATCCGATCCGGGAGAACCGATCGCCCGCGACGAACCGGTCCCATTCCAGAAGCATCGACGCAGAAGATCCTGACACCGGGGTAATCCGTGAAAAAGCTCTCCGCACGACGACGCCATCCGATGGCGGCGCTCGTCGTCCTACTCATCGCGCTGACGCTCTCCGGGGGGCTCTACGCCGCGTTCGCGCCCGCGGACAAGGCGCAGGCCGATGACAGCGCCCAGTCCCTCGCCATCGAGGAGGGCAAGAAGCTCTACTCGGTGGGCTGCGCCAGCTGCCACGGCACCGGCGGTCAGGGCAGCTCCGACGGCCCGAGCCTGGTCGGCGTCGGCGCGGCGGCCGTCGACTTCCAGGTCGGCACCGGCCGCATGCCGGCCGCCACCTCCCAGGGCGCCCAGGTCCCGAAGAAGAAGAACATCTACACCCAGGCCCAGATCGACCAGCTCGCGGCGTACGTCGCCTCCCTCGGTGCCGGTCCGGCCGTCCCGTCGAAGAACGACTACAGCCCCGAGGGTGCCGACATCGCCAAGGGCGGTGACCTCTTCCGGACCAACTGCGCGCAGTGCCACAACTTCACCGGCAAGGGCGGCGCCCTGACGCACGGCAAGTTCGCGCCGAGCCTCCAGGGTGTCGACCCGAAGCACATCTACGAGGCCATGCAGACCGGCCCGCAGAACATGCCCTCCTTCCCCGACACCACGATGTCCCAGCAGAACAAGAAGGACATCATCGCGTACCTCGACGCGGTCAACGGTGACCAGACGGAAAACCCGGGCGGCCTCGAGCTGGGCGGTCTCGGTCCGGTCTCCGAGGGCCTGTTCGGCTGGATCTTCGGACTCGGCGCGCTGATCGCGGTCGCCGTCTGGGTCGCCGCTAGGACCGCAAAGGCCAAGAAGTCATGAGTAGCCAAGACATCCCAGAAGAGAACCTGCCCGCTGAGCAGGACACCGCACCCGGTGCCGTGACGGTGGCGGACGAGCAGAACCCGTTCGCCGACCCGGGCCTGCCGCCCCACGAGCACCGTATCCAGGACATCGACGCGCGGGCCGCCAAGCGCTCCGAGCGCACGGTCGCCCTGCTGTTCACCGTGTCGATGCTGGCCACCCTCGGCTTCATCGCCTCGTACGTCACCATCCCGGGTGACAAGTCGATCTACGTCTTCCCGATCGGGCACATCAGCGCGATGAACTTCGCGCTGGGCGTGACGCTGGGCGTGGCGCTGTTCGCCATCGGCGCGGGCGCGGTCCACTGGGCCCGCACCCTGATGTCGGACGAGGAGATCGCCGACGAGCGTCACCCGATCGAGGCGCCGCCCGAGGTCAAGTCCAAGGTCATGGCGGACTTCCGGCAGGGCGCCAAGGAGTCCCAGCTCGGCCGGCGCAAGCTGATCCGCAACACGATGCTCGGCGCGGTCGCCCTGGTGCCGCTCTCCGGCCTCTTCCTGCTGCGCGACCTCGGCCCGCTGCCCGGGACGAAGCTGCGGCACACCATGTGGTCCAAGGGCAAGCTCCTCGTCAACATGAACACCAACGAGCCGCTGCGTCCGTCCGACGTCGTGGTGGGCTCGCTGACCTTCGCCAAGCCCGAGGGCCTGGAGGAAGCCGACGAGGACTTCCAGAAGGAGATCGCCAAGGCGGCCCTGATGATCGTCCGGCTGCAGCCGGGCAACATCAAGGACAAGAAGGAACTCGAGTGGTCCCACGAGGGCATCGTGGCGTACTCGAAGATCTGCACCCACGTCGGCTGCCCGATCTCCCTGTACGAGCAGCAGACGCACCACGTCCTCTGCCCGTGCCACCAGTCCACCTTCGACCTCTCCGACGGTGCCCGGGTCGTCTTCGGCCCGGCCGGTCACGCCCTGCCGCAGCTGCGCATCGGCGTCAACGCGGACGGTTACCTCGAAGCGCTCGGCGACTTCGAAGAGCCCGTCGGTCCTTCCTTCTGGGAGCGCGGATGAGTACTACGACGACCAACGAGTCCCGCTCGCGCGGGAGGGCACCGGCCGGCGAGCGCGTCGCCGACTGGGCGGACGGCCGGCTGGGGATCTACTCCCTGGCCAAGGCCAACATGCGCAAGATCTTCCCCGACCACTGGTCGTTCATGCTGGGCGAGGTCTGCCTCTACAGCTTCATCATCATCATCCTCACGGGTGTGTATCTGACGCTGTTCTTCCACCCGTCGATGAACGAGGTGGAGTACCACGGCAGCTACATCCCGCTGCAGGGCCAGCTGATGAGCGAGGCCTTCAACTCGACGCTGCACATCAGCTTCGACGTCCGCGGCGGCCTGCTGATCCGGCAGATCCACCACTGGGCGGCGCTGGTCTTCCTCGCCGGCATGTTCGTGCACATGATGCGCGTGTTCTTCACGGGCGCGTTCCGCAAGCCGCGTGAGATCAACTGGCTGTTCGGCTTCCTGCTGTTCGTCCTGGGCATGTTCACCGGCTTCACCGGTTACTCGCTCCCGGACGACCTGCTCTCCGGCACCGGTGTCCGCTTCATGCAGGGTGCGATCCTGTCCGTGCCGATCGTCGGCACGTACCTGTCGATGTTCCTCTTCGGCGGCGAGTTCCCGGGCGGCGACTTCGTGGCCCGCTTCTACTCGGTCCACATCCTGCTGCTGCCGGGCATCATGCTCGGCCTGGTGGTCGGCCACCTGATCCTGGTCTTCTACCACAAGCACACGCAGTTCGCGGGCCCCGGAAAGACGAACAACAACGTCGTCGGCATGCCGCTGCTGCCGGTGTACATGGCGAAGGCCGGAGGCTTCTTCTTCCTGGTCTTCGGCGCCCTCGCGATCGTCGCGGCGATCGCCCAGATCAACCCGATCTGGGCGATGGGCCCCTACCGTCCGGACCAGGTGTCCACCGGCGCCCAGCCCGACTGGTACATGGGCTTCTCCGAGGGCCTGATCCGCTCGATGCCGGGCTGGGAGATCAACTTCGCGGGCCACACGCTGGCCCTGGGCGTCTTCGTCCCGCTGATGATCTTCCCGCTGGTCCTGGTCGCGATCGCGGTCTACCCGTTCATCGAGTCCTGGGTCACCGGCGACAAGCGCGAGCACCACATCCTGGACCGCCCGCGCAACGCCCCGACGCGCACCGCCTTCGGTGCCGCCTGGATCGCCTGGTACTTCGTGCTGCTGGTCGGCGGTGGAAACGACCTCTGGGCCACCCACTTCCACCTGTCGATCAACGCGATCACCTGGTTCGTGCGCATCTCCTTCTTCGTGGTGCCGGTGCTCGTGTTCGTCGTCACCAAGCGGATCTGCCTCGGCCTCCAGCGCCGGGACCGCGACAAGGTGCTGCACGGCCGCGAGTCGGGCATCATCAAGCGGCTGCCGCACGGTGAGTTCATCGAGGTGCACGAGCCGCTCAGCCAGGAGCAGCTGCACACGCTCACGGCACACGAGCAGTACAAGCCGGTCGAGATCGGCCCGACGGTCGACGAGAACGGCGTCGAGCGGAAGGTCAAGGGCTCGGAGAAGCTGCGCGCCAAGCTCAGCAACGCCTACTACGGGGAGGACAACCAGATCCCCAAGCCCACGGTCGAGGAGTACAAGGAGATCACGAGCGGCCACGGCCACCACTGATCGCTGCGCGCGCCACGCCACGGTCGAAGGGCCCCGTCCAGTGCATGGACGGGGCCCTTTGCCGTGCCCCGGGCTGGATAGGGTGGAGCTGTCCCCGCACGGGGGCGAGGACCCGTCCGCGGCACGGCGGGGGTCCGGAAACGGAGAACCGAGTCCCGTTCGGGACATGACCCAGGAGCGGCTGATGAGCGCTGTGCACCCCGCTGGAGGCGACACCGCGGCGGGCCGTTCCTGGCCCCTGCTGCTGAACGGCCTGCTCGACGGCCGGGACCTCGCCGCGGACGACACCGCCTGGGCGATGGACCTGATCATGCGGGGGGAGGCGACGGACGCCCAGATCGCGGGGTTCGCGGTCGCCCTGCGGGCCAAGGGCGAGACGGTCGAGGAGATCACCGGACTCGTCCGCGCGATGTACGAGCACGCGAACGTGATCGAGGTGCCGGGACGAACCGTCGACATCGTCGGCACCGGCGGCGACGGCGCCAAGACCGTGAACATCTCCACCATGTCGGCGATCGTGGTGGCGGGCACGGGCGCGAAGGTCGTCAAGCACGGCAACCGGGCCGCGTCCTCCGCGTCCGGGGCCTCGGACGTGCTGGAGAAGCTCGGGGTGAATCTGGAGCTGACGCCGCAGCGGGTGGCCGAGGTGGCCGAGGAGGCGGGGATCACCTTCTGCTTCGCGGTGAAGTTCCACCCGGCGCTGCGGCACGTGGCCGTCGCGCGCGGACAGCTGGGCATCCGGACGGTGTTCAACTTCCTCGGTCCGCTGACGAACCCGGCCCGGGTCAGGGCGCAGGCCATCGGGGTCGCCGACGCGAGGATGGCACCGATCGTGGCGGGCGTCTTCGCGGAGCGCGGGAACTCGTCCCTGGTCTTCCGGGGCGACGACGGCCTGGACGAGTTGACCACCACGTCGACGTCACACGTGTGGACCGTCCGTGACGGCAAGGTCACCGAGGAGTCCTTCGACCCCCGGGACGTCGGTATCGAGCCGGTCCCGGTGGAGGCGCTGAGGGGCGCCGACGCGTCGTACAACGCGGACGTGGCGCGGCGGCTGCTGGAGGGCGAGACGGGGCCGGTACGGGACGCGGTGCTGCTGAACTCGGCGGCGGCCCTGGTGGCGCTGGACATGGGCGAGGCCCCGCTCGCGGACCAGATCCGGGCGGGCATGGAGAGGGCGGCCGAGTCGATCGACTCCGGCGCGGCCAAGCGGGTCCTGGAGCGGTGGGTGGCGGCCACCAACGCGTAGCGCCCCGCGGACGGTCCGGGCCGGGGGCGTCCCCCGGCCCGGCCCGGCCGGGCCGGAGGATGCCGCCTTCCGGGTGGTAAAAGGCCAGGTCAAACGCGCGACGGGTGTTCGGCCGGAGTACAGTGAACGCGTGGCGGTCCCCGCCGGTCACGCCCGCGCCGGCCGGAACGCCCGTGGGAGATCCGCCGGTCGCAAGGAGCGAGGCATGATTCATTCAGCCGATATCCGCGAATGGCGCAATCAGGATGTGGTCGACCCCAAGGGCCGCAAGATCGGGGCCCTGGAGGCGGTCTACGTGGACACTTCCACCGACGCGCCGGCCATGGCCACCGTCCGCACCGGGATGCCGACCCGGCACCGGCTCGTCTTCGTCCCCCTCGACGAGGCGACCCTCGGACCGGGCTATGTGAAGGTGGCGCACTCCAGGGGCGTGGTGCGGAAGGCGCCGTCCATGGGCGTGGACGACGTCCTCCCGGTCGAGCGGGAAGCAGAGGTCTACCAGCACTACGACAAGCCCTACGAGCCCGGAGCCGACCGTGGACGCCGCCTGGCGCGCCGCTGAACGGCGCGTGGGGCACGGCACCGCCCGAGGATGTGGTCGCTCATGGCGCTGTTCCTGTTCCTGGTCCTCGTGGCGGTCGCGCTGGGGCTCGTCGGCGTGGTCGTGAAGGGGCTGTTCTACCTCCTGATCATCGGTGTCGTGGTCTTCGTGGCCGACCTCGTGCTGCTCGGTGTGCGCTGGTCCCGGTCACGCCGGCGCCCTCTCCGGTGAGGCGGGCGCCCGGTGCCCGTTCCGGTATCCGGACAGACGTTGCGTTCGGGTGATCACGTCCCGTAGTGTCCCCGTCAGGTCATGAGCGACAGTCACACGGCCCCGGCCGGCTGTCCGGCAACCCTCCGTCCGTGGCGGGGTGCCCCGGGTGAAGACCAGGCCGCAGGCAGCGAGGTCTGCGGCAAGCGCGGACCCCTCGCCTCACCAGGGGTCCTGGTCGTTCGAGGGAGCCTTTCCGTGAGCAAGCGAATGCGCTAGGTGTTCTGTCCGGGGAGGTTGTGGACGGGTGAGCCAGGTCTCGGCTGAGGGATCTTGAACAGGTGAGGGCCTTCCGGTTCGGTGTGGATTGCGACG